>CAYGZL010000180.1:0-1811 GCA_964354345.1 uncultured Anaerolineaceae bacterium | reverse complement strand
AGCACGATATCAATGTATGGACCAACGGCGGTCAGGTACTTTTCCAGGTTAGTCAGGTACATGGTTGTGCAGGCTTCCATGAAGTCCAGGGTGCGCGTCGGATCGGCAGCCATCAACATCAAGAAATTATCTATGCGGTATAGAAAAGTGCCCAATTCGAATAAATTACCGCCAAACAGGCCAAGGATGGCTCGATCTGTACGCTGGCGCAGGCCCCGGGCGCCATCAGCTAGCCGCTGGTACTCATCCGCTCCGGCAATCAAAGGGCCAGGTGGAGAAATGATCGCAGTCCACATGCTTTCCTGCATGGCCTCCGGGATCGTCGTATGATCCACCTCCACCCCTGCCTCATATTTTTCGGCAAAGGGGTAATAGGTTTGTTCAAAGTACAGTGCGCCATCAGGCATGTGAGCAATCACACGTCCGTGCGAAGAACGGATCACCCACCGCCCAGGCTCTCGCTCCGGACGAATCCAGGCTGGAATCTGGCACGGCGTGCCATCCGGAAGCACCCAGGCATGCCAGTTCTGATCATCCAGTGCAAAACCACGACCTAACTCGATGGTATCGATCCCGAACAGGTCTAATACATCCTCGTCAACGATGGCAAGCTGTTGAATCATGTCGTAAATCCGGATCGGTCGCTGCGGCAACCCTAAATATTTGCGCAGCCTGGCATAGGCAATGGCTGCAATCCCTGAGGCGCGGTGGCCTGACAGGTCAATCGGGGGACGATCGGGTTGCTGATGGTTAAGGGCTGCCAGCACACGCTCTCTTGAGTTCATGGATTACCTCCTGGGAAAGGTCGGAGAAATGCTTTGGTACGCAAGTATATGAATCAGGCAGTTTGGCAGGTTAAAATCATACCACACCCCAATCCCCAGAACCACCGTCTGAAACGGATTATAGAATTTGGATATTATTTATTAAATGGTAAAATTGATGACATAAATTTTTCAAATTGCTGAGTGCTGACGATTTATGACACTTTTCGACGCCTACCTGACCTTCGCAATCGAGGCTGCCCGCGCAGCTGGGAAACTCACCCTCAAGTATTTCCAGGGTGAATTCCAGGCCGAGACCAAGTCCGATAATACACCGGTGACTAACGCCGATCGCGAGGCCGAAAGTTATATTCGTGGCCAGATCGAAAAGCAATTTCCAGGGCATGAAATCCTGGGCGAAGAATTTGGCGCGAAAGAAGCGTCAACTGCAGGTGGATTCCGTTGGTTGATTGACCCGATTGACGGAACGCGCTCCTTTGTGCGCGGCGTTCCGCTCTACGGGGTGCTGCTTGGCCTGGAAGTGGAAGGGAAGAATGTGGTGGGTGTGGCGTACTTCCCGGCTTTAGACGAAATAATCTGGGCAGCCGTCGGACAGGGCAGCTTTTGGAACGGACGCCCCTGCCATGTATCCTCCCAGGCACGGCTGGACAAAGCTCTGGTATCTCATTTTGACACTGCCGCGTTCGCCCGTCACGGCAAACAAGCAGCCTGGGAGCGCCTGCAACGCGCCGTCGGCTATCGGGCTGGCTGGTGTGACGCCTACGGTTACCTGTTGGTGGCCACCGGGCGGGCGGATGTAATGATTGACCCCCAGATGAATCCATGGGATTGCGCACCTTTCCCGGTTATTTTAGGCGAGGCTGGTGGTTATTTTGGCGATTGGACGGGAAAGGTCACCCTGTATTCGAAAGAAACCGTCGCCACCAATCTGTTGTTACTGCCCCAGGTATTAGCTGTATTGAAAGATGGATAACCGATCAGCGAGGCAAACAAGGTTGTTTCGCACTGTACTTGCATAGACTCCAG
>CAYGZL010000179.1:0-3188 GCA_964354345.1 uncultured Anaerolineaceae bacterium | reverse complement strand
CCAAAAGTAAAGGAGGCTGCCACCACCTTTGCAGGCAAGTATAAAGTAGTGCGCGTTGAAATTGGGAGTGTGACCCGTGGACTTCGGGAAATCTTATTGGATGAGCTGCAAGCCGCCTTAAGCTCCTGGGGCATCTCTATACTATTCCCCCCGGCTGACCAGGTGAACAACAATAAAACACTCATCATCCAGGCAGTTGCGGCTTTCCAGGAAAAATATCCAGAAATGGGCATCCTGTTGGTAGTAGATGAGCTTCTGGATTATCTGCGCACCCGCGAACAACGCGCCTTAATCCTGGACCTGGGCTTCGTAAGAGAGCTGGGTGAGGTAGCTGCAGCTTGCCCATTCCGATTTATGGGCGGTCTGCAAGAAACCCTGTTTGAGAATCCGCGCTTCAGTTTTGTAGCAGAACAGCTTCGCCGGGTCAAGGACCGTTTTGAGCAAATCAGCATCGCCCGTGAAGACATCACCTTTGTCGTTTCCCAGCGCCTGCTCAAGAAAACCGATGCACAAAAGGCGCACATCGCTGATTATTTGCGCAAATTTGCGCCCCTGTATAAATCAATGGCCGAGCGCATGGATGAATTTGTGGATCTGTTCCCCATTCATCCCGTTTATGTGGAAACCTTTGAAAACCTGGCCATTGCAGAAAAGCGCCAGGTTTTGAAGACCTTTAGCACGGCCATTCGATCGGTATTGGATCTGGAAGTGCCTCTCGATCAACCCGGTTTGATCTCTTATGATCACTACTGGAAGCTGATTCAAGATGATCCCAGCCTGCGCAGCATGGATGATATCGCCCGGGTGATTGAGAAGAGCAATATTTTGGAGGGACTGATTCAGAACGCTTACACCCGTCCCAACCTTAAGAATCTGGCCATTCGCATCATTCGCGCCCTTAGTGTGCAGCGTTTAACAACCCGTGATGTCTTTATTCCCCTGGGAGTGACCGCAGAGGGATTGCGCGATGGGTTGTGTCTCTACCAGCGCCTGCCAGCAGAGATGAATACGGCCGATTTTCTGCTCGATCAGGTTCAGGTGGCGCTCAAAGAGATGATGAAGACGGTTCAGGGTCAGTTCCTTTCCTACAACCCGGAAAACGGCCAATATTATCTGGACTTGAAGAAGGCGGTAGATTTTGATCAGAAAATCCATGAGCGCGGCGAATTCATGGATAAATCTGACCTGAACACTTACTTCTTTAACGCGCTTCGCCAGGCGCTCAATCTGAGCGATACCACCTACCTGACTGGTTACAGCATCTGGTTCTATGAGCTGCCATGGGCTGACCACAAAGTCACTCGTCCCGGTTATTTGTTCTTCGGTCCGCCGGATGAGCGCACCACAGCCCAACCGCCGCGCGATTTTTTTCTATACTTCCTGCCGCCCTTTATGGATCGCGCCTGGAATGATGGTAAATTGCCGGATGAAACCATCTTTTACCTATCCGGCCTGGATAATGACTTTGAAACCAAAATCCGTCTTTACGCCGGGGCGATGGCAATGGCAAACGAATCCACCGAATACCGTGTGGAATATGCCAACAAAGCCGAAACCTATTTCCGCGGTTTGATGCGTTGGCTGCAAGACCATCTGATTGAGAAATTGCACGTTGTTTATCAGGGTGTGGATGAACCCATTCAAACCGTTCTTACCCACATGCGCAGTACCGCCAGCCAGAATCTAGAGGAATTGATCCGTCTGGTTGCCTCTCACTTGTTCGCACCTGAGTTCGAGGACCGCTATCCAGATTATCCCAGGTTCCAACGTTTGAGCCAGCCGGTGACCGAAACTGCCCGGGCAAACAGCGCCATGGAAGCTATTCGCCGCTTGTGCGGGCGTACTTCCAACCTGGGCTCTGGTGTTCTGGAGGGATTGGGAATTCTCGATAGCCAAAACAATATTCGCCCTTATGCTTCCCCATACACCAGCCATTTTTTGAAAATCCTCAATCACAAACCCGAAGGGCAGGTAATTAACCGCGGTGAAGTCATAGAAATTATTGCCGGTGGGCTACAGCCAGTGGAAAAAGATCTGAAATACCAATTGGAGCCGGAATGGGTGGCGGTCATCCTGCTGGCGCTGGTATACAACGGGGATATCGTCCTCAGCCTGGACGGGCGTGAGGAACTGGATGCCAGCACGCTGGAACGCGCCCTGACTCGGTCTATGACCGACCTGACCAAATTTCGGTTTTACAAGCGCCCGCGCAGCCTGCCGATCAACCTGTGGACCATGATCTTTGAAGGCCTGGGGCTACAGCAGGGTTTGGTGCGCGACGAAAACACCCGCGAGAGTGCGATTACAGAGCTGCAGCGTCTGGTACATTCTGAGCTGGAGCAGGTGGTGCTGCTCCAGAATCGTTTGGAGCAAGGCGCCCAGCTTTGGAACATCCCAGTATTTACCGATCGGATAACCTTTGTGGTGGAACAGGGAACGGTTGTGGGCAGCGATGCGCCGGATTTTGCTCTCTCGTTGATGGATCTGCTTCCCGGTCTGCGCGGTTATAAACAGTTTTTAGAGGAACTATCCAAATACACCACGGTGGGAAAGCTGCGTAACCTGCGTTACACACCCGTGCAAATTCAAGAATCACTGGAATACCGCGTTATCGTACAACGTGCCCGCCAGCTTCTGGATGCCATCAACCAGCTTCAGCCGTATACCACTTATCTGGCGGAAGCCCAGGCGAACCTCCCGCATGAGCACGCCTGGACTCAGCGCGCCCGGCAGGTGCAAAAGCAAACCCTGGATTCCATCCGGCGTTTTGGCAAGGGAAGCGAAAGCTTTGACCAGCAGGCGGCCTTGCGCGAATTGACCAGCCTCAAGCAGGAATATATTGCGGTTTACAGCGACCTGCATCGCAAATTAGTTCTGACTGCCAGCGGCGACGACTTACGGCAGCGACTGTATCGCGATGCACGCTTTGAAGCGCTGCGCGCTTTATCCGGTATTGATTTACTGACCCGCAGTGGCGATTTTGAAGGTTGGAAAGGACAGCTCACCGGGCTGCTTTCCTGCCGCGAATTCCATGAAGGCACGCTCGCTGATTCGCCGACCTGCCCGTATTGCCACCTCCGTCCAGCGCAGCACCGCGGGGCAGCCAATTCCGATGCCACCGTTCGCCTGCTCGATGAACGCCTGAGCGAGCTTCTCAAGAACTGGCGCAGAGCTTTGCGCGCCAACCT
>CAYGZL010000178.1:0-5810 GCA_964354345.1 uncultured Anaerolineaceae bacterium | reverse complement strand
TCCAACAGGTACAGGCTGTCCGGTCCCCCCGAAACGCCAATCACCATCGGGTGATCAGAATCCTGTAGGGGCAAACCTGTGTGTTTGCCCCAGGGCGAACACATAGGTTCGCCCCTACCGGGCGAACACGTAGGTTCGCCCCTACCGGGCGAACACGCAGGTTCGCCCCTACCGGGCGAACACATAGGTTCGCCCCTACCTGTATGTTTGTTCTTTGGCATAAACCTATTATAATTGGATTATGACAGAGCCGCCGTCTTGTGAGAAGATTGTGCTTTCCGACAGCAGTGTCCAGCAGGGGATCGTTTGCGCGGCAGACATGATCCGCAACAGCAAACGCGGTGTGATCCTGACCGGCGCAGGCATCTCGACTGCCTCGGGCATTCCAGACTTTCGTTCAGAGAACAGCGGTCTATGGCAGAAGTATGACCCCTATGAGGTAGCCTCTCTCTCGGCTTTTCGTTACCATCCTGAGAAGTTTTTCAATTTCATCCGTTCGTTTGCCCAGGATATAGTTCTGGCGCAGCCTAATCCGGGGCATATCGGGTTGGCGCGCTTGCAGCAGGCAGGCTATTTACAAACCGTGGTAACCCAAAACGTTGACGGTTTGCACCAGCGCGCTGGCGCGCAGAATGTGCTCGAGATGCATGGCTCTTTTGGTACACTGACCTGCATTGATTGTTATCGCCAGGTCAGTTCGGTGGGTCACCTGGAACCTTTTCTGGAGCACGGCTGGCTGCCCCGCTGCCCGCACTGCAGCGGGATCCTAAAACCTGATACAGTTTTGTTTGGCGAGCAGCTTCCCAAGAAGATCTGGTTAAAAGCGCAGGAAGCCTGTAAGCGCTGTGACCTGCTGATTGTGATTGGTTCCTCGCTGGAGGTGATGCCGGTCGCCGGACTGCCGTTGCGCGCCCTGGAAAATGGCGCCCATTTGATCGTAATTAATCGCACGGAAACCTACATTGACCTGCGCGCCGACATCGTCTTTCATGAGGATCTGGTGGAAATCATTTCCTTGATGGTCGATGCGGTCTATGATGAGCAATGAGGACTGTCATGTGCTGGTGAGGATTATTTTCAACGTCCCTGGCTGGGCGGCATGCGCAAAGGCTGCCAGCCCTTCCGCCAGGGAATAGCGCGCCTCGATTAAGCCGCGCGGATCTACCTGTCCGGTCGCCATTAACCGCAAGGCGGGTGCGAAGGGTCCACAGCGCGAACCGACCAGGGTGAGTTCATCTACAACCATAGACGAGAAGTTGACCTGCAGGTCGCCGGGATAGGTGCTCTTCAGCACCAATACTCCACGGGGTCGGATGGCCCGGCGCGCCAGATAGAAGCCATCGGGCGAACCGGTGGCTTCCACTACCAGGTCAAAACACCGTTCGCCTACCTGGCTGGCATCCAAAACCGGAATGCCGCGCGCACGCAACAGGGTGCGCTGGCGAGGATGGCGGGCGACTACCTGTAAGTCGCAGCCGGTTAAGGAAAGCGTTTGGGCGATCAGTTGGCCGAGGCGTCCGGCGCCTATTAACAGAACCCGGCTGTCGGGTTGGAGCGAAACCTGCTGTTGGATTTCCAGGGCGGCAGCCAGCGGTTCGGCGAAAACGGCCACCTCATCCGGGACATTGTCTGGCACGTGATGCAAATTAACCAGCGGTAGGGTCAGGTATTCAGCAAAGACGCCCGGTTTATCCAGGATCCCCAAAACCTGGCGCTGCTCACAGTGGGTGGGGTTCCCTGTGCGACACATCCGGCAGCTCCCGCAGACCAGGTTTATCTCTCCCACCACCCGCTTGCCGATCCACTCTGGATAGTCCGGCGCTTCCACGACTTCACCGGTGAATTCGTGTCCGGGGATATTCCGGTAAGGATAATAGCCGCGCAGCAGCTCCAGGTCAGTGCCGCAGATCCCGGCCAGGCGCATGCGGATCAGCGCTTCGCCGACCTGGAGCGCGGGAATGGGCAAGTCGTCGCGCAGCACCAGGAGCGACGTATCCTTGGATTGATTATCCAACCACAGTCCACGCATCTCACACCTTACCGTGGCCCGCGGCGACCAAACTGGCGTTCAAGTAGATCCACGGACAGGTGAATCATCGTCGGCCGGCCATGCGGGCAGGTGCGCGGGGATTGGCAGGCTTCGAGATCGTTGAGCAGAGCGCGCTGCTCTTCCACCGAAAGGATTTGTCCGGCTTTGACGGCGGCTCGTTTACAAATCCGGGCAGTCAGGCGCGCTTCTGTCTCCGCCTGGAGCGGCGTTTCATCTTCTTCGAAATCTTCTACCAGGGCGTGCAGCGCCACCGCGGGGCTGCTACCGCTCAGCACCGCCGGGATTGCCCGTACTAAAAAGGCTTGCGCTCCAAAGGACTCGACCTGAAAGCCCAGGTGTTGCAACAGAGGGAGCTGGGCGATGAGCAGGCGGGCAGCGCCGGGCGCCAGCTCAACCACGGCTGGTTGGAGTAAGGTCTGCGCGGGAGGTGGAGTGTTTCCGTGGGTGGCCATCAGCTTTTCGAATAACACCCGCTCGTGGGCGGCGTGCTGGTCAATCAAATAAAGCCCGTCCGGTCCTTCAGCGACCAGGTAAGCAGCCGCGATCTGTCCTACCAGGCGCAGGATGGGTACACGCCGTGCTGAGGCTGCCTGACCGGTGAGTTCTGACGGTTGACCGCCGAGCGCGGATGGCTGACTGCTAACCCCTGTCATCTGAAGGCTATCCTCTGCCGCTTGATCGCTTCTTCCGGGCGTCCAACGCAACTGACCCTCCGCCTCGCCGCCCAGGCCCGGCACCGGGGTGTAGGCCAGTAAGGCGCGCCGCACGGCGCGCTGTACGCCACTGAACACCCGGTCAGGATCACGGAACCGCACCTCAGCCTTGGTGGGATGGACATTGACGTCCACGGATTCCAGCGGTAACTCCAGGAATAAGATCGCCACAGGGTAGCGTCCGACCATCAGCAGGGTGTGATAAGCCCGCATCAGGGCAGTCGTCAGGCTGATGTCTTGCACTGGCCGGCCGTTGACAAAGAAAGTAATCTCCCGCCGGTTGGAGCGGGTGAGTGAGGTAGGGCTGATAAAACCCTGTGTATGCAGGTCATCCCCTTCCGCCAGGACTTCGAGCATTTGCCTGGCCGTTTCAACGCCATACAACGCGGCCAGCACCTCACGCCGGTTGCCATTCCCGCTGGTTTGCAGGCTGGCACGACCCTCCTGTTGCAGGGAGAAACGCACTTTCGGATATGCCAGGGCATAGCGCGTCACCAGCGAGTCAATCAGGTTGCGTTCGGTGGTGGGGTGCTTGAGGAATTTCAGTCGGGCCGGGACATTGTAAAACAAGTTTTCGACGCGCGCGGTGGTGCCGACCGGCGCGCCGACCGGCTGGACTGGTTGGGCGCGACCGCCTTCTACCTGTAAGCGCGCCCCCACCTCCGATGCAGCCGCGCGGGTGGTGATCGTCAGGCGTGACACTGAGCTGATCGACGCCAACGCCTCGCCGCGAAAGCCGAGGGTCTGGATGTGGAACAGGTCATCAGCCCGGCTAAGCTTGCTTGTGGCATGGCGCTCCACAGCCAGGGCCAGTTCGACGGCGGGGATGCCGCAGCCATCATCAGAGACCTCGATCAGGCGTTGTCCGGCGCTCTCTACCAGGATGCGGATGACGTTGGCGCCTGCATCTAAGGCATTTTCGAGCAGCTCCTTGACTACCGATGCCGGGCGTTCGACGACTTCGCCAGCCGCGATCTGGGAAGCTACTTCAGGGGGAAGCAGGTGAATTGACACGGGGATAATTATAACCCGTACATTTCATCTGTTCACCTGTATAATAGTGCCGTGCAATACACAACCTTGTTTTTCGACCTGGACGAGACGCTCTATCCGCACAGCAGTGGCTTATGGCCGGACATTCGGGAACGGATTGGGCGCTTTATGGAAGAGCGCCTGGGAATCCCAGCGGAGCAGGTGCCAGTCTTACGGAAGCAGTATTACGAAAAGTACGGCACGACTTTGCGCGGCCTGCAAACCCATTTTCAGGTCGATCCCGATGATTACCTGGCTTACGTGCATGACTTACCGTTGAATCGTTACCTCCAGCCCAACCCATCCCTGCGTGCCTTGCTGCTCTCGTTGCCTCAATCCCGTTGGATTTTTACCAATGCTGACAGTCATCATACCCGGCGCGTCCTGGCAGCTTTGGAATGTGAAGGTTGTTTCACCGGCATAATTGATATCCGCGCCTTGCAGTTTGTCTGTAAACCTCAGCCGGTGGCTTACCAGGTTGCCATGGCGATGGCTGGCGTATCAGATCCAGCGGATTGTGTGCTGCTGGACGATGCGCCGGTTAACCTGGTTCCGGCACGCGAGATGGGTTTTACCACGGTGCTGGTCAACCCCGAGCTCGATGGTCATCTCGCCGCGGTGCATTCCATCCCCAGCTTGCTGTCTTTACCGCTGGTGATGCCCGAATTATGGAGGGACTAGCCATGGACACTGGTCGCGCCATTTTGGTTATCTGCCTGACGCTGATCGTGGTGGTCGGAATTAACGCCGCGATTTATGTGATGGTCAAAGGGAAAAACACGGTTGGCCAGATTGAGCTGTTACGACGGGCTGCCCAGCGCGCCCGCGATCCCTGGCAGTCCGAAGATGCCTCGCTGCGTGAGCTGTCTCAAAGGGTGGCGAACCTGCCTCAGAAACCTGAGCAGGACGGAGCGCCGGAGGACGAGAAAGTGGAGCCCAAATGACCAAACAAGTCGGACCTGATAAGCGCCGATCAATCCAGCAAGCCGCAGCCCTGGTGCCGGGCGGCGTTACCCTGGCGCTGGGCGGGATGACCCTGTATCGGCGACCGCTGGCCTTTGTCAGGGCATTGATCCAGCGCTTCCGCGAGACTGGCGAGCCGCGCGATCTGACTTTGCTGGCGTTCACCGCTGGCTTGGAAAGCGACCTGTTGGTGGGGGCGGGGATGGTGCGCCGTGTGCGCTCCTGTTACTTTGGTCTCGAAATATTCGGCCTGGCGCCGATGTTTAGCTATTATGCCAGCCGGGGTGAGATCGAAATCCTGGAAGAGACCGAAGCGAGTCTGGCATTCGGTCTGCGCGCCCAGATGGCCGGGGTGGGCTTTATGCCAGGTCGCGCCTGGCTGGGGACGGATTTACCCCGCCTGCGGCCCGATGTGTGCACCGTTGTGGATCCCTACTCGGGCGAGGAGTTGATGGCCTTCCCGGCCATTCGACCCGATGTGGCGGTGATCCATGCTTTGCAGGTGGACACTGACGGTAATGCGGTGATCGGCGGCAACCGTGCCGTGGATGAGGAGTTGGTCTTGACCGCGGGAACAACGATCGTGACGGCCGAAGAACTCGTCCCACCCCTGGCGAAGGCAGACCTGGTTGCACCGCTTATCTCCGCTTTCGTGGTTGCGCCGGGTGGAGCACGCCCATCTTCGTGCCATCCTTATTACCCCCTGGACGGGGAAGCCTTGTTGGCCTACACCGAAAGTGTTAGCGACCCAACTTCCTTTCAGGCTTATCTGGATAGATGGTTGGCGTGACATCCAGGGCAGTCATAAGGTGATCTTAAGCTTGTTTCTATCATTTTTGCCCCAACATTTATAAATTTCTAACGATCGTGTGATATCTTTACCACTGTGGAAAAGATGAATTGGGAGTCATTCGTATGAAATCGAACCGTGTTATCCTGGTCATCAGCATTGTTTTCATCGCTACGATCCTGTTGACAGGCGCTTGCGCTGCAGGTTTCTTTGCCGGGCGTTATGTGACATTTGGCGGATTTTTCGCCTTTGATAGCTCGCA
>CAYGZL010000177.1:0-3502 GCA_964354345.1 uncultured Anaerolineaceae bacterium | reverse complement strand
CTGAAGACTGCTCGGGAGATCGAATGGGCGTTGCCGTCTTTCGCTTCACCCAGGTCGATCACCTTCACTTCATCTCCCTCCTGGAACACCATCATCCGGTGACCTTCCTTCAGCTCGCCCCTCAGGTTGAGCTGATCCATCGCCTGCTCCACGATCGCTTCATCCCAGTAAACGGGTGTGAGCTGAACCGCCTCAAAGCCGGCTGCTTCAATCGCCGCGACGTAATCCGCCTGGTCCAGCGCGCCCGATACGCAGCCCGCCCAGGCGCTCAGGTTCTGCTTGATCGCTTCCGGCAGCGGGCCATCGGTGACGATATCCGAAACTGCCAGGCGTCCGCCGTGCCGGAGCACCCGAAATGCCTCGCGAAAGACCTGGGGCTTGTCCGGGCTGAGGTTGATGACGCAGTTCGAAATCACCACATCCACGCTTTCATCGGCCACCGGCAGGTGTTCAATCTCACCCAGGCGGAATTCTACGTTGTCTGCAGCGAGTTTTTTCTTGTTCGAGCGGGCGCGGTCAATCATTTGGGGAGTCATGTCCACACCGATCACTTTACCCGCCGGACCCACACGCTTGGCAGCCAAAAAGCAGTCGATCCCACCGCCGGAGCCCAGGTCGAGCACGATCTGTCCGGGCTGCAGCGAAGCCAAAGTCACCGGATCGCCGCATCCCAGCGAGAGATCGGTGACATCGGACGGCAGCTCGTCCACATCATCCGCTTCATACAGCCGCGCCAACTGGTCGAGCGCCTTGGGATCCTCTTCGCCGCCGCAGCAACTGGCAGCCGAGCTCTCGGCGGGGCTGCAACCACAGCCTGCCTGCTTCTCTGCAATCCCGGCGTAACGCTCACGCACATGGATATGGATTTCCTCCGGGGAAATCAGCTTGTTGATTTCGTCCATCTTCTAAATCCTTTCAAATCGATATATTTCTATATTTCGATATGTTTCTTCAAAAAAAGAGCAGCTAAATCTCGATCTTCAAAGTCACCTCGGGAGCAAAGTTCTCAGCCACCTGGCAGCAGCCTTCCGCCAGTTTGGCTTGATTGATGCTGTAGAAAATTTCTTTCCCACGCCGCTCAGCCCGCACCAGCCCGGCATCTTTTAAAATTTTTAAATGGTGCGAGACCGTCGGCTGGGCGACGCCAGTCGCTTTGACCAGCTCACTCACGCTGATTTCGCTGCAGCAGCACAACGCCATGATCTTTTGGCGCGTCTCATCTGCCAATGCCTTGGCAAACGTGACTGTATCAACCTTGATGACCACTGTTTTGGGAGACATATCGATAACCGTCTATGTGTTATTATATTGAAGTTTATCGATTTGTCAAGGTCATTAACACTCAGTTCGCACTCCCACCATGCTACTCCTACTCACAATGCTATAATGAATTCACTTTCTACCACGCTGTTGGTCGGGATGATGCAGACGATGATGAAACAAATGAAAGAGGGCGGTTGCTTTTCCTCGGAGATATGACAGCCCTTATCAGTAGAACCATAAATCAGAATCGACTCTGACCGTCTTGGCAGTCGCCTGCCTCCACCGATTTTTAACCATCTATCAAAAGAGAAAGGAAACCCAAAGATGATGAGCTCATGCTATACCGCAGTGGTCCGATTGCTGCGCAGGTTCGGTTTCAAGATTGACTCGCAACCGGAGCGCACCTCCCCGCAGCAGGCAGCCACGGCAACAACTGAGACCACCCGATCGATCGAAGGAACCACCTGGGCAGGGATGGACTCCGATGGGGACTTCTATGAATATACTTTCCTGGCAGGAGGCCAGTTGCGTTACAAGACGAACACATCGAGAAGAGAAATCGTGACGTTTGAGGATAAGACTGATGTCTGGGCGCAGAATGGGAATATTGTGATCATTCTGAAAGGCGACTTCTCTACCCAGGTTGGAGTTTTACTCCATGACCGCATTGAGGGCAAGGGGTGGAATTTCCGCGGGCAGCGGTGGACCTGGGAAGTTAAGGAGAAATGATAGAAAAACGGTCTTCGAGCTGGTCGTAGAGCACAATCACGTCACCCGTGGGGTTGGTAAAATCAGCTCCTTGGAGATTCAACCAGCGCACAATCAGGATCAGTGGGCTTCCTGTGCAACAGCAGTTCACAGGTGTTTACTCCATTCTGCAGGTTATAGCAGAAAGAGTGGCTACTGGAGAGGATTCGTAGATGGCTCAATATCCAGACCGCAGCCCTGATTATTATTATATCCTCGGATTTGATTGGCGCGGGCGCGTGGTTGCGCTTGCTGTTGACGAATACGCCGTTGGTATATTTGAATCTATCAGACAATCGACCACGCTACCTGGTGTTGTGGATTATCCTTACGAAGTAGTGGTATGATGACCCTGACCCAGTTGGTTACATCGTGCTGGCTATGTGATTAAGTGGGTTGAACAAAACCATCGAATAAAGGAGTAAATATATAGATGAGCACACAAACAAAAATGGGTCTGGGAGCAGCATTAGCAACCGTTGGCACCCTCGGCATCGTGTTGTCCTTCCTGCTCGGTTGGACGGAGGCGGTACGACCGTGGGGCTACATAGTGGGATTCATTGTCGGGGTAATCACAGGGCTGGGAGCCACCCTGTCCATCGCTGGACTATTAGAGCGCAGGCGTAGCCCTAGCGATCCTCAGGAAAAATGACCTGCATTAGTATTCAAGAAGGGAACATGCCATGGAAGAAAAAATCAATCATTTGAAAGACCTGGTAGCCGAGATCATCGATCTCAATGGAGCAGCCTCCGTCCTTGCCTGGGATCAACAAATATACATGCCGCCTGGTGGGGTTGAAGCGCGCGGCAACCAGCTCGCCTATCTCGGTAGATTGGCGCAGGAGCGCGCCATCTCGCCCGAAATGGGCAAACTACTCGACGAATTACTGCCTTATGCTGATCAAATTAATCCAGATTCGGACGATGCGCGCCTGATTAAGGTCTCGCACAAGGCGCATAAGAAGGCAACTTGCGTGCCGGTCGAGTGGATTATCGAGTTCACCAAAGTAACTACCCTGGCGAACCAGGCCTGGGTGGAAGCACGCCAAAAATCTGATTTTTCCATCTTTCAACCTCATCTGGAAAAGATCGTCGAGCTGCGCCGGGATTATGCAAAATTCTTTCCCAATGTAGATCATCCTTACGATGCGCTCTTGGATGATTTCGAACCGGGCATGAAGACCGCCGATGTAAAAGCCATCTTCGATGCGTTACGTCCCAGGCAGGTTGAAATTATCAAAGCGATCCACGCCAGACCGCAGGTGGATGATTCATTCCTGCACCAGGCCTTCGACGCACAGAAGCAACTGGAGTTTGGGAAAGAGATCATCACACGATACGGTTTCGACTGGCAGCGCGGTCGCCTGGATCAGTCGCCGCATCCTTTCACAATCGGGATCAGCATCAACGATATCCGCGTGACGACCCGGGTTAACCCGCAGTTTTTAAACACCTCCTTGTTTGGCACACTGCATGAATGTGGTCATGCCCT
>CAYGZL010000176.1:0-17594 GCA_964354345.1 uncultured Anaerolineaceae bacterium | reverse complement strand
ACAGGGCGTGCCGGTGATCCATGTGAACTGGCAGCCGCCGTCCGAGGGTGTACCATACCTGCACACCACACGCGCCGGGATTGACATGGACACCGCCAACCGTGAAGTCTGTCGTCGCATGCAGCAGGGGCAGCCCGTCCTGGTCGGCATGGGCATCGCCCGCCAGGTGATACCCGGCATGCACGACCACCTGATCCTGCACGCCGGCCCACCGGTAACCTGGGAGCGCATGTGCGGTCCGCAGCGCGGGGCGGTGATGGGCGCGTTGATCTATGAAGGTCTCGCTCAGGACGAAGCCGAGGCAGCCCAGATCACCGCCTCGGGAGGCGTGGAGTTCTCGCCCTGCCACCATCACCACGCGGTTGGTCCGATGGCCGGGATCGTTTCTCCTTCCATGCCAGTTTTTATCATCGAAAACAAGGCTTTCGGCAATCGCGCCTTCTGTACCCAGAACGAAGGGCTGGGCAAGGTGCTCCGTTATGGCGGGATGGGCGCGGAGGTCTACGCCCGTCTGAAATGGATGGAGACCGATCTGTATCCCACCCTCGACCGCGCCTTACAATCGTTGCCCGATGGGATTGACCTGCGCGCTCTGATCGCTCAGGCGTTGCACATGGGCGACGAGTGTCACAACCGCAACCGCGCCGCCACCTCCCTGTTCCTGCGCGCCATCGCTCCTGCCCTGGCGCGCACCAATCGAGATAACGAGACGCTGGCACGCGTGATCGAGTTCATTGACCGCAATGATCATTTCTTCCTTAACCTGAGCATGCCAGCCGGCAAAGCGATCCTGGAACCGGCTGAAGGCGTGCCCGGCTCAACAATTGTCACGGTCATGGCGCGCAATGGCACCGACTTCGGTATCCGCCTGTCATCCATGCCGGAGCGTTGGTTCACTGCGCCTGCCGGCCAGGTGCAGGGGCTGTATTTCCCGCAGTTCACCGCCCAGGATGCCAATCCCGATATCGGCGACAGCACCGTCACCGAGACGGCGGGTTACGGCGGGATGGCGATGGCTGCTGCGCCCGCGATCACCAAATTTGTCGGTGGCACACCCCAGCTTGCCACCCAGACCACACTCGAGATGTACGAAATCACGTTTGCTGAGCATACCCAATTCACCATCCCGGCGCTCAACTTTCGTGGCACACCCTGCGGGATTGACGTACGCAAGGTGATGGAGACCGGCATCCTGCCGCAGATCAACACTGGCATCGCCCACAAGCAGCCCGGCATCGGCATGGTCGGCGCCGGCATCCTGCGCGCCCCCGCGCAATGCTTCAAAGAAGCGTTCGAAGCGATCATAACGATTTGAAACACGAAGAACTCGAAGAATGCACGAAGGATCACAAAGGCTGTTTATTACATAGAAAGCGACTCACCTTTTATGAATATTGAGGAAGCAGCCACAATCATTGTTGATTCAGCTATAAAAATCCATCGGGCTTTCGGACCCGGTCTCCTCGAATCAGCCTATCAAAAATGCCTGGCGCATGACCTTCAGAAGCGTGGATTGTTCGTGCGTTGCGAAATTGACCTACCGATCACCTATGATGGAGAAGTGATCGAATCCGGTTACCGGATTGACATGCTGGTGAACGACTGTATCATAATAGAAAATAAAACTGTTGATCAGATCCTGCCGGTTCATAAAGCTCAACTTCTTACTTACATGCGGTTAAGCAATTGCCGTCTTGGCTTCCTATTAAACTGGAAATCATTATTGATGAAAAATGGCATTAAACGAATGATATTATAAACAACTTCGTGATCCTTCGAGAATCCTTCGCGACCTTCGTGTTAAAAAATTGGAGAAACTCATGAAATTTATCGATCTCACCATCCCCCTCGGCATCGCCACCCCGGCCTGGCCGACCTACGAGCCGCTGCAGGTCAAGTACTTCAAGCGCCTGGCACCGAATGGGGCGAACGGCCAGGTGGTCACCCACTCGAACCACCTGGGCACCCACCTGGACGGCGAAATCCACTTCCACACCCCCGGGCGGGACATCGCCTCCCTGCCAATGGACTTCCTGGTCAGCGAAGCTGCCGTGGTGGACCTCTCAACCTTCTGCGGCGACTACGATGTCTATACCAGCGATATGGTCGAAAAGTGCGTCGAAGTACACGACGGCGACATCCTGATCATCCACACCGGCTATCACCACTTCGGCTGGGACATGCCCACCGCGGACGAGGTGCGGTACATGGTCAAGCACCCCGGACCCGATCGTGAGTTCGCCGAATGGGCCAAGTCCAAGAAGCTGCGCTGGATTGGCGTCGATTGTGGCAGCGCCGACCACCCGATGAATACCATCATCCGCGATTGGATGCCGCGCCAGGCTCGCCAGGCCGATAAGGTTTTCCGCAAGAAACACGGCATGCCGCTGGCTGAGTTCTTCGATGACAGCAAGTACCAGCTCATGCACCTGGAGATGTTCCCCTATGGCATCATCCATGCTGAGTGCATCGGGGGTGAGATTGACCTGCTGCTCAACCGGCGGGTGACGATCGGTTTCTTCCCCTGGCGCTTCGTGGACGGTGAATCTTGCATTGGGCGCTGCGTGGCGATCGTTGACGACTCTGAGTATGGGCAATTGCTGGCGCAGAAAGCCACCCTGCCCAAGACAAAATTCGGCGACGCCTTCAACCCCGTCCACGTAGAATCGATAAACAAGTTGAGCAAATTTAACGAGTAGATTTTAACACGAAGAACACTAAGGATACTCGAAGGAACACCAAGGATTTTTTTATATAATATACTTCGTGTACCTTCGTGTTTCTTCGGGAACTTTGAGTTTCAAATTATTCTGGAGGTTAATCGATGGCAATTGATATGGAATTGGAGGCCGTCCTGCGGCCCACTCAGTATCCAATGGCGCCCTACCCACCCAAGGTGATCACCCTGGCAAATGGTAAGCGGATGGTCGTGCGCCAGGCGATACGCGAGGATGTCCCGGCGATCTTGAAGTCGGTGCATCCCTGCCTGTTCATCGAACGTGACTACTACGATATCGTCAGCGCCCGCCTGTATGGCGAGCTGTTGGCCTGGTACCGCCACCGGGTAAAAAGCGAATACTGTCTGATGGGTCAGGTGGATGGCTACCTGGTAGGAATAGTCAATGGTCGCATGGAGAACGAGAAGGTCGGTATGAGCTACCACACCCTGGCCATTGATCGCGGCCTGCGGATTGGATCCCATCTGTTCGCCGCAAAGATGGAATACCACCTGGAGTATCTCAACCAGGAAGAGGTGCTGATCGTCGCCGAAAGCCCGATCGGCTTCCGGCGTTGGATGATTGAATACCCACTCGAACCGACCCACATTCCCCACGAACTGGGCGGCGGCGACTCCTGGCTCCTGACACGCGAGATTTACTTCAAAGCCAGGCCGCGACTGGTGGTAGGTGAACGCCCGGTGCCAGAAGACCTGTGGGAAGAAGCTAACAGAGAAATCCTCTTTGCCGATGACGATACTATCCGCGAGCGCATCTCCGGATTGAAAGGCAGGTAAGCATGGCTGGCACTGAACACTTGAGAGAGGTAGCGATCATCGGCGCGGGCATGATCCCCTTCGGCCGGCGCGATGAAGACACTTTGATGGATATGTTATCCTGGGCTGGAATGAAAGCCCTCGACGACGCTGGCCTGGGAGAGGCCGGGGTGGATGCCCTGTACGTCGCCAACATGGGGGCTGGCATCCTGCAGCATCAAACCGGTCTGGCAAGCGCCCTGGTCGACCGATTAAGCCTGCTGCCCGCCGCCGCAGAGAGCATCGAGAACGGTCCGGCTTCCGGCGCCTCAGCAGTCAAGAACGGTATGTTGGCCATCGCCTCTGGCTATTACGACCTGGTGCTGGTGGTCGGCGGTGAGAAGATGCGCGAAGTGACCGGCTGGCGCGCCACTGACTTCGTCGCCAGCATGACTCACCCCACCGCCGAGTATGTTTATGGGGTCACTCTGCCAGGCATGGCTGGAATGTTCACCCGTCTGTACATGGAAAAGTACGGCGTGACGCGCGAGATGTTGATCGAAGTGGCCTTGAAGAACCAGGCAATGGGCGCTTTGAATCCCTATGCCCACGTCGAGATGGCGCTCTCTAAGGAAGGCATCTTTTATAATCCGGCTGCGGTGGTCAACAATCCACCTGCGGCCGACCCCTTGCACCTCTACGATGCCTGCCCGGTCAGCGACGGCGCAGCGGCGGTGGTGCTGTGCGCTCTCGACCTGGCTAAGAAATTCAAACAATCACCCATCCTGATTGCCGGTTTTGGTCAGGCCACCGACACCCACACCCTGCAGGAACGTGAAGATCCAACCGACCTGAAGGCAGTCACGCTGGCGGCCCAGCAGGCTTTTGAACGCGCCAGGCTCAAACCGTCCGACATCCATGTCGCCGAACTACACGATGCCTTCACCATCCTGGAGATCGCCGAAAGCGAGCATGTCGGCTTCTTCAACAAGGGCGAGGGGGGTAATGCCGTCCTGGCGGGCAAAACACGCCTGGGCGGGCAGATCCCGATTAACGTCTCCGGTGGCTTGAAGGCACGCGGCCATCCAGTAGGCGCCACTGGCGTGGCCCAGATGGTAGATATTGTCTGGCAGCTCCGCCATGAATTACCCGTAGAACGCCAGGTGCAAAACGCCCAAAATGGCCTGACGGTCAACTTTGGCGGCTTCGGTAACAATGTGCTGGCCTTTGTGCTCAGGAGGGTAGAGTAATGAATAAGCGAGAAATTGCTATCATCGCCTACAGGTGTAAGAAGTGCGGCAAGCTGCATTACCCTTTCCACGAGCGCTGTATGGCCTGCAAGAACCGCGAGTTTGAACCGGTCAAGCCGCAAGGCCAGGTGAAACTGCTCACCTTCACCCGCATCTACAACCTGCCCTGGGGCTTCGACCAGCGCTACCTGATCATCGGCGTGGTCGAGTTCGAGAACGGCATCCGTGCCATGGGGCAAATCGCCGTGGACGAGAGTTATCCCTTGCAGACTGGCATGATCCTGGAACCATCCTGGGCGCCGGTACGTGTGAAAAATGGAGAAAATGTATACGGATTAAAGCTGGAGCCGATTGTGTAAATAACATTTGAGACCAATGGAATGAATATTCTGAGGTTGGTTATTGATTATCGATAGGCGCTTACGCTGTGGAGTTACTCGCATAGTCGGATGAAAGAGTGGTATTATGTGAAGACCTCTGGAGTAATGAAGAATGGCGGTTGGAGGCGTAAATAGTCGTTGGTTGACCAGACTTTGGTTAAGCCTGTTATTGGCTGCCCTGGCTGTGCTCTCCGGTTCTTTTCATCCGCGCCATTCAGAGGCAGCGACGAACCGCTATGTATTTCAAGCCGGGATGCAGTACCTGGTCGTCGAAGCGTTGGATGATGATCTGTTGCACTTCGAATACGGTTCTGGCACTGCTCCTTCTGCTGCGCTCCCGCTGCGCGTCTCGCCGATGGTTTCGAAAACCGATTATCCAGGCTCAAAACGCCTGGTTACCCGGGACAAGAGTCAACTCGAAACCAGCGACTTGAAAGCGACGGTGGATCTGAAAACATTGTGTGTGACAGTCACAGACCTTACCCGCCTCCCGCCTGTGCTCCTGACCACCGCCTGCCCCAGCGCCAGCGGAAACCAAAAGTTGCTCCGGTTGACCGCCGAAAGTTTCAAAATCCTATACGGCCTGGGTGAACAGTTCGTTGCCCCCGCGCAAAACGCATTGAACTGGGACGGTAAAATCCGTAAACCCGCCAACGGATTCGGTAACGGCATGGAGAATTTCTCCGCCGGTTACGTGGGTAATGCTCAATTTCCCGTGCTGTACGCCCTGGGTCATAAAGGCGAGAATTATGCCGCATTCATTGACAGTCCTTATGCCCAACAGTGGGATTTTACCCGCAGCCCCTGGCAGCTCAGCACCCAGGACGCGGCGCTGCGCTGGTATCTCTTCAGCGGCGCCAACCTGCCCGACCTGCGCCAGGACTATATGGAGCTGGTTGGACGTCCACCGGTGCCCCCCAAGAAATTCTTCGGCTTGTGGATTTCAGAGTTTGGTTACGATAACTGGCAGGAGCTGGAAGATAAGCTAAGCACGCTCCGCAAGAACCAGTTTCCAGTGGATGGGTTTGTGCTCGATCTTCAGTGGTACGGTGGCATCTGGCCGTACGACCAGAGCCAGATGGCCAACCTGGAATGGGACACACATGCCTTCACCAAACCCCGCCAGGAAATTGCGGATCTGGCCCGGCAGGGCATCGGTTTGATGACCATCGAAGAGCCCTTTCTCACGAATAACCTGAGCAGCTACAAAATCATGGCAGAGCGGGGTTACCTGGTCAAGGCGTGCCTGACCTGTGGACCGGCGCCGCTCGTTTCCAACTGGTGGGGGCGCGGCGGGATGATCGATTGGAGCAATCCCCAGGCCGGCGACTTCTGGTTTGACCTTAAGCGTCAACCTTTGATCTCACAAGGCATCCTGGGGCATTGGACAGACCTGGGCGAGCCAGAAACATATGATCCGAATGGGTTTTATTCTGGCTCTGCGTTGATGAATACACATACGCAGCGTGACTACCACAACCTGTACAGCTTCCTGTGGAGCGAAAGCATCGCACGCGGCTATGTCCGTAACAAGATCGAACGCCGCCCGTTTATCCTGTCCCGCTCCGGCACGGCGGGCATCCAACGCTTCGGTACCAGCCTGTGGTCGGGCGACATCGCCAGCGACTTCACCAGCCTGGCCGGGCATCTCACCGTCCAGACACAGATGTCCTTTTCTGGGGTGGACTACTTCGGCGCTGACGTCGGCGGTTTCAACCGCAATAACCTTGCCGGTGGCGCCTTAAACGACCTCTACACGAAATGGCTGGCTGCCGCAGCTTTGTTCGATGTGCCAATCCGTCCCCACACTGAGAACCTCTGCAACTGCAAAGAGACCGCTCCCGATCGGATCGGCGATCGAGCCAGCAACCTGGCCAACCTGCGACTGCGCTACGCGCTCAGTCCTTATTACTATTCGCTGGCATATCGCGCCTATCTTTACGGCGAACCACTCGTTCCACCTCTGGTTTATTATTACCAGGACGACCCCAATACCCATCTGCTCAGTGACGAGAAGCTGATCGGGCGGGATTTACTGGCGGCCGCCATCACCCAGCCTTACGCCCAACGCCGGGATGTCTACCTGCCGAAAGGTGCCTGGATCAATTACCACACCAACGAATGGATCGACAGCACCGGGACGTGGTTGAAAAATGTCTCGGCAATGCAAAAGGGCGTCTTTCAACTGCCGCTGTTCGCCCGCGCTGGTGCAATCCTACCGGTGATGGCGGTGGATGAGCAAACCTGGAACATGCTCGGCCAACGGGCGGACGGCAAGGTGCGCGACGAGTTGATCGTGCGTGTTTACGCCAGTCCAGAAACCACCCGCTTCACACTCTATGAGGATGACAGCCAGACGATTGCCTACCAGAAAGGCCAGTTTCGCGCCACCGAGCTCTCTCAGCAGCAAACTGGCGGTCAGGTAACGGTCAAGATCGGTGCGGCCAAGGGCAGCTACACAGACGCGCTGAATCGTCGCGCGAACATCATTCAATTGATCACCCGCCAGCGTCCAGCAACCGGGGTCAAGCTGAATGGAGCAGCCCTGCCCGAACTTAAAACCCAGACCGCCTTCGACCAGGCCGAGCAAGGGTGGTACAACGCGGGGAACGGGATGGTGCTGGCGAAGTCGAAAGCGCTGGAGGTTGGTATCGAGAAGACATACGAGTTTATATATAGAAAGTGAATTATCGACTTTACAGGTAAAGTATTAGAATGGGTAGAATCGATCATTGAAAAGGGCAAATGACCACTCATCACTCGATCTCTATTCTCCTCGATGACCTCCTCTTTGCCGATTTTGCTTGATCCGGCTACGACGCTTTTTGGCCTCCAGACGCTTCTGCTGGGAGGCGCTGGTGGGATGTGTGGCGCGGCGTGGGCGTGGCTTGTGCGTCGCCTGGCGTACTAACCCAACGAAGCGGCGCAGTGCCTCCTGGCGGTTTTGTTCCTGGCTTCGGTGACGCCGGGCAGTAAGGATCAGCACCCCGGCTTCAGTCGCCTGTCCCCCGGCGAGGTGAAGCAGCCGTGCCTTGACTTCCTCCGACAGCGACGCTGAGCCACGCACATCAAAGCGCAGTTGCACCGCAGTCGAGACCTTGTTGACATTCTGCCCACCCGGTCCGGCGGCGCGGATAAACTCGAGCTGGATTTCGCTCTCAGGGATCTGAAGGGAGGGGGTAATCACGATCATGATTATTAAGAGAACCGCAAATAACACGAATTGTATATCTTAATGATAACAAATACTTCGCGTTCTTAGCGTTCTTAGCGGTTTAATTTTATTCTCCTCGTAAACCCCCGTCTTGTATTAAAACGCCGTGTTATAATCCCGGACGGGGATTATCGTGATGCAGACGAACCTGGCAAACCGATCGGTCTCTGGCAAGCCGGTGGAAAGCCGCCGTCCAGGTATCCAACCGGATTGGCGACCGGTCATGGGATTACTCCAGACAACATTCCTGGCAATGAATCCTGGGCGGCGGAGGGTTTGAGTGATGAGAAGAATCAGGTTCTTTATCACGCTGGGGGCGCTCCTGTTATGCTTCATTCCGCTTTGGTCGGCTGTCTCAAAAGATAACACGCTGCAACAGACGAATCCCCCACCGGGCTATCCCTGTGGATTTCCAGATACGAGGGCCACGCCGGCTCCAGATTGGGCCACGTGGTGTGGCCAAACGGATCCCAAATTTCCAGAAGCGCAGTCCTGTGTGTGTTCCCTCGCCAACCAGTGCGCGGCTTTCTGTAAGCCTGACGACCCAGACTGTGCCAGTGAACCGTTTCGGGGGTGCTTCGGCGCCGATCAGGCAGCCATCGTGATCGATCAATTTAATACCTGCCTGGAAGGCGCCTGCAATTCCTGCTGCGTGCGAAACAATTACCGCGATGGTAAGGTCGTGATCCTCGAGCACCCGGACACTACCTTCACATTATGTGACTGTGGGCCAGCCAACCTGGCAGCCCCGCCAGCCGCTTCACAGGCGATGATCCAACTGCAGCCTGAGCAAGGCGCGCCTGGCTCAGAAGTGGAGGTGACTGGTGAAGGTTTCCCTGCCAATACGGATGTGGAGGTGCGTTGGGATGGCGTGGATGGCCAACTGGCAGGCGAGGGGCGCTCTGACGCCAACGGACGCATCCGAGTATTAATCCAGGTGCCTATCGACGCTGAAGAGGGCGAATATCCCGTGGTAGCTGTGTATAGCGACGCCAGCGGGAAGAAATCGACCAGCGCAACCTTTTTGGTTCGCCTGCTGTGCATCTCTGGACAGGTCAGCCTGAAGCTGCGCGGTGGCTTGCCCTTACCTGGCGTGGAAGTATCGTTGTGGTGGTCGGATCCCACCCAGGCTTTCAACCCGCTTCTCGTTCGTGATGTCATCGTCAATCGGAACTGGGTCGCAGCAGATGCCCAGGGCAAATACCGCATCTGCAGCCCGCTGATCGGCATCCCCTCCCGCGACTGGTTGCTGCAGGTGCGCCTCCTGGAGGTGCAAACCGGCGCCTACACCCTGATCGACCAGCCGCTGAACGAATTTTCCCAGGCATTCTTTGGCAAAGGCGGCGCAATTGGCGCAGTATTCAACGACGTAGACACCTGGTTCACTATTGCTGACGAATCAGATTTACGCAAAGACCTGGTCTTCGAAGATTTGGAGGACAAAGCCGAAACGGCGGATGTGCGCGAGGATCATGCCCTCGACGCGGCGCTGATCTATTACCATCTCAACCAGGCCTGGCAGGTCTACCAAAAGTTGAATGTCCGTCTGGCTGCAACACCTGCGCCGGTTTATATTTTTTCACCCGATCCGACTTCAGCCGGCGGCGCTGGCATCACTTTTTTTGAGGGCGACAGCGAATGGAATGATGGCAACGCGCCCAAGAACCGGGAGTGGCATGAGTTCTCTCACTACGTGATGTGGAGCGTCTATGGCTCCCGCTTCCCACCCATGCATCAGGAGCAAAGCGGGATTGGCATCGCCGGCGATATCAACGGCAACCATATCATTGACTTTGATACAAACCACGGCGCATACCTGCTCAATGCACTCTCCAGCAGCGATGCAGTGGTGGAAGGCTTCGCCGAATTCATGGCGCTGGTCATCGCCGACCAGATGAACCAGGCTGGCGAGCCATACATGCAGGACCTTTTGGCGCCATTCATCTACACCCTCGCCGATGGCGGTCCTTTCCCGGAGATGCTCAACTTCGAGATCAACTATCACCAGAATGTGATCCCCAGTCTGCCAGCCGACCAGCGCAAGCAGACCTACGATCTCTATAAATCCTGGCAAGACCGTTCGCTCTACCAGGACCTGGTTCCAGGTGAAGAAAACCTGCCCAACCTGGTGGCGCGCGGCGACGAGGAAAACTGCGTCGCTTCGCTGCTGTGGGATCTCTACGATCCGGTGGATCCCGCCGATCAAGACGGCATGCAAGTCCCGCTGGAGCGGCTGTGGGCGATCTTAAGCGGAAGCTACACCTTTCCGAAGTATTACCCCGGCACAGTCATCACTCAGTTTACCGGCGATGCGGATACCTACGCGGGGCAGTTTGAATACTACAACCTGGAGCAGAAACTGGGGGCATTCACTGGCGTTCGAAACCGAAATGAGCCCTTCCCAACCGAGGTGCGGCATATCTATTACATCAAGGACCTCTACGACGCCCTGGCGCTCTCGCTGCCTGATCAAAAGACCTTGATTGACCAGGTCTTCGCCAGCCATGCGGTGTATGTCGATTCATTCCGCATCCTCGAAGATTACCATGCCGTCAAATCCGGCTCGATCCAAACCTTCGCTGACGTCGGCTCAAAGGTGAGTGTGTCGGTCAGCGCCAGGGCTGCGTATCAGTTCTGGAGTCAAGGGGTGGTCGCTGAGGTCGAGGCAACCGGTTGGGGAGCGGGTTTGATCGTACCGCAGGATCAAGCCTTCGACGCACGCGGCTACCTGTATTTGTGGACCTGGCTCAACCTTCCCACAGGTACGAACTTTTATCTGGTTGTCGAAGACGATGCCGGTCAGTGGCTCTGCGCCGGCACATCGGAGGCATTTTACGAGCTAAGTGATCCCCTCTCCGATATCACCTACTTCCAGCACGGCACCGGCAGTTGGAACGCCTATGCTCCACCGGGAATGACCGGCGGTCCGTATCCCTACGTGGCAGTGCTGGGTCCTTCCTCGGCTGGTGAGACCGAAAAACAGGTTTATGATTGGAGGCCGAATCCCTATCACAAGACGCCTCCGGCAGGCGCGTCTGGACCCAACATCGCCAGCCTGCGCGGAGTCGGTGTGCTGTTCACCACGCCTGGCTCATACCAGGCGTTGGTAGGCGCGAGCGTGGTGACGGCGGATTACCCCTGGAAACCTGGGATGCGCTCGATCAAGGGGTTGGGTGACTCAGCTCTGGGTATTTACTCGCCTTACCGGCGAGATCATCCGGTTGTTCCAGGCTCCAAGACGCTGATCCAACTCAACAGCGCGCCTGCCATCCTGCAGGTCACGCTTACGTACGGCGCGCCGTACGAAGGGCTCAGCTTTACCTACCCATTGACGATCACCCAAAAAACGCAGGAGATCTGGCTGTATATCGAGCCGGCCTTCGATGGCGTAGAAAATACCATCCAGATCGCGGCTCAGCAGCCCGGGAAGTCGCCCGGCAAAGCGATCGAGATCAGGAATACCATCTATTGGGAACAGATTGGGGTTGACAGGTACGTATGGCATGCAACGCTATCCACACGTCCAGTCCTGGGTACCTTGCCCTGGCTGATTGGCGGTCTGGCTGGCGTGCTTGTGATCGGGATCGGGGTAATCGTTTTCATAAATGCACAGCGGCGGAGGAGAGCCGCGCTGGAGGCTGCAGAAGACTGGCAGATTACCGATAATATTGAATAAGTAAGGATTCAGTTGGCCGAGGGATCATCGTCTCCAGAAACCAGCGCCTGCGCAGTGAACAAGTCTGTAATCAAGACATTGATAAACCCGCCGCGCACTGCGCCACGGATGGCAGCCAGCTTACGTTTACCACCGGCGATTCCCACTGAGCGTTTCACCCGGCGTAGCTGATCAAGCTCCATGCCGATGACGCGATCATTCAGGGGTGTTTGGATAGGCACGCCGTCAGCGTCGAAATAACGGACACACACATCCCCAACTGCACCCAGCCTACGCAACTGAGCGCCGACCGATTTTGGCATCGGCGTCATGGCATCTACTGATGCCAGCAGTGTCGCACTTCAGGAGGAAATTCCGATGACTTCACTCGGTTTGAGCGTCGTTTTTAAGTAGTAGGCAGCGGCTGAGCCGAGATCGCGCAAAATTCGTTTTCGTTGATCTCCTTTTCACCGCGCCAATCCCAACCGCTCGGGCGGCAGGTGAATGGCAAACCGGCAGCGTAAATCACCATTCAAGACAGATTCGAGCACCTCGACTTGAAGCTGTTGGTCGAAGATGACCTCCCAGGATTTCTTGTGGAAACCTGCCGAGCATTGGCAGAAGATCGCCGGCACCTGGGCTCCTTTGCCCATGATCGCTTCTCTGACCCAGGGGCAGTGGCAGGCGTAATAACGCTTCTTCCGGGGATCGGACTCAGCCAGGTACTCTTTCGCCATGTAGGGGATTTTCGTGACATACAGGATCGTACCCTGGCGTTCCCCCACTGCCACTTCCTGGTTTGCACGCACATAATCCAGCACTTCAGCGGTAATTTCCTGGTTAAAGTATAAATCGCCTGCAGACCTGATTTTTTCCAATTCTGACAGATGTTCCCGACGCTTGAAATCCAAATATGCGTCGATATCGCCGCATTCAATATATTGGCGCCGGTCTTCGATAAAATATTCGTCAGCCAGATCGCGCAAACAGCCAGAGAGCAGTTGGGTTAACCGCACTGGATCTATCAGGCGTTCCATCCGCTCCACCACCACACGCATCAGGGATGGCTTGAGAGAATTAGGCGTGCCCCAGGTGGGCAGCTCAATCCCCGCGAAAATTTCATCCCGCACGGTCTCGCCCACGGCTTCTCCCACCCTGGCGTACAGGTTATTCATCACTTCACCGCCATCCAGCAATTCGAGGGCTGGCAGAATGATGGCGTTGTTGCGTGAGTAACGTCCGTAGCGGAGCAGCGCCAGGATGTTCTCGTAGGTATCGCTCTTCTCCTCGACCAGCAGAGCGATAAACTGCCGGGTATCAGCGGAGCTGGCAGGCAGCGCGACCTGACGATCCGGTCTGTGTTCCAGGAATGTAACAAACTGCTCGACCAGATCGATTTGCTGGTTGATTTCATGCTCCGCCAGTTTCCGGGCGATTAAAAAACGACGAAATCCTTCGCGATCCATGGACAACTCCTCATCTGTTATTTATAAGTTAACAACTGGAGCATCCTAAAAGTTCAATTGTACTCATTCAACAATCAGGTCTTCCAGCTTGCGCTTGGGGACATGATGAACCATCTGGGCATCACGCCAGTATTTAATGTCGCCGTCTTCTCCGACCGTCTCCAACACTACAGTCTCTTTCGGTTGGCCAAGAGCGATGACCAGCAAGATCTCGAAATCCTCTGGAATGGACAGCGCCTGGCGCAGCTCAGGTTTTTGGGCTGAGCCGATCATGCAGCCGCCCAGGCCGCGCTCTGCCGCGCCAAGCAGGATGCTTTGCGCCGCGATGCCGGGATCAATGCCAAAGCTCGGGTTGATGCGTTTATCGCCCAGGAGGATGATATAGGCCGCCGGTCGCTCGCCTTCCTGCGGTCCACCCCAGCCCACCAGGTAGCCCGCCCAGCCCAGACAGGGAAAGATGCTGGCGTTTTTACCTGGATCATGCGAGAGGATATATTTCAACGCCTGGCGGTTGCTGGCTGAACCAGACAGACGCGCCAGATCAACCAGCTCGAGCAGCGTTTCCCGGCTGACCGGGATATCTTGATGGAAACGGCGGTAACTTCGGTTGCGCAGGATCAAATCGCGGATCATTTCAAAATCTCCTTTAAGGATATTTTAACACTAAGCACACAAAGAATGCACCAAGAGGCGCAAAGAATATTTTTCTATATATCCCCAGCTCATACATAACAATAATTTTATGCTATACTCAATTTACCCAATCGTGTATTCCACATATCTGATTACATCCGATCGGCTACATAAACTTATATTCCAAAAATAAATAGGAAAATTTATGAATATCTTCCAAAAATTGTTCGGCAAAAAGGCCGCCTCACAAAAACCGGCCTTCAAAGAGGGCGACAACCGCGGCACGCGCCAGCTCACCTTCGACCAGGCGCTGGCTTACTGGAAGACGCGCAACATGCGCCAGAAGTTCGATCCTTTCATCCTGTATACCTTCGAGAACCAGACCAGCGCGCGCCAGGCGCTGCTGACGCTGGACTGCATTCACGAAGCCCAGGATACCCACCAGTTGATCTGCACGGAGCCCATGATTTTTGGGTTTTATCCGGTCGATAACGGCCAGTACGAAGCCATCCTGGCGGGTGAGAGTCTGAGTCATACCCTATGGGCGCAGGCAAAGGCCGCCTTCGAGAAAAATGGTGGGCAACGGAAAAACGACCAGGAACCAGTACCTGATCAGGTCGTCCCACCTCCGCCGGTCCACGATTTCTCGCAGGTCAGTCTGGTGAAAAAATATCGGGACAGCCGCAACAATAATTACTATGAAGAGTATCGCTGTCCGGATACCGAGCTGGCCAAGGAATACCTGCTGACCAGGAGTGTGGATCAGGCGCAGTATTACATCGTTGTCGAAACGAACAACGGCAACTGGGGCATGGATGTCAAGGGGCTTTACAAAGAGCACCTGCTGCCCTGGCAGACCGACGTGAGCTCAGCCAGCGTGGAAGGTTCTACCACCGGCCTGCCGGATACTTTTTCCCTGGAAATGGCGGCGCGTGGCATCAACGATAACTTTGTCGGCAGTGTCATCTGCGGCGCGTGTGGTCATCAATGGATGGAGGGTTTGCGCTACCAGAACTGGACCGTGGTCGAGTGCCCGAGTTGCAAGAAGCGGAATAAGGTAAATTCCGAGTCTTATCACGTGTCCTTTGTCAAATAAAATATATTTTTTATCCAGCGTGGATGCTCATTGCTATTCGGTTGCGGGTCCGTTCAGATCCGGTGCCGCAGCTAATGGTTATCCGACCTGCGATCACCGCCGGAAGAGATAGAAGCCTATGCAACAAACCCAACCTTTCTGCGAACAATCCGTTATCATCACCGGCGCTTCCAGCGGGATCGGTAGGGCGCTGGCGTTGCGCCTGGCAGACCAGGGCGCCTGGTTAACACTGGCTGCTCGCGATGCCGGTCGCCTGGAAGCCCTGGCACAGGAATGCCAGCCGCGCGGCGGTAAAGCGATCGCGGTGCCCACCGATATCCGTGATGAAGATCAATGCCAGGCGATGGTGCAGCGCACGATTGAAGCCTATCAAAAGGTAGATATGCTGGTCAACAATGCCGGGATTGCAGTGACAGCATTATTCGAGGAGCTGCACGACCTGAGCCTGTTCAAACAGGTGATGGAGGTGAACTTCTATGGCATGCTGTACTGCAGCTACCATGCCTTGCCTTATCTTAAGCAAAGCCGTGGTCGGCTGGTGAACATCTCGAGCCTGGGGGGCAAGCTGGCGTTGCCATATAACACACCCTACATATCCAGTAAATTTGCCATGCATGGCTTTTCTGACACACTACGCATGGAGCTGGCAAAACACGGAGTCAGCGTGACAGTCGTCTGCCCCTACTGGGTGGTTACCGAGTTTCACGAGCGATACATGAATAAAGACGGCCAACCGAAAGGCCCCTCTGGGAGAGCCCTCTACACCGACAAGATGATGACCGCCGATGAGTGCGCCCGGCGTGTGCTGCTGGCGGCTGAAAAGCGCAAACGTGAGGTGTTGATGTTTCCCGGCGTGTTCGGCGTCTGGCTGAACAGGATCGCACCCAGGTTGTATGAACGGATGGTGGTGGAAGTAGTTCTAAAACCGATAGTGAAACGCGTCAAAGCCAGTAATCGATAGATCCACGCGACAGGATGAATGTCCAGCGTCTCGAGTTCGAGGTCACCTACCGCTGCAACTCACGCTGCCAGCACTGCCAGGTGGGGGAAGGTAAGCGGCGCACGCATCCTGCCGTGATCGACCGTGACCTGGCGGTTGAAATCGTCCGCAAAATCGCCCAGGCCCATCATCCCTTTTCCGTGATGACCTTCGGCGGCGAACCGCTGCTCTACCCGCAGGTGGTCTGCGCCATCCACGAAGCGGCCATGCTGGCGGGCATCCCCAGGCGGGAGATCATCACCAACGCCGGGACACCGCGCTCCGCAAAGCGCGCCAGCCTGGATCGGCTGGCTGACTTGAAAGATCTGACGGTTGACGGCTTATAATCTATCGCTGTGCGGTAAAATTAGCTTGATTTATTCGTGATAAATATTACGATACGCTGGACAGGCTGACAGCCTGTCCAGGAGAGGGAATTATGGCGCTGGAGGTTGGGCAAATTATCCAGGGACACTATCGGATCGAGGGCATCCTTGGGCAGGGAGGCTTCGGCTGCGTCTACCTGGCCACGGATGAGCGTCTGGGGCGCCAGGTGGTGATCAAGGAAAGCCTGAGGCTGACCGAACAGGCCGAACAACAGTTCGAACATGAAGCCCGCCTGCTGGCGCGTTTGGGCACACATCTGCACCTGCCGATGATCCATGAGTATTTCATACACCCAGGGCAGGGATACTACCTGGTGATGGAGTATATCCCCGGCCCAGACCTGGCTGACTTGCTGGAGCAGAACCAGGCGCGGCGTGCGATCGCCCAGGCGCTGACCTGGATCGAGCAGGTGTTGGAAGCGCTGGAGTTCTTACACAGCCGCAATCGCCCGGTGATCCACCGCGACATCAAGCCCGACAACATCAAGATTCATCCCGAGCGCGGGGCGGTGCTGGTGGATTTCGGCATCGCCAAGATGTACGATCCCGTGGGGGTCACGATGACTGCCTTGCGAGCGTATACGCCTGGCTATGCACCTTACGAGCAGTGCGTGCAGGAGGGCACAACCGACCAGCGCAGCGACATCTACTCGGTGGGGGCGACGCTGTATGTCTTGTTGACCGGTCAGCGACCGGTAGAAAGCATCGAGCGCCTCGTTGAGGATGCCCTGCAACCGCCGCGAAGGCTCAATCCGGACATCACTCCGGAGCTGGAAGCGGTGATGCTCAAGGCGATGGCGCTGTTCGCAAAAAACCGCTACCAGAGTGCGAGTGAGTTACTGGCCGCTTTGCGTGCCTGTACACGTGAGACTCCAGTAGCTGCGGCGCACCCTCCCACACCTGGCATCCCGAAAGATGAACCTACCCTTCAGCGACCCGTGGTCGTCCCTCCGTTCAAAAGAGTCGATCCGGCTGAAACCAATGAGCTGAAGTTTACCCTCGCGGCTGGGGTAGAGATGATCTTCAGGCACATACCGGCGGGCGGGTTTATCTTTGGCGATAA
>CAYGZL010000175.1:0-31834 GCA_964354345.1 uncultured Anaerolineaceae bacterium | reverse complement strand
CGGGCTGGAGTTCAGCCGGGAGGTGTGGATTGAGGTGATGTACCACGGTCAGAAGATTGGTCGTAAACGGGTAGACTTCGTAGTGGAAGATGTGATGGTGGAAATTAAGGCTCGGTCGCAGATCGAGGACGTGCATTTTGTACAGGCACTGTCGTATTTGAAAGCGTCCGGTTATAAAGTTGGACTGCTGTTAAATTTCGGAGCGGTGAAGCTGCAAATCAAGCGCCTGGCGAATGGATGAGGGCATTTTACTGGTTTTAGTTTCGTCCGTTCTGGTAAGTCCTTCGGCTGAACGTCCAGGCGGGGCATGTTGTGAGGACGTATCTAATAATTGTATAAGTTGACTTATATTATTATTTGATATCAAATAAAGTTGTCTTATAGTTTACGCAGGCAACTGATGGAACCAAAGCTTTATAAACGATCTTTGAGATGAAAAGTAAATTTAAGGACTCTTTGGTTGGGCGGACGGTCAATTTCGAGATTTATCCCCTATCCTTTCGAGAGATGTTGATTTTCAAGGATGTTTCCTTCGTGCCATCCGCGCCGCTCACTGAGTTGAAAATTCAGGAGTTACAGGCGCTTTACCTGGAATACGCGCTATATGGCGGGTATCCAAAGATTATTCTAACGCCTGACCTGGAGCGCAAGGAAAAGTATCTTCAGCAAATTATTGATACCCATATCCATAAGGATATTCGCGACCTGGCTGAGATCAAAGACGTGAGCCGCTTCAACCGGCTGGTGGAGGTCCTGGCTTCGCAAAGCGGAAATTTGCTCAATGTGGCTGAATTGAGCAATACCTGTGACTTGGCGCGCCAAACCATCGCGCGCTATCTTTTCTTGCTCGAACAGACCTATATTATCCGCCTGGTGCGGCCTTTCAGCCGTAACTTACGCTCCGAAGTGACTAAAACCCCTAAAGTGTTCTTCTACGATACCGGTCTGATGCAAATGCTTTGGTTGAAGCGCTTGCAGAAGGAGCTGCTTGGGCCCGTCTTTGAAACCAGCTTGTTCGCGGAGCTAGTGAAACTATTCAGAACAGACACGGTAACTTACTGGCGCACGGTTAATCAGCAGGAGATTGACTTTATGCTTCAGCTTCCTGAAGGACCATTACCTGTGGAAGTTAAGAAACAGTTTCCACCCCAGTTTCCGCCTGTATTCAAAAGATTCTGGCAGACGGACGCGCTTTCGGATGATTCGCCGGGCTACCTGGTGGGTTTATATGGCGAGCCAACCGATCGGAGGATGATATATCCCTGGCAATTGTACCGATGATAGGATGGATCCAGTTGTAGCCAATTATTGGGCAAACTGTTAGTTTGCCTGACAGGCTGACAGCTTGTCCTGCTAGCAGGTCCTTTCTTACGCTGTCGCCGACCCCACCGTCTCAACCGGCTGCTCCGTCTCACCCTTCCTGTGGAACACCAGCCGGTCGTTGGCTTGATCCACGTCAACCGTGATCTTATCACCGGATTTATCCGTCCGGGCCAGCAGGCTGACGGACAGCGGGCTCTCGACATATTTCTGCAAGGCGCGCTTTAGCGGGCGGGCGCCAAAAGCTGGATCGTAGCCCTTCTCGGCCAGCCACTGGCGGGCGGCTGGCGTCAAAGCGATGAACAATCCCTGTTCCTTCATGCGCCCCTCGATTTCCTTCATCTGCAAATCTACGATCAGCCCCATCTGTTCCAGGGTGAGTGGCGAGAAGGTGATGATTTCATCAATCCGGTTGAGGAATTCAGGCCGAAAAGCGCCCTTCAGCGCCTTCTCGATCTTTTCCTGCTCCTGCTGATCTTCGGTGGTAGGGTTGCGCGGCAGGAAGCCCAGGCTACCCGAGCGGCGCACGTATTCAGTGCCCAGGTTGCTGGTCATGATCAACACCGTGTTACGGAAATCCACTGTGCGACCCTGGCCATCGGTCAGGCGACCATCGTCCAGGATTTGCAGCAAGGCGTTCCAGACTTCGGGATGAGCCTTTTCGATCTCATCGAACAGGATCACCCGGTAAGGGCGGCGGCGCACTGCTTCGGTCAACTGACCGCCTTCTTCATAGCCAACATAACCGGGTGGAGCTCCGAACAGGCGCGAGACAGTATGCTGTTCGCGGTATTCGCTCATATCAATCCGCACCAGGGCGTCTTCATCGTCAAACATGAACTCTGCCAGCGCCTTGGCCAGTTCAGTCTTGCCCACGCCGGATGGCCCGATAAAGATAAATGAACCGATCGGACGCCGGGGATCCTTGAGACCGGAGCGCGCCCGGCGGATGGCGTCGGACACGGCGTGGATGGCCTCTTCCTGGCCAATAATCCGCTCATGCAGGCGGGCTTCCATCTGTAAGAGCTTCTGCGATTCGGTTTCCATCATCTGGGTGACCGGGATGCCAGTCCATTGAGCGACGACTTCGGCGATGTCCTTTGAGTCGACCAGCTCGTCCAGGTGGTGCTCACGCTCCCAGGCGTCCCGCTCGCGGTTGAATTGTTCATCCAGGCGCAGGCGGTTGGCCTTGATCTCGGCTGCACGCTGGTAATCGCGCGCCACCGAAGCGGCGTCCTCTTCAGCCTGCAGGTGGTCCAATTCAGTCTTCAGGGTTTTCAGCTCGGGTGGCAGCGAGTAAAGCGCCACGCGCAGGCGGGCAGCCGCCTCGTCCATCAGGTCAATCGCCTTGTCGGGCAGGTGGCGCTCGGTGACGTAGCGGGCCGACAGGCGGGCTGCGTCTACCAGCGCTTCGTCGGAGTAGCGCACTTTGTGGTGGGCTTCGTAGCGGTCGCGCAGACCGCGCAGCATCTTGATCGTATCCTCCACGCTGGGCTCTTCGACATACACTGGCGCAAAGCGGCGCTCCAGGGCGGCGTCTTTCTCGATATGCTTGTGATATTCGTCGAGGGTGGTGGCGCCGACGCACTGCAGCTCGCCGCGCGATAGGGCTGGTTTGAGCATGTTGGAGGCATCCATGGCGCCCTGGGCGGCGCCGGCGCCGACGACAGTATGCAGTTCATCAATAAAGAGGATGATTTCACCCTGGGCGCGCTGTACTTCCTCTAACACGGCCTTCAGGCGCTCCTCAAACTCGCCGCGGAAGCGCGAGCCAGCGATCATCGCGCCCAGGTCGAGTGACAGGACGCGCTTGCCGGTCAGGATTTCCGGCACATCGTTGGTGGCGATCTTCTGCGCCAGGCCTTCGACGATGGCAGTCTTGCCTACGCCGGCTTCACCGATCAGCACCGGGTTATTCTTGGTGCGACGGGAGAGTATGGTGATCACGCGCAGAATTTCGGCATCACGGCCGATCACCGGGTCGAGCTTGCCTTCACGGGCCAGTTGGGTCAGGTCGCGCGAGTAGCGCTCCAGAGTGCGATAGCGCGTCTCAGCCTGCGGGTCAGTGACGCGCTGCCCGCCGCGGATTTGCTGGACGGCTTCGTAGACCCGCTCCCGCGTGACACCGGCGCCTTCCAACAGACGAGCAGCCGGGGTGCTGCGTTCGCTTAAAATAGCCAGGAAGATATGCTCGGTTGAGATGTATTCGTCTTTCAGGCGGTTGGCTTCTTCGTTGGCCAGGTCAATGATGCGCTTAACGCGCGGGGTGATAAAGATCTGGCCAGTGCCGCCGCCGAAAATATTGGCCTTCGGGCTGGTGCGCAGGATGTAATCCAGGCGATCGGTGATCACGTTGACATCCACTTTCAGGATTTCCAGGATTTGGGGGATCACACCCTGGGGTTGTTCAATCAGCGCCAGCAGGATATGTTCCGTGTCAATCTGATTATGTCCATAGCGCTGGATAATTTCTGCGGCGCGTTGAGCGGCTTCTTGGGCGCGCTCGGTAAATCGATCAAATCGCATCATAAGCGGATCTTTCTACATAGGTTGAAAAGTTACAGGTTATAAGGTTTACAGGTTCAAAGTTAACCAGTAGAGTGATTATAACATTCTGTGCGTTAGCGAATGGATAACAACATGTAAGAAGAATGTTGGAAAAGGGAACTTTTAGGATATACCATCGTCTTTATAATAATAGTAACGGTCGAGAATCTGCTGCATCCGTTAGAAGGTTGCAGGTTGTAAGTCGGATAGTTGACCGGATAATTTGGCGAAATTTTTGTTGAAGGAGAATAGAATGCGTACGAAGACTTTTTTACTGATTGGGATAATTTTAATCGCGGTAACCCTGAGCGGTTGCGCTGGAGCAGCGTCTGCCCAGGGAACAAACACGTCGGGCGAGGCGGCTCAGCCGCGCACGATCAACGTGACTGGCACGGGCAAGGCTGTGCTGACCCCGGACATCGCCTATATCAATATCGGTGTGCACACCGAGGATAAGACGGCTGCGGATGCGGTAACGGCCAACAGCGGCCAGACGCAGAAGGTGATTGACGCCCTGAAGAGCGCAGGCGTTGACATCAAGGATATCCAGACGATGAACTTCAGCATCTACCCGCAGCAGCAGGTGGATCCGCAGGGCAAGCCGACGGGTGAAATCCGTTTCCTGGTTGATAACACGGTGTATGTTACCATCCGCAACCTGGATAAGCTGGGCAGCCTGCTCGATGCCGCGGTGAAGGCCGGGGCGAACCAGATCAACGGCATCCAGTTCGATGTGGTGGATAAGACGAGTGCTTTGTCGGAAGCGCGCAAGCTGGCCGTCGGTGACGCTCAGAGCCAGGCAGAGGAATTAGCCCAGGCTGCCAGTGTGACGCTTGGCCCGGTTCAGACGATCAATACCTATGGCGCGGTGGTTCCGATGGCGATGTATGAAGCCAAGGGTGTGGGTGGAGGGATCGCCGATATCAACGTGCCGGTGACCCCTGGTCAACTGACGATTACCCTGCAGGTCAATATCGTTTATCTGATCCAGTAAAGCTCCCATAAATGACGCCTGCGGTGCAGACGGGAGGTGGCTCCGCTCTGCACCGTTTTTGTTTCATGGTATAGTTACGCCCGATGGAAGAGATGACTGTATTTCGACCTCCGCGGCGGGCGGGGATGATCTTCCACCTGGCGTTAGTCGCTTTTTTCGTAAGCATGAGCCTCTTTGGGCTGGGACAGACTGCCTATGCAGAGATCGGCATGCGCCTGGAAGATGGCATTCGCTTGCTGGTTGCGCTTTTGCCAGCCTTTCTGTCGGTGGGGGTGGTACCTTTCTTGATCTACCGCATCTATGCCCTGCAAACAGCGACCTATACGCTGAATCGGGATGGGATACGCCTGCGCTGGGGGCTGCGCAGCCTGGATATTCCATTAGGCAGCGTGCAGTGGGTACAATTCGCCAGTCAGGTGCAGCCACAGCCGCCGCTGCCCTGGCTGCGCTGGCCGGGAGCCTTGCTCGGTGTGCGCTCCTTCCCGCAGGGCAAAGGTGAGCCGCCAGTTCCGATCGAGTTCATGGCCGCCAATGTCCGCAACCTGGTGCTGATCGCTACAACCGGGCGTGTCTATGCCATCTCGCCAGCCGAACCGGATGCGTTGCTGCGCTCATTTCAACAATACCTGGAAATGGGCTCGCTCAGCCCGGTGCCCGCCCGTTCGGTGCAGCCGACTTACCTGCTGGGGAGATTGTGGGAGGATCGGACTGCGCGGCTCTTAATATTAAGCGGGTTAATCTTTGGGTTAGTGCTGTTAATTGGGGCTGTGCTGGCGATTTCCACCCGCTCCCAGGTGCACCTGGGCTTTCACCCGGATGGCACGCCGGGCGACCTGGCTCCGGCGGTGCGCTTATTGTTGATCCCTTTACTGAATGGATTTCAATGGATCGCAGCTTTTACGGTGGGGTTGGTCTTCTTCCGGCGTGAGCCCAACAAGCTAATGGCCTATCTCTTATGGGGCAGCGGGGCGTTGAGCGCCATGCTGTTTGGGATAGGTTTAGTTTTTATACTCAGGAGTGGGGGTGGTTGATGCAGCCGTTGTTGATCGGGTTTGGGCTGGGGTTGGCGATTGCGTTGATTGCCTGGCGGGCGCGGGCGTTGGACCGCACCGGCGCCTGGGCCGCGGCGTTATGCGGCGGGTTGGTTTTTGGGCTGGGCGGGCTGCGCTGGGCGGTTCTCTTGTTGGCTTTCTTTATCTCATCCAGCGCTCTGAGCCGCGCCTTCGCCCATCGTAAAGCCGGATTGAGTGAAAAATTCTCCAAGGGCAGCCAGCGCGATTGGGGGCAGGTGGCGGCCAATGGCGGTCTGGGTGCGCTGCTGGCGGTGACGCAGGCGATTTTCCCAGATCAGGTCTGGCCCTGGCTGGCGTTCGCCGGGGCTATGGCTGCCGTTAACGCCGATACCTGGGCGACTGAACTGGGTGTGCTTAACCCCCAACCGCCACGCCTGATAACGAGCGGGAAACCGGTCGAAAGCGGCGCCTCAGGCGGAGTCAGTCTGCTGGGGACGGTAGCAGCGCTGGTGGGTGCCAGCCTGGTTGCTCTGTTGGCAGCCTGCTTTACCCCACGTCCCTCCAGTGGGTTAACCCCCTTAGTAATTATGATCTGGGTAACTTTGGCGGGATTATTGGGTTCGCTGTTTGATTCTTACCTCGGCGCGACCATCCAGGCGATCTACCGTTGTCCGGTCTGCCAGAAGGAAACTGAACGGCACCCACTCCATACCTGTGGAACCCAGACGGTACAGATCCGCGGTTGGCGCTGGCTGAACAATGATTGGGTTAATTTTGCCTGTTCGTTGGCAGGGGCGTTGCTGGCTGCAGGGTTACTGGTTACAGGTTGAAAGTTGAAAGGTTACCGGTCAGGCAACAGTTTATCGTAGGCGGCGATCAGCTTGCGGATGTGGAAGGTATGATCGCGCTCGTGCCAGAGCGCCCGGCGGAGTAGCTTGCGCGGACTCCAAATTTCGCCGTAGACGCCGACCACCTGGGGGGAGCCAATCAGACCGGGTAGGACCTCGACCAGCCGTTGACGTACCTGCTCCAGACGGATGAAGGCATCTTGTGGAACCTTTTCTTGGGGAAATCCCAGGCCTAAACGATCCAGGTACCACCATTCTGCGCCGCCAACATGCCGCAGGATGCCCGTGATATTCCAACGTTCGTTGGGAAATTCCATCTGCATGAGCTGCGCCTCCTGGTCTTGCACCAAATCAAGTAGATCGGCTCGGCTCCACTCTAACAGTTTCAGGCCGCGTTCGATATCTTGTTCGGTCAATGGTTTCCAGTCATGGCGGAACCAGGCGTTGACTTCATAGAGTGAGTTTAAACCTACAGTTTGCGCTACTGTGTCGAAATTCTCATCAATGCTGTAAACTTCCCAGGTTTCTTCCAGGCTGAGTTCGATCTGGCTTGTCTCCAGCCAGCTTTCACCCTGGTTGCGGCTGGCGATCCAGGTGGCGTAATCGAACAATGCATCAGGCGCAATGGCCAAAGCCTGTTCGACCGTCTTGGCGTAAGCAAAGCAGCCGGGATGCTCCAATACCCAGGTCTGACAGCGCCCTTCAGCCCGTGGGTCCAGGTCTGCATCCACTTCAATCGCAATCCGGTATAACATGATGTCTACTCCATCTGTGGCTTAATCCTCGTCTGTGGGTTAGAACCCATCTGTAGGTTTATATCCACATCTATTTAATGGTGACGATTTTTCCGCCGGTCATTCGTTGCAGGTCGTTCGGGTTCAGGGCGAAGACAGCGTGCGGCGTGCCGGCTGCCGCCCATACTTGCGCATATTGTAGCAAATCTATATCAATATAGGTATCCATCTTTTCTGTGTGCCCGACCGGGGGTATGCCGCCAATGGCAAAGCCGGTATGCTGACGAACGAAATCGGCGTCGGCTTTACCCAGTGGTTCGCCAATCAAGGCTTCCAGACGCCGTTCGTCCACCCGGTTGGCGCCGCTGGCGATCACCAGCACCGGGCGCTGGCTGCGCTTGGTTTTGAAGATCAGCGACTTGACGATCTGGCCAATCTGGCTACCGACTGCCTGAGCAGCTTCAGCCGCGGTGCGTGTTGAACCGGGCAGCTCGATGACATGCATGGTGAAACCCAGGTTTTCTAAAGCCTGTTGGACGCGCCGGGCGCTGGGACTTAATTCAACGATCATGATAGTTTGCGTTTCATGAACAGGGCAACCTCGAAATCAGTCATATCGTGGTTGGTATAGTAGGACAGGTCGATGCCATCCAGTTCAAATCCAACCGCCCGGTAAAAATCAATCGCCGGCAGGTTGGTATTTTGGGTTCCCAGGGTAATAACCCGCAGACCAGCAAAACGGGCTTTCTCCGTCAACGCATCCATCAGATGCCGTCCAATACCCCGGCGCTGGTAAGCCTCAGCGACATGGAACTCCCACACCGCCGCGTCCAGCGCCAACAAAGGACGGATTTCCATCAGACTTCCTTATATCCATCCCCGCCGGCGGGCCCAGATCAATATGCTGAGAGGCGTGAGCACGACAAAAATCAAAGTCACGATAAAGGCAGGATAACGCGTCCAGTGTTCCAGGGAGGCGACTGGCTGGAAAAAGTTCATCCCAAAGAAGCTGGCAATGAACGAGATTGGCATGAACAGGGTGGTGATGATAGTCAGGGTTTTCATGATGTCATTCATGCGATTGTTGATCACCGAGAGATAGGTATCCAGTGTACCGCTGACCAGGTCGCGAATGCTTTCGGTGATGTCGTACAGGCGAACCAGGTGGTCGTAAACATCCCGGAAGTATACCCGCTCGTGAGGATCAATAACCTTGTACTCATCCCGGGCCAACTTGTTTAACACCTCGCGCTGTGGGCCGATGATCCGGCGCAGGTGCAGGATCGCGCGTTTAAACATGAAAATTTGCCCCAATAATTCGGTAGTCGGGTGGGCAAAGACTTCGTCTTCGGCTCGGTCGATCGCCTCATCAAGCTGATCTACCACTGGCATGTAGCTGGCGATCACCTCATCCACCAGACGGTAGAACAGATGGTCCGCGCCATTTTTTAGATACCGGTCGTCGCGCGCAATGAGTGACCAGACCCGATCGATGGCGCTCAGGGTTTGATCATGATGGGTGACGATGAAGTTCTTGCCCAGGAAGATGTCAAGCTCCAGGGTGGTCAGGTCCTGCTCATCTGCCTGGTTATATTTTACTGTATGGAGCACAATATAAAGGTAATCACCCCAGTCATCCAGCTTGGGGACATGCGATTCTTGCAGGGCGTCATCAATTGCCAGCGGGTGGAAACCAAATTGTTCGCGCAGGATCAGCTCGTCATCCCCGGGGGGAGTGGCTTCGAAATCGACCCATAACAGGCCGCCAGGCTGGCGCGACAATGTGCCGAATTGACCGGGTTCGAGATCGTGTTGGATATCCCCGTCTGGGCTCCAGTATAAGGATCGAATCATCGAAATTATCTTGCGGTGAAGAAAACCGCATCCTCCATATCGAGATGCCAAACAACACTATTATAACCGACCCGATCCAACGGTTATCTCCCTGGCTGGGGATGGAGGCACAGGTGTCCCGGTGGAACACTAGTCCCGGCAGATCAATTGTTTCGGCGGCACAGTAGTCTTAGCGAAACAATAGTTCCGGCGAAACAATAGTTTCGAGTAGTATAATCTGCGTATTAATCCACAAGCCCAGGCTGGTCTTTGGTGGGATGGTATGGATACATTGTTGCTGGTGCGGCACGGCGAGGCCGAACATCACGTGCGTGAAATTACTGGAGGTTGGACGGATACCTGTTTAACGGAACGTGGGAGAGAACAGGCGAGCCGGTTGGCGCTGCGACTGAAACTGAACCTGGATGTGACGCACCTGTATTGCTCTGAGGACTGCTTCCCTGAGTTATTTGAATAGATCGCCGTTCGGGCAGGGAAGGTAAGCGGCGCGGGCGATCGTCAAAGACCAGGTTGGCCTGGTCAAGGCTGAAGGGTTGCGGTTGGTTCGGGCTCTGCAGGGCTGGAATCGTCCTGGCTATTTCCGCCGTCGCATTGTCGAGCAGCCTGGGTCAAGGACTCTTCGACTTTTGCGTCGGGTGCAATCGCCAGGGCTTGTTGGTAGGCATCTATGGCGTTGCAAGGATCCTTGCCACCCAGCAGCTCATCGCCATACCCGATCAAGGCCTGGCGATAGCGTTCTACAGCGGTCATGCCCGATTTATCGCGCAGGTTGGGGAGTTGCGGGGCAATTTGAGAGAAATATTGCACTGCCTGTTTCCAGTCAATTTCCCAGAAGCTGGCCCCGGTAATATACAGGCTGGACCAATCCAGGAGACCCGATGCTTCGGTGTCAAGCGGTCCAAACCGCTTTGCCAGGGTCAGATCGTAGATGCCGCCCTCCAGGTCAGCTTGTTTGATGATCTTATCCACGCCGCGGTTACGCAAGGCAATGAAGAGAAAACCATCAACCTCAACGGTGCGATAATTGGGATCATTTTTGCGCAGGGCCAGCAGGGTATTGATCGCAGCTTCCCAATCGTTGTTAGCGATCGATTGTTTACCTGCGCTGAATAATTCTTCTTCGCTGCGTAAATCTTGGGTAGGCGACAGGGTAGGTGTGGGGATCAGCGTTGGTGTGGCAGTCGTGTTTAAAGCCAGTAAGGACTCCGCCAGCTTCTCGGTCACCCCTGGATAGTTTGGTTTGAGGTTGATGACATATTCGAAGCGCTGCCGGGCACGGAAATACTCCTTGTCTGCCAGCTCTTGCAAGCCAAGCTGAAACTGCTCTTGAACGCGTTGGCTCACGGCGGTTGCCTCGGTTGATTTACGTGCGCTGATGCCTGAGTTGTAGCCGAAGAATGCGCTCAGGCCAGCAATTAAAAGCAGAGCAAACAGACCCAGCAAAGTCAACCAGGGTCCGCGCCGGCGCTTTTTATTATGAACAACCGGAACCAGGTTACCTGGCTCGGTTTGGGTAGCTATGGGTTGAGTTGCTTTCAACTCAACTGGATTTACCGGGGAGCTGCTTGTTTCGGGAGCTATGGGTTGTGTATCACTAAGTTCAGTCATGCGGCCCATTATACTCCAAGGTAATCCGTGGGTAGAGGCGCGCCAGGAGGCTGGATTATGCTACAATCAATTCAGGCACAATAATTGCGGTTTGTGAGTTTATACACCTGGCTATGGGTACAGATTCAATGGAGCAGGTTATGAAAACGATTGCTGAAGTTCGCCCCTCACCGTTCGCTGGCCATTGGTACGAAGCTGATCCGCTCCGGTTGGCGGCTGAGGTGGATCATTATATCGAGAGTGCACAGCTTCCAGAACTGGATGGCGAGGTCGTGGCAGTTATCGCCCCGCATGCCGGGCATCGCTATTCGGGACCGGTGGCGGGGTATGCCTTTGCGGCCATCCGGGGTTTGTCGCCTGAGATAGTGGTCGTCATCTCGCCGATGCATGACCCACTGGATGTACCGCTGTTGACCACCGCGCATGCCGCTTACGGAACGCCGTTAGGAGAGATACCGGTTGATCAGGAGATGCTCCTGGCGCTGGATAACCAGCTCCACCAGGAGCTGGGTGTTGGATTGGTCCGTGTGGCTCGCGACCGGGAGCATTCCCTGGAAATCGAATTGCCTTTCATCCAGCGTGCATTGAAAGCTCCGTTCAAACTACTTCCGATCATGGTGTGTGAACAGAACCAGCCCGTCGCGCGGGGTTTGGGACGGGCGTTAGGGAAGGTCCTGACCGGACACCAGGCTTTATTAGTCGCCAGCACTGACCTGTCGCACTATTATTCTCAGCCAGTCGCCCGCCTCCTGGATCAGGAGATGCTTGACCGCGTGGAAGCCTTTGACCCTGTAGGAGTGATCGAGGTAGAAGAGCAACGCAAAGGGTTTGCCTGTGGACGCGGCGCCCTGGCGGCTGTCTTATGGGCAGCGCGTGAATTGGGCGCGGATCGAGTGAAGATTTTGCACCATGCGACCTCAGGCGATGTAACCGGGGATTATTCCTGGGTGGTTGGTTATGGGGCGGCGGTCATCCTGCGCGCGCCTGTGGGTTGAAACCCACAGCGATTATGGGATACACTCCACAGCATGGCGGGTAAGAACCCATTTATAGTGGGTGTAAACCCACAGCCACAGATTGAGCCGGTCTATGCCAACTTACCTGGAAATCGCGGTCAATATCCCCCACGTCAGCAGTGTCTTCCATTATCATTTACCTGCTGAACTCGAGGGCAAGGTAAGGACCGGTCACCTGGTGACAGTGCCCTTTGGTCCACAGACGGTCCAGGGAGTGGTGCTGGGTAGTGTTGAGACGCCTTCTGTGCCGGAAACCCGTCCGGTGCTGGAGTTGCTCGATGCTGAGCCGGTAGTGACGACTCACCAACTGGCGCTGGCGCGTTACCTGGAAGAAGCCTGCCTGGCGTCGCTGGCTGCCTGTATCGGTTTGATGTTACCCCCGGGCCTGGGACAACAGGCGGATGCTGTATATACCCCTCAACGTATCCCCGCAGAGGTATTAACCGGCACCCAGGCGCGGCTATGGAAGTTGCTACAAGAGCGAGGACCGTTACGCGGGGCACAGATTGACCAGGCTTTGCCACGCGTCGATTGGCGCGCCGCGGCGCGCAGCCTGATGCGGCGCGGCTATCTATCCAGCCAGCCATTTTTACCAACCCCGCGGGTTCGACCGAAATATGTCCGTACTGTTCAGCTTGCCTGTCCACCCGCAGCCGCTGAGCAGGCCATGTCCACTCTGGCGCAGCCGGTGCGGGCGGCAGTCTGTGGGCTAAACGCCACAGCTATCGAAAATATTAACCCACAAGAGGGTAAATCCCAACAAACTGAAGCACAGATGGCAGCCTTGGGTAAGCCTGGCACGGCCGCGCTGGCGCGCCGGCAAAAGATGCTGGGTGTTCTGGTCAGCCAGTCAGAACCTGTGGAGCTATCCCGCTTATATGCCGAGAGCGGCGGCAACCTGGCGGATGTGGAAAAACTTACCGCTTTAGGGCTGGCGCGCTTCGTCGAGCTGGCTTCGCCGGTCGGCAGGCGTCGTCAGGCAATCCTGCGTTTCCTCATGCGTGAGCCTGGTCCGGTTCAGGTTGCCTGGGTCTATGCCGAGAGTGGTGGGAACCTGAGCGATCTGGAAGCCCTGGCAGAACGCAGTCTGGTCATACTTGGGGAAGGTGAAGTCTGGCGTGACCCGGTGGAAGGGCTGGGTTATGTTCTCACTGATCCGCCCCTGTTGACCCATGACCAGCGCCAATCCTGGGAGGTGGTGCAATTGCGCTTGCAGCAGGCTGCCGAAGGTCAAAGCGTTGCGCCAATCCTGCTGCATGGAGTGACGGGATCGGGGAAGACAGAGATCTACCTGTATGCCGTGCAACAGACTCTGCGCCTGGGACGGCAGGCCATCGTGCTGGTTCCTGAAATCGCGCTGACCCCTCAGACGGTGCGGCGTTTTGCCGGGCGGTTTCCGGGGCAGGTAGGATTGTTACACTCCGGTCTTTCTGAGGGAGAACGTTACGATACCTGGCGTAGAGCACGAGCGGGCAGTTTGGGGTTGGTAGTAGGGCCGCGCAGCGCGCTGTTCACACCCTTTGCTAACCCGGGTCTGATCGTGGTTGATGAATGCCATGATGATTCCTATTACCAGGCGGAGTCCCCGCCGCATTATCACACACACCAGGCTGCTGTAGCTCTGGCGCGCCTGTGTGGGGCAGTGTGTATCCTTGGTTCGGCGACCCCGGATATTACGAGTTTTTACGCTGCTCAGGAGGTGCGCTCCAGCCAACAGGCACCCCGCTACGAGTACCTGCAATTGCCCGCGCGTATCCTGGCGCATCAGCAGGCAGTCAAGGAACAACTGGAGCGATTGAAAGGCCGTCCACACACGCAAGGAACGGGGGTTTCTAATCCACTGCCTGTCTCGCGTTACCAACCTCTCGAAGGACAGGCGCAAGCCAATGATCTGCCGCCGGTGCACATTGTCGATATGCGCACAGAGCTGAAGGAAGGCAACCGCTCGATCTTCAGCCGTCCATTGCAACAGGCCCTGGCACAGGTTCTGCAAGAAGGCCAACAGGCGATTCTATTTTTAAACCGCCGGGGCGCGGCTACCTATGTCTTCTGCCGCTCGTGCGGGTATATCTTAAAATGCCCCCGTTGTGACATTCCCCTGACATATCACCTGGCGGTTGAAGGTGGGGAAGGCCAGTTACGCTGTCACTATTGTGGTTACCAGCGTAAGATGCCGGGTGGAACCCCCGTTTCACTCTGTCCAGAGTGTAAAAGCCCGCAGATCCGGCAGTATGGCACTGGCACGCAGCGGGTCGAAGCAGAGGTACAGGCATTGTTTCCCCAGGCGCATACCTTGCGCTGGGATTATGAAACTACACGTCATAAAAACGCACATGAAATTATCATGAGTCATTTTGTAACCCACCGCGCCGATGTGCTGGTTGGCACCCAGATGCTGGCCAAAGGGCTGGACCTACCGTTGGTCACCCTGGTGGGGGTGGTGTTGGCCGATGTTGGGTTGAGCTTGCCGGATTATCGGGCGGCAGAACGGACTTTCCAGGTGTTGACCCAGGTGGCCGGGCGCGCCGGTCGTAGTCCGCTCGGGGGACAGGTTATTATGCAAACCTTCATGCCCGAGCATTACGTCATCCGGGCAGCCGCTCGGCACGATTACCTGGCTTTTTACCGGCGGGAGCTGGAATATCGCAGGCAGCTTGGGTATCCACCATTCAATAATTTGGTGCGGCTTGAGTACCGCCATACCCGTTCGGAGCAGGCTGAGCAGGCTGCGCAGGAGATGGCTGGCCAAATCCAGGCCTGGCTGATCGCTGAGCAGCGCAAACAGACTCGGATGATCGGCCCGGCGCCGTGTTTATTTGGTCGGATCAGTGGTTATTATCGCTGGCAGATAATTTTGTGCGGGCCAGATCCGGCCTCGGTGTTGCGCGGGCGGTCATTGCGGAACAGCGCTCCCGGTGGGGAATGGAGAGTTGAGATTAACCCGCCAAACTTGCTATAATCAGGGGTAGAATATTTTTCGACCTGGTAAGGAGTCGCATCGATGGAACCGAAGCGTAATGAGCTGTTAACCTGGGCGGATGCTGACCGATTGATTGATCATCTGTTACCTCAGTTCGATGAAGGGTTTGACGCCATGATCCTGATCACTCGCGGCGGGATCGTACCGGGTGGATTGTTAGCTGAGGCGATGGGCATCATGCATATCTTGACTGCGGCAGTAGATTTCCCGGCGCAGATGGAGATGGTACGGGCAAAATTGATGGCCTGGCCGCAATTTATTCAATATCCAGACGATCGTCTTCTGCGTGGGCGGAAAATCTTGATCATTGATGATGTCTGGGGTTCAGGTCGTACGATTACCGCCGTCAAAATCCGCGCCCAGGGAGCTGGCGGATTTCCTTTTACCTGCGTTTTACATTTCAACCCTTACCGGAATCTATTTGGTACTACCCGACCGGACTATTATGCTGCAGTCACTGATGCCCACATTGTCTACCCCTGGGAAGTCGACCGTGGTCCAAACCGGGTGTTGCCTGTGGATTTAGAGTAGGCAATAGGTGCGGAATGGAAGTTCGAATTGGTCTGTTATAAGATAGAGACCGCCTGGGACAGGCAGGTGCGGAATTCGGGGCCATTGAAATCAGCCCAGGCTGCGGGAAAAAGCTCTTTCAGAGATTGGAATTCTTGGCGGCGGTATTCTAAATAAATTGCGACGCCATGGGGGAAACTTAATTCAACCTCATCTATACCGCTCTGTTGGTGAACCCCGGAATTGATAAAATCTTGCAGGATTCCGCACGCCACAAAGGCATCGTGCAGATCGCCGAGATGATCCTGCAATTTTTTTATCTCGTTGATCACCCAACGGCTTTCCTCGCCCAGAACTTCGCGAAAGTACTCAATGGTATAGCGGAGCTGTTTGAACTCGATGCGTAGGGCATGCAGACGTTGGACTGAGGCATCAGGTAGATGGCGGTCATAAGAACGCACCACGGCGAGGCGCTGGTAGATCAGCAGCGGTGCAATCTCTTTCACCAGGGTTGGGATTGGCGCGGCACCGATCCGCGCAGTCGCTCGGGAATCGTTCGACTGGTCGGCATGTATTGGGGTTGCGCCTGCCCCCGGCGTTTGGACGAAGATATTAAAGCGGTGTTTGAATTTCTGGTAGGCCAGGCTATCCAGATGTGCCAGGAGCGCCGCACGGGCAGTCTGGCGTTGAGCTTCCCAGACCTGGAGCATGGGATCCAGGTCATGGAGGTGATCCTCGGGCAGGCAGTCCAGGTAAGCCCTGGCTTTTTCCATAAAGACATCCAGGTCGCGTACCTTTCCCAATGCCTGACCGATAGCTCTTAACCCTCTCAGGTGTGGCTTGAGCGCTTTGGAATCGAAGGCGGATCCGAATACCTCAAAAGCGGCGCGCAACCGGCGGGTGGCCACCCGCATATCATGCAGCGCTTCGATATCCTCTCCCAGGCGGGTACCATCTTCCTGGCTGAGCATTTCGGCAAATTGAAAGCGCATCACTTTCCGACCAGCTTCTGCCAGGTTATCATCTGGCTGTATCCCCGTCGTTTTTGCCCTGTCCGGGAAAGGCAACCTTTCTCTTGCAGCTGCGCCTTCATCCAGGATGTAAAACTTAGGGTAGTCGGCCTTTCGCCACCAATGTACGGCCATTTGGGCTGCTGCGGCGTCACCGTCTGCTTGCGGACCAGAGACGATCAGCCAGGTCTCCCCGAGAAAAGGTTCTATAGACTGGATTGCGGTTGACTGGCTGTGGGAATGATCCAATCCGGCGGCAATGGAGAGAAGACCCGTCAGAGTCAGGACCTGGCGATGTTGTTCCGCTTCGGGAGCATATTTGGCGAGCCCCTTGCTGCGAATTTTGCCGCGGTAGAGCGCTAACACGATGGCCAGCGTCTCAGTTTCTTCTAAAGTTGGCTCTTCCAAGGCTTCCAACTCAATTAAGTGTTTGGTAGCCTTCAATGGATTGGAACCCTCGTGGGGATATGGCAGGTCGTGCAGTAATGCCGCCATGGATAACACATGCCGGCTGTTGTCGCTCAGGTTGTGCAACGGAAGTGTGCGATCGAAAAGAGTGACAGCCAGGTCTTGCACATAGCGGGAATGGCGCGAACCGTTTCTTTCACCGGAAACAGTTACACTTATGCTCTCGGTTGGGAGAAGGGGTACAGGCGGTGGGTTTGCGTCGTCAGGCATTATTCGTTAACTTCCACTTTTTAAAACTTGCCGGTGGTTGTTCATCAACCACACCTGGGGATTTACCTCAACCTGGTCTGAGCCAGGTTTCAGAGTAATATAAGTGCCATCTGGTTTCATTAAACGTACCTTGACATTGGCATTCAGGTAGGTGGCCAGGACATCATCGCGTAAATAGCGAATCAGGCGGATATCTTGAACCGGAAACAGCACTTCTACCCGCCGGTTGATGTTGCGCGGCATGAGATCGGCGCTGCCCAGATAAACCTCTTCGTGGCCTCCGTTACCGAAGTAATAGATCCGGCTGTGCTCAAGATAACGACCGACCACGCTGAAGACGCGAATATTTTCGCTAATTTTCGGCACACCAGCTCGCAGGCAGCACATACCCCGGACAATCAAGTCGATCTTGACGCCCGCCATAGAGGCCTGGTAGAGCAGTTTGATCATTGGCGGATCGACCAGAGAGTTCATTTTGAAAATCAACCGTCCATCCCCATTGCGAGCCTGTTGTTCGATCTCACGCTGGATCAACGCCTCGAAGCGCTCGCGCAGGTTTACCGGTGCGACGAGCAATTTACGATAATCGGCTTTCGTCGAATAGCCAGTCAGAAAGTTGAACAAATCCGTCGCATCTGCCCCGATATCTTCGTCGCAGGTGAACATACCCATATCTTCATATACCTGAGCCGTCACAATATTATAGTTACCGGTCGCCAGATGCATATACCGGCGCAGGCGGTTGCCCTCCTGACGGATAACCAGGGCAATCTTGGAGTGCGTCTTCAGGCCTAAGAGACCATAAATAACGTGGACGCCTTCTTCTTCGAGAGTTCTGGCCCAGCGAATATTGCTTTCTTCATCGAAACGCGCCTTTAACTCGACCAGAACCGCGACTTGTTTGCCATTTTCGCGTGCTTCCAGGAGGGCTTTGACTACCGGAGAGTTGCGACCGACGCGGTAAAGGGTTTGTTTAATCGCCAGCACATCTGGGTCATGGGCAGCCTGGTTAAGAAAGTCGACAATTGGGGTGAAGGAATCGTACGGATGGTGGAAAAGGACATCTTCGCGGCGGATGACTGAGAAGATGTCGCCATCGTATACCGCACCTGCGGGGTCCCTCAGCAGAGCAGAGGGAATAGACTGCTTATACGGAGGATCTTTTAAATCGTAGCGATCTATATTGTGTAAGAGCATCAAATCGCTCAAACCCAATGGACCATCAAACGGATATACATCGCGGCGGTCAATGCCCAGGTTGTTGACCAGGAGATCCCGTACGGTGGAGGGCATATCATCTTTAACGGTCATGCGCACCACTGTCCCAAAACGGCGTTGGCGCACACTTTGCTCCATCGTCTCGAGTAGATCAGCGGCTTCTAATTCCTGGATATTGGTGTCTGCATCACGCGTCACCCGAAACGGGTAGGATTCGACAATCTCCATCCCGGGAAATAGTTTATCCAGGTTAGCCGCGATCACCTGTTCCAGCCAGATGAAATAATGGTTGTGGGGTGGCGTGCCATCTTTGCGCATCCCACCGGAGGAACGTTTGATTGGTAGCAGGCGCGGCAACAGCGGCGTCGGAATTTTTAGACGGGCGAAAAGCTCTTGCCCATTTTGGTCACGCAGCACGACTGCCAGGTTCAGGCTCAGGTTGGAGATATGCGGGAAGGGATGGCTGGGGTCAACTGCCAGGGGCGTCAGCACTGGGAAGATGACTTCATTGAAATATTCGTCGACACTGGCCTTTTGCTTAGGAGTCAACTCACCATAATCGAGCACATAAATCCCGGCCTTGCGGAGCTGAGGTAACAGGTCGTCACGCAGACATTCGCGCGCTTGAGACATGATCTGTGCGCTGACTTTACGAATTGCTGCAAGCTGTTCGACGGGGCTTATCCCATCAGGCGGGGGTACGATCACACCCGCTTCGACCTGTTTTTTCAGACCGGATACCCGTACCATAAAAAATTCATCCAAATTGGAGCCCACGATCGCCAAGAACTTGATCCGCTCTAACAACGGATTGGCATCATCCCGGGCTTCCTCCAGAACACGCCGCTGAAACTCCAACATGCTCAGCTCCCGGTTAATATAAAATTTCGGGTCGTCCAGGTTCGTCGCTTCCTGGGAAGTCTCGCTGCGCACTGGCGGTTCTGAGGAGATATTTTGCGACTCGATTACCAAATCACTCATGACGGTCTCCAGGGGGGCTTATTTACTCTTCGACGGGTTTCGCTTGATTCTTCTCTTTCTTGTTCTTCGGTTTCGGTTCTTTCCCTTTGCCATCTTTCTTCGTTCCTGCCTTAGGCGTGGCCTTTAAGGGTTCGTATTTTAATTCCTGACTGAGCTTATCCACCATAGTTTTGAGAATCTTGATCCGGGCGTATAGCTTGGAGTCGCCCTCTACAACCGTCCAGGGGGCAGTGACTGTGCTGGTTTTTAAGAGCATTTCGTTAACTGCCTCATCGTAAAGATCCCATTTTTCACGGTTGCGCCAGTCTTCGTCAGTCAGCTTCCACTGGCGAAGCTTATCGACGGACCGTGATTCAAACCGGCGAAGTTGTTCATCCTTGCTGATGTGGATCCAAAATTTGAAAAGGATCGTACCGAAGTCCACCAGTTGGCGCTCGAAATAGTTGATTTCCCGGTAAGCGCGCTTCCATTCTGACTCGCTGCAAAAGCCTTCGATGCGTTCAACCATGACCCGTCCATACCATGACCGGTCGAAAATGGCGATCTGACCAGCTTCTGGTAACCGCCGCCAGAAGCGCCACAGGTAATGGTGGGTGGCGTCGTCACCCTTGGGCGCAGCAATTGGATAGACCATATAGCCACGCGGGTCAATCTTCTCGGTCACCCGCCGGATTGCACCACCTTTTCCAGAAGCATCCCAACCTTCAAAAATTATGATGACCGGGCGTTGTTGTAAGTAGACTTGATAGGCCAGAGCGAATAAGCCAACCTGATACTTGATCAACAGTTGATCGTATTCTTTCTGTTCGAGAGTGAGAGACGTGTCAATTGAACTTAGCATAGCGCCTCCTCAGGAGTCTCCCTCATCTTCATTTTTATCATCGAGTAATAGTAGTTCGGGTTCTTGTTGCACTGCTTCATCATCTTCCGCTGCTTCAGAGGGCTCTGCATCGCTTTCGTCGCCGGAAGGCAATTCCGCGTCAGCGTTTACTGCCTTTTCGGCGGCCTGGAGCCGGTCGATCATCGTCTGCAACGGTTCGGGGGGCAAGCCCAGACGCCGTTCCAGGCTGCTCGTGATCGTATAGAAGATTTTCACCAAGGTGTAACGGCGGTCGGTAGCTTCAACAATCGTCCATGGTCCCCATTCAGTTTCAGTGCGTTCAAAGGCTTCCTCATAAGCCAGGAGCCAATCGTTGTAACGGCGGTGGTGCTCCCAATCTTCAGGAGTAACATGCCAGGCTGCTAGTGGATCTTGGATAAGCCTCTCGAAGCGGCGTTTTTGTTCTGGTTTGCTGATGTGCAGGAAAAACTTAATCATTAGTGTTCCATCGTCGGCGATCGTGCGTTCAAACTCGACGATATCCCGGTAAGCGCGCCGCCAATCGCTCTCAGGGATCAGGTTTTCTACGCGCTCCACCAGCGCACGCCCGTACCAGGAACGATCGAAGATCGCCCATTCACCTCGCGCGGGTAATTTTTGCCAAAAGCGCCACAACCAGGGGTGCTTTTTCTCATAAGTGCGTGCAGCCCGGATGGGATATAGCTTGAATCCTCGGGGATCAAGGGCGGCGGATAATTTTTGGATAGAAGTACCTTTACCAGCCGCATCCCAGCCCTCAAATAAGATCACCACGGGAACAGCAGCATCCCAGGAGGCCTTTTGAACACTATACAAGCGGTTGGTCAATTCCGGAATTAGCAGCTTGTAGTTCTTTTTATCGAGCTTTTTGGTGAGATCGATTTTATCCAGCATATGGACCGGCTCCTTTCCACTCAATCCAGAATTCAAAATTGCTGACTAAAATAATTAACGGTAGCTTTATTGTATTGCAGAATTTTATTAAGGACAATGGTTTAACAATGAGATAAAATGAATAATCATCCTCTTTCTGTACCTGAGCTGGTAGAAGAATTAAGCCGATGGCTGAGATGAATGTTGATGACACATTGGAGCGCATCCGGCAGATGGAACCGTATGCCTTAGGGGAGATGCATGACCGGTTCTACCCCGAAATATACCGCTATGTGTATTTTCGCATCGGCGATTCTTATGCTAGTGAGGCGATCACGACCCAGGTATTTCTTCATCTGATTGATGCCCTGCGTCACCGGGGAGGGCCGCGCCGTAATTTACGCGGCTGGTTATTCCGCATTGCGGCGCATCTGGTTACTGAATTCCAGCGGCAGCGGATTAAGAGTCACGAGGCGGCCCAAGACATCACTGTTGAAAGTCGGCGTAGAGCAGGAGATCCGTCGACATTTGACGATGAAGCGGATTCACTGATGGATCTGGCGCTGCTGCAAAGAGCCCTGGGACGTTTAGCACCTGAGCAACAGCATCTGCTTGCCTTGCGCTTTGCCCAGGATCGCTCATTAGAAGTGATTGCTCAGATCCTTGAGCAGCCAGTGGCGAGGTTGAAAGTCCTCCATTATCACGCCTTGCAAATGTTGAGTAACTATTGGCGGACGGAGATGGCTCAATGAAGGACAGCGATCCGCGCGTCCGGGCAGTAGAGGTGTGTGTGCAAAACCTGCAGTCGGGAGAAGCAGTGGAGGATTTGTCAGTGCGCTATCCTGACCTGGCAGGTTTATTACGGCCCACCTTGGAAACCGCCCGGGCTGCCCGTCGACTGGCCGCCACAACTGAAATCCCAGAAGAAGCCATCACTCGCAGCCGGACTATCTTTCTGCAGGAAGCAATCCAAGCGGCGCGCCAGACGGTATTTCCATATTGGGTTTCAAAATTCTGGCGACCAGGCCTGCTGGCAATCAGCCTGGTTATGATCTTCGCTCTGGGATTGATCGGCGCAGCAATTGCGTCGGCTAACAGCTTACCAGGCGATCAGTTATATCCTGCCAAACTGGCGGTTACGCAGATCCGCCGGTGGATGACGATTGGTCCCGGTCAGCGATTACTTTTAGAACAGGCGCTGGATCAGCAGCAAATTCAGGAGGTGCAGCGCCTGGTTCAACTGCATCGCAGCGGTCCAGTAAGCTTTACGGGCGCTCTAAACGCCTTGACCGACACCTTGCAGAGCAGCGGTTCTGACTGGCAGGTCGGCGGGGTGCGAGTCAGACTCTCAGAGACTACCCTGGCGTTCGGACAGGTGAAAGAGGGCATTTTTGTTCAGGTGAAGGGGGATCTGCAGGCAGATGGGATCGTGCTGGCGCGTGACTTGCGGGTGCGCGAGTTTATTTTGGTAGGCAAATTGCAGTTGCGTCAGAATAGTTCCGAAACGCCTGGAGACTCAGCCTGGCTTGTTGACGGGATAGTTTTCCAGGTAACTCCGGAAACTGTCATCGAGGGAGCGCCCCAACCCGGTGAGTGGATTGAAGCGCGTCTGGTAAAAACTACTGCGGGGGCTTTACTGGCTCGCTGGATGCGGAAGAGTAGTTCCGCAGCAAATCAATAAACAGGCAGGCCAGGGTCTATCTCAAGCGCCCAGGCGTTGATCCCACCCTTCAGGTTTTTAACCTTGCGGAAGCCGACGCTGATCAGCAAATTCAGGGCGCGGACGGAGCGGGTACCGGACTTGCAAAAGACCACCATTTCCTCGGCGCTATCGAGCTCGGAAAGGCGCGTTGCCAATTGTCCAAGCGGGATGAGTGTTGTTGGACAGCCGTCCCCTCCCTCGATGTGTGAAATTTCCAGCTCGTGAGGTTCGCGCACATCGAGCAGGCGCAGGGGGGTAGCGCCGCCGCGTGCGGCTTTCATCCGTTCAGCCAACTGGGCTGGACTGATATCCCAACCTGCACCCGCGGAATCTTCATCGCCCCGTCCGGGTATGCCGCAGAAAGCCTCATAGTCGATCAGTTCGCAAACTTCAGGATGCGGGCTGCACAACTTACAATTAGGGTTCTTGCGCAGCTTGACGAATTCGAACGACATATCGAGGGCGTTGAAAAGCAGCAGTTTGCCGATCAACGGTTCACCGATGCCCAAGATCAGTTTTAGCGCTTCGGTGGCCTGCAGAATGCCGATTATGCCGGGCAGGACCCCCAGAACGCCGCCCTCCGCGCAGGAAGGAACCAGACCAGGCGGGGGTGGTTCGGGGAAAAGGCAACGGTAGCACGGGCCGCGCCGCGCATCAAAGACACTGACCTGGCCATCAAAGCGGAAAATCGAGCCATAGACATTGGCTTTCCCGAGCATCACACACACATCGTTGGTCAGGTAGCGGGTTGGGAAATTATCGGTACCGTCAATCAGGATATCGTAATTCCGAGCGATCTGCAGCGCGTTAGCAGAAGTGAAAGCCTCGTTATAAATATCTACCTGTATGTCGGGATTTAGATCAAGTATACGTTGACGGGCCGATTCAACTTTAAGTTCACCAATGCGAGATGTGCCATGGATCACCTGGCGTTGCAAGTTAGATGAGTCAACCACATCATAATCGGCCAAACCGATGCGTCCAATGCCGGCCGCGGCCAGATACAGTGCGCCTGGCGATCCTAGGCCACCAATGCCGATGACCAGAATGGAGGCAGCCTTAAGCTTGCGTTGTCCCTCCAGGCCGACCTCCGGGATTAACAGGTGGCGCGAATAGCGCAGGATCTCCTGGTGGGATAATTCAGGTAACATCAGTTTCGATACCCAGGGTGATTGTTGATGGTGGCAAAGCTTCTTTCAGTAATCCGCAATACGCCCGTCAGGTAATGCGCATGCTAATTGGTCGGGTTGCCATATTGGTTGGTATTGAAGTAACACTCGGATTGCTCAGCCGCGACCTGCTGGGTGATCTTTTAATCAGCGCGGTTCAATCCTGATTACCTGGTTGAAGCCATTAATCGTCAAGGTCCAGGTACTGCCGGGCTGGCATTGGGCGAATAGTTGCGCATCGCTGGTTACGAAGTTATAAACGCCTTTCTCGGTTTGAAAGACAACTGTGTAAGTCTCTTGCTGAGTCCCGGCGCGTTGATTGTTACTCAAAGTCAATTGCGGCCATTGTGGAGCTTGGTCGCTTCCCTGTAACTTAACCGCATTGATCTGTTGCCACTCCTGCGTGATGTACGAGCAGTATTCTTCATAAATTTGATACTGGCAATCTTGGACAACCTGGCCGTAACCACTTCCAGTATCTTTGGTGTAAGGTGTACCACATACTTCGGTGGCATTCGGTACTGGCATCGATTCGGTGCGGTTATAGCGCATCTCGCAGCTTCCTACCCTGGCATTGGAAGGCAGATCGCTTTTCCAGGTTTGGCGCGTCACATCGCCCAATTCCAGGATGGCGATGCTGCGCAGCCAGGATACGCTCTCTACCTGACCAGTCAGACTTTGCTGGCGTAAAGCCGAGGAGACCAGATAGACGATCACGACCAATACGCATAGGATAACCAGGCCAACGATGACAATACCAGCCACATTCCGGTAGGATTTTTTTACCGGCGCGCCCGGTGGGTTTAAACCCTCGACTATTGGCACGGCGGGTTCGGTTTGCAGGCGCGCACCGCAGGCTGAACAGGTCAGGTTTGTGTTAGGATTGGAGGTGCCGCAGTTGGGACAGGGCACGTTTTGCACGGGTACGGCTTCGGTTTGGTAAGCGCCAATCACCTGGCCACTTTCCCGGCGCAAGCCTTCCTCCAGGTCACCCCCGCATTGGATGCAAGTCGTGGCGTCTGCTGGATTCCGCGTACCACAGAAGGGACAGTGGATATCCGCGCCTTTTTCCGCCTCAGCCAGCTTCTTTTCATCCTCAATCAGGGCCGCGTTTTGCTCCTGCTCAAATTTCACATTGGCGGGTTGGGGAGAGCCGCAGGACGTGCAGGTTCGTTGGGAGCCGGGATTCTTTGTCCCGCAGGTCAAGCAAATCCATTCCAGCTCGATATAACCAAGTTCTTTTTGAGTCATGGCTTCTCTGGGTTGTCTTTCTGGCTGTTACCGATCCCGAGCGGCAGCCACTTGCGCTCATCTTTGAGGCGATGTTGCATGCCATCCCGCTCATGCAGTTCATCGAATCCTTGGGGTTTAATAAATAAGTCATCCCCATCTAAAAGACCAAAGACGCCAGACTGACCCGGTTCAGTGAGTTTCTCGCCTTTGAACCTGGCGGCGTCTTGCGGACGATAGTCCGTGGGTTCTTCGTAGGTGGCGATATAGCCTTCGTAGTTACGCAAGATAATCTTATGATCTGACATGCTGATTAAATAATTAGGCATGACGGGGATCTTGCCGCCGCCGCCGGGGGCATCTACGATATACTGCGGAACTGCATAACCGGAGGTATGGCCGCGCAACCCTTCCATAATTTCAATCCCTTTAGCGACAGGTGTGCGGAAGTGACCGGCGCCTTCAACCAGGTCGCATTGGTAGAGATAGTAGGGGCGGACGCGCATGCGCACCAAATCGTGGACCAGTTGGCGTTGGATATGCACGTTATCATTGACGCCAGCCAGTAAAACGGACTGATTGCCCAGCGGAATGCCGGCGCGTGTCAGGCGATCACAGGTTTCATCAAGCTCTTTGGTGATCTCATTTGAATGGTTAACGTGGATATTTATCCAGAGCGGGTGATACTTCTGGAGCATGTCGCATAACTCAGCAGTAATCCGCATGGGCAGGAAGACCGGCACACGTGACCCGATGCGGATAATTTCGATGTGCTCGATGGCGCGCAGGCGTTGGAGAATTTCTTCCAGGATTTTAGGCGCCAGAACCAGTGGGTCTCCGCCGGACAATAATACATCGCGTACCTGAGGTGTTTTTTTTAGATATTCAAGTTGGAGTTCAAATTCAGACCGCGAAAATGTGGCTGAAGGGTCGCCGACGATGCGCGAACGAGTGCAATATCGGCAGTATGAGGCGCATTGCGTTGTTATCAGCATCAGAACACGGTCGGGATAGCGATGCACCAATCCAGCGACAGGTGAGTGGCGGTCTTCGGCCAACGAGTCTTCCATCTGGGAGGTGAAGGGAACCAGCTCGGCCGCCGTTGGGATGACCTGTTTACGAATGGGGTCATCCGGGTCGTTGGGATCGATCAAAGATATGAAATAGGGGGTGATATCCACTCGGAACAGGTTGGAAGTTGAGAGGGCTTTCCGCTCGCTGGCACTCAGCGGAACGATTTTCTCAAATTCACCAACTGTATTAATCCGATGACTCAACTGCCAGCGCCAGTTGTACCATTTATCGTCTGGGACATCAGCATAGGTGGGAGCGCGCTTGGATTGAAAGACTGTCTTGGTCATTACACAATTCTCCAATGGAAGAGTTCACCGCATAAAGCTGACACAACTTCATTATCAAACACATCCAATACAATTTCGGAGACCTGACCGCTTTCCAACTCAGACAGCAAGGCTGCTTCGTCGATAGGGTCGCCGCGCGCTGTACAAACCAGGCGTACACCGGGCTTCATCAGGCCGAATGTTGGTGTACTTATCATACCACGCGTACCGGGGGTCAAAGGCATGTGGATCGAATGTAGTCGGAGAATGGATAAAGCTCAAGCAAGGAAACTGGCTCGGCACCTCGCCGGACGATCTCCTCAATTCCGGTGCGTTCTTTTAAATTATTCCAACTGTTCATTCGTAACGCAAAGCCTCAACTGGTTCCAGGCTGGCGGCCCGGTTCGCAGGGTACAACCCAAAAAACAGACCAACCGCAGCAGAGAACAAGGTTGCCATCAGAATGACATCTGCGCCAATCGCGGGATTAATCGGGGCATTGTTCGCGGTAGCGATTTGCTTGACTGCGAAGGCGATGCCCCAACCCAGCAAGATACCGACGATACCCCCAAACAGGCTCAGGAGCAGTGATTCGCTGAGAAACTGGATCATGATATCAATCCGCCGGGCGCCTAAGGCTTTGCGTAAGCCGATCTCGCGTGTTCTTTCGGTCACCGAGACCAACATGATATTCATAATACCGATCCCACCCACTAACAAGGAGATGGCAGCAATTCCACCCAGGAAGATCGTCAGCACGCTGGTGATCGTCTTGGCGGTATCCAGGAAGTTCTCCTGAGTCAGGATCGTGAAATCATCGGCGCCAATCTCCGTGCGATGCCGGGAACGCAAGATTTCTGCAACCTCCACGCTGGCGCGCGGTACCGCATTCGCGTCGATCGCTTGTACCATGACCATATCGACGCGGTCACGCGGTGAACGGCGTAACAGGCGCGCTTGTGCGGTCGTCAGAGGGACAATTACGCGATCGTCTTCGTTGGTGAAAGCAGAGCCACCCTTGGAGGCCAGCACGCCGATCACCCGAAAGGGCTGTCCTTCGATGCGCACGCTCTCGCCAACCAGCCCTTCTTTACGCCCGAAGAGTTTATCGGCGACGTCCGTACCTATGATCACGACCGATGCCTGACCAAGAATGTGATCCTGGTTGATAAAATCACCTTCAGTGACAGTGGCATTGCGCACCGTTTGATAATCTGGAGTTACTCCTTCGATGGAGGTAGTTTTTGCCTCACCACCGGCAGTTACTTTAACACTGCCGCGTAAAACTGGCGCTACCCCGGTCACAGATGGCGCCTGGAAGGGATCCGCCATGGCTTGGGCATCTCCCAGGGTGAGTGGCTTGGGATTACGGACATCTTCGGAACCGCCGCGTAAAATAAACAAGAGATTGGTGCCAATCCCTTGAATCGAGCCGGTGATTGTATTCTGTGCACCGCGTCCGATGGATACGATGGCGATCACTGCCGCCACACCGATGACGATCCCCAAAATGGTCAACCCGGAGCGCAGCTTGTTCGTCGACAGGCTCTCCAGGGCTTCAATGATCGATTGTAAGATTACCATATTAATCCGCTACCTGCCCGTCGCGGATATGAATGATGCGCTGGGTTTGCGCAGCCACATCCGAATCGTGCGTCACAATGATCAGGGTTGTACCGCGCTCCTTATTCAGGGAGAGCAGGAGATGAATAATTTCTTCACCGGAGCGACTATCCAGGTTGCCGGTTGGTTCGTCAGCCAGGATGATCGCTGGATTATTGACCAGAGCACGGGCAATGGCTACTCGCTGTTGTTCTCCACCGGAAAGCTCATTTGGACGGTGGTGGATGCGATCACTCAATCCGACAGCATCCAGGGCGGCGCGTGCCTTTTCCTTGCGATTGCGTACGATGCCTGCATAGCGCATGGGTAGCTCGACGTTCGCCAGAGCAGTCGCCCGCCGCAGGAGATTAAAACTCTGGAACACGAAGCCCACCTTCCGATTACGAATGGAGGCTAATTGGTCGTCCCGTAGATCAGGTACCCGCTCTCCATCTAGAATATAATCACCCGAGGTTGGCCGGTCCAGACAGCCGATGATGTTCATCAGGGTTGATTTACCCGAACCTGAAGGGCCCATTATCGATAATGCCTCGCCACGGGCAATCGTGGTAGAGAGGCCGCGTAATGCATGGACTGCGACATTGCCCATCATGTAAATTTTTGTCAGGTTATTGGCCTGGATTACCCAATCGCTCATCTTTACCTCTGTACAAACGGCGGTGGGCTGTTGGTGTCAAATTCAAGTGGTGGGTTGAGGACGATTTGATCGCCTTCTTTCAATTCTCCTTCAAGAAGCTGGCTGATTGAATCGGAAGAAGCGCCCAGTTTAATGGGTTTCTCAACCAACACGTTATTCTCAACGATATAAATGACGCGTTGGTTATTTTTTAGCCGTACAGCCCGGTTGGGCACTAGTAAAATGTCATTGATCTGTTCGACAATAAAGCTGGCTGCGGCGGTCATTCCCGGGCGGACATTATCATCGGCGTTGCTTAACTCAATCGTTACCATAAAATCAACCACTCCTTGAACCTGAGTGCCCACCGTATCGATCTCTACAACTACTCCCTTGTATTCATTACCAGGAATAGCATCGAAAGACAGGGTGGCCTCCTGGTTAATGCGGACGCGATTTATATCAACTTCGCTTACTTCAACATCTACCAGCAATCGTGAAAGATCATCCATCCGGAAAGCTACCGCCCCAGGCGATATCTGATCTCCAGATTTAACTTTGACTTCAGTGATCGTACCCGCGAACGGCGCAACCAGATATTGTAAATTAAGCGCCGCCTGGGCAGCAGCAATGCGTGTTTTAGCCACTGTAATGTCACCTGCCTCGGGACCATTTTTCAATTTGTCAACCTGTTTTTTCGCCTCAGTTAGCTGCGCTTGAGCGAGATCTAAATTGGCTTTAATAATGGCAACTGTAGTATCGCTGGAGGTGCCGAGCAGGTTGTTCAAACGCTGAACAGCCCCGTCATATTTTTGTTGGGCGGCGGCATACTTGCTCAGCAATGAGGCGCGGATTACATTATCTTCTGCCTTATTTTCATAAGGCTTGTATTGGTCGTAAGCCCGGTCAAGCTGGTTTTTAGCCAGGATGGCATTGGACCGTGCTGCATCAATATCCCCTTGCGATGCTCTGGTATCAATGCTATCGGAGCGTTTTTGTGCATCTTCCAAGGCTTTTTGTGCATTCGCTACGTTCTGTTTTGCCTGCGCTGTAGCCAGGTTGGTATCGTAGAGGTTATCAAGCGCCTTCTGGGCATTGATCAGGTCTGCCTGAGCCAGGATGACGTTCTGGGCTAATGAGGTTTGCGCCAGCGAAGCTAATGTCTGATTGGCGGATACCTGATCGCCAGTTTGAGCTTTTACTGTCTCAACACTGCCCGAGGTTTGCCACAAAAGCAAGGCCGACTGGTTAGATCGCACCTGGCCAGTGGCGCCTACAGTCGCGATCAGGTTGCCGCGCTTAACCGGATAGAATTGCAAGCCGCTGAGCGTCTTGACTTCCTGTTGTTTCTGATATTGCTGATACCCAAACCATCCCCCGGTGCCCAATACCGCCAGAATTATTAAAATAATTAACAGCTTCTTCATGCTGTACCTTCCTTTCCATTCATTGTCGTTTTTAACCGTTGAACCTGCTCAGCATCCGTTTTTCTATGCGCTAGAAATTTCGTTGCGACTTGTTATTTTAATCTTAAAGTCTTTTCCTTGGTTAAGAAATCCATGACAACCGTCAAGGAAAAATCATGACATCTGAGACTGGATTTTATCTGACGACTCGGTATGATCTACAGCGAGAGAGGAGAGCCTGGAATGCAATCTATCCCAAGTGATTATCTGGCCATCGATCGCAAAGGACGCCTGCGATTGCCCTATAACGATCTGGATCACCGTCCGGTCCCCGAACGATTGTGCGATTTTGAGGATGTTGTTATCAGTCTGGACACCGAGCGCGCCATGTTGGAAGCCTCCCGCTGTATTCATTGTCCGGATCCTGCGCCGTGTGTGGTGGCCTGTCCGGTTCACAATGACATCCCTTCGGCGATGTGGTTGATCGAGAACGGGCAATTCTTGGAGGCGGCTCAACTTTATCACCAAACCAGTTCGCTGCCGGAAATATGTGGGCGGGTTTGTCCCCATGAGCAGCTTTGTCAGGGATCGTGTGTAAGAAGTAAGGAAGAAGAACCGGTGCTGACCGGTGCATTGGAAGTATTTGTGACCTGTTATGAACGCGCCACGGTTGGGGTTACTATTCCTGTTGGTGAATCGACCAGTAAGAAAATCGCGATTGTCGGCGCTGGACCGGCCGGATTAGCCTGTGCCGAACAGCTTGTTCAACAAGGGCATACAGTGACGATCTTCGAAGCCAAGCCGGCACCGGGTGGATTACTGCTGTATGGCATTCCCAACTTTAAGCTGCCTAAGCAAGTGGTGTTCGCTCGCTGGAACGATCTGGAAAAAGCGGGAGTCATATTTTTTGGAAATACCTGTATCGGCAAAGACAAGACTGTTGATGATCTGTTTACTGAAGGGTATGCCGCGGTCTTCCTGGGTGTTGGTTCAGAGATTGATGCGCCAATGGAGGCCCCCGGCGAGGATTTGCCGGGTGTCTATAAGGCGACCGAGTTTCTCATCCGCGCCAATGTAGACCCTGATTTATTGCCAGCCGAGATGCGCTCCCGTCCGATTATTGGTCGCAAGGTGGCTGTGGTGGGCGGTGGCGATACTGCCTCCGACTGCCTGCGCACCTCCCTGCGGATGGGTGCAGAGCAGGTCACTTGCCTGTACCGTCGTACCGAGAAAGAGATGCCGGGTGGGCGAAAGGATCGGGAGTTGGCTCGTGAAGAAGGCGCTATTTATCAATTCCTGACTCAACCGGTGCGTTTCATTGCAGGCGAGGATGGACGCCTGGCGCAAATCGAGTGCATCCGCATGATATTGGGCGAGCCAGACGCCAAGGGTCGCCGGAAACCGGTACCTGTAGAAGGCTCGAATTTCATCGTCGAGGCCGATACTGCTATCCTGGCATTGGGCTACTGGCCGGATCCGGTGATCGGCAAGACGACTCCTGGTTTGGAGACGCGCAACTGGGGCTTGTTCGTGGCCGATCCGCAGACCGGCGCTACCTCACGTCCAGGCGTGTTTGCTGGCGGTGATGATGTCACTGGACCCGACCTGGTGGTGACGGCGATGGTGGCCGGGCGTAAGGCGGCTCGGGCGATAGACCAATATTTGCAGCATAAGAACAATTAGGTTATAGTCTGGTTGATATATG
>CAYGZL010000174.1:0-4167 GCA_964354345.1 uncultured Anaerolineaceae bacterium | reverse complement strand
CATCCCGCCCTATGATCGCTCCAAAGCGCAGGCTGAACGCGAAGTGCAGGCAGGCATCGCCCGTGGCCTGGATGCGGTTATCCTGCAGCCCACCGCCATGCTCGGCCCTAACGACTTCAAACCTTCCTACCTGGGTCAGGCACTGATTCAACTGGCGTGCGGCAGGATTCCAGCCTTAGTGCGCGGCGGATTTGATTGGATTGATGTGCGCGATGTAGTTGCAGGTGCACTGCGCGCCGAGCAAGTTGCTCCTTCTGGGGCCAGTTACCTGCTGGGCGGCCACTGGCATACCGTCCGCGAGGTGGCGGAACTCGTGGCATCTGTTACCGGTCAGGCTGCGCCGCTAATAACCGTTCCGTTGGGGCTGGCAGATGTTTTTGCACCGCTGATGCTTATGCTGGCGCGCTTCAACGGCAGACCCCCGATCTACACGCGGGTGACTCTGCGCGCGCTGCGCAGCAACCGCCAGGTGAGTCATGCCCGTGCAGTGCGCGAACTGAGATATACCGCTCGCCCATTGGCCGAGACGGTGCGGGATACACTCACATGGTTCCAGGAAAACGGCTATCTGGCGGAGAAACACCGATGAGCGAAGGCAAGTTTAGCTTTTATTTGATCCTTGGTGCACTGCCAGTGGCAGCAGGGGTATTCGTGGTACTGTTCTTCGTCAATGCGCCTTATGGACGGTATATCCGCCAGGGCTGGGGACCGTTGATCTCCAACCGATTCGCCTGGGTGCTCATGGAATTGCCTGCCGCGTTGGTTTTTGCGGTGTGTTTTGCTCTTGGGAATGTACCTAAAAGTCTGCCACTCCTGCTTTTTTTTACCTTGTGGGAGCTGCACTACGTCCACCGTACTTTCATCTATCCGCTGACCATCCGGGATGGATTTAAAAAGATGCCCATCGCCGTGATAGGGATGGGTTTTGGATTCAATCTGATCAACGCCTACGCCAACGGGCGCTACCTGTTCAGCCTGTCGGGCGGCTACCCGCAGAGCTGGCTGCACGAATCGCGCTTTTTGGCAGGGGTGACCCTATTCCTGGCAGGCTTCATTGTCAATCGATGGGCAGATCTGGCTCTGCGTGGACTGCGCAAACCCGGCGAAACCGGCTATAGCATCCCTTATGGTGGGCTGTTTCGCTGGGTATCCTGTCCCAACTACCTGGGCGAAATTATCGAGTGGTCCGGCTGGGTGCTGGCGACCTGGTCCCTGCCGGGGCTGGCCTTCGCTGTGTGGACCTTTGCCAACCTTGCCCCGCGCGCCCGGTCACATCACGCCTGGTATCATGCTAATTTTCCCGAGTACCCGGCTGAACGCAAAGCGCTGATTCCTTGGATTTGGTAGCCGGCAGAAGATTGGGTATTCTCTCAAGACGCGGGAGATAATTCACAGCCAGTACCACTGTCGTAAATATTGACATTACATTTCTGCTTCTTTATCAGCACCCGCTGGATTTCCTGCAACGCCTGCTCAGGCTCCGACCAGTGATGCAGAGAAAAGGAACTGACGATGAAATCTACTTCGCCATTTTCGAAAGGCAGTTTCTGGCTATCACCCAGACGAAAAGTCACCTGTGTATCTAAACCAAGGGCAGAAATATTGTGCGCGGCGGTATCCGTCATCTCTTTCGCAATATCCACCCCGATGACCTGCAAACCCGGAAAGGTTTTGGCGATCAAGATGACCAGGTAACCTGGTCCGCAGCCGATATCCACGATGACGCCGTTCGGGTGATATTTCTGCAACTCTCGCAAAACCATGCGCCTCAGCAGCTTGAACTGTGGCAGACGGCTGATGCGGTCGTAAGCCCGGGCTGCTTCGGGATCCTCAATGCCCTAAAAACCTGGCTGGCGTGGGATCCTTACCCGTGAAGCGCCTAACACCAGGATTGCCATGAGCAGCAGATAAAACATCAGAAGAATCAAAAAAACAGGCTGCATAATTAACCTCGAAACCAATTAAATGATGTCAATTGGGCGAAATGGAATTTCCATGCTCCTGATCCTTTCTCATGACCCCTTACGCTCGTTTCTTGCCATCGTCAGTTGAGCCAGACGCTTCTTTAGCAGGCCAGGAATTTCAGCCGGCGTCTCGGCGATGGTGACGCCGGCTTCGCGGAGCGCCTTGATTTTTTGTTCTGCACCGCCGCCCCCTGCGCGCACAATCGCGCCAGCATGCCCGAACCTCCGCCCGGGAGGAGCGAATCGCCCAGCAATCAGCGCTACCACCGGCTTTTGCATGGCGCAAATCTGGTCTACCGCCCGTTCCTCCGCCGACCCACCAATTTCCCCGATGAGCACAATTCCCTGGGTATGCGGGTCTTCTTCAAACAGGCGCAGCACCTCAGAAAATTCTGTACATACCACCGGATCGCCTCCAATGCCCACCGCAGCCCTCTGCCCCAGGCCAGCATCGGTCAGGTTAGCAATTACTTCGTAGGATAGTGTGGCGCTGCGGCCAACCACGCCAATACTGCCCGGGGTAAAGATGCTTTGCGGCATAATGCCCAGCTTGCCTGCTCCGGGGACCAGGATGCCAGGGCAGTTGGGGCCGATCACCCGGGTTTTAGAAAGGTGGGCACGAAATTTGATCTCCAGTGTGTCGCGGATTGGGATATGCTCGGTGACGATCACCACCAGATCCAGGTTTGCATCGATCGCCTCAAAGGCAGCCAGGCGAGCAAACGCAGCCGGGACGAAGATCACAGAGGCGTTCGCTCCTTCTCCAGCAACTGCCTCGGCTACGGTGTTGTATACCGGCAGTCCTTCAATAATCTGCCCGCCTTTGCCAGGGGTTACCCCGGCGACAATTGGCGTTCCAGCCGCTAACATCCAGCGCGTTTGGGCCTGTCCAACCTTGCCGGTGATACCCTGGACAATCACGTGAGTGTTCTTATTCAACAGGATGGATGTCATGGCTATCTCCTAACAGGCTGGCCAATTTATCAACTGCTGCTTCCGTTTGAACCCCACGAATCGTATAAACATCCGGCACAGATGCAAGCATTGCCCAGGCCTCTTCTTGCTGGTTGCCGAGGATCTTCACCACAATCGGTCGGTTGCCAGATAGATTTTCTTTCGCAGCCAGGATCCCTTTCGCCGCTTCGAGCATCCGGTTAATCCCGCCGTACAGATTGATGATCGCACCGCGCACATGCGGCTGGTCCATCACAAGCTCAAGTGCGCCCTTTACCTGGTCGGCGGAGATCCCACCCCCGGTATCCAGGAAATTGGCAGGTTGAAGGTTGCGACGCTTCAGCATATCGAGCGTTGCCATGCCCAAACCGGCTCCACTGGTAATCACGGCGATGTCACCCTCCAGGGGTACGTACGATACTCCCAGAGCCCGCGCCTGCTTTTCGCGCTCGCTCAACCCTGCCAGGTAGAGTGACATCATTTCGGGCTGACGGCTCAAACCATTGTCATCTACCTCCAGTTTGCAATCCAGGACCGCCAGCCTGCCATCGGAGAGAACCGCCAGAGGGTTTACCTCCAGCAAGATAGCATCCAGGTCTGCCGCAGCTCGATAGAGGGCAGTTAGAACTGGAGCCAGACCATTGATATTCAGGTGGGCTGGAATATTTTTCAAGCTCGACAGCCATCCGCGCACCCGGTAAACTGGAAGCAGACCGCCTGGTTCCGTTTCAAGCCGCAAGATTGCGCTGGATTCGTTCATGGCAATTTGCTCAATATCCATACCGCCTGTAAGGCTGACCACCAGGTCAATCCATCCGGTGGACGCATTAACGATCACGCCAGTATAAATTTCAATGAGGATCTTTTGAGCTGCTTCTATCAGCACACGTTCGACTGTGTGGCCAAGCAGCGGTTTGCCCAGCAGCAGTGCGGCTGCGTCAAAAACATCCTGGGTCGTTTCGCATAGCTTGACCCCTCCGGCTTTACCCCGGCCTCCGCTAGGGATCAGAGCTTTAACTACCACACGCCCCTCAAACCTGGCCGCAATCTCTCGGGCCTCTTCGGGGATGGCCGCTGTCTCACCTGGCGGTATGTACAGCCCATACCCTTTAAGAAATCCTTTGGCTTCATATTCAGGAATAATCATACTGGCAGCTCCTTCTTAGCCTTGGCCAGTTGAACAGCGGTTCCTAAGGAGGCCTGGATTACCTCCAAATTCCGATTTACTCTCCAAGTCCATAATGGACTA
>CAYGZL010000173.1:0-3274 GCA_964354345.1 uncultured Anaerolineaceae bacterium | reverse complement strand
CTCACCAGATCGATCGAGTGGATCGTTTCCGAGAGATGTTTGAACCAGGCGCGCAGTTGCTGGCGTGAGGCATCAGTACCGGTCTCGCAATAATTAATGATCGAGAAATCGATCATATCGTAGTGTCCACCGCACAGCAGGGTCGTCCAGGCGCGCTTACGGTGGATCGTCCAACCTGTCCGGTCCTTATACTGGCTTGCAGCGTTGTCCTCATCCAGGTTGAGCGGTTTTGGCAGGGGGTAAGTCGCCAGGCAGTAATCCCGCACCGCCTGGAGCTTGAGCTGCTTTGTCATGAAAGTACCCTGGTCGTAGCTCTGCCCGGCATAGGTGGTGTTCGGCAGCGGATGGATATTTACCACATCGACAGGGAAATTCTGAAATGCCAGCGTGGAGGTTTGCTCCCAGGGATGATAGGTGAAAGCTTCCTGACCAAAGATCAGGTGCTGGTTCGGCAGTCTTGCTTCGCTCTCACGCACGATGCTAGTCAGCGCCTCCAGCCAGTGATTGACTTCAGCGACCTTGGGGTTGCCGGCGCCGGCGAAATTACCGCCAGGTTCGTTGCAGATCTCATAGACAATGTTATCGTAGCGATTGGTCTCTTGAACAATCTTGCGCACATGCGCAGCCTGGTAAGTGAAGAGCCGGGGATGGCGTCGGGTCATATATTCCGGCCAGGAGATCGTTTCAGTGGCATTGATGTTATTCTGCGGATTGAGCGGGTTGAGCGCCCAGATGTTTTCTCCATAGGTATTGCTCAGCAGAACGATCTCGACGACAATGCCGTAGCAAGAAGCCAGCTCCAGGAAGCGGTGCAGGCGCTCGAAAAATTCGGGATTCCACTGATCCAGGTCATACTTCGCTTCGCCGTCCAGCGCTTTTCCAGGACCGGTGCGCGGGAAGGAAGCGATGTAATCTGGCGACTCGGGTTTACACGTGGAATAAGGATTGTTCGCGCCCTGCAGCTCGCGAAACAAGGTGAACAGGCGGGTGAAAGTCATCTGCCTGTCCGCCGCCTCAGCCAGGTAGCGTTCGAAGCGGAAGGGGCGATTCATCACTGCGCCGTAATGCTCCGTGGCAGTCAGCAGGACCAGCGGTCTGCCGCGGAATTCAAACAGCCTGGGATTGGAGGGATGGATGCGAATTGGGGAAGGGTTCATCGTCATTATTCAAAATCTCTCTAAGAATAATCAAGTTATAATGTTATCATGAAATTAATTTTTAGGTCTCATGCACTGGAACGTATGTTTGAGCGGCATATTCAGGTAGCAGATGTGCGTCAGGTATTATTAACGGGTGAGACAATCGAAAAATATCCTGCTGATCCTCATTACACCAGTCGCTTGATCTTGGGCGGGTGCCAGCCGCGACCGATACATGTCGTCGCTGCTTATAACGATTTATATGATGAAACAGTAATCGTAACGGTATATGAACCTGATCAGGCGCGTTGGAGCGCCGGCTTTCGGCAGAGACTATCATGAAATGCCTTATCTGTAAAAACGGTGAAACAGCGCCAGGAAAAACAACCGTTACCCTTGAACGTGATGGGCTGATCCTGGTCGTTAAAAACGTTCCAGCGCAGGTTTGTACCACCTGTGGTGAGATTTACATCAACGAAAGCGAAACAGCCAGTATTTTAACAGACGCTGATCATTAGCCAGAAATGGCGCACTGGTGTCTGTACGCCAACATAATTCAGCGTGACTTATACTGGTTATACCAGTTTCTGGATAGTTCACGGTATAGCTCTCATGGCTCACATCATCACCCTGCACGGCACACAAATCACCTTCCCACCCGTCTGCCTGGTCTGTCTCAAAGAAGCCCGGCAGAGCTACCGGGTGACACGCGCCATCCGCTATGGCAGTCGTTCGATTCCGCTCAGCCTGCCTATGCCGCTGTGCGCGGAGCATTACGCCCTCGCTGCCAGGCGCGCCCCGGCTGAGCGGTTGGTTGCCCGCCTGGGAGGTGTACTGGGTTTAGCCGCCGGCCTGGCGATTGCGTTGTTGCTGCTCAATACCTGGTCAGCCAACCAACCAGGAGGTACGGTCTTAATCCTTTTTAGTACTTTGTTCGCCAGCCTGAGCGCCTTTACCCTGGTCTGGATCTTATTTAGCTATATCCTGGCGCCGCGCTTCGCCAGCCAGGAAACCACATCTGTGCGCAACGCCGTACAGATCCTCTCCTACCGTCCATCCAGCCAGGAGCTCCAGTTAGCGTTTGCCAACGAAGCCGCTGCGGCTCAGGTAATGGCTGCGAATAGCGGAAAATTTATTTCAGAACCAGTAGAATAATCGATCAAACCCATGAAAATTCATACTTGATGTATGGAATTTCATGGCAGAAAAGGAGCTCCCTATGTATACCATCCAGGATGGACCAGCTTCTCCCTGTTTTCGTCCTCTGAAATTGCAGGGTAATCTCAATCTGACGGCGCTGGTCGAGGGAAATGCAGCCATTCCCGCCGGGATGTCGCTGCCGATGGCGACTGCGCGCAAGCATGCTCCGCGGGGTGAGGTGATTGCCTGGGGCATCCCTTTTCTCATTGGCGATGTCGTCGTGCTGGATGCCCGGTCGGTGACAGAGCCTTGCACAGAGCCGGAGGCGACGCCAGGCAGGGAGCCTGGCACAGAGCCGGAAGCGGAGCCGGGGATGGGAGCAGTCACGGCAGCAATTGAACCTTGCCAGGCGCGCTGGCTGGTCTTCCTGCACACCTCCGATCAGCGTCCGCTCTCACCAGGTCCAGGCGGGATCATTTCGCCGATGCGCGGGCTGGGTCAGCTCGGCGAGCACGCCGCCGATTACGCGATCCTCTACTCCGATGGGAGCGAATCCCGCACTGCCATCCGCCGTCGACATCAAATCGGCACTTTTCAACGGCATTGGGGAGAGAACTGCTTCCAGGCCGTCGCCAATCATAAACCTTACCCGTTGCGGGGAGGCCAGGAGCAGCCCGGTGGGGATTGGGGTTGGTCGCAGACGCGCGTCTCCTCCGCCGACGATGGCCAGTGGGTCAATTGGCTGTGGGCCTGGGGTAATCCCAATCCTGAGAAGATCATCACTGGCATCCGCTGTGAGCCAGGCGTGGGACTGGTGATGCTGTCTGCCGTGACGGCCGGCGATGTGTCTGAGTTGCCCTTACGCTGGCGGACGCGCCGCAAAGCCTGCCTGAAGTTGCCCCCCGGGGAGCCTTTCCAGCCTGGGCTGGACGCGCAGGGATTGCTCGGCCAGATCCAACTTGACCTGGGGCAGGTGATCTCGGCTGTGCCGCGCC
>CAYGZL010000172.1:0-12136 GCA_964354345.1 uncultured Anaerolineaceae bacterium | reverse complement strand
CGCGGGCTATGCCTGAGAGCCAAAAGGCGGAAGCTGAACTGAGCAGAACGGATGTGGCTGTGAGCAAGGAAGCCAGAGCAGACGAAACTTTGAACACTCCAGGAAGAAGGTTGTCGGAGAGCCGGATGAGGAAAAACCTCACGTCCGGTTCGATGTGGCAGGGGATGAAAACCAGACATGGTAGTGACACTGAGGCACTCTCGCAGGAAACGGAGAGAAACGGGTCTGTCACACCTAAATCCAGGCGTCATCCCTTGACCCTACCCGTCGGACAGCGGCTCTACCGATCAAAACCTACGCGATTTGCCAGAAATGGTGCATAATTGGGAAAGAGTCTCGCCAGAACCGCCCCGCAGCTTAGCCAGAGCGTCGGGCATCAAGGTTGATTCAGGAGATTGAAGATGCATAGCTCCGAAAGGATTGATCCAGTCTTGAGCGGCGTGGCTGAAACGTTGCTCATCCCGCTCTATAACCGGGCGATGGAATCGCAGCGCCCAGACGCTATTATGAAGGACGAGAAAGCCGTGGCGCTCGTGACGCAGATGAGCTACGACTTCGACCAGATCAGGAAGATCCGCATGAGCGAGGGAAACAAGATAGCGCGGATCATGCTCACCCGCGAAATGGACCGCTACGCCCGGGATTTCCTCAGCCGTCACCCACAGGCGGTTGTGGTTCACATTGGGTGCGGCCTTGATTCGCGCTTCGAACGGGTGGACAATGGCCGGGTGGAGTGGTACGACCTGGATTTGCCGGACGTCATCGGGCTGCGTCGGAAGTTCATCGGCGATGAAGGAGAACGCTACCATCTGCTGGGCTACTCGGTGCTCGAGGAGGCCTGGCTGGAGGCGGTGAAGGTGCATTCTCAGCGCCCCTTCCTGTTCTTGGCCGAAAACGTCTTCGTCTACTTCATGGAAGCGCAGGTCAAATCGTTGGTGCTCAGGCTGCGCGACCATTTCCCCGGTGCGGAGCTGGTCTTCGACGGCTGGACGCCATTCTTCGTCTGGCTGGGTAACCGCCAACTCTCCAGCTCAAAGTTTGCAGGCCTCTTGCACTGGGGATTCTGGCGCAGCCAGGAGATCGAAGGCTGGGGCAACGCCAACTCCGCTGGCGCCGGTATCCGCCTGCTCGGTCAGTGGGGCTTCTTCGACCAGCCTGAGCCGCGGATGCACTCCTTTCGCTGGATAGCCCCCATCTTTCTCTTGTTCAAACCAATGCGCATTTTCCACTTCCAGCTTGGAGAGCAGGCAGGATAAGCGAGGCTTTGCGTCGCCCAACAACTCGATGGAGCCACACCGGGCAGGCGATCTGAGGAGAAATATCTATGAACCGTCATCTCATATCTAAACGAGCTAAATTCCTTCTTATTCTATTAACCCTCATGGTAGTCTCAACAGCTTGCGGCGGACCAGCGTTGCCACTGCGCAGCGACATGGGCACCGACGGTCTGGAGAGCGTGGTGACTTACAATCTTAAGGGGCCAGCCGGCACGGAACAGGAAGTCAACATGGCTGAGCTGCGCGGCGTGAATGCGAACGCTCCACGGTTACAACTGCGCACGGTGTTTGGCAAGCTGTCTGGCTCCAAAACTCAGGATGTGACGGTTGTCTTGCCGGATGGCGTCAACGCTCAGGCGCTCGGGATGATCAAGACTAAGCGTTTCGCTGGTTTAACTAACTTCATGACCGTCGAACCAGCCACCTACTCGGTGTCCGATGCCAAAGGCAAGCTCTTCTGTGGGGCGAAAGTGCGCCTGGATTTTAATCGTAACCTGCAGCAGTACCTTGACCTGGACCGCCGCGATTTCCAGACCCTGTGGTACTACACCATCCCTTGCGCTCCAGACCAGCAAGGCATGATCAGCCTGGATCTGGAGAAAGCCCAACTGTATGCCCTGGTGGTCAATGAAGTCTGGCAGGCGCGCATTGCCTGGGGCAGCTATTTCTTCAACTGGGGTCATTCGGTGACCTCCCTTGGCGGGCTGCCGGCGACCTGGCCCGGCGGTTGGTGGACGCATATGGATGTGCCCAACAGCGATTACGATGCTATGGGCGCGGCAAATTTGATCAATGACCTGGTGAACGATCTTGGCAGCTCGGAGCAACCCTGGGTGGAGTATACGACGGGGGGCAAGTTTGCGACATCAGGCGCATATTTGATCTACAGCGCCGCTGATGCCGACCGGTACGCCACCTGGGAACGAACGCTGCTCAATCGCCAGCGCGAGTACGCCGTTTTCTATCGTGCGACCAGGGAGTCTCCCTGGGACTTCATCACAATCAAACCCGTGTATAACTACGAGTTCAACGATATCGGGCAGGTTTGGGCCAACGCCAAGGGGTGGGGCAAGGATCCGTTTTCTGGTCGCTTGAATGAGCAGGGTCTGCCCAAAACTGCCGATGACGATGTCATTGCGGAGATGGAGCGCGTTGGTTTCATGAATGCGCCCAATACTGCGCTTGAACAAATCCAGTTTGTGGGGCGTGACGGGCAAATCCTGTATGTAATGACGGTACGGGCATACGTCGGCGCCAACGATACCTTGATCATGTTCGGACGGGTCAAACCAGACCTCGGCCAGATTCGCCAGATGGCCCCGCAGGGCGAAACGTTGCCGATACCGGTTCTGTATGACAATACGGGCAAGAAATTGCCTGAGGCTCAACAGCCTTACACTGATCAGCAGTGGGCGGCTTTCCAGCGCGAAGCGACGATCTGGAATTTCTTGAAGGATAATCCCAGCGCGATCGGCGCAGACTTGATGATCCAGTATCGCTTTGCTGATAACACGACCTGGGAGGCAATCCCGTGCAGCGACGGCGGCACGTGTGGTTACGAGCCTATCGAGTGGAACCTGTCTACCTCATACTATTTCGATGGTCAGGTGCGCAACGCCTGGCTGATTGGGCAGTTACTGGGCGAGGTGGGCGTGCGCACCCTGGGGATGAGCTATGCTTCGGGTCGCTATGAGGGCACTGGCTTGCTGTTCGGTATGGCGCAGAAGCTGTTCCTGGAGGAGTACACTCGCGGTTTTACGGTTGAGTCGTTGTGGCGGCTGGATGCCCGTGCCTCTCAACTGCCGCAAACCCTGGCTGAGGCCTGGGCGGTGTTGTTTCGCAATCCGTAAACTCTATTCTCAGCATACCGGTATTTACCGCTGTCCTTTCCAATCCTATCCCCTTAACGCCACTGCCAGCGTGTCATAATAGGTTCCGGCGCCAAACCCATCAATCAGGATATGATCACCGCGTTTCATGCCTGGTAACTGGCGTAAGAACGCGATCATCGCTGAGGCAGCGCTGACATTGCCAAAATCACTCATCACCCACGGCATGGATACGTTGACTCCATCCCGCTGGAGATGTTTTTCCTTCAGCTTGTTTATTTTTAGATTGGCGTGGTGGACCACCGCCGCGGCGAAGGTTCTATCAGGCATGCCCATCTCGATAATCCGCTTTTGGTAATCCTGGTAGACTTCCTTGACCACCTCAACCCCGGTGCGTACAAACAATTTCACCATGCCCATTAAACCCGCCATGATGACCGGCTCCTCATTGGCGGGAACATGCATCAAACCGGCTACCCGGTAATGATTCGGGCTGACCGTGCTTACCTTGGTTAATGAGGTCTCTTCTACCTGCTGGCCTGTGTAGGGATAGACCATCTTTACTTGCAGCATTCCCTCTTCATCATAATATTCATGGGACTTACTGGTCACGAGGCTCATCGTCTGACCGGGGATCACACCGATCACCCCCGCGCCGTTGCCAAATAGCTGCAAGGCGTTTTTATCGTGCGAATACTTTAAAAATCGACTCAAACCCTCAATTCCCCCGACCAATATTTTCTTACCGAACAATTCTTCAGCCAGGTTCTTCTCCAAAATGTGGTTGACCGGCAAAGACGGATTTAGCGCCAGGTTCAACCCGGCCACCGCTCCATCGCAGGCTTTATGGAGGCTGACTTTCAAAGCACTATCCGGGATGCCAGCTTCTCTAGCAATTTGCTCTGTATAGTCCAAAAGCGCAGGACTGCTCGTTCCGATTAACACCCCTTGAACTTCACCCGGATGCCAACCGCAGGCCGCCGCGGCCTGGCGTAAAAACATAGCCCCCACCTGTACTTCCAACTCAATATCTTCCTGGTTGGAAAGCTCTTGCGGAATGTGGTGCCGGCTGACAAACCCTAACTCAGCCAGGTTCATTCGCTCGTCAGGTAATAGTGGTTCGCCCAGATGCCACTCGATCAACTGGGCGATGCGGCTGTTGTCGTACGCCTCTCCCCAGGTACCATAGGCCCCACCAATACCTGCTTCCGGGTTGTAGGTCTGTTCGATTCCCACCGGGATGCCAGGTCCGATCGCCAGTTTCTCTAATTTGACCTGCGGGCGGTCATAAAATGAGGTGGATGACTCATTGATCAGCTCATTAGCTTCCATTATTTTCATTAATCTCCACAAAGGTGGCTATATTCCAGTTCTATTCCATCTGTTATATAGCCGTGTTATTTCTATACATTGGATAGTGCTTAAAACACAGATGCTGCGATTCAGTTGCTAAAATGATGTCGTAACCCCATTCAGCCAGGAGATCGAGGATACGCTGTCGATACGCTGCCTGGTTTTGTTTCCAATCCCACTGCGGTCCAAGGGCAGGGGCATTAACCAGGATGAACCAGTTTTCATGGTCGGGTAAGGCGTCTTGTGGAGTACTCTTGGAGGGGATGGCCACGTAAATGGTTGGATCTTGCGCAGGGATTCCTTGCATGGAGCCATCATCCAGCAGCACGGCTGCCAGATCCCATAACCAGTTCCTCGCCCGTACGACATTGGCTGCCCCTGGATTGTGTTCATGACAGAACCGTTTGCTTACGGATGGAATACCATGCCAGGAGGGCGAACGCGCCCATACCTATGAAACCAACCAGCGCTGGTCCAGGTTGGCCCCAGAAGATTCCCAGGCCAATGGCCTGGAATAGCCAGGTGACTGAATAAATAGTGACCAGGGATATCCAGGGCAGGCGCTCCGGCCGTAAGAGCAAGGTGAGTAAGGTAGCCACTCCCAACCAACCCAGGAAGTTTGTCCAGGGGATGCCGAAGTAACCAGAGGGATGCTGCCAGGTCCACAAGCCATGGGCGACCATTTGGGGGTCCAGATACAGGTCCCAGGCGGTGAAGGCAAGGGCGGATAAAGCAGCATAAGCGAATGGATAAGATCGCCCCATATGGTTGCGGAATAAAGCTAATCCGGCTTCGGCGGTTGCCCAGGCGGGTGGCAGCATCATGAACCATGCCAGAGGAATCAGCAATGGTACCCCAGCCAGTTGGGGTTGCAGGATGTTTGTGTAGCTATAGTCACCAAAGGGAAAGCCCGAAGTTGTCCCTAACCATTCGGTTGCCCAGGCGCATACGACCACCAGGACAGTAGTGCGAACCAGTCGGGCTGGTTGCCAGCCGGTTGCCAGAGCCTGAAAAGTGGCTGTGGCCTGGACCAGCACCCCGAGCGAGGTCAACCAGGAAAATTGTTCTTCCCCAAGTGTCCATAAACCGATTAGAGTAGCAATTAAGACTGCTAACCAGATGATTAAAGTTAACTTCATATATTATTGGATTTCAGATAGGACATCCACTCTTGGGCACGGCGTTGGCTTTCAGGTGATAACATTAAGGTCACACCGAACCCAATGATGGTGTTGGTCAGAAAGAAGAAAACCATTTCTTCGACCGGTAAGACTCCCAGTTTGAAACCGGTTGTTTGGGTCGGGTCAATGCTCCAGGTGCCGCTGCTCAATGCCAGAGCATCCACTGCCCATAAATAGATGGTTGGCGGAAGGATGGCTGCGCCAAGCAAACGCCTCTTGGCCCAGAGAATGTCGGCGCCGAAAAGGATTTGGATAAAGATTGGAAAAAATCCCCAGGATATGATTAATGTCAGGTAGGTGCCTGGTTTCCAGCCTGCCAGCAGCACGCCGGTGGAAATGAGCCACACCACTACGATGCTGGCCACAGCCCAACCCCGTAAGCGAATCCTACGGATCTGTTCCGATTCACGCTGAGGGTCTGGTTCCAAAGGGACAATCCGAACTGTCCTATGGAAGAGGAAACGCATCAGGGCCAGCGTCCACAGGCAGGTCAGCAGGGTTTGGACGATAAAGAAGGTGTATTCTTCAATCGGTACATATCCAATGCGCAGATTAGTCACCATCCGGGGGTTATACCACCACACGTTTGTTGCCACCAGGTAGTTATCCCAGGGTGTGGTATAAACCAGAGCCATCAGGATATGGGCTGATATGACCAGGTAAGGTCGCCAATCAACCTGGCCCTGGCGCGTCATAATCCATCGCCAGAGGTCGCGGGGGACGATAATAAGCAGCAACGATAGAACAGGAAGCAGAAATATTGCCAGTATTCCGAAGTAGGTCATCCTGGTTTTTCTTGGTTATTCACAGGCTGCGACTTTGCCACCAGGCACGCGCTACCAAACCGATACGTTCCAGGCTGCTGGCGCCAGCCCGGTGGGTAAAGACATCATAATGGTTGCGGCGAATACCAGTCAGGATAGCCCGGTAGACTTCCAATCCACATTGGATGCCCCACCGGCCCGAGGCCAGCATCTTAATCCCCGGCTGTGCCTGATTGTAGTATTGTTCTGTGCGTTCGATTTCAAATTCGAGCAGGTCAATAAACTGTTGGTTGATCCGCGCCTTGGCCAGATCGTTCTCGGAAACTCCGAAGCGATCTAGATCTTCCAGGGGAAGATAGACACGGCCCATCCGCCAATCTGGTCCGATATCGCGCCAGATATTGCAGAGTTGCATGGCAACTGAGAGGCTATCCGCTTTGGGTAGAGCTTCGGTCAGAGTATTCGGGGGGCGCACTCCAAGTATATATGTCATTGTTCGACCAACGACCATGGCGCTGCCCTCGATGTAATAGATCAGGTCGGCAAAGGTTGGGAAGCGAGTAATGGTCAGGTCATCTCTCATTGCCCGGAAGTAGGGAACCATAATTTCTTTAGGTATGTTGAATTGCATGGCAGTATTTAAATAAGCGCGCACCACCGGATGGGAGCTTCCACCCGTTGCGAATGCTTGCCAGTAACAGTCCTCCCAGTCTGTGATAGCTGCCAGGGGGGTCGAAAAACCGGAATGTGAGACGTCCACCCGATCATCACCCACGCGTAAAAATGCATAGAGCGCTTCAACGTGCGCCCGCCTGTTTGCCGGTAAAAAAGCGTTGGCGAAAGTGTAATTTTGGCTGGCAGACCGCATTACCTGCCGGCAAATTTTGTAATCTTGAGCCGAGGCGATTTTCCTGTTCAACTCTCTTACCGATACCATCATCCTGTCTCTACCTGTTTATTTTGTTCTCTTAATATTCTCTCACAGACCAGCCGGGCGGAAATGTGCACCATCGGCATTCCAATTCCAGGATAAGTTCCCTGACCGACAAAATATAATCCACCAATGTCACGCGCTTTATTATGGGGGCGGAAATAAGCGGATTGGAAGAAGCTCTGAGAGAGCGAGCCGAACGCAGTTCCCAGGTAGGCATTGATATCCTTCTGCCAGTCCGTAGGACGGTACTCGCGTTCCCATACAATGTGCTGGCGCATCTGTGGGTCAACCAGGTGTTCCAGGCGCTCTATCAGGCGCTCGCGTACCAGAGGCGCTGCCTGATCCCAATCAATTGAGCTATCCAGGTTTGGCATCGGCGCCAGAATATACAGGATGCTATGTCCGGGTGGCGCCAGGCCTGGATCTGTGATCGTCGGGTTATTGAGATGGAAGGATGGCTCCGCCGGGAGGGTTTTCGACTTGAAAATAGCATCCAGGTTACCCCGGTAATCTTCAGAGAAATACAACGCCTGGTGACGCATCTGCGGATATACCTTGTTGATCCCCAGGAATAGAATGTAACCAGAGCAGGCGTATTGCATGCTCATGATACGCTGGTCAGTGTAAATTTTCCGTTGCCGAGGGTCGATTAAGGATTGGTAGGTATACGGTAAATCAGCATTGGAGACCACCAGCTCGGCGCGTTCTACGCCTCCACCTTTTAAACGCACGCCGCGCACCGACCCATTTTCGATCAAGATCTGTTCAACCGGGGTGTTGGCATGGATTTCGACACCCATCTCTCTGGCGATTTGAGCCATGTCCTCGATCAGGGTGTAAATTCCACCCATCGGATACCACATGCCTAATGCCAGGTCAGCGTAGCTGATCAGGCTGTACATTGCCATGGCGTCGAAGGGGGAAAGTCCCATGAACATAGAATGGAAGGAGAAGGCTTTCGCCAGCTTATCGTTGCCCCGGAAGAAATTCGCTACTTGCCGGTATAAATTTTGATGCGCCCGGGTTTGATAAAGCCGCCAGCCGGCGACCGGATTGGCCAGGTCGGTCAGGTGATCGAAATTGCGAATCACAAAATCCATCGCCAGCTCATATTTGCGCCCGCTTTCACCGATGAACTGGAATAACCGCTCTGCAGAGCCGGGGGCGATCTTTTCCACCTCCTGAGCCAGGCGCGCCATATTGCTGTAGAGATCGAGAGAGGTGTCGTCGTGGAAGTAAATCCGATAGTTGGGGTCGAGCTGGACCAGTTTGAGGCGTTGGTGGATATCCAATCCGATGGCCTGGTAGGTATCTTCAAGATATTTCTTCATCACCAGGATGGTTGGCCCCATGTCGACGCGAAATCCGTTCTCCTCAATGATATTACTGCGCCCACCCAGGCGAGGCTGCTTTTCGAAGAGGGTGACAGCGAAACCATGGTAACGCAATCGCAAAGCAGTCGCCAAACCACCCATGCCAGAGCCAATGATGATAACTTTTTTCATGGTCGCCATTCATTCTTTCAGAATCGATAACTTAATTATACCTGGTAGTATATATAATGTCAAGAATTTGTATAGTATTTGTCAGGTTCAGACCGAGGGGAGTACTGTGGGAATTTCATGCCGGCGAACCTGCAATAGTATAGTTGTTGGAATCGGGTCTGCAGGATACAATTACCTCCTCACGCCCCGTCTGGTTAGTTTAATAACCAGTCGCATGTTAAGATGATCCTATTTGCGAGATATCCTGGATTGGCCCAAGAAATACTGTACCCAACCGAATCGCAGGCTGATAAGCCCGGAGTTACGTCAGATAGGAATCCCTCTCCAGACAGTCCAACCGCCAGACCACGGCGGTTGTGGGTGTTGTGGGGATTGTTTTTCTTTCAGTTTGCCGCGGTGGGGGTGTATTTCACCTTTTTAAATGTCTATTACAAGGAAGCCGGTCTGAGTGGTACCCAGATCGGTCTGATCAGCATGGTAGGCGGGATTGTGAGCATGGCGAGTGCCTTCTTGTGGGGGTACCTTTCCGATCGCACGGGTAAGCCCCGAGTGCTGATTGCTGTTGGCGCATTGGGTGGGCTGCTCGTCGCCCAGTTGATCCCGTTGGTTAAAACCTTGAACCTACCTCACGCACTGGAATTTTACGTGGGGATCGGCTGTGTGGCGAACTTATTGCTTGCCTCCAGCTTCACGCTGACCGACAGCACCACCCTGGCGATCCTCGGCGAACGGCGCAGCGATTATGGTCGTTATCGGTTGGGTGGCTCAATTGGCTACATTTTAGCAGCGGTTTTCGCGGGATTCCTGTACGACAAAATTGGGATGCGCTCAATGTTCCCTGCCTACGGTGTGTTAATGTTTGGTTTCGCTATGCTTGCCTTACTGTTGCCGCCGCGACCTGTGCACCTGGAAAGCGCTGGCGGGCGCGAGATCCTGAAGATGATCCGCCAACCGACCTGGTTGATCTTTATTGCGATCATCTTCTTCTTTTGGGTGGCGTACAACTCTTCGCTGATGTTTATGGGTGTGATCTTAAAAGGTATGGGCGCCAATGATAAGTTGATCTCCTTCGCAATTGTGATCGGGGCAGTGATCGAAATTCCGTTCATGGCGTTCAGCGGACCCTTGATCCAACGTTTTGGCGCGCCGCGGTTGATGGGATTGGCAGTCTTATTGCAGATCATCCGCTTTATACTGCTCTCTCAGATGAGTGCACCAGCCTGGGCGATTGCCATCAATATGCTCAACGGACCGGGCTTCGTCCTGTTCTGGAACAGCGCTTTAAATTACGGCTCACGGTTGGTTCCATCCAAGCTGCTTGCTACTGCGCAGGGGCTGTATGCCTCAGTCACCAGCCTGGCAGGTATCATCAGCTCCTTCATCAGCGGGGTGGTGTTCGACACTCTCGGCGCCAGTACCTTGTTCCTGTTAATGGCGACCTTCTGCCTGGTAACCTTCCTGCTGATTTGGGTGGGCATTTTGTTGCGCCCTCAGACGCAGGTGTCGTTGTCGTCGATAAACTGAGCTGATTCGATATATAGGAACCTGCTTACCTGGCAAACGAGTCGTACAGGGAACGCACACGCAAGGCGGTTTGGGCTTGTTCAAGTGTCCAGCCAGCCGGTAAGGGACAGGTGATAGTCAGGGCGCAACCTGCTGGGATGTCGAAGTAATTATCGCTGAAAATGACATCTGCCCCTTCGAAGGCTAACTGGACAAAACGAGCCAGCGATTGGGCGGATAGGTGTAGGGACAAGCTGTCAGCTTGTCCTGTACCTGGCAAGCTAACAGCTTGCCCTACATTAACGGTGATTTGTGGATCAGCCAGCTCCAGGTGCTTGTTCGGGACAAAAGCATTCGTCCGGCAGGCAATCCGTTGCTCGCCTTGCCACAACTCACAGGTAAAAATCGTACTGCGCAGGTTAGTCTCGTTCAAGCGGTCGTCGAAATCGAGCTGGCAGACAGGCGTATCCGCCAGCGGGGCGGCATAGACTGGAACCTCGCCTGAATCAAGCACCTGTCCAGACAGAGCCTGCCATTTCCAGCGCACCAATCCCTGCCAGGCTTGAGTCAGGTCACTGGTAACATGGACGTTCATACGGGATCCTGTATCCTCGATGGAGAGTAGCACCGGAGCATAAAAACGCCGGGCTGCATAATGCAACGCTTTCCAACGACCGTAATAGTCCAGGCTGGACCAGGAGGCCACCGGCCAGCAGTCATTCAATTGCCAGATTAAAGTGCCGCTGACCCGGTTACGGTTTCGCCGCCAGTGTTCGACGCCATAGCGGATGCCCTCAGCCTGCAATACCATACTTAGATAAACCAGGGATGGAAAGTCCTTGGGCATCCGGAATGTATCGGTCATTTGGGCGATCATCAGGCCGTTACCGCTTCCCGAACGCTGGTGATGTTCCATGATGTACGAAGTCATATTCCAATCTTTCGGTTCGGCATAGGTGGCGATTGTTTCCAGCGGGGGCAGCGCCTGGAAACCAAACTCACTCATGAAGCGCGGGAACTGGCTGCGGTATGCAGTAAACGGTTTACGACCATGCCAGACATCCCAGTAATGGACATCGCCGCGTTGTTGGCTGTTAGGCTCTGAAAACGGGATACCCGAGGAGGCAGAACTGGGCCAGTAGGGATGATCGGGGTCTTCAACTGCACAAATATCGGGCAGCAGGTGGTGAAACATCCGGTCGTAGGCGGCTTTCAAGCGTTGGATGGAGGGATCGGTGGGTTTGTCCCATTGCCAATCGGACCGGCCCTGCTCCATCTCGTTGTTGCCGCACCACAGCGCCAGGCAGGCGTGATGCCGTAAACGGCGAACGTTCTGGATCGCCTCCACACGCACATTCTCAAAAAAGTCTGGATCATCCGGGTAAGTACCGCAGGCAAACACAAAGTCCTGCCAGACCAGGAGGCCATAACGATCGCACAGCTCGTAGAAGCGGTCATCCTCATAAAAACCACCCCCCCACACACGCAGCATGTTCATCTGCGCCTGCGCTGCACTGCTGATCAGGTGCTCAAGGTGCTCCCGGGTGAGACGAGTGGGCAAGGAGTCGGCAGGAATCCAGTCAGCGCCCTTGGCGAAAATTGGCGCGCCGTTGACGATAAAAGTAAACGATTCGCCCCACTCGTCTGGCTGGCGGCGTAGTTCGATGGTGCGTAATCCCAGGCCATAGACGCGTTGGTCGCAAACTATTCCCTCCACGATGAGCGATATGTTTACTTCATACAATGGTTGGGATCCTAAACCATTCGGCCACCAAAGTTGAGGCTGGTCG
>CAYGZL010000171.1:0-18237 GCA_964354345.1 uncultured Anaerolineaceae bacterium | reverse complement strand
CACAGCGACTCACACGGAAGCCCACCATCGGGCAACACTGGTGAACCTGGCGCATGGCTTTGCCACGCCGGTGTTGGTGGATGAAATTCTGACGGTCTGTCAAAGGGTTAATGATGATCGTGCATGACGCAGCCATTGTTGGCGCAGGACCGGCAGGCATCGCCGGGGCATTGCAACTTCAACGTTATGGTTTGGATTTTCTCTTGCTGGAGCGTAGTGAAGTGGGTGGATTGCTGCGTAATGCGAACTGGGTTGAAAATTATCCTGGTTTTTCACAGGGGATCTCAGGTCCATCCCTCGTAGAGCGCATGTGCGCGCATTTAAAGACTGCCGGGATTGAGACGGTAACCGCAGAAGTTACCACCCTGGACTATCAACCAGGAGTATTCCACCTATTCACCAGTATTGGGGAATTGCGGGCGCGTGTGCTGGTGATCGCCTCGGGGACAAAACCCAGACTTTTCACCGATGTGGATATCCCGGCAGCTTTGCGTTCGCGTGTGTTTTATGAAGTTTATCCACTTGCCGGTACGATCCAAAAGCGGATTGCCATTATTGGAGCGGGTGATGCAGCTTTTGATTACGCCTTGAATTTGGCTCGGTGCAACCAGATCATCCTCCTCAACCGTGGTGAACGCCCCAATTGCCTGTCCTTGCTCAGTGAACGCGCCAGCCAATCGCCTGGGATTGCTTATTTTCCCAGCACGCGCCTGTTGCACCTGGAAGAGCTGCCACAAGGCGATTTGCTATTATATTGCGCTGGTCCCAATGGGAATATCCAGTATAAGGCGGATATTCTGATCGGAGCTTTGGGGCGTGAACCGCAACAGGATTTTATACCTACCGAATTCGGATCCATCGCCGGAGAACTGGAATCGCAGGGACTGCTCTATTGGATTGGCGATGTAAAAAACGGCATTGAACGGCAGACTGCCATAGCAGTAGGACAAGGCGTCCAGGCTGCGATGAAAATCTACCGTCGTTTAAAGGAGATATCCAGATGAAAATTCTTGCATCGGCGGGCACAGAAAAAGTTGCCATGGTCTACATTGGTGAGATGGCTGACGGTAACCTGGTTGAATTTGTCGAATCCGTGCAACCGCCCCTCCCCCGCGAGAAGAAATGGGTTTTGTTAGTTTCAACCTTGTATGGCTGCCCGGTGGGCTGCGCCATGTGCGATGCGGGTGGGTATTATTCAGGAAAACCCTCGAAAGACGAAATTTTTGCCCAGATTGATTATTTGGTGCGCAAACGATTTCCAACCGGACAGATCCCTTGTGAGCAATTTAAAATCCAGTTTGCCCGGATGGGAGAACCAGCGTATAACAACAGCGTATTAGATGTATTGGATGAATTGCCGAAGCGCTACCATGCCCCCGGGCTGATGCCATCCATCTCCACGATTGCCCCTGCTGGGCGGGAGCGCTTTTTTGAACGTTTGCTGGAAATCCAACGCGCCCACTACACCGGCGGTCATTTTCAATTCCAATTTTCGATCCATACCACCGATGCCGCGCAGCGCGAGCAAATGATGCCAGTGAAGAAATGGAGCTTCGCGGAGATGGCGGCATACGGCGAACGCTTCTATACCCGCGGCGAACTGAAGATCACCCTGAACTTTGCCCTCGCCCAGGGTATGTTGGTTGATCCTGCAATTCTCCGTGCTCATTTCTCTCCAGATGTATTCCTGGTTAAGATCACCCCCCTCAATCCCACTTACAAGGCGCGCGAGAGCGGTCTGACTTCCTATATCCAGCCCAGTGATGCCGAAAAAAAATATCCGGTGATTCACGCCTTGCGCCAGGAGGGTTACCAGGTGATCGTGAGTATTGGCGAATTAGAGGAAAACCTGATCGGAAGCAATTGTGGGCAATACATAAAACGCCATCTCACGACCGCCAAGCCGCTTGAGGAAGGATACACATACTGCCTGGAGGAGATTCAGGATATTACATAAGTCTTCAAGTATTATGAAAGTTACCATTATTGCAGCAGGAAGTCGGGGTGATGTCCAACCCTATGTGGCGCTTGGCAAGGGATTGAAAGAAGCCGGGCATACGGTTGGAGTTTTCGCTTCCAAGGATTTCCAAAACCAGATCATGTCTCATGGTTTAGAATTCTTTGATATGGGTGGCAGTATGGAGACTGTCGCGCAAAGCATGCAAGGACTTCTAGAACAAGGCAACATTATAAAAATTCTATCCAGTATGGGACCAGCGGCGCAACGTCTGGTGGGTCAGGCTGCTGTAAACGGGTTGGTAGCATGCCAGGGCTCCGATTTGATGGTTGGCGGACTGGGTGGGCTTTTCGTAGGACTGGCGCTCTCGGAAAAATTGGGTATCCCCTTTATTCCGGCCTACTTATATCCGTTTACACCCACCCGTGAATTTCCCAGTGTCTTGTCGCCATTGCCACAGACCCGGTTGCCATCCTGGGCAAATAACCTGTCTCATCGCCTGGCGCAACAGATGATGTGGCAGACTTTCCGCGCTGCGGATAACAAAGCACGGAGCCAAGTGCTACGGATTGCTCCAGCATCATTCTGGGGACCGTTCGCCTCTCTGCAGCGTAAACAACAAACGATCCTGTGTGGTTACAGCCCGAAGGTTATTCCGTTTCCTAAGGATTGGGGGGATTTTATCCATGTCACCGGATACTGGTTTTTGGAACCGTCTGCTGGGTGGGAACCTCCTAAGGATCTCTTTGATTTCCTGGAATCCGGTCCGCCAGCCGTGTATATCGGCTTCGGGAGTATGGTCAACAGCAAACCGGAAGAAACAGCCAACCTGGTTCTACAGGCTTTGGAACGTAGCGGACAGCGCGGGGTATTATCTGCGGGATGGGGTGGACTGAAGAAAGATGAGTTACCGAAGACAGTGTTCATGATTGGTTCAATCCCGCATAACTGGTTGTTTCCAAAAATGGCTGCTGTCGTGCACCATGGCGGTGTGGGTACCACGGCTGCGGGTCTACGGGCAGGCATCCCGGCGATCATCACGCCCTATTTTGGCGATCAACCGTTTTGGGGGCAACGGATATACGAGTTGGGAGTGGGTCCCAGGCCTATCCCGCGGCGGCATCTGACAGTCGATCGCCTGGCTGAATCTATTCGTTACGCTGTGTCCGACACGGCGATGCGGGAGAAAGCGGCCTGCCTGGGGGAAAGTATTCGAGCTGAGAATGGGATTGCTCGAGCCGTTGAGGTATTAGAGCAATTTAAAATCGCCAATAATCTCCAATGATCCACCGGCGACACGAGCGTGTAGTTCCGACCAAGATCAGACTGGGCAATTGCCAGATAAGGATTATAAGATCGGCGAATCGGCAACCAAATGGATGGGCGCGTTTTTTTTCGGAACATTTTTGAATAATTTTCGTCTTATCTGTTATCTGGCGCAACATAATATATGTCACAGACCAGCATAAACACGGTTTATTCTCCAGAAAGAAAATGGAGATGGAGGTCAAAATGTCACGAAAAATATTGTTCACCATCTATCTGCTGATTGGCATGTTGGTATTAGCAGCCTGCACTTCCAATCCTGTCACCCCAACCTCAAGCGCGAACATGCCCAACCCGGCTTCCGTATTCTGCGAACAGAACGGCGGTAAACTGGATCTCAGGCAGGAGGCTACAGGCGGTGTGGCCGGAATCTGCGTCTTCTCCGATGGAAGCGAGTGCGATGAATGGGCTTTCTATCGTGGAGAGTGCAAATCCGGAGAAAAGCAGATGACTGTAGAACCCACTGTCTCTCCCAGAGAAACTGAGCCTGCACCGACAGCCACCGTCGAAATTGCCAGTGATGGTTGGAAAATCTACCGTAATGAAAATTTAGGTTACAGCTTCCATTATCCTGCGGACACGACAATCATCCCAAATGATGAACCGCTGAAAAGCCTGTCGATCACCGGTCCCCTGGTGGACAACGAAAGTTGGCCGCAAATAACTATCAGTCATCCGGGGGACCGAGAAGATTTCCGTCCACCGGAAGGAGTGGATTTAGGTAAATGGTTAACTGACCATAACTTGTTGATGACCAGTACTCAGGATTCTAAGGGAGAAGTAAGACAACCCGATTTACAAATCGCCGGTACAACAGCCATCCATACCCGCCTGTCGCGCAGTCCGCAGACCTATGCATATGACAAGTACTATTTTGCCAAATCAGGTCAATTGTATATGATCGTGATCGGCCACACCGGGGATAAAGAAGACTGGGAGCTCTACAACCATTTCTTGCAGAATATCCAGTTTGTAAAGTAAGAATGAGAGGCTGCGTTCCTTTGCATTGAAAGCATCTAAGGCAAAGCGGGATGGTGATCCTCAGCAACCAGCAGGTTGCAACACTCAGGAATACCATCCCGCAGCGCAATTCCTGAAACCATGAATCAACCCCATCCTCCAGCGATTAGCCTGACCAACCGGATTGCCAGTTTGTTTAGTACTATACCCGAAGTTGTAGCCATCGCTTTGGGCGGTTCTCAAGCCAGCGGTTTAACGGATGCGACGTCCGATATTGATCTATACATCTACACCCGCGCCGAAATCCCACTTGCCACCCGCCAGGCGTTCGTCGAACAGTCGGGCGGAGCTTCCATTGCCAGCCTGGGTCTTACATTTTGGGGTCCAGGAGACGAGTGGTTTGATGCTGCCACCGGCATCGAAGTTGACCTGGTTTATTTCGATGCTTGTTGGATAGAAGCCCAAATCCAGCGCGTGATCGGCGAGTATCAAGCCAGCCTCGGTTATACCACCTGTCTCTGGTATACCTGTCGTAATTCCAAAATTTTATACGATCCACACGGTTGGTTCCAGACACTGCAAACACAAAGCCAACAAGCCTATCCCGAGCCTTTACGGCGCAATATAATCGCCCTGAACCATCCTGTTCTACGGGATGTCATCCCAGCCTACTACAATCAACTGGCAAAAGCCGTGAAACGTGGGGATAGCATCAGTATAAATCACCGCCTGGCGGCTTTGTTCGCCAGTTACTTCGATATCCTTTTCGCAGTAAACCGTGTCCTGCATCCAGGCGAGAAACGCATAGTCTCCTTTGCGCTCTCCCATTGCGAGAAGTTGCCGGCCGATATGTCTACAGACATTGAAGCTGTTTTCGAATCCTCTGCCACCGCCGGACAAAAATTTCTACAACACCTTACCCGGCTTCTCGATCACCTTGATGAATTCCTGAACCAAGCAGGCTTTTAAACGAAAATCAAGTATTAGTTTGCCCTGGTTGTTGGTAACCTGGGATTGCAGCTATTATGTAAAAATGATAGGCTGTAATGGTTTAAATTCTACGATATCGCTGGTTGCGCGCGGCAATTGTACAGTAAAATTATAGTTGCGGGAAATTCGTCCCGAAAAACTTCGAACAGACGAGGCAACTATGACCAAAATCACCTTCATCGGCGCCGGCAGCCTGGGCTTCACCCGGGGGTTGGTGCGCGACATGCTTACATTCCCTCTTCTCAAAGACGCCACGCTATGCTTGATGGATATCAATCCAGAACGGCTGGAATTTGCTCAGAAATCTGTCCAGAAAATCGTGGACATGGGTCATTACCCGGCTAAAGTCGAAGCCACCCTGGACCGTGCGCAGGCGTTGCAGGGCGCGGACGTTGTCCTGGTGACTATTCTGGCCGGCAGCACCGACGTCTGGCGATACGACATCGAGATCCCCAAACAATACGGTGTGGACGAGAATGTGGGTGATACGCGCGGCGTCTCCGGCATCTTCCGCGCTTTGCGCACCATTCCGGTGATGCTCGGCATCGCTCAAGATATGGAGCGCTACTGCCCGGACGCCATGTTACTAAATTACACCAACCCAATGGCAATGTTGTGCCGGGCGATGCAACGCGAGACAAAAATCACGTTGACTGGGTTATGCCATAGCGTCCAGGGAACGGCAGAGATGCTGGCGCATTGGATCGGGGCGCCCATGGAAGAGATCACCTACACCTGCGCCGGGATCAATCACATGGCCTGGTACTTAAAATATGAGTGGAAAGGTAAAGATGCATATCCGTTGATCCGCCAGGCGATCACCGAGCGACCAGATGTATACAATGAGGAACAGGTCCGCAACGAAATGTTCCTTGCCCTGGATTACTACGTGACTGAGTCCAGCGGGCACAACTCCGAGTATAACTGGTGGTTCCGCAAACGCCCGGACCTGATCGAGAAATACTGTATCCATGGGACGGGTTGGAATCCAGGACATTACGCCTATGTGCTCCAGGAATACCAGCGCAATGAGAACACCTGGAAGGAGCAGGCACGCCAGTGGTTTGCCAAGGAAACGCCGATCTCGCTGGAGCGCGGCCATGAGTATGCTGCCTACATTATCAACGCCTTGCAGGGCGGTGAGCCGTTCCAGTTCAATGGCAATGTACCCAACACCGACCTGGTGACCAACCTGCCACAGAACGCCTGTGTGGAAGTACCGGTATGGGTTTCCAAGAAGGGCCTGGAACCGGTGCATGTTGGGGCGCTCCCCGCCCAGTGTGCAGCCTTAACCAACCTTAGCTCGCAGATCGAGGAGATGGCTGTTGAAGCTGCCTTGACTGGCAATCCCCGCCTGGTTTACCAGGCGATCGCCTTCGATCCACTGACTGCTGCGGTGCTCTCGCTGGCTGAAATTCGCCAGATGGTCAATCAGATGCTCGCCAAGAACCAACCCCACCTGCCGCAGTTTAGCAAATTTATTGCATAGATACTTGGTTAAGATGTAAGCTCAACGCAAAGACGCCAAGGCACAAAGACTTAATGGATGAAAATGATATTAGTAAAATCATCGTTGATGGTGCTCTTGAAGTTCATCGTACTTTAGGCGGACCCGGACTTTTAGAAGGCGTCTATGAACAAGCTTTAGTTTTCGAACTCCGGCACCGAGGTTTACATGTGGAGTGCGTCAGGTTTTTATACTCATAACTGGAGGATACATGATTACGAATCGTAAAACAACACTTGGGTTGATTGTCGGCAATCGGGGATTCTTCCCTTCGCACCTGTGCGATACAGGGCGCAAGATCGCACTGCAAGTGTTGGAGCAAGAAGGCTTCAACGCTGTGGCTCTCACTCCCCAAGACACTGAAAACGGCAGCATCGAAAGCCTGTCCGACTCGCACAAGTGCGCCGACCTGTTCCGCGCCCATCGCGATGAGATCGATGGGGTGCTGGTGACACTGCCGAATTTCGGCGACGAGCGCGCCATCGCCAACGCCCTGCGTTGGGCTGAGCTAAATGTGCCAGTATTGATACAGGCTTTCCCGGATGACGCGACAAAGATGAGCATCGAGTGGCGGCGGGACAGCTTCTGCGGTAAGATGTCAGCCTGTAACAACCTGCGCCAATATGGCATCCAATATTCGCTGACCAACCTGCACACAGTTGATCCGACCAGCGCTGAGTTCCGAGCCGATTTACGGAAATTTGGCGCGGTCTGCCGGGTGGTGCGGGGCTTGAAACATGCCCGCGTGGGTGTGATTGGCGCCCGTCCGTCTAACTTTAATACCGTTCGCTTCAGCGAAAAACTTCTCGAACGCTCCGGCATCAGTGTGGAAACTATTGACCTGTCCGAAATTCTCGGCCAGGCCTGGAAAATCGGCACCGAGGATCCTGCATTGAAGGCCAAGCTTGACCAGATTGGCGGTTACGTCAACACCCAGGGCGTACCGAATGAATCCGTGCTGCGCATGGCAAAGTTCGGCGTGGTGGTTGATCGTTGGATGGTTGACAAGCAGCTCAACGCCAGCGCTGTGCAGTGTTGGACTGCTCTGGAAACTTATTATGGCGTGGTGCCCTGCACCCTGATGAGCATGATGAGTAATTCCTTGCTGCCCTCCGCCTGCGAGACTGACATCACCGGTGTTATCGGCATGTTGGCTTTACAACTCGCCTCTGGGCAGCCTTCAGCGATCGTGGACTGGAATAATAATTTCGGAACCGATCCCGACAAGGGCGTCATCTTCCATTGCTCAAACCTGCCCAAGGATATCTTTGTGCCCGAATCAGTTTCAACCGAAGATGGTCCGCACATGGATTACCAGGCGATTATCGCTGGCACCGTCGGGCGGGATAACACCTTCGGCACGATCGTCGGGCGGGTCAAGGCTGCGCCTGTCACCTACTGCCGTATCTCGACCGACGACCTGAACGGCAAAATACTGGCCTATGTCGGTGAAGGAGAATTAACTGACGACACGCTCAAGACTTTTGGCGGTTACGGGGTGATCCATATCCCCAACTTCCAGAAGCTACTGGCTTATATCTGCGAGAATGGCTTCGAACACCATGTGGCCATCAACCTGTCCAGGAATGGGCCGGCGATTTACGAAGCGCTGAGTAAGTATCTGGGCTGGGACACCTACTATCATGCATAATGTGTATCACTTTGGCGCTGATTACTATCCGGAACACTGGCTGGAAGAACGCTGGGAGATTGACGCCCGGCTGATGGCTGAGGCTGGCTTCACCGTGGTGCGCCTGGCGGAGTTTGCCTGGTCGCGCCTTGAGCCGGTTGAAGGACGCCTCGATTTTACCTGGCTCGATCGCGCCCTGGCGACGCTGGCTGCTCACGGCATCCAGGCCATCCTGGGCACACCGACTGCTTCACCACCGCCGTGGCTGATGAAAGGACATCCTGAAGCGTACCGGGTGCGTGAGGATGGCCATCCACTGACCTACGGCAACCGGCGTGAATATTGCCCGAACAGTCTAGTGTATCAGGCCTACTCGCAACAGATCGTACAGAAGATGGCCGAGCATTACGCCGGACATCCGGCAGTGATCGGCTGGCAGATCGATAACGAGTTTGGCGACCGCTGCTACTGTCCAAACTGCGCCGCTGCTTTCCAAAACTGGCTCAGTCAGCGTTATGACACGTTGGACAGGTTGAATGAACGGTGGGGTACGATCTTCTGGAGCCATGTCTATTCCGCATGGGATGAAATCCCCGTACCTCTGAGCACCGGCGGCTCACCCAACCCGGGTCTGGCCCTGGATTTTGCTCGATTTTCTTCTGATTCCTATGTTTCTTACCAGCGTCAGCAGATCGAAATCCTACGCCGCGTCTGTCCCACTCATTTCATCACCCACAATCTGATGGGCTTCGGCTACGACCGGATCAATTACTTCGACCTGGCTGCCGACCTTGATTTCATCGCCTGGGACAACTATCCGCGCACGCAATGGAATTTCAAAACCGAGCCAGAAATCCTGTGGCAGGTGCTGGGTCATGACACAATGCGCGGCTTAAAACGGCAGAACTTCTGGATGATGGAACAACAAGGCGGTCAGGGTGGTTGGGAGGTGCTGGGTGTCCCACCCCGCCCGGGCGAGTTACGCCTTTGGGCTTATCAAGCAATCGCTCACGGAGCGGATGCAATGATCTTCTTCCGCTGGCGCACGGCTCGTTTCGGCACCGAACAGTATTGGCATGGCCTGCTCGACCACGATGCCACCCCCGGACGGCGCTACCAGGAACTTAAACGTATGGGTCTTGAATTGCGGCGGATAGGTGACCAGATCCTGGGCGCTCAGGTGAAAGCCAAAACGGCGTTGCTGCTCTCGTATGATTCGCGTTTCGCCTTTCAAATCCAACCGAACAATCCCGACTTCAGCTACGGAGTTCATTTCCGCGACTGGTACCAGGCGCTGCATGATCAACAGCACGTCGTTGACGTTGTCGCAACCACGACGGATTTGAGCGGTTACAAACTTGTCATCGCGCCTGCCCTGCATGTCGTCACACCGGCTGAAGCCGATCATCTAAAGGGATACGTCGAATCTGGCGGTGTGCTGGTGCTGACCCAACGCAGCGGCGTCAAAGACGAAGCCAACCAGGTCGTCAACCAGCGTCTGCCTGGTCTGCTGGCAGAATTATGCGGCGTTGTGGTGGAAGAATACGACTCGCTCGGTCCGGAAATGCATAACCAGGTCGCATTTACCCTGCCAGCTCTTGTTGGCAAACCACCTGCCACCGTGGGCGTGCTTTGCGACATCCTGCAACCTAAAGGCGCTGAAATTGCTGCGGTCTATACCCAGGATTATTATGCGGGCAAACCTGCCATCACCATCCATTCTGTGGGACAGGGCAAAGTCATCTATGTTGGAGCGGTCGGTGGTGGGGATTTATACGCCACACTGATCGCCTGGTTAGCCAACCTGGCCTGGGCAGAACCGATTGCGGGGGCTGTCGTTCCAACTGGGGTTGAGTTGGCTGAACGCTGGCAAGGAGATCGTCGCCTACTATTTGTGCTAAACCACACTACCCATACCCAACCAGTCATCCTGACCGAGCCTGTAACCGACCTGCTCAACGGACAGGTGCTGCATGGGACAGTTTCTTTACCCGGACGAGAAGTACTGATCTGCGGCCTTTAATCGCCGTCTACTCTTGGAGAGGAAAAGCTATGAATGTTGAATTTACCCTAAAAATGAAAAAAATCCAGGAACTGCTTGCGGAGTACCAGTTGGATGCTCTGCTTTTACAAAAAGTCAGCAGCTTTGCCTGGGCTACCTGTGGAGCCGCCTCATATGTCAATACCGCTACAACCAACGGCAGTGCATCTTTACTGATCACTCCCGAAGCACGTTACCTGATCACGAACAATATCGAAGCCCCCCGCCTGGAAATCGAGGAGTCATTACTGCGCCAGGGCTGGGAATTCCGAACGACTTTATGGTATGAAACCGGCAACCTGGTCAATAAACTCACCCAGGGTCTGCGCCTCGGTAGCGATGGAGCGTATGATTGCACAAAGGATCTGTCACTCGAGATGGCACGCTTGCGCGCGACCCTGACCCCCGACGAAAGCCAACGCTTCCGCTCCCTGGGCGGATTGTGCTCCAAGGCATTGGAGGCGGCGGCGCGCGCCGTCACACCCGGCATGACCGAACATAATATCGCCGGTCTGGTGGCAGCCGAGGCTGAGAATCGCGGTGTACAGGCGATTGTCAACCTGGTAGCGGTCGACCAACGCATCTCTTTCTTTCGCCATCCACTGCCCACCTTGAAGAAGATGGATCGCTACGCAATGCTGGTGCTGTGTGGACGGCGAGCGGGTCTGGTGTGTTCAGTCACCCGCCTGGTTCATTTTGGCCCATTGCCTTCCGAACTACGCCGTAAGGTGGACGCAGTGGCGAATGTTGATGCGTCCTTAATCGCGGGCACACGCCCCGGGCGCACCATGGGTGACGTCTTGCAAGGCGCGATCAATACTTATGCCGCGGTTGGCTTCTCCGAAGAATGGATGCTGCACCACCAGGGCGGCACGGCTGGTTATGAGCCGCGCGAGATCCTCGCGGTTCCAGGATCGCAGGAAACCGTCCTCGCCGGGCAGGTTTATGCCTGGAATCCCTCCATCACCGGTGCAAAATCCGAAGATACGATCCTGGTGGGCACCACGGGCAACGAGATCGTCACTGCGATGCACAACTGGCCTACAATCGCCGTTGAAATCAATGGTCAGACGATCTTACGACCGGATGTGTTGGTGATTGATTAGGAATTGCATCGCCAAAACCATCCCGGTGGAAAATTACCTGGCGATGGTTGAAGATGGGTTGGAACGGCGAGATAAACATAGGAGTCCATTGATGACAAAATATTCAATTGGAGTTGATTTTGGGACAGAATCTGGGCGCGCCGTCCTGGTGGATGTGAGCGACGGGCGGGAAATCGCCAGCGCGGTGCAGACCTACGCAAACGGCGTCATAGACGAGAAGCTACCTGAAAGCAGCGTCCGCCTGGAGCCAGAGTGGGCGCTACAAGACCCCAACGACTATATCGAGGTGTTTAAGACAACCATCCCGGCCGTGTTGCGCCAGAGTGGCGTCTCGGCAGCAGACGTGATCGGCCTGGGGATTGACTTCACCGCCTGCACCATGCTGCCGGTAAAAGCTGACGGCACTCCCTTATGCTTCCTGCCTGAATGGCGCGCCAACCCACACGCCTGGGTCAAGCTGTGGAAACACCATGCTGCCCAGCCGGAGGCCAACAAAATCAATGAAGTCGCCCGGGCAACCCGACAAGCCTGGCTCGACCGGTATGGGGGCAAAATATCTTCGGAGTGGTTCTTCTCCAAAACACTCCAGATCCTGGACGAAGCCCCAGAAGTCTACCAGGCGGCTGACCGGTTGATTGAAGGCGCCGACTGGGTGATCTGGCAACTCACTGGTGAAGAAAAACGCAATTCTTGCACGGCTGGTTACAAAGCGCTGTGGTCTAAGCGGGAAGGCTACCCACCTGATAGCTACTTCGCCGCGCTTGATCCGCGCCTGGAACATGTCGTTGATGAGAAATTAGCACGGATAATCTACCCGATCGGATCGCGCGCCGGCGGCCTGACCGCCCAGGCCGCTGCCTGGACAGGATTGATGCCAGGTACAGCCGTGGCGGTCGCCAATGTCGATGCGCATGTTTCCGTTCCAGCGGTAACCGTTACTGAACCTGGCCGGATGGTGATGATCATGGGGACCAGCATTTGCCACATGGTGTTGGGTGAAGAGGAACATATCGTCCCGGGGATGTGCGGTTACGTGGAAGACGGCATCATCCCGGGACTATTCGGCTACGAAGCCGGCCAGTCGGGAGTTGGCGACATCTTCGCCTGGTTTGTGGATCACGGTGTCCCAGCAGAATATCAACAGGAAGCTCAAGCACGCCAGATAGACATCCACAGGTTGCTGGAAGAAAAGGCAGCCAGGCAAAAACCTGGCGAACACGGCCTGCTGGCCTTGGATTGGTGGAACGGTAATCGCTCCGTATTGGTCGATGTAGATCTGTCTGGACTGTTGATTGGGGCGACACTGGCCACCAAAGCGGAAGACATCTACCGGGCATTGATCGAGGCAACCGCCTTCGGTACGCGCGTGATTATTGAAGCCTTTGAGAAAAACGGAGTACCGGTGTACGAGCTGGTCGCCTGTGGTGGTTTGCCCGAAAAAAATAAATTGCTGATGCAAATTTACGCCGATGTAACCGGTCGGGAATTCAAGATATCTGCTTCCAGTCAGGCGCCTGCCCTGGGATCCGCGATGTTTGGCGCGGTGGCCGCGGGGAAGGCAGCGGGCGGTTACGATACCATCCTATCGGCAGCGCAACACATGGCCCATCTCAAAGAAGAGACTTACCGCCCGATCCCTGAGAATCAAGCCGTCTACAACCGGTTATATGCTGAATATGTTCGCCTGCATGACTATTTCGGTCGCGGTGAAAACAATGTCATGAAGAGGCTGAAGAAGATCCGCGACGAGGTGCGAGGTGTTTAGTTACAAACGGCTGCGGCGGTATAGCACTGCTGCGGACTTATCGAGGGACTATGCTGGATAAACTACGCGCAGAAATCTGCCGCCTGCACCTGGAGTTGCCCCGCTACAACCTGATTGCCTGGACATCCGGCAACATCAGCGCCCGCGATCCAAAAAGCGGTTGGGTTATCATCAAACCGAGTGGCGTCATGTACGAAGACCTCAAACCTGAGCACATGGTGATCCTGGATCTCGAAGGCAATATCATCGAAGGTCGCTTGAAACCTTCATCAGACACCGCCACCCACCTGTATATTTACCGGCAGCGTCCAGATATTGGTGGGATCGTCCATACCCACTCAACGTTTGCCACCGCCTTTGCCGCGGTTGGCCGGCCAATCCCACCCCTGCTGACTGCCATCTGCGATGAGTTTGGGGGTGAAATACCGGTTGGAGAGTTTGCCCCAATCGGCGACGAGGAGATCGGGCAAGAGGTTGTGAGAGCCATCGGCCACAGCCCGGCGATCCTGATGAAGAACCACGGCGTATTCACCGTTGGCAAGGATGCGCGAGCCGCCCTGAAAGCCGCGGTGATGGTGGAAGACGCCGCTCGCACCCTGTATTACGCCCTCCAACTTGGCCAACCCTTACCGATCCCTCCCGAGATGGTCGCCCGGCTACACCGGCGCTACACCCAGGAGTATGGACAGCAGGATGAATGACTTCGGTATTTTATGGGACATGGATGGCGTTTTGGTGGACACCGGCGAGTTCCATTACCTGTCTTGGGAAATCATCCTCCAGGATTACCACATCCCGTTCAGCCGGGAGAGATTCCGCGCCACCTTCGGGATGAACAACCAGGGGGTGTTAACTTATTTGCTTGGTCGACCGCCAATCCCAGCAGAACACGACGAGATCAGCCAGCGGAAAGAAAGCACTTTTCGTGAGTTGATTCACGGCAAGGCGCGCCTGCTGCCGGGTGTGGAGCGCTGGCTGACCCATTTTTACCAGTCTGGCGTCCGTATGGCAGTCGCTTCGTCAGCGCCGATGGAAAATGTGAATGTACTGGTGGATGAGCTAAGCCTGCGGAGTTACTTCACCGCGATTGTTTCCGCATACGGGAAACCCAGCAAACCCGATCCGTATGTCTTCCTGACCGCGGCTGAGCAAATCGGTGTTGTTCCCAATCGATGTATCGTCGTTGAGGATGCGGTGGCCGGGGTAATAGCAGCCAGGCGAGCGGGCATGCGTTGCCTGGCAGTAACCAATACCAACCCGGTTACACTACTAAAAGATGCCGACCGGGTGGTTGATAGCCTCGAACAGATGCATCCCGGTGATTGGGAGACATTGCTCCAGACTCCCACAGTACCATTGATCAGTTGAGGTTTATCCAATGGAAGCTCAACACCTATCTGAGGCATTAGAGGGTTTTCTCGTCCGACCGGATAACGGCTGGTTCACCCCAATCGCAATTGCGGTCAGCGGGCTGAGTGCTGGACAGGCAGCCCGGGCGCCCGCTCCGCGGTTTAATAGCGTCTGGGCGATCGTCAACCATGTCCGCTTCTGGCATCAATATGCCTTGCTGCGTTTACAGAGTCAACCGGTTGACCGGCAGGCGCTTGGTTCTGAAACAGGCTGGCCTCCAGCGGGAGAGCCGCGAGATGAACAGGCCTGGCAAGCGGATTGCCAGCGCCTCTTCTCAGTCAATGCCGAACTGGCTGCCCTGGCGGCTCAATACAGCACTGAAGAACTCGACCAACCCTACGCTCCCGGACGGGCAAAACGTTTTCAAGTCCTGCACGGCGTGATCGCCCATAACAGCTATCACACCTGTGAAATTATCTCTGTGCGCCACATGCAGGGGTGGTGGTTGGAGGATACTTAACCCGATTGCGCTTCGCCGAGAGTCACCTCAACGACCTGGGTTTGGGTATCGCGAACTAAAGTAATCGAGATCTTCTGACCAGCCTGATAAGAAAACAGGGCGTTGATATAAGAATGGCTTTCATCTAGCTCAATGTCGCCAATCTGGGTGATTATATCGCCCTGTTGTATCCCAGCCTGACCAGCCGGAGTATCGACGGTTACCCGGGCGACATATACGCCCCATTCGACGGGTAAACCATAGCGTGCCGCCAGGTCGGGAGTAACCGCCTGCCAGCGGATGCCCAGGTAGGGCCGCGAGACAAAGCCTTTCTGGATGAGCTGATCGGCGACCACGCGTGCGGTATTAACCGGGATGGCAAATCCCAACCCTTCAGCGACGACAGTGCCATACCCCTGACCACGTACAATTAAGGTATTGATCCCGATCACTTCACCTGCCAGGTTTATCAATGGGCCACCCGAGTTCCCCTGGTTGATGGCTGCATCTGTCTGAATCAGGTCCTCAATCTGGTACCCCTGTCCGGTATCCACCGCCCGTCCAGTGGCGCTAATCACGCCGACTGTCACGGTGTTCTTGAAGTCACCCAGAGGCGAGCCAATGGCGATGGCAGTCTCACCGGGTCTGAGGTGGTCTGAGTTGCCCAGTTTGGCCACGGCTGGCATGTTTCCCTCGGCCTTCAGCACAGCCATATCCGCATACGGGTCTGCCCCGGCGATCGTTACCTTACGTTCCTCTCCATTGGCCAGCACGACACTGACCTGCTGCGCGCCCTCGATTACATGGTTATTAGTTAAGATATACCCCGTGTCCGAGATAATCACTCCACTGCCGCTGGAGGTCTGATCTGCAGAACGACCGAAGAATGAATCCTGTCCTGGAACAGTCGCCAACACGGTGACGACTGCCGGACCCGTTTTTGCTACTGCCTCAGTCACCCCCGACTCGACATTCACAACGAGGGATTGCTGAACGACCGGAGTAGCGAGTGATGGCAGAGCTGGACGAGCAGTCGGGAGGACGGTTGTTGGCGTAACAACCGAGTGGTAGGCCCGATAGACAACATAGCCACCCGCGATTGCACCCGCCAGACTCGCTCCCCCGGCAACGATGAAAAGAAAAAGGATATACAAAATCCTGCGCCAACTCATAACTATTTACTCCCGCCGTCGCCCGCCCATCCCCAACACCATGGTCGCGAAGTAAAGCAGTTGTAAGACGGCTGACACCAGCGCGGCGACATAAGTCAGTGCCGCAGCATTGAGCACATTATTGACGCCGCGCTGCTCCTGCTCACCGAGGATCAGACCTGATTCAGTCAATAGATGCTTTGCGCGTCTTGAAGCATTTAACTCGACTGGCAGGGTTGCCAGGGCGAATGCCGCGCCACCTGAGAAGACGATTAGACCCAACCAGGCCAGGTTGATCATATTGAGCATGACGCCGATCAGGATCAAAATCCAGCCCAGGTAGGAGCCAATGTTGACGGCTGGCACCATGGCGGCTCGCAAACGCAATGGAAAGTAACCTTCCTTATCCTGCATGGCATGGCCTAACTCGTGCGCCGCGATTGCCAGCGAGGCAACCGAATTGCCCTGGTAGACACCCTGCGATAGGCGCAACACCTTACTGCGGGGATCATAATGGTCGGTCAGTTGGCCCTGGATGCCCTCGATGCGGACATCGTATAAACCACCATATTGGATCAGGCGTTGGGCAGCCTGGGCGCCGCTCATCCGGCTCTGCGCTGGCACCTGACTCCAACGAGAATAGGCCGAGCGCACGTAGAATTGCACCAGCAACATAATCAAAAAGGCTGGCGTCATATAGATCAAGTAACCAGAATTAAGTATCATCACGTTCTCCTTACCGCGTCAACAGCTCAATGGCTTTATCAAGCTGCGGATCACGATTATTGTTATTGTCCTCTTCAGTAATCTCAACTTTCACATCCGGCTCCAGTCCAAGCTTGTTGATCTGGCGACCGTTGGGTGTCAGCCAATGCGCGACCGTGATGCGCACCTGACCCTGGTCATCTACAAGTGAGATCCAATGCTGGACAGAACCTTTACCGTAAGTTTTTACTCCGACAAGCTGTCCACGCCCGCGGTCCTGGATCGCCCCGGCCGTGATTTCAGAAGCGGAGGCCGTGCCTTCATTGACCAGGACGACCAACGGGATGTCTGTTGCCAGACCGCCACCTATCGCCTTGTATTCATCACGCTTGCCATCCCCGTATTCTTCATACATAACGGTGCCATCTTTAATAAACTGGGAAACCACATCAATGGCAGTGTCCAGGTAACCACCGCCGTTATTTCTTAAATCGAGGATCAAACCTTTCGGATTTTGAGCCATTATATCTACAAGCGCCTGCCTGGTATCTTTGGCGGTCATATCCCCAAAAGTGAACAGGCGCAAGTAGGCGATGTTGTTATCCAGAACTCGACTCTCATAAGTAGGCGTGGTGATGCTGGCGCGTGTTACAGGGACATCGAAGGGTTTTTCTACATTTTTCCGCAAAATCGTCAATGTCACCGTCGTGCCGCGGGGTCCAAGCACCTTTTGGCGGACCAACTCGCCATCCACGCCGGTCATATCCTTACCATCTACCGCGATGACCTGGTCACCTGATTTTAAACCAGCCTGTGCTGCCGGCGAACCCGGCATCGGACTGATGATCGTCAGGTATGCGCCGCGCACATCCACCCAGGCGCCAATTCCTTCATATTCCTGACCCTTTAATTGTGCATTCAGCTCTTTAGCCAGCGCAGGGTCAAGGTAAGTCGTGTGTTCATCGCCCAGTGAATCTAACATCCCTTTGATCGCCCCCTGCATCAGCTTCACATCATCTACAGGTTGGTCAACATAAATTTTGTGGGCCAAATCCCAGGATTGCCAGAAAGGCCGAAATAAAGTCTGTTGCTCTGTGGGCGTACCACCTTGCGAGCTATCAAAGGCGAAAAATCCGCCAAATGTCACATAACGCCCGGCAAAGAAACCTGCAGCGCAAGCGCCTGTCAACAGGATCGTAGCGATGAAAACAATGCTGATGACCAGGATAACACGGTTCGATTTCATACGA
>CAYGZL010000170.1:0-183048 GCA_964354345.1 uncultured Anaerolineaceae bacterium | reverse complement strand
CATTGAATCCGTCTGGTGGATCCTCAGGCAGCTTTGGGATAAGGGCTTGCTCTACCAGGGCTATAAAGTAGTACCATACTGCCCACGCTGCGGCACGCCGCTTTCCGACCATGAAGTAGCCCTGGGCTACCGTGACGCAGTGGATCCCTCGGTCTACGTGCGCCTGCCGTTGGTGGACGAGCCGGGCACCTCGCTGTTGATCTGGACGACCACACCCTGGACGCTGCCGGGCAATGTAGCGGTGGCCGCCCACCCGGATATCGAATATGTCACCGTCGAGTGCACTCTGCCGGAAGGCGGAACTGAAAGATTAATCCTCGCTCGCTCCTTAGTAGCCAGGGTTTTCGACGATGAGCGTGGAACAGGAGTTCCGGTCAAAATTGTCGACTCGTATAAAGGCAAGAAGCTTAAAGGACGGCGCTACCATCCCCTGTTTACATTTTTACCGGTCGAAAAGGACTCCTATTACGTTGTTCTGCAAGATTATGTCACCATTGAAGAGGGTACGGGTCTGGTGCATACCGCTCCGGCCTTCGGCGCTGAGGATATGCAGGCTGCTCTGGAATATGATCTACCCATTCTGCTGACGGTGGATGATGAGGGCGCCTTCGTCGCGGAGGTGCGTCCGTGGAGTGGTCAGTTTGTTAAGGATGCTGATCCCTATATCACCCAGGATTTGCACGCCCGCGGACTGCTCTTCCGCGCTGGTACGTACACTCATACCTATCCATTCTGCTGGCGCTGCGATACGCCTCTGCTTTACTACGCACGCCAGACCTGGTATATCCGCACCAGCCAGTACAAGGACAAATTAACCTCGCTCAACCAGCGTATCAACTGGGTGCCAGAGCACATCCAGAACGGGCGCTTCGGCAACTGGCTGGAGAACAACGTTGATTGGGCGTTGGGTCGTGAGCGCTACTGGGGCACTCCGTTGCCGGTCTGGGAATGTGAAGTCTGCCATTACCAGATGTGTATCAGCTCCGTGGCTGAGCTTTCCGAACTTACTGGTCGGGATCAGCGCGGCCAGGATTTACACCGTCCGTACGTGGACGAGTTGCACTTCCCCTGCCCGGAGTGCGGCAGTAAAGCCACTGGAAAGAGCTTCCCACAAATGCGCCGCGTCCCCGAGCTGATTGATGTGTGGTTCGATTCAGGCGCCATGCCGGTCGCTCAGTGGCACTACCCCTTCGAGCACCAGGAGACTTTCCAGCAACAGTTCCCGGCTGACTTCATCTGCGAGGCAGTAGACCAGACGCGTGGCTGGTTCTATTCGCTGCACGCTATCAGCACGATGCTGTTTGAACAGGAGTGCTTCCGCAACGTGATCTGCCTGGGACTGGTGCTGGATGCAGAAGGGCAGAAGATGTCCAAGTCACGCGGCAACGTGGTGGATCCGTGGGATGTGCTGAATGCCCACGGCGCGGACGCCTTCCGCTGGTACCTGTACACCGCCAGCCCGCCCGGTCAAGAGAGGCGATTCTCAGTTGACCTGGTCGGCGAAGTGGTGCGTAACTTCACCCTGACGCTGTGGAATGTGTATTCATTCTTTATCACCTATGCGAACCTGGACCAATGGCAACCTTCTCCAGATAGTGATCGTAGTGACGACGTAAGTCGTTCCACCGGGGGTGCAGGTCTCGATCGTTGGCTGCTCTCCGAGCTGCACGCCCTGGTGCGAACAGTCACCCATGCCCTGGATACTTATGATGTCACCGGCGCCACACGACCGGTCCAAACCTTTGTGGACAACCTGTCCAAGTGGTACCTGCGCCGCTCCCGCCGCCGCTTCTGGAAAAGCGGTTCAGACGCCGATAAGCAATACGCCTATGCCACTTTGTATGAGACACTGGTGACCCTGAGCAAGCTGCTTGCCCCCACCATGCCCTTCCTGGCCGAGGAGCTCTACCAGAACCTGGTGCGTTCAACGGATGCCAGAGCCCCGGAGTCGGTCCACTTGTGCGATTGGCCAACCTGGGATGGACAGTGCATCGACGAGGCTTTGAACGCCGACATGGAGTTAATCATGCGCCTGGCCTCGCTGGGGCACGCCGCCCGCATGCAGGCTGCGATCAAGGTGCGCCAACCCCTGGCGGAGGTGGCTTTCTCCGTCAGCAACGCCGCCGAAGGTCGCGCCCTGGAGCGCTATGCGGATCTGCTTGGCGATGAGCTGAATGTCAAGCAAGTGCGGTTGTTGGGCTCGGCCGGCGAAGCAGTTGCGTACAGCCTGAAACCGTTGCCCAAACAGTTGGGTCAAAAATACAAGGGTCTCTTCCCCAAGATCAGCCAGGCCATCCTGGCTCTCGACCCTGAGCCAGCAGCGCGCGCCTTGCTGGCTGGCCAGTCGGTGACTGTGGAGGTGGCAGGCCAATCCTACGCGGTTCAACCGGATGAGGTGGAGGTGCGCGTCGAAGCGCGCGCTGGCCTGGCGGTCGCCGCTGAGGGCGCTTACCTGGCCGCTTTGCAGACTGCCCTGACTCCAGAGTTGGTGCGGGAGGGCCTGGCGCGCGAGTTTGTGCGCCGCGTTCAGGATTTGCGCAAGCAAGCTGACTTCGATATCGCCGACCGGATTCGCCTGTATGTGGAGGCCTCGCCAATTCTAGGCGAGGCTTTGCAAATCCACCGCGAATACATCCTGGGCGAGACGCTCACCGTCGAGTTCACAATTATCGCCCCGCCGCAGGGCGCGGTGACTGCCAATGCCCAATTTGACGGAGAGACAGTCACCTTTGGTGTGATAAAGGCTTGAGGATGGAGACAATATTATGAACGCTTCACCAACTGCGTTGGCGGGCCATCGGGCATTTGCCTGGGGCGTCCACCTGTTCACTGCCACAGGTGTTGTTTGGGGATTGCTGGCGATCATCGCGATCCAGCAAGAGAATTGGCGCCTGGCTTTCTGGTGGATCGCTGCCACATTAATCGTGGATGGCCTTGATGGCACGCTGGCGCGTCTGGCAAAGGTCAAGCAATACCTCCCTGGTTTTGATGGCGCCTTGCTGGACAACATGATCGACTACCTCAACTATGTGTTGGTTCCGGCGTTGATGTTAATTAAGGCCAACATGTTGCCAGCGCAATTTACTATCCTGGGCGCTGCGCTGATCTTGTTAGCCTCCGCCTACCAGTTCTGCCAGGCAGATGCTAAAACGGAGGATCATTACTTCAAGGGTTTCCCATCCTACTGGAATGTGCTGGTGGTCTTCTTATTTATAATAGGTTCGAATCCCTGGGTGAACCTGGCGATCATCCTGATCTTCGTGATCCTGGTTTTCGTGCCGATCAAATATATCTACCCCTCCCGCACACAACGGCATCGGTCGATCATGTTGGTCGCCAGTTATGCCTGGGGTGTGGTAGGCTTTTTGGTCCTGCTGCTTTACCCCCATGTCCCAGCGATCCTGATCTACCTGTCCCTGGCATACGCGGCTTTCTATGTCTTACTCAGCCTGTACCAGATGATTGTCAAGCCCAAAAAAGCCTGACGCCGCACAACTTTTTTAAGTGGTTTGCGTAGATATTTTAGATCAAACTCATGTAAGGAGAATCTACAATGTCTAGCGAAGTGAAACGACTTTATCGCTCACGTAAAGAGCGGATGATCGCCGGAGTCTGCGGCGGATTGGCGGATTATCTCAGCGTCGACCCGACGGTGGTGCGCCTGTTGTTTGTCCTGGCGCTATTCCTGGGCGGTCCTGGTGGATTGGTATACCTGATCCTGTGGATCGTCGTCCCTGATGCGCCCACTCAAACAACGTTCATCTCCCCCACACCGCCACTGCCCCCGGAACCTCCTGCTCCGTCTGAATAGGAACCCGATCCTTAATAAAATTCGCCGCCAAATGGCGGCGAATTTTATATTCTTTATGAAGCTGCTGCAGCCTTCTCCCGCTTCCGAAAACCCTTGATCCAACGCATGGCGTACTCGTCACGGCCCATTAACAAATCGCAAGCCTGCAACGTGATCTGGATTTCCGGGACGGTTGGATCTGTAATCGCAGCAGTCAGGCCACGAGCGATCGCCAGGGCCAGGTAAGACACGTTGATATACTTGCGATCAGGCAATCCGTAGGATACATTGCTTGCGCCGAGACTCAGGTTCACCCCCAGTTTTTCTTTGACCAGTTGGATGGAATCCAGCGTCACTCGCCCGGCGTTGTGATCCGCGCCAATTGTCAACGCCAGACAATCAATCACCACATCCTCGGGCGGGATGCCATAACTCCCAGCTTCATCAATCAAACGGCGGGCCACCGCCAGGCGCGCCTCCGGCGTAGGCGGGATGCCATTCTCATCGGTGATGACGCCAATCACTACCGCGCCATATTTATGCGCCAGGGGTAAAACACGCTTCATCATCGCCGGTTCAGCCGTAGACGAGTTGATCAAAGCCTTGCCAGGATACACAGCAAGCACCGCTTCAAGCGCCTCCGGATTCGCCGAATCAAAACATAGGGGCACATCCACTACAGCCATGACTGCTTCGGCCGCGCCGCGCAGCAGAACGGGCTCGTTACCGCCAGGGATGCCCGCGTTGACATCCAACACCTGCGCCCCCGCGGCTACCTGGTTACGAGCATCTGCTTGCACAATCGAAAAATCGCCCTCTCCCATTGACTCAGACAGCCTCTTGCGCCGGGTCGGGTTAATCCGTTCACCGATAATAACGAACGGCTGATCGGGACCGATAACAACCGTGCGGTCTTTATTCGTCAGTTTTGTTTGCATAACATGCGGAAATTAAGAGCCAGCTAATCACCCAATGCGCTATCCTATTAAACCACGGACGACGCGCGTGGCGCTGGAAGCATCCGGAGCGAAGCCATCCGCCCCGATCTGCCTGGCGTAGGCGTCTGTGACTGGCGCTCCGCCGATCACCACTTTCACCTGATCGCGCACATTGGCCGCTTTAAGCGCTTCGATAATCTTCTGCATGCTGCCCATGGTAGTTGTCAGCAGGGCTGACATCCCAATCACCTGATAGCCTTCTTGCGCAGCCTGGACGAACTTCTCGGGTGTGACGTCGACGCCCAAATCTTTAACTTCGAAGCCGGCGCCTTCCAGCATCATCGCTACCAGGTTCTTGCCAATGTCATGCAGGTCTCCCTTGACTGTGCCAATCGCCACGCGGCCGGCAGCTTTGACGCCGCTCTCAGCCAGGTAGGGTTTCAAGATTTTCAAACCCGTCTGCATGGCGCGCGCAGCGATCAGCATCTCAGGCACAAAGAATTCGCCATTCTCGAAGCGCTGGCCAACTTCGTCCATGGCCAAGATCAGACCCTCTTTAAGAATGACATCCGCCGCAACGCCCTGCGCCAGGGCTTCTTTGACTCCTGCATCAACAGCAGGAGCCTGACCATCAATTACGTTTTGGTAAATGTCTTTTACGCTCATTGTTATGTCCTCTTTGAATGGGGGATTGAGAAATAAATATTCGGAGCTACTATTCCATAGGCATACAAACCAGGAATTCCGAATTATCTTATCACAACCTGACCTCCACTGAAAGGGGAGAAGAATCGGATTTACATTTCACTACCATGAGACCAGGCACGAAAACATGTATAATCCGATCAGGAGAAAACCAATGGAATTTGCTAACCGTGTCCAAAACTTGAGCCCCGAAGGTGCCTATGCCATGCTGACGCGCGCCCAGACGCTCGAAGCTGCCGGCCGACCGGTGATCCACCTGGAGATTGGCCAACCCGATGAATCAACCTTCGAAAACATTGCCCAGGCGGGGATGCAGGCCATCCGGGATGGCTTTACCCGCTACACCCCTTCCGCTGGTATCCCGGCTCTGCGTCAGGCAATTGCGAGCGACTCTGGACAGCGCCGGGGGATGGTAATCCGCCCTGGTCAGGTAGTCGTTGGCCCTGGTGCCAAGCCGGCGCTCTTTTTTCCAACCCTGGCGTTGGTTCGCCCGGGTGATGAGGTGATTTACCCTGATCCAGGCTTTCCTACTTATCCAGCCATGATCGAGGTCGCTGGCGGTATACCTGTTCCGGCGCCGCTGCGCGAGGAGGATGATTTCTCCTTCGACCTGGAAGCGTTCGACCGCCTGGTCAATGAACGGACACGCTTGATTATTCTCAACTCACCCAGCAACCCCACTGGCGGGGTGATGCCTTTGAAAGCCCTGCAACATATCGCCGCCGTTGCCCAGGAGCGCGACATATGGGTGCTATCCGATGAAATCTACGCCCGGCTGGTGTATGAGGCGCCCGCACCCAGCATCGCGGCCTTGCCCGGCATGGCCGAGCGCACGATCATTTGCGATGGCTTTTCCAAGACCTATGCCATGACTGGCTGGAGGTTAGGCTTCGGCATCATGCCTGAAGCTTTAGCGGAGCGGGTCGAGTTGCTCCTGACCCACTCCGTAGGTTGTACCGCCAGCTTCACCCAAATTGCCGGGCTGGCTGCAATCCATGATGCACAGGATCAGGTAGAACAGGTAGTGGAAACCTACCGCCGCCGTCGAGATGTGCTGGTTGCCGGCTTGAATGCCATCCCTGGCGTACGCTGCCGGACGCCGCAGGGTGCTTTCTATGCTTTCCCCAATGTGAGCGCTTTGGGCAAGCGCGCTGCCTGGCTGGCAGACTATTTGCTGGACGAAGCCGGTGTGGCTCTACTACCCGGCACTTCCTTTGGAGCGAATGGCGAAGGCTACCTGCGCCTGTGTTTCGCTAACTCGCTCGAGAACCTCCAGAAAGCCCTGGTGCTGATAACCTCCGCGCTGGATCGCTTATAGCCTGGGCAACTCGATCTTCTGCTGCTTCTGGTATTTCCCCTTCTTATCCGCGTACGATATCTGGCATTCCTCATCCGCTTCGAAGAAGAGCACCTGAGCAATCCCTTCGTTGGCGTAAATCTTGGCTGGCAGCGGTGTGGTATTCGAAATTTCCAGAGTCACGAAGCCTTCCCACTCCGGCTCAAAGGGGGTTACGTTAACAATAATACCGCAGCGCGCGTAAGTTGACTTGCCAACGCAGATCGTCAAAACACTACGCGGAATGCGAAAATATTCTACCGTGCGCGCCAGGGCGAAGGAGTTCGGCGGGATGATACAGACATCCCCTTTGAAATCCACCATCGACTTCGGATCGAAATGCTTCGGGTCGACAACCGCCGAGTAGATATTGGTAAAGATCATAAACTCGTCTGCTACCCGAATATCATATCCATACGATGAAACGCCATACGAAATCACGCCATTGCGCACCTGGTTGTCCACAAAGGGTTCGATCATGCGCTGTTCCTGAGCCATTTTACGGATCCAGTGATCAGGCTTGATGCCCATATGTAATGTCCTCCATTGCAATGAAGTGCGGTTGGTATATCAACCGGGCCTAAAGGCGCAGAAAAATCAAATGTAATTTTACCAGCCACTGGCGGTGAAAATAGTTTGCAATAAATCTTGGCGCTCCTCACTCGTCATCGGTCGCAGGCGTGCAAAATCAACGAACATCGCCGTCAGCAGGTCAACTCCCAGGTAGCGTCCATCATAGAATACGTGGCGGTCGATAAAAACTTGGCGACAGGCCTTGCTTACGATATATTGATCGAAGAACAGGTTGCCCAAACCGTAATGAATGAGCGCGCCAGCCGTAAAATCAAATCCCTGTGGCTGGTGAGCCTGGCTACCGCTGACGATCACCGCACCCGCTTCGGCCATGCGGCGGAAATCGCGCACCTGCACTGATTGAGCTTCGTACAGGTAATATTCAAAATGCTGGAAGGTGACCACCGGTAAATAGCCTTCCTGGCGCAACCGGCTGACCTGGCTGCTCATCCAATCCAGATCACAGAGCGCCGCCCCCGCCCGGTCCGTTGCGGCCTGAGCAAAATCAGCGCCTTTGGAATTACAGCCAATGAAAGCCAGCCGATTGCCATGATTTTCAACCGTAACCGGCCGGCGCGCTTCTTCCAGGTTTGCGCCGCCCCCAAACACCAGCCAACCTTTCTGACGATAAAGATCCAGCGTGTAAAAGATTGCCTCTTGTCCCCAATCCTGAATGTGATCGCCTGTCAGCTCAACGATATTCGTCCCAATATCTTCCAGCAATGTGATATAGCGCGGATCGGAGCAGAAACGCATATTCTCGCGGCCTGGATTCGGAAAAGGACAATCCTCAGCAAACGGCGCTTCGTTGCTGACATGCACCAAATCAGCCTGGCGTAGCCAGATGCGGATATCGCCAGCTGGATAGAGGACGCCTTTCTTTTCCATGGTATAGGCTGTCGCTCTCACCAGGGCGGTGGTACCGGTCATCGCCAGAACAGTTAGCTGGTCGGGATCGCGATTGGTCTTCACGACCAGTGGGGAGGTCGAATCAGGCCCCACTGTGTTCCATAATAAATCAAGCATTCCTGTGTCGCCCATCAGCGATACCGGCAGCACCAATGGATACTGCTCGAGCAAGAAATCTTTCCGTAAGGGGGAAATCCCATCCACTTCCAAGACTTTCCAGCGCGGTTCCAGGTCTTCAAACGGCAGCATAGCCCAGGCCGGCTGGTTATTCCAGGCATATTCAAGTAACTGCTCAGCAGATTGTGGGCTGTCAGAGTCAACGACCAGGATTGCCTGGGACGCCGGCTCGCCCCACAACCTGGCGAAGCTAGCGCGCGTACTCTTATCCATCAACAAAGGTTGGCCAGCAAATGGGCCAACCTGGTCACCTTTCCAGGCGCCCTGGAGCTCTTCGAAAGAGACCCCATCGGTGATTGTGGGAAATGGCGCCACTAACACATAAACCCATTGGCTGAGCGGTCGTTGGTTGCCTACCGATAACCGCACAGCGGATGGTTCGACTGGAGTCGCTGGATCTATGTCAGCAGCCACCCAGCCCACTGGCAGCTTTAAGGATTGGCGCAGCTTCTCTGGCAAGCCTGGGTCCACCCAAAGCATCGCTTGCTTCTCGGCAGTGGGTTGAGGCTTGAATGGTGTGCGGGTGGGGAGCTCGTTGCGGAAAGGTAATTCCAGCGCCGAATTCGTTGGCGTCGCGGCTTCGACAATCAGTGTGGCCGTGGGATTGGCTGGAATTGGGACCCTCTGCCTGCAGGCGGATAGAATGATCACACCAACCAGGCAGAACACTAACCCCGAAACTCGCACCCAGGATTTCATCCTTTCCCCTAATATTCTATCCGAAAGGTTACCAGGGTGAGTCGACCAGGCAGCACCTGCACCAACCGCTGTTGTACGCCCTGGTAGGCAAAGGTGATCCGGTACCAACCCGCCGGCAAATCGCCAGCCGCAAAATTTTCTCGCCAAGGTAGCTGTGCAACCATCGTCTTCTCCTCATATGTTCCCAGATAAATCTCCCAATCCGAGGCACCTTGGGGATCGAGAAGATGTTGGACCACAATATGCGGGACCGTTAACGCCTGATCGCGCAGACTAACAATCCGCCCGACCAAACCCCCTTTCGGCTGGCCTGCCTCATCCAGGTGCGGCTTCAACCATAACTCTGGATTAACTGAGCTGGCATAGGTATTGGCGCCCAGGCGCACTTCGAAGTGGAGGTGCGGCCCGGTGGCGTTCCCACTCATTCCCACCTGCCCAATAAGCTGACCAGCTTTGACGGTATCACCCACCATAACCGCAACCTGAGAGAGGTGACCGTACACTGTGTAGACTGGCGTCGCCAGATCAAACCATGCCAGTTGGTTGGAATTCGCACCACTCAAAAGCACACGCAGATCATGTTGCACGATTACCAGGTTGCCATAAAAGTAAGAATATGGCCCATAAAATCCCTTGGAGCTGCTATCCGGATGGCGATCATCACCCGCGACAATGACAACCCCCTCCGCAGTTGCATAAACCGGTGAACCAAAGGTATTGGGAAACTCTACCCCGCGGTGTGGATCGCGGTGTTTATCCTGGGTACTACCAAAACGGTAGGTCGAATCTAGGACATCGTTGCCAGGCGCCAAAATTGGCCGGTTAAAAACGAAGAGGCCCGGGTAGATGCAGGTCGCGGCGGGACAAGCCAGGATTGGAGTCGGAGTCAAGGATTGAGGGGTCAAAGTTGGAGGTAGAGAAAGAGTAACAGTGCTGGATGGAACTACCACCGGCGTCTCTGAGGCGAGTGAATTTGCGGCAGGCTTTCCCGGCGGGTTCTGTGAAGTGGTGGTTATTGCCTGGATAGTTCGCGCCTGGGTTTGGGTTGCGCTTGCCTTTTCAATCCTGACCGTGGCTGTCTGGTGGTTCGCGGCCGTACAACTCGCCAGCAGGAGCGCTGCCAAACATAGCACCCGGCATAAAAGGTTAGCCAGGTTATGGATCCAAGATGAAAGAACCATCACCCGGTTGACCCTCAAATAATCCCGCTGCGAGTTTTCCAGGTTGCCTGGATTCGCTCTTCCAGGTCAGCGGCCCGGTTCTCCATATCATGCAATTGAGCCAGCATGGATTGGGTCACGGTCTGGTCGGTCAGACTGACCAGGTTGATCCGCACGTTATAGCCCGCGCCTGCCAGGCTGGCGCGAGCCAATGCGGCTCCTGTCGCGCCATCACAGATTGCGTTTACATTACCAACCGTCACCACTTGCGCAGCGAGTTCCAATACTTCAACTGCCATCCGCGCGACTTCCAGGGGCACTTGAGCGGCTTGTAAGGTCGTCGCTGCGATTGCCTGGTTGCGCGTCTCCATTTGCTCCGGTGTCTGCCGGGGTAATTTCAGCGCTGCCAGGACAAACTCAAAGGCTGCCGCATCTCGTTCAATGGTAGCAGTGAGTTCCGCGCGCAGTGTCTCAGCCCGCTCAACAACTGCTTGCATCTGCGCTTCTACCTCAGCATATTTCTGCTTGCCGATGGTCAAACGGGCGACCATGGCGACCAACGCCGCTCCCGCCGCACCGCTGTAGGCAGCAGCCGAGCCGCCGCCAGGTGTGGGCGTTCCGGCTGCTAACGCCCCCAAGAAGTCATCAGCCGAACAAGCAAGTTTTACCGTTGGCGTTGCGTCCAATTGTAGCTGTGTTACATCATCTATAATGGGTTGCAGTTCTGTTATTGCGGCCAGACGATATTCCAGGATCTGTTCAGTATCGAACTGGTCGATTTGTAAATACCAGCGCGCCGCTTCCACCATGGCTTCCTGCGGGATCAACCCGACCAGCTCGCTATGGTGAATGGCGACGCCATACCGCACCGCCTCCCGACGGATCATCTCTACGACCTGGGCCAGCGGCGTTCCACGGAAATTCGTCAGGTTCATCGAAACCTGCGCTCGCCCATCGACCAACAATCCCAGCCCTTTAACATAGCGCAGGCCACCCGATGAAAAGCGGATCGCTTTGGCGATCTTCTTGGCGATTTGCACATCATCCGTTGTCAGGTAGACATTGTAAGCAATCAATGGCTGGCGAGCCCCGATGACGGTTGCGCCGGCCTTGCCCACCAGCCGTGGCCCAAAATCAGGATCCCGGTCGGGGTTGACCCCCATCTCGACTTTGAGCGCTTCATACTGCCCGTGGCGGATATTCTCTAAATTTTGGCGTTCCGGTCGGGTAGCAGCGTCTTCATATAGATAAACTGGTATCCCCAGTTCATCTCCTACCCGCCGACCTAAATGGCGTGCCAGGGTTACGCATTCCGTCATGGTCAGGTCGCGGATCGGCACGAAGGGCACCACATCCGTCGCGCCAATCCGGGGATGTTCCCCACGATGCTGATCCAGATCAATCAATTCAGCCGCTTTCGCAATTGATCTGAACGCGGCCTCTTCCACAGGGGCAGGTGGTCCTATGAAAGTCAGAACAGTCCGGTTATGATCCAGATCCGAATGTTGATCCAGAAGCGTGACTTCCGGCACACCCAAAATGGACTGGCGAATTGCCTGGATGACCTCCGGGCGGCGAGCTTCCGAATAATTGGCAACGCATTCAACCAGTGGATTAGGCATAGTTTCCTCTAATACCTGTTATTGGTTCATCTCCCAGATGATATGCAATCCATCCAGGGTCAGCCAGGGAGCAATGATTTGAAGGACATCCGTCTCATGCGCGATGATCTCTGCCAGGCCACCGGTAGCAATGACTTTCATCGCCGGTCCCAATTCCTTGCAGAAACGCGCCACCATCCCCTCCACCAGCGCGGTATACCCAAACAAGAGCCCTGACTGCATCGCATGGACTGTATTGCGACCGATCACATTCGGCGGACGCTGAAGATCGACGCGCGGCAATTTAGCAGCGTGCAAAAACAAGGCCTCGGAGGCAATCCCAATCCCGGGGGTGATGGCACCGCCCAGGTAATCGCCTTCGGCAGAGATCGCGTCGAAAGTGGTCGCGGTGCCAAAGTCTACCACACAGGCCGGGCCACCGTACAGACGCTGCACCGCCGCTGCATCCACAATGCGATCTGCGCCGACTGCCCGTGGATCCTCATAGCGGACCCGCACACCAGTCTTTACACCAGCATCCACCACCAGGGGATCTTGATCCAGATACCGCCGGCAGGCTTCGATGACCTTGCCAGTCAACGGTGGTACGACCGAGGCCATGCAAATACCGGTCAAGTCAGAAGGTTTACGTCCCGCGTGATTGAGCAAGCCCACAAACTGCAAGCCGTACTCATCGGGCATACGATCATGGACAGTCGCCAGGCGCCAGCGAGGACCCAACAAATCGTCCTGGTAAAGGCCAAGCGTCAGATTAGTATTTCCAATATCAATGGTCAGTAACATAACCAGCCTCCGACTACACTCCCAGGATAATATTATCAATCAGCCGAGTCTTGCCGATGTACACCGCCATGGAGAGCAAGGCGCGTCCTGAAATGAGACCTTCCAGCTCTTGCAAAGTTCCCGGATCAGCACAGGAGATATACTGCAAGCGCGCCAGCGGTTCGGCGTTAATCATATCAGCAATGAGTTTTCGCAGCACGCCAGCCTGGCGTTCGCCGGCTGTAAAAACGCTCTGCGCGGCTGCCAGGGAGCGTGAAAGCACCGTCGCAGCCTGCCGCTCAGCGGGGTTTAGATAAACATTGCGGCTGGATAAAGCCAATCCATTCGGTTCACGTACGATCGGGCAAATCACAATTTCAAGCAGGAAATTCAAGTCGTGGGTCATCTGGCGGATCACCACCGCCTGCTGGGCATCCTTTTGGCCAAAGTAGGCCTTATCCGGCTGAACGCAGTTAAACAACTTGGCGATCACCGTAGTCACACCACGAAAGTGACCGGGGCGCATGCTTCCCTCCAGCGGCCTGGTCACTTCTTCTACTGTAATCCAGGTCTGGAAACCGGGGGGATACATCCCCTCCACAGTCGGGATCCAAACCAGGTCCACGCCTACGCTCTCCAGCAACGCCAGATCACGCGGCAGGTCGTGCGGATAAGCTGCCAGATCTTCCTTTGGGCCAAACTGAGTGGGGTTGACAAAAACACTGACGACGACACTGGCGCATTCGGCTTTGGCCGCACGTGCCAGGGACAAATGACCTTCATGAAGATAGCCCATCGTGGGAACAAAACCTACCGGCTCAGGAAGCCTAAAACGGGCAGAACGCAATTCGGCAAGGGTTTCAACAGTATTCATTTATGCTCCCTGTTCTTTTCTTCTTTGGCGTGAACCAGATGCCAGAGAACTCGATTGACCGGTGTGGGTATTCCCAGGGCTTCTCCCATCCTGACAATTGCGCCACAGATAGCGTCAATTTCGGTCGGGCTGCCGCGCAGGATATCCTGCAACATCGAGGAGTGGTTAGCGGCTGTACGTCGGGCGACCGTTTCTGCCATGGCAACTGGATCAGGATAAGGTAGAACGATCCCTTGGGCTCTTGCTACTGCTGCCGTTTCAAACGCGGCGTCCACTAACAACGAGCGAGCTGCCGAGATCTCCAACAAGGATCCGTTCGGGACTTCTAGCAGGGCGGTTAACGGATTAATGGCCGCATTAACCAACACTTTTCCCCACAGTAGTGCTTGCAGATCTGCCGTATTTTCGACTACAAATCCCGCCGCACGCAACAGTCCGCGTAACCTCCCCAGGCGAGGATGCGGACCAAGCGTGATCACTCCTTCGCCACCGGCGCGCACGCGTCCTGGACCGAGCAGGTAAGCTCCGCTGGTAGTTGAGCCGACTGCCACGCGTTGCTCTCCTAGCTCAGCCGCCAGAATTTCCCGGTTGCCGAGTCCGTTTTGTAAAGTCAATGCGACACCAGCAGGGCTCAGGCAGGTCGCCAGTTGACGAGCGGCGCGACCAGTCTGCCAGGACTTGACTAAAACCAATGCCTGCGACACACCAGAAATTCGACCCGCCTGCTGCCGAACAATCACTGGATAAGCCTTTTCCTGGCCATCTGTTTCAATCAGCCGCACCCCCGATGACCGCAATGCCTGCAGCCCTGCTGGCCAGGTACCCAACATCGTTACCGCGGCACCCGCGGCCGAAAGCCGGGCAGCGAAAAAACAGGCCAGCGCTCCGGTCCCGACAATCAAAAGTGAAGAGGCTGTCATTTCTGTGTGAATGCCTCCCACTCCGCATCGTCCATCTCCACCGTGTGCTCTGGGGCTGGAAAAGATCGCTCGAGCACATCGGTTTTGTAGGCAGTAAAAGCGCGAGCCATCTCACCATGCAAATCGGCGTATTTCTTGACAAACTTTGGTGTAAACCGGTCGAACAAACCCAGCATGTCATGAGTCACTAACACCTGGCCATCACAGCCGATTCCGGCGCCAATCCCGATGGTCGGAATCTCCAGGCGCTGAGAAACCCACGCAGCCAGACGGGCCGGGATCGACTCCAGCACCAGGCTAAAACAACCTGCCTCCTGCAATAGCAGAGCATCCTCCTGCAGGCGTTGCGCGGCGATGGCGGAACGCCCCTGGGGTCGAAAACCACCGAACTGGTTGACGCTTTGGGGGGTCAAGCCCAGGTGACCCATCACCGGGATCCCGACCGAGACGATGGCGCGCACAGCCTCTGCCCGCTCGCGCCCACCTTCCAGCTTGACCGCATCCATCCCAGTTTCCTGTATGAACCGCCCGGCATTACGCACGGCCTCCTGAACAGAAACCTGGTAAGACATAAACGGCATATCGCCGATCAAAAGCGCAAACTGTGCCCCGCGCGCCACCGCCCGGCAGTGATGGAGCATATCGTCCATTGTAACGGGCAACGTGTTTGGGTAACCCAGGACAACCATCCCGAGTGAGTCTCCAACCAGGATGACATCCACACCAGCCCGGTCGATCGCCAGCGCGGTTGGATAATCATACGCAGTCAGCATGGTGATTGGCTCACCAACCTGCTTTTTACGACGCAAGGATAGCGTCGTGATTTTCTTACGCCCGTTCATAACAGGGGATTGTGTAACTGGATGTTCTTTATCGCACATGGTACCCTCCCTCCAGAGGTAGAGTCCGATCAAAATCAGACTGACAAAGTTTTGGAACTATTGTTCCACGGTATCCCGCCGCGTTCCGGTCCCACAGGATCCAGACAATCATTATTATGCCCGAAGCGGGTAAGAAGCGCAAGACCTGCAGCCGAAGTTGTTACATGGGCTGCGGGAAGCTTTTTCATCTTCTTGATATAATAATTCAAAATTTATCTATCTTTAATCAGTGGATCCTCTGCAAATAAAACACTGCTCAATGGATCGCAAGGAGATCAAAATATGGCGGATCAAACAAATCAGGCTATTCATCAATCCGTTAGCAAGATACCCTGGGAAGAGCGCCCAGCCGGTTCGAGCGAAGTTCTATGGCGCTTCAGTGTAAATCCAATCATCCCCGCTAACCTGTTACCCGATTCTAACAGCATCTTCAACAGTGCAGTCGTGCCGTTCCGCGGCGAATTCGCCGGCATCTTTCGGATCGATAATACCAGTCGTCAGATGCTGATTCACAGTGGGCGCAGCCCTGACGGAATTGCCTGGCAGATTTCCCCAAAGCCCATCCAGTTCATCGGCGACGATCCGGAAGTCACCCGCCGGGAATATTTTTATGATCCACGCGTTTGCTGGATAGACGATCGCTTTTATGTGACCTGGTGCAATGGCTACCACGGCCCGACGATTGGTATAGCCTTTACCCACGATTTTGAGAACTTTTACCAGCTTGAAAACGCCTTCTTACCTTATAACCGCAATGGTGTGCTATTCCCCCGCCGTATCCATAACAAGTTTGCGATGCTCAGCCGTCCGAGCGACCGTGGTCACACTCCCTTCGGCGATATCTTCTATAGTGAAAGCCCCGACATGACCTTTTGGGGCCGCCACCGTTTTGTGATGACCACCAAAGGCGGTTGGCAAAGCACAAAGGTTGGACCAGGACCGATCCCAATTGAAACTCGTGAAGGCTGGTTGCTTTTCTACCACGGTGTGCTCACCTCCTGCAATGGCTTCGAGTATAGTTTTGGCGCCGCTCTGCTTGATCTGGACCAGCCCTGGAAAGTGATCTACCGCACCGCACCTTATCTGATGGCGCCTCGCGAGCTGTACGAGCGCGTGGGTGACACACCGAATGTAGTCTTCCCCTGCGCAGCGTTAGTGGATGCACCTACCCAGCGCGTGGCGATCTATTACGGCGCCGCCGATACCGTCGTCGCGCTGGCTTTTGGCTGGATCGAGGAGGTGATTGACTTCATCAAGAGCCATTCAGAGCTTTAGACCGGTCCACATCTCAGAACCACTCACCATGTCGTTTATAAGCGTTAAACAAGAAGTCGAGAAGAACCTTCGGCATAACATAATTGTCAATATGCTGGATGGCGCCTGCTTCTGGTTCGGCTACAGCTTCATGAACCCGGCGATCATCCTGCCACTATTTGTCAGCCATCTAACCAACAACAGCTACTTAATCGCGTTGGTATCTGTGGTTGGTTCGATCGGTTATCTCTTTCCGCAACTTTTCACGGCCAACTGGGTTGAACGGCAGCCTTTAAAAAAATGGTTTCCAGTCAATCTTGGCTTCTTCTCTGAGCGCTTGCCTCTCTTGTTGCTGGCGCCTGCCACATTCCTGCTGGCTGGTCGAGTAACGCTCAATCAAAACTTCGCTCCCGCGATGCTGGCAGTCTTTTTCATACTACTGGTCTGGCACTCCGCTGGCGCTGGGCTGGTGGCAGTTGGATGGTCCGATATGATTGGCAAGGTGATCCCGGTTAAAAGTCGGGGACGGTTCTTTGGGATGACTAATTTTTTCGGAACCGCATCAGGCGTTCTGGGCGCCAGTCTGACTGCCTGGGTATTGGGCGAATATACCTTCCCGATCGGCTATGCTATTTCATTCGCTATCGCGGCAGGTCTGATCTTCCTGTCCTGGGTCTTTATCGCCCAAACGCGTGAAATTCCTGTCCCCAGTACAAAACCGGTTCTTTCACAAAACCAATATTTTCACTCACTTCCTACCATCCTGAAGAGCAATCCCAACTTTACACGCTACCTGATCAGCCAGGGGATTCTCACCCTGGGTGGGATGGCGGCTGGTTTCCTGGTAGTCTATGCCAGCCAAAACTGGCACATCCCAGACAGCCAGGCCAGTCGCTTCACTATGGCAATGCTGATCGGACAGGCGTTGGCCAATCTGACCTTTGGCCCATTAGCTGACCGGCTGGGTCATAAAATTGTCCTGGAGGTGGGCGCTTTGGCGGCAGTCATCTCCTACGGGCTGGCGCTGCTTGCGCCGTCTCCCGATTGGTTTTTCGTTATCTTCGGATTACGCGGCGTCAGTTCTGCCAGTTTTATGATCTCGGGGATTATGATCAGCCTGGAATTTTGCACTACTGAATCACGTCCGACATATATTGGTCTGAGCAATACATGGGTTGGGTTAACTGCGGGGATTGCACCGTTTATCGGTGGTTTCCTGGTCACTAACGCCAGCTATCCGTGGTTATTCATTCTGGCGGCCCTGGTTAGCTTGACCGGGCTACTGATGCTGAAGTTTACTGTTCAGGAACCACGCCATCGAATTGGTGACTGAGCAGGATGACGAGGGTTCTTGAGGAAGATGGGTGGGTCGCGAATAGATGAAGATATGATAAGATTGAGTCAGACAAAATTCAATAATTTACCAACTCATTTCATATTGTAAGGAGGATATAAATATGCACCAATTAACAAATCGTTACTGGCAACTCTGTTTGAGTTGCTTATTGGTTTTAGGCTTACTCGGCCCGATCCAAACCGCCCTGGCAACCCCGGCAGGTGCCAACGCGCCGGTCATGACGCAATCTGCCGGAGTTCAAAGCCCTCTGGCTGTATTGAACTGGTGCGTGGCGGGTAGTTTTCAGGGTTGGAACAATGCCAGCACACCGCTATACGACGATGGCACCAACGGTGACCTGGTGGCTAAAGACGGTGTGTTTTCATTGGATGTGACCATACCTAATACAGGCGATTACGAATGGAAAGCGGTAGAGTGTGGGAACTGGGGAGTGACCCGCCCGGCTGCCAACTCCTGGTTCACCACAACCACTGCCAACCAGGCAGTCAAGTTCACCATCGACACGCGCGATCACAGTGGCGATGCAGGCGCTATTCTTCTCCCTGGCTGGGATATCGTCAATGTCTGGGGCGATACCCTGCCGACCAGCTTCACCGCAGTTGGCAGCTTCCAGGGTTGGAATAATTCTGATCCCGCCACTTTGTTAACTCCGGCCGGAAATGGGGTTTACCGCCTGGCCTACACCATCGCAACCGCAGGCAGCTATATCGGCAAAATTGCCAGCACCGGCGCCTGGCGCGCGTTTGGCGCTGATGGGCGATCCATGGATGCCGCTAATGTAAACTTCACCACCACCCTGGATAGCCAGGTCGTGATCTTCATTCTCGACACCAACACGGGTCGCCTGACGATCACTCCTAACGGCGCCAATCCAAGCAACTGGTGCGTAGCGGGCAGCTTCCAGGGTTGGGATAATTCCAGCACACCTCTGTATGATGATGGCACACATGGCGACCTGCTTGGCGGTGACAATATCTATTCACTGGATTACACCATCCCAAACACTGGCCGCTATGAGTTTAAAGCCGTAAAATGTGGCGACTGGGGCACCACCTTCCCTCCGAATAACGCCTGGTTCTTCACCAACAGCCCCAATCAGACGGTTAAATTGACCCTGGATACCAATGACCACAAGCTGGATCAGAGTTGGCCGCTGTATCCTTCTATCAATATCGTCAATGTCTGGAACGACGCGTTGCCTGATAGCTTCACTGCCGTAGGCGACTTTCAAGGTTGGAACAACGCTGATCCAACGACACAATTAATTAACCTGGGATACGGTTTACAGGTGGTAAATTACACCATCTCCAACCCTGGTCTGTATCAGGGAAAAGTAGTCAGCACCGGCAGTTGGGATAATCAGTTTGATCTGTTTGGACGCAACAAGGATTCCCAGACTATCTTCTTCAATGTCTATAAGGCCGGCGATGTAGCCCAGTTCCTGCTCGATACCCACCAGGGTCGCCTGGCAGTTCTTACACCGCCTATGAGCGGTCATGGTCAGGATAACATCGTTGAGACAAAGGGGCTGGGGCATGATTCACAGGATGCTTTGTATCGCCTCCCCTTTGGCGCGGTCACACCCGGCAGCGAAGTGATCTTACGCTTCCGCGCCTACCACAATGACCTGACTCGAGTACGCGTCCGCTTCTGGGATACAGCCAAGAACAGTGAATTCTTCAAAGATATGCAAATAGCAGCCAGCAATGTCTGGTGCTACGATACGGAGCAGGCGAACGAAAGCTGTGACTTCTGGCAGCTTAAGATCACTCCCACCCAACTCGGTACGCTATATTATCGTTTCATCGCAATTGATGGAACAGCCAGGGCTTATTACGCAGATGACTACTTCAAAGATGGAGGTTGGGGCGTTGCCACCGCAGATATGGTCGACAACAGTTATGCAATCTCCGTCTTCGATGCAGCTTTCCAACCCGAAACCTGGTTGCAAAATGCCGTCGCTTACCAGATCTTCCCCGACCGCTTCCGCAATGGCCGCAGTGCGAACGATCCTCAGATCACCGAGCCGCGCTATGGCTATCCACCAAGCCCCGATGACCAGATCGCGCTTAAGAATTGGAACGATCTGCCAGAGGGCTATTGCCGTGGATACGTGAATCCAGCTCAACCCTGCAATGAAGGCCCGCGTGGTCGTGATTATTATGGCGGTGATTTGATTGGCATCCGCCAACGTCTGCCTTATCTGTATGCCCTGGGCATCAAAGTGATTTATCTGAATCCGATCTTCGAAGCGGGTTCTAACCACCTGTATGACACCCAAGACTACAGTCTGGTAGATCACTTCTTCGGTGAGAATAAGGATTTCGTCGCCCTGGCGGAAGGGGCTCACCGGCGCGGGATGAAGATCATCCTGGATGGTGTGTTCAATCATGTCTCATCAGACAGCCCCTACTTTGATCGTTACCACCACTATAATGTAGTAGGCGCCTGTGAGAGTGTCGACTCACCATATCGAGATTGGTTCTTCTTCCATGAGGTTGGCGCTGGTAAAGGCGTCTGCGCCGGGAAAGATGGTCCTACCTCCACTACTTATGATTCCTGGTATGGATTCGATAGCCTGCCGGTGCTGAACAAGAACACCCAGGCCGTCAAAGACCTGATCTATGCCAAGCCGGACTCGATCGCCCGCTACTGGCTTAAATTAGGCGCAGATGGCTGGCGTCTGGATGTGATGCCCGATGCCTCCTTCCCACCTGGTTTCTGGCAAGAGTTCCGCCAGGCTGTCCTGGAGACCAAGCCTGACGCGGTGGTTATCGGAGAGCTTTGGAAGAAGGGCGATGTGCTGCCCTTCGTTCAGGGTGACACCGCTGACTCGACCATGAACTACCGTTTTCGCAACGCCATCCTGGGATATCTCGGCACGGTTGACAACAAGGGCTTCCCAGATGATGGTCAATCCAACCAACCTCCCTCCCTGTTTGCTAAAAAGCTGCTTTCGGTGCGCGAGGATTATCCGGACGCGACTTACTACACCTTACTGAATTTGATGGATAGCCACGACACCAAGCGTATCCTGTGGTCGTTGACGCCGGGTCAGAATAACCGCGAAGATAAAGAGTTCAATGCGGATAACCTGGCGATGGGAAAACAACTTCTCCAGCTGGCGGCAGTGATCCAGATGACCACTCCCGGCGCGCCGACCATCTACTACGGCGATGAAGTGGGTGTGACGGGCGACGACGACCCCGACGATCGCCGGACTTTCCCCTGGCTCGACCTGGGTTCAAAGGTGGCTCTCGGCTCCGAACAGCTCACAGCCCAATCGGAGGGCGCGGCTGGCGATATCAACCTGCTGCTCTTCTATCGTAAACTGATTCAACTTCGCAACACCAACCCGATTTTCCGCACCGGCACCCTCAGTTTCCTGGTCACGAATGACGCCGATCGCACACTGGCTTACCTGATGCGCACTCCGGACGATCTAGTCATTGTAGCCATAAACCCTACGGACACGGTTAAGGGCATCAAGATTGAAACGACTGGCGTTCTCCCCCAGAATCTAAGCCTGGTGGATGCACTTGACAGCGGTTTAGCCGTCTCTGGAATCGGCAATACCTTGTACTTCGATTTGCCAGCTTATCAAGCAGTCATCCTGACGCCAGTTCCTGGTCAAGATCTGGTCGCCCCGGAGGCACCCGCCAGCCTTCAGGCCGATCCTGGCAACGGTCAGGTCGTCTTAACCTGGGCAGCGGTCAGCGATGCAGCCCAATATATAATCTTCCGCAGCCCGCTATCTGGCGGTGGCTATTTACGAATCGGTATGACCGCCGACACTGCCTTCTCAGATATGGATGTGGTCAACGGGAACCGCTATTACTATGTCGTTCAGGCGATCGACGGCGCAGGCAACTATGGGAAATTCTCACCCGAAGCTGCCGCCACGCCATATTATCCAATCGGCTGGGCGGGTTTACAGTGGCCCCACAGTATCAACCATGTACTCAGCGTCAATCCGACGGAAAACATCTATGGCCAGGTTTGGGTACCGGGCATCACCGATGTCAAGGGGGACCCCGCCAGCATCTGGGCTCAGGTCGGCTTCGGCGCACAGGGCAGCGATCCCTCTACCTGGACAACCTGGAAGGTCATGGATCAAAACTCCGGCTGTAACTGCGGCAATAACTATGAATACATGGCCAATCTGCGACCCGAGCAAACCGGTGCCTTCGATTACCTGGTGCGCTTTTCTACCGACGGCGGTATTCACTGGACATATGGGTATTGGTCGGATCAGACTCCAGGAACCCTGACTGTCACGCCGAATCCTGACACGACACCCCCTGCGGCGCCGCCAAACCTGCGGGCTACCGATTGGTCAGCCGAGTACATCACCCTGGCCTGGGACGGAGTGAGTGATGCGGCCGAATACTGGCTCTATCGCAGCACTACCAGCGGTTCATACAGTGAAGCTCTGGTAAAACTAGCGGCTACAGCAACGACCTACACTGACTCGAATGTCGATCCATTTACCCCCTACTACTACATAGTCAAAGCAGTCGATACTGGACTCAATCTCTCGGACCCGTCTAACGAGGTTGTCCAGTCGGCCGAACCAAAAGTGGTCAATGTTACTTTTCGGGTGCTGGTCCCATCTGAGACACCCCCCATGGATACGGTCTACATCGCAGGCGGCACCTCCCCGCTCGAATGGAATCCAAGCAAAGAGCCGATGACTCAGGTTGGACCCAACCTGTGGGAGATCACCTTACAGTTCCCCGATGGCCTTAACCTGGAGTACAAGTACACCCGCGGATCCTGGGAACGGGTTGAGTGGTGGGGAACAATCGTCAGTGTGGCTAACCGGCGCGTCTCAATCAGCTATGGAGCCAGCGGCACCCAGCTGGTTGATGACACCGCCACTGACTGGGGCAACGGCAGCGATGACCACAAGGCCGTCCAGTACTGGCGCGATCCACTGGTGACATCAACAAACCCGGCGAATGGCTCCACTGGCCCTGCCCTCGCACAGGTGACAGTCCACTTCGCCCGCGCCATCCAACCCTTGGCAAATAGCGACTTCAGCAACTCTATTATGGTTCAGACTGGCGGAACGACAGTGGTTGGCACAGTCACCGCTCCTGACAACACCACTCTGGTTTGGACGCCCTCAACGCAATTGAGCCAGGGCTCCTATCAGGTGACCGTCTTCAACCTGCGCAGCGATCTTGGCGGGGATAGCGTGCTAATGCAGTCACCTTACACCTTCGCCTTCACCGTTACTGCTCTAATGGGGCTTAATTCAACTGGCAGCTATTTCCTCAGCTTGCCCATTGTAATTAACATCCCATAAGGTAGACTAAAAAAACCAGGGGCGGCACCTTTACGGGCCGCCCCTGGAAATCAAACGAAGATCAGGAGATTGAAATGAGAGGCTTATTGAGCTTTCTGGGAGGGGCGGTGATGGGAGCGCTGGTCGGCGCTACTCTGGCGCTGCTACTGACCCCGGCATCGGGCGAATCCCTACGCAACCAGATGCGCGAACGTATCCAGTTGGTCCAAACCGAAGTCAGAGAGGCTGCCGCCACCCGCCGGGCTGATCTGGAGCATCAGTTAAGCGAGCTCCGTACTCCGCGCCATTCGTAGGATCCACCAGCAGAACGCCGGATAATCCAGGCCGCGGCAGTGATCAAACCGAAAACAATCCACATATTCGGTATAGCAAATGAGTCGAAGGAGATTGCCGAAACAATAAAGGCCACAATCCCCAACATACCAGCAACACCCCAATATTGCGAATCCGAGCCTCCAAAAAATACCGGGGTTACGAGTTTCTTGTGAGTAGTCTTCCACAGGTATATCGCGCAACCCGTTACCGCGATAATAAACGCCAGGAAAGCGGCCATCCCGACCAGACCCGTCTCGGCCAGGATACGTAAATACAGGTTCTTGGGGGTGATCAAACGATCATGGCCTGGTTCGGGGGTTAACAATCGCAACACTTCTGGCATGTCGGCCAGAGGTCGGTCTGGCAACATTGACTCAAAATAAAACGCATAGTTTCCCAAGCCAACGCCAATCACCGGGTTGGCCTCATAAATCTGATAGGCTGTTTCACCATAGACAATGCGCGCGCCAAAAGCCAGATATTCAAGATAACCAGTCAGGCTGGTTGTCTTCTTTTCACCCTGCCAGTAATCCCAGATACGGGAAAAGAACGCATTGTTCGAACCAACAAAATAGAGCACCACCACCAATACTAACACACCTGCTCCAGCCTCAACCAACCGCCGAATCCAGATTGGTCGTTTCGGTTTAAGAGCAGGTATAACTCTGGGGCGTTCTGGACGGAAGAATAACAAACCGACAAAGGCCAGGATTAATAGAATTGCTAACCCGGCGCGCGAGAATGTGAAGATCAGGACTAAGATCGCCCAAACCATTAACAACCACTCAATTGTTACCCATTTCCAGCGCCAGCGAAATACACTCGTTCCTGTCAGCACAGCCGCCAATAGCCAGGGCAACAATAAGAAACTGATTTGCTCGGCAAACCAGTTCGGCTCATAAGTCATCCCCGAAATCCGGTTAGTAAAGAGACGCCGGATGGAGACATACCGTTGTATTTGGCTGATGAATTCGAAATAGCGCGGTGAGTAATGGATTATATAAACAGATTGGAGAGAGCCCCACAAGAGCGCCACAGCAAACCCGGCATACAGCCAGCGTAAAGAAGCTCTCAAGTCTTCCAATGTGCGCGGAACCAAAGCTACTGTCAGATACATGGCGCCGCCGAGGGCTAGGGTAACCAAAGCCCTGAGCAATCGGGCAATTACAGAAATATCCTGCAAAGCTTCAATCCCACGTAATAAGGCCAGGGCCGAACTGGCAACCGCCACCAGGACAAAAGGTAAAAAAGCGACCAGAGTCGAATTTATCCGACGGTCGCCGCGCAGCAGTGCAGGGATAATAACCAACAAGATCAACACGATGAGCGGATATAATGATAATGGACGCACCAACGCGCCACCACCGATGGCAGGTGGGAAATATGGGAAACTGGTAACTGGCAGGCAAACCAGGAAAAGAGCCCAGGCGGCTTTCTCAATCACACTTAGGAATGTTTGCCAGGGGATGGATTTCATCTGATCAGGCACGCCTCTTCCGTGCCAGCCAGACCGCTGACCAGGCAATTAACGCTACAATACCACCGACCAAGGCCATCTGGCTGGCAGGTCGGAGAGCGACCGCTTTTGGGGCACTATCAGAACCACCCGGGGAGGCGCGCTCCACGAGCAAAGTAGCTGACATACCCCGGCTTTCTTTCGCTGCCGCCAGATACTTCTGCTCTATAACCTGCCGTTCTGCATTTAATTTCGTTAATTGGGCTGGTAATGTAGCCTGCTCATTCCTGAGAGATATACTGACCTGGTCCAGCCAGATGGCATATTGAGAAGGCAACGCCTCGCTATTTGGAAATTGATCAAGAAGCTGCTTCCAGGCCGGATCAAAACCTGCCACCTGAGCTACCATAGACCATAGCTGCCAGCGCGCCTCATCACCCAGCACAACCTCACCAGTAGAAGGGATATTGGCCGCGCGCCAGCTCTTCAATCCCTCCTGAATCGTTGACGCATCCTCGCTGCGCATCTGTAGTAGAGTCAGACTTGTATTAACCACCACAAGCTGCTTATCTAATGTAACGAATTCTTCAGCCGCTTTAAATGCCTGATGGTACTTTTCAATAAAAACATCACCCCACACCTGAATAGCCTGCTCAGCATGTTTTGCACGATCTGCATCCACCATAAAACGCCAGACTCCTACAGTGCGCCAGGAAACCCCCAGCATGCCCGTAAATTGTTTTACTTTGACCCCTTCCCAATATGAATCGCTCTGTTTTAACCGGTTCAAACTATCTTGCACCACATCCGAGGCGGTGGCCAAGGTACTGAGCTGCTCCATGTACCAGTTCTTATAATCATCTGGATTACGATAGATCGTGTCGCCATTGTAGGCAACCGAAAACAGTTCTTGCGCTCGATAGGGTGCAGGGAAGAGGTAGGAAACTCCCCAGCCCAGCAAACAACCCAGAATAAAAACCAGAAAGGGGATCGGCCAGCGCTGGGTAACCGCTAAAACTTCCTCGCGCAAATTGTACTCACGCGCCATAACGATAATCCAGGTAGAAAATAAGCGCAGCACCAACCACTAAAACCAGGCCAAAAATGGTATTCGCTAACCAGGGGGGCTGAGGCAGCGCAATGAATGCCAGGCAACCTATTATCAAACCGGCCATATGCATAGTCAATACCGCCCGAATCGGGCTTACTCCTCGAGCAACCAGACGATGGTAGGTATGGTCCAGAGCGCCCTGGTAAACCGGCTTCCCCCGCCGCAAACGAGAAATTACCACCAGAGTTGTGTCAAAGATTGGAATGCCCAACAACAAGATTGGAATATACCAGGATGCCAGAGGTAAATAACCCATCGGATTATAGGCAATTCCCAATGCTGCCAGAGTGAAACCGACCAATTGCGATCCTGAATCACCCAGGAAAATAAAGGCCGGCCGGGAGTTAAAATAAAAGGTACCAAGGCAAGCTCCAATCATGATCATACTGAAATTAGACAATAGCTCTTGTTGGCTTTCAATCGTCACAAACATAAAAAAGGCCGAGGCGATCCCAGCCAAGCCCACCGCCAGCCCATCCATGCTATCAACGAAATTAAACGCATTGGTAACCCCGATCATCCAGATCATCGTAATCAAATAGTTCAACCAATCCTGGGTAAACAGGCGCACCTGTACCCCTAAGAGGATTAACAGCCCAGCCCCAATCACCTGTCCCAACAGCTTCCAGCGAGGTTTCAAGTCTTTTAAGTCATCGATCAGGCCAAAAGCGAAGACAACTCCAGCCGGAATTAAAATTGCTCCAATCGGAGGCGATTTCAATAGCCCTAGAAACAAGCTACTCAAGACAACTGCCACGAGGAGAATGGGTCCCCCTGCCATAGGGACTGTGTCCTCATGTTTTTTATGGGGAGCGCTATTCGGTATATCGACCAGCCCAAACCGACGCGCTAACCACCAAACTGGCAGACTAATCCCAAAAGCCAAGATAGTCGAGATAATGATTGTCTTGAAAGTGACAAAGGTACTCAAGGCTGAGAAATTCCTGGTGGATTAGAAGTTGGGTTTTTTAGCCCCGGTGAGGCGGTAAGAACCCGCTGGTAGACCGCGAGTGTTTGTTCATTCACCTGAGAAGCGGTAAATTTTTGGAGCACAAGCTGGCGACCTACCTTTCCCATTCTACCACGGAGGTCTGGATCGGCAATCAGGGTTTCAAGCGCCTGGGCAAGACGCACTGGATCATCCGCAGGCACCAACAAACCATTCTGTTCATGGATTGTGATCTCCCGGCAACCCGGTATATCGGTGGCGATGATTGGGCGACCACAAGCCGCCGCCTCCAACAATACAGTCGGTACCCCCTCTCCATACATGGTCGGCAGAACTACGATAGCACTCTGGGCATATACGTCGTTCATGTCCGACCGCCAACCCCACCATTCAACCAATCCGTCTTCATGCCACTTATGCAATTGCTGCTGATTTATCGATGAGGGATTTCCCGAGTCAGGTTCGCCCACCAGCACAATCCGATATGATAACCCAGCCGGCAAGAGTTTGACCGCATCTACCAGAACTCCAACGCCTTTATCCCACAGCATGCGACCTGAAAACAGGATAACCGGCGGTCCAGGAGGTTCTGGCGCGGGGACGAACTGTTCCGGATCTACCCCCACCCCTGGGATTAACCAGGTTCGTCCCTCCGAGATAAAATTTTGATTAATAAAATATTGCCGGTCAACCTCATTCTCAAAGATGGCTGCGAAATTTATGGGCCTGAAAGCCAGGCGATAAAACGGTTGTACGAGTCGTTTAAGCAAACGGGCTTTCCAACCTTTACCGATGAAGACATATCCACGCCCAGTGATGGAGTTAACCACATTCTGATAGCCCAGCCTTTGAGCGATGAGAGAACCGTACAAGACGGGTTTGATCGTATGATGGTGCAATAAATCCGGCTGCTCCTGGCGGTAAATCTGAACCAGCGAAAGGAGCGAGTGAATTTCTACCCAGGGCGCCAGGGTTTTCCGACCCAATCCCCACGACCTCCAGCGAAAGTTCTGTTCTGCGAAGGCTGGGGCGAAGCGACCGGGAGGAGAAACCAGAACAACCTCAAATCCTTCCCGGCGTAAGTGACGCGCCAACGAGAAGCGAAAATTATACAAATACCAATCGGTATTAGCCGATAGGAGTATCTTGGTCATTGCTTCTTGCTGAGCGACGAATCGATTCGCTGGCTATTGCCTGCCACCACCTGGGCATAGATCGCCAACAGGCGCTCTTCCATCTTGGACCAACTATAGGTAGTCTCATAAGCGTGGCGTGCATTCGCTCCCAGGCGTAGCCTGAAATCCGGATCAGTCTGGAGCTTTACCAGGGCACCTTCAAGCGCCGATAGATCACCATAGTCTATCACCAATCCGCACTCCAGCTGCTCGATCATCCGATCCATATTCGTGTTGCGCGCCACAATAATCGGTTTACCAAGCAGCATGGCTTCGAAAACCTTGTTCGGGCTGGAATAACGATGGTTGGGAATTGCCGGATCATAGGTAGCAAAAAGCACATCCGCAGCCTGGCTGAGCTGCAACGCTCTCTGGTAGCTGACTCGACCATGCCAAACCACATTTGGCATGGCGCAAACCAACTGGTGCAACCGCTGCTCATCACCACCAAAGCCTGCCAGGTCTAATATCCATTCTGGATGCCGCTGCAATATTGAGATCATTTCTATCAGACCACGCTCCACCTGCAATAATCCGACATAGACCAGGCGCAGACCCTGGGAATCGGACTTCTGCCTGTCTGGCAACACCCCTGTTTCATCCTGCTTCGCCACCGAAGCCGTCGAATTATTCGGACGAATCTCCTCGGGACTGTTATAGATCACTGCACTACGTTTTGGCCTGGCGCCCGCAATTTGCTCATAGCGCGTTTCATCCGCCAGGATCAATGCATCCGCCCAAGAAATGGCCCTTAAATCCACCCAGCGGATCAACTGTTTAAGAATATTTGGAGTGGCTCGCAGGTGATCAGCATAAAAATCAAAAATATCATAAATCACGCTTTTCCCCCACCACCGCTTACAGTACAACGCAGGCAAGATCGTATCAAAATCGCAGGCATGAATCAGATCATATTCCTGGCGATGTTGGACTAACCAACGCAATAACCCTGCCTGCCAACGCAACAAGCTTGGCAAGTTTTGCAGACCATGTCCAAAAGCCCCACGAACAGGTAATCTAAAGAGGGGGATGGGTTCACCTGAGGTGGGCAACAAATCGGCCGTAGAGAGTTCGCCTGTGCGGTCCCAGCCCAAGATACTCACCGCATACCCGTCTGGATATCTCTCCCCATCCTGCTGAGCAGAGCGAAAATTTTCTCCTGCTGAAGCCAAAGCCCTGGCGATCTTTTCCACACGCGGATCTGGGGCTATAGGATTCGAACGGCAGATGAGGACGCGGATCTTCAACTATTAACCTTCACCCTTCCAACTTTCAACGTTAAGAGTTCATAGTTTGACGTTAATTATCCAGCAAGGCAGTCAATTCGTCCTGATCAAGCGCTCGCCCGTACAAGCGTAGATCGCGGATTGCCAGACCACCTTCAACCAGGGACATGGTGGAATAAGGTCGCAAATCAAGTAGCGAACCATCCTCTTTGCGAATCAACTCACCCCGCCAATTTGCCGGACGGATACCAATTGCCAGCTGCGCCGGTAAATGATCACCCCGATCATGACGTGGATCATAAGTTTTCTCGTTGATAAGCTGACCGTTGACATAAAGACGCACGACTCCAGTTGGATATCCCAACCAAGTCATCACCAAGAGATGCCAGGCGTCGGCGTGTAAATCAACCCTCCCCGGTAATATTGACGTTTCGCACGGAACTACTGACCCGTGTTCCTTCCCGGTTTCTTCAGGTCTTATCACCCACGCGGTTGCTTCTGGGAACTCACTGGTGCCATAGAAGGTATCAAATGCTCTGCGGTTGCCCCCCGCGCGGGCGACGATCTTTCGGACAGTTCGATTCTCGAAGCCAAGGTGTTCACTCGTCACGCTTAATACATAACGGCTATCATCGGTATGGAAAATGGCAGCCACTGGTCTGGGCTCATTATTCATGAGCTTTACCCAGACCGACACTGTACCCTGCATCACATTCAGAATCTCTTGTGCAGGATAAATACCGCCAATCTGGTCGAAGGGAATAAAATCACCTCCCGTTCCATGCACTCGCTCTGGTACAGGCAATATTTCAATTGGCTCTTCTGGATTGTTGGTTGCCAACCCATCCTGTAGATCAGTACTACTACGCGGCACCCCCCTTTGTTCCATTTCGTGATACTGCTCAATTACCTCTGCAGCCAGTCCAATTGCGCACACCTGGCCATTATCTAACCACATCGCCCGACTGCACATAGTTTCGATCGCGGCCATCGCATGGGATACAATAACAATCGTGGTACCTTGTCGTTGGAAGGAATACATCCGCTCCAGACACTTCTCTTGAAACCAACTATCCCCTACTGAAAGTACTTCATCTACCAGAAGAATATCTGGGCGCAGACAAGTCGCCACCGCGAACCCCAGGCGCGCCACCATCCCCGTCGAATATGTGCGGATAGGCGCTTCAATAAAATTACCAATTTCTGCGAAGTCAATGATTGAATCGAACAAATCCCGCGCTTGCTGGCGAGAGTGACCTAACAAGGCCATATTTAAATAAATGTTCTCTCGACCAGTCAGCTCTGGATGGAACCCACCGCCCAATTCCAGCAATGGCGCAACCCGCCCACGCATCACCAATCGACCCTGAAATGGATACAGCACACGCGCCATTACTTTCAATAACGTGCTCTTTCCCGCGCCATTCCGCCCAACCACCCCGAATATTTCGCCTGACCTGATCTGGAAACTCACCTCACGTAAAGCGTAGAAATCCTGATATTCAACCCGGCGTTGCAACCAGCGAATGGCGAACTCCTTGATCCCAGATACCTTCTCGCGCGGGACTCGATATCGGACCGAAACGCGCTCGAAATAGATCACATCAGAAGCCGATCCAGGCATCGGATCCGAACGATTAGCGGTTGAGGGCGTCGTTTGCTGTTCTGATTCGGACGAGGGTATATCAGACACGATAGGCATACTCATGGGAACGTGAGGTGAAAATCCATCCCCCGAGAATAATGGCCACGAGTGCACTGACCCCGGCAATCACCCACACGCGCAGTTCCGGAATTTCTCCCTGCATCAATGGCGTCCGAAACAAGGTAACCAGGTAATAAAGGGGATTCAACTTTATAATCCAGGCCTGCTGGGTTGGGATGATATCCAACGAATAAATAATTGGCGTGGCGTATAACCAGATGGTCAAGATGACCTCATAAACCGGCAGCATATCCGCAAAGTACACCGCCGCTGTCGCTAAAAGCAATCCAACCCCCAAGGCAAAACAACCTAATAATCCAATCGCCAGCGGCCAGACCAACAACGCTGGACGAACAGCCACTCCTGTTGCCAAAGCAATAACCAGCAATGGAACCAGTGCAATCAAAAGGTTGAACAATCCTGTACCAACCGCCGAAACTGCAAAAACCGATTTCGGCACATAAATTCTACTGAGGAGACTGCCACTCCACAACATCTCTCCCATCGCTGCACTGGTCGAACTGGAAAAGAAAACCCAGGCCGTTAAACCACTCAAGACATATACTGGATAATGCTCGATGGAAAATCGAAACAACCTGGAAAAAACCAGGGTCAATACAATCATGGTCAATAATGGGTTAAGCATGGTCCATAACACGCCCAACCAGGACCGTTTATAACGCGTTTTGATGGCACGCGTTATGAACTGGACAATCAATTCCCGATATTTGATCAAGGCCAGGATTTCCTCGATCAAAGGTGGTAACCGCTGCGCGGAGTCATAGAATGCAGAACTGTAATTTTGTTCGGATTTCATCGGCTTTTCGCATCCAAAGCATCTAAGATCTGAGAGGCGCGCACATTCCATGTATTTTGTCGCGCGATTTCTTCGATTTGCTTGGGATAATGAGGATCAAAGCGCAATTGGAGCCCCAGGTCGATTTTTAGCGAAAATTCCTCTAGATTCATAGCAACCAATATCCCCTGGTAACGCATGCTTTCTTGCATTGCAGTTATCACGACCGGTTTACCGCCTGCCTGATATTCAAATAGCTTTAAGGGTGAGGTAGAGTGAGTAATTTCATTTAATTTAAATGGGATGATGGCTACATCGAAATAGCGTAAATAGATTGGCATTTGGATGTAAGGTTTTAAACCCAACCAATATACATTCTCGATCTGAAGAAGTTTGCTGGGTAAAAGAGTGCGATCATAATCAGGACCAATCAGTACAAAGGACAGATCAGCCCTCCGGCAGGCCAACCTTTTCAGTAGATCATAATTAAACCAGCGTGCCAGGGCACCATAATACCCCACGATGGGTTTGCCTTTCGCCAGAATAGGAGCCAGGTCAGCTGGTGGGTATTCTTGTTGCAGTTCCATGGTCCGCGTATCGGTACTTTGGAAGAGCTCAATATCCACGCCATTGGGACACAGTAGCGCGTCCGGACGGAGCGGTAACACTTGTTTGTACAACCGCTCAGCAGTGGTTACAACTAGAGTCGCACTCCTCACCATACGCTCGTGATCGCGAGCCATGCGAGCAGGATTGCCATAAAATGTCTCGATCTCGTCAACGAAATCATAAATAAACGGGGCCTGCATAGAAGAACGGCGCTGATCGAAACTCCGGTATTCTTCAGCGACCTTGTGTGCCAAGGATCGGATATATTTACGGTTCCAGGTTAATACATAAAGAATCGGATCACGCTGGCAAACTTCTGCCACAATCCCAAAGGTTTCCAGGGGCACATGGCACAAATACAGTGGAACTACGGTTCCGCGATGGTCAGTGACTCGCTCAAATCTGGCCGTACCGAGATCTATTTTTTGTTGATTACCGACTGTTGATTGTTGACCCCTGATAGGTGATTCACGTCCTGGTGAAGCGCGCCAACTCCGGTTGTAACTTGCAGTGGGCTGCAGATAAAACACCAACGCACCCAAACGTGCAAACGCCAGGGCTAACTGCTGAGGGCGTTGAAATAATTGCATATGCCAATCCAGGCTAGGAGGAAAAACCAGGATTTGACGGGCATCAGGATGCTGCCGCAGAATCACGGCCAATTCTTCCTGGAACGGCTTAATAACGAAATTACGGTTCCGAGCCGATTTGAACGGCTGGCTGATCCGTGTGATCAGTGGATCCAGTCTCTTCCAGAGCTTGTGCAAAGCCTCCCTCATAAATCGGTAAACACAGACGAGTCTCAGAATATGGAACTTGAATGATTTCGGCGCACCAAGGGAATACCTTTAACTCTTTATATTTTATCCCGAATTCAGCCAGACGAACCCGATTGATCTCATAAATTGAAAAATCTACCCAATAAGTTTGGTTTAACTGGCTGGCTGGCTGTAGAACTTCATCGACCTCTTTAGTATGAGCGAACTGACCAGGAAAATAGGCGCTAGAGATTAAGCCCAGGTTAAGGACAATGACGCCAATCATGATCCATACGAAAGCCTGACCTATTTTTTGTGTTCGCGGGGGCCACAGGCAGATAATAACGATCAATGGGAAAAACCAGAGCTGCGGTGCCAGTCGCGCCCACCAGGCCTCCGGATTAACCAGGACCGTAACTAGCAATAAAGCAACGAGACTCGGATGCCTCAGCCATTCGATCATTCCCGTATAAGGAATGCGATCCTCTACTTCGATTGGTTTCCAGCGCATATACCTTCTGATTCTGGAAAACCAGGTCCATGCCACCCAGAAAAAACTGAACAAGAGGATTCCGCTAAAGAGAGGTCCAAAGCCGGCCACCCTCACATCTGGCCATTGAAAAATCGCTAGCTCAGAGCCCTTGAAGGTCAGAGGTATTTTTAACTGAGTCGCTTCCAGCCCAAGTTGGGATTGCGAAAATATGGAAAGAAACAGCTTCCCTAAACTGTTCATACTACGAAAATTCTCTGGTAAATTAATTTCAATGACCTTGTCTGTAGCGCCCAGGGGATTTGAAATCGGGAAGAATGGATTACCGGTTTTTATTGTGTTAGTAATATAAGGGTTATATCCCACAAACCCCACTCCCAGGCAGAAAGCGATCAGATACACGCCCAGGATAGACCGGTTACGCTTGCGGACCTGGCTGTACACGACCATGACTAATCCAACCAGGAGGATGTAAATCGTACCCGTAAATTTGAGATTGACGATCAACAGGATGGTAACAATTAAAGCCAGGGATGAAAGTCGCCCAGGTCGCACAAACCAAAGAATACACAAATCACAAAAAATCAGCAGCAACGAAGCTACCTGACCATCAATATAATAACTGAACAACTGGGTCACAACGACCGGATTGAGGGCGGCCAGGCAGCTGAGCAGCGCGGTGCTCCCAAACGAGATCGAAATTTTTCTGCAACATGCCAACCAAATCAAGGTCACCAGAGTAAAACCAATACTGACAATTAATAATAATAGATTTACACCTTTCCCCATCTCAATCCGACCTGTCGCTTTATACACCAGAGCGGCTATAATCCAGGCTCCCTTGGGATAGGAATTGACATACAAATTATTCCTGTTCATATCCGTAGAAAGCGGTTCACCCCTGACCGGGTTCCAACCCTCTGCCAGATGAATAATCCCGGAGGCATGATAAACCTGACCATCCACCGTGGTATCCATCAACGATCCACCGATGACAAGGCAAAACGAGAACAAGAGTAACGCACATAGAACTGCTGCGCCAACCAAACGCCAATCGAAACTACTGTTCTGGCGATTGCGTGGTAGAAATTTTCCTGAACAGTATAGCGTCGCAACAAGGCTCATCAGCGCCGCGCCGGGTATGACCCACTCAGAGAGAGAATATCCCGCAAAAAACAATCCGGTTCCCAGGAATAGCGCAACTCCGATGAAAATGAGCAGCATACTTGCCGTAAAAAAAATAAAATTGGCGAGAAATGGAGCCAACCGATTACTCGCCAACATCGTAATGCACCTGCGGTAAAGAATACCGCTTCATAGGACTATAGAACTGTTGAAAGGAAACATCCTTCAGGGGGTAACCGAAAATTCCATATGCGCCAGGTCAACCTGGGTGGTATACCTGCAGCGCGGGTTTCGGACAGCCCAGCGATAGCTGTCAAAACATAAGCCTTGAGCAGTATAGAATGGCCAATCGTGTTCCGCTTGGGATATAAAAATAGGCTACAACACGCACACCATCGTCGCCAGGGTAAAAATGTTCAAAGTCAATATCGTTGTATCCATTCGGCACAAATACCCATCGTGCAGATCCGGCTGAAGTCCCCTCTTGTTAGAAAATATCAAAGATGCGGCGAGAGGCGGTTTTAAAATCCTGCGCGTCCTGTCCATAGGTATACCAATCACCGTTCATCTCAGGAAAAGGTGCAATAAATGCCCGGCGGAACTGCCCCAGCGCCGTCCAATTCGTATACGCGCGTCCCAGGGTATGCAGGTAGGCATCCTACGAGCCATTGGCGACTTCCTGCATTGTATGTGAAGTCGTCAGGTTCATAAAACCCGTATAACCGTTTTTCCAGAGGGTTTCTAATTCGGTCGTAATATTGATTGGCCTGGACAGGATGAAATAGCGTAGCCAGCACGCACAACCATACGATCAAAAACGAAACGACAATTTCGATCAGCGGATTGGATTGTCTGCGCAACCACGTTGTACCTAACACCATGCTTAGATTCTTTATCAAGCTTTATTGCTAAAATACCTAAATATACAACAGCCATAATTTTAGTGCAGAATTTCACATGAGGTTTTACGATTCTGTCAGCCGCGCAGGGTAATTGGTTTACAAAAACGCTTCAAACGGTCACTACAATAAAATACAATCGAACCAAACCCGGTCAAAAAAAATAGTAACTGTTCTAGCCTTTGATATGGCGCCAGTCTGCTGAAGATTGATTTACTCAAATTTCTGATCATACTACGGAAGATATTCCGCATTCCCAGACCCATCGGAAGATAGAGGTCGGTTTGTAACCGATATTCGGTGCGTTTCCCCGCCCAGATCGTTCGCCAAACATGGCTCAAGGTGAAGCGGCTGGCTTCTGGCGCGTGTATAACCAATGCGTTGGGATTGACGAGGATCTCAAAACCCAAACGTTGAATGCAAACCGCCGCAATGAGTTCTTCACCCCCGCCAAAATCGGAGCCGCGCCGACCATACCGGGTGCGGAAGCCGCCAATCTCGAATAAAGCTTTACGACGAGCACCCCAATTTGCTCCCCATGGATATTCCCACCAATTCTGAACGATCGTAGTATGCGAGTATCCCGGCTCAAAACCACTCCAATATTTTTCCCAACCTGGTTTAGCCCACTTTGGGCGTGGTTTTACCAACTCAATCGCTCCGCCGATGACCCCGGCGTTGGGATTCTGTTCAAAAGCCAGCCACATCTGGTTAATCCAATCCGGCTTAGCCAGGGCATCATCATCAATAAAACAAACCACCTCCCCATTCGCTTCGGTGATCCCCGCATTTCGAGCGTAGGATAAACCTCGCATGGGACAATGCACCAGCTTAATCCGATCCGGTCGGGAGGAAAAATCGGAGTTTCTGATCTGCTCAACGATTTTGTCAACCTCAAGATCAGCCGGATCGTTATTCACAACAATCAATTCATAATCTTCGGCTGGAAAAGACTGTTCCGCTACACTGCGAATCGAGTTCCGTAGCATCTCCCCGCGGTGGTAGGTACAAATAATTACAGAAATTTTATAACGAGAACCACAGGGAGATTCTGCCAGGTTCTCCAACCGGGAAAGATAAGCATCTCGTGCTTGGATATCCACGGCTTTGCATAATGTCTGTACATCTGGGATAGATAGCCAGCCCTGGCGTGGCCATTGGGTAGATGGTGGTTGGGCAAGATTAGCGATGGTGATACAGGCATCCCAGCTCGAACTCACCTGGCTGGAAAGACCATCTTTGCAAGTAGTAACCAGTACCCTCCAACCCTCCACTGCCCAATCCTGGGGCGGTTCAATCCCTTCTCCAGGTTGATCAGTCACCCACAAATACACCAACGGACAACCGTAATCAGGCAGGTTCATCGCCTTGGTATCATCCGGAATCGCCGTTCCGGATGGAACTCCCGGATTGCTATCTATACAAATCTGTCCCGTCTTATGGATCCATTGCCGAATTTTGTCACTTAAGGCCAAAACAACCGGATCCTTCGCCCCTGGACTCGCTGGCGCGGTTTCAACCCACCAGAGCATTGGCGTTAAACAAAAATCCCGTCGGAAATCTTCGATATTCATCAAGCGCGCCCGCTTCCGGGTAATTCCCAATTCCTCATCCTGGCTGGTCAACGAACTGGAATGGAACCGGTATTCATAAAACGAACCGTCGGCGTGGCGGATGGTTAAAAAGGTATTCATCCGCATCCAATAGTCATAGTCTTCCATCCCAAAACGCCAGGGACTATATGCTCTCAACAGAAAGCTCGCCCGGTCACGATATAAGAAGGCTCCGCCGATATAGTTATTCGGATAAGTGTTCAATTCGGCAGGATTGGCGGGAAAACGAATATGCTCACTTCCCGGAGGGGTCTGGTAATGTAAATACCAGGGTGAGTCTCTAAGTGGCTGACCATCCTCCGCAATGATCTCTTCGTCGCCGTAAACCATGTCCCAGGTGGGATGAGCGCGGAGACAGGCAACCATTTTTTCCAGATAATCTGGTTTCAGGCGGTTATCGGCACTCGTCCAGGTCAGAAATTCACCCCGCGCCTGGGAAAAGCCATTGGTTAAGGCGCCCGGCAGACGCTGGTTCTCCTGATGAATGACACGCAAGCGTTTATCTCTGGCGACAAAGCTGGCAATAATTTGCGGCGTCTGGTCGGTAGAGCCATCGTCAACAATAATCAACTCAAAGTCAGGATATGTCTGGCGCAGGATACTCTCTAAGGCCTCAGACAGGTAAACCGCGCCGTTATAAACTGGCAAGACAATTGAAACCAAACCTTTCTGAGATGGGCACCTGATAGCACTCAGACCAGGAGGGAAAATCTGGCTTCGTTGTCGTTTGTACCGGTCGAAAGCATAAGCATACCAGCTCATTTGCCGGGCGCCGAGGCGATGAAACAACCGGCTAATCCAATTCAGCGGTTTGAGTAGAAAACCCACAGCACTACCAAGGGTTTGTTTTAATTTCTTTAAAATCCATTCTCGCCGGCTGCCCTTTGGCGCCAGCCACAAGCGTAATCTTCGGAAGAAAAGCGCTAACTTCCAGGCCTCGCTACTATAGATATCCCGCAGAGTCTGCTCCAGCTCCTGATTCTTATTCTGGATTTGGGTAAGCTGACCTTGTAGTTCGGTGATCAGGGAAACATGCCAGGAAGCCTGATCCACCAACTCACTAACCTGCTCTCGGACATCCTCCCGGCGATAGAGTTGGGGACGCCAACGGATGCCCCATTTTTGCTCGAATTTCTTTCGATTCTGATCAAAGAGATACCAGTAGCGGGGTAAGCTCAGTTTCGAGAAGCTGGCGCTCCCCTGATGATGGATGAAGACATCTTCCGCACAGAGTAAACGGTACCCGCGTTGCTTAAGACGCAGTGCATAATCTTCATCTTCAAACATCCCAACATCGAATTGTTCATCTAAAGGGCCTATTTCCTCAAATACAGAGCGACGCAGGGCTACACAAAAGAAAGCAAGCATCTCGATCTCAATAGTCTGCCCCTGATGCGCCCGGGTATAGGACAACGCAAAGTCAGGCATTGCAGTCAAAGTCTGGTAAGTCACGGGGATGCGGCTTTCATTAGCAGCCGTATTCGTCACCGGACCGACCATGCCTACTTTGGGATCCTGCAGATGATTGAGAAGCGCCGGAAGCCAACCAGACGTGACAACCGTATCGTTGTTTAGAAAAATTAGGTATTCTCCCGTCGCCAGGCTCGCGCCCTGGTTATTCGCCCGCGAGAATCCTTGATTAGTACGGTTAAGAATAAAACGAAAATTCGCCCGATTGGAGGCGAATTCTTTTAAGACCTGCGGTATCCCATCCTGGGAGGCATTGTCTACAACAATCACCTCGAAGGGAAATTCCGTTCTGGAATACACACTCTCGAGGCAAGCCTGGGTGAGTTCCAGGTTGTTATAGGTCAAGATAATAATACTAGCCTTGGGTTGATCTGGCATGTCGAAACAGTCGTTCCGCAGCAAACTTTATTAAACCGGTGAGTCTGGCGGGCGAAATGGGCGTATCAGTTTGCCGAAAACGCGTTCCACCCTGCCACCGTGAGGAGCCAGGCGGAGTCGCAGCCGCCAAAGAGAGCGTACCAGGCGACCTGCTCGACTGGAAAATACTTCGGCTAATTGCTTTTCCAGCTTAAGGATTCGTTGGCGTTGATCATCAACTTGTGCTTCCAATTCATTAATCTGCTGTGACTGATTATCTACCTGATTTGTCAGTCTGTGTTGCCAGTTCTGAACCGTCTCCACAAACCGAAGCAGGCGTTGTTGGCGTAAATCGGTGGGTCTGGCTTGTACACCCGACCGAGCAGCCTGGATCACGGCATCATATACAGCCTGCCATTGGTGAGCATGGACAGATAGCACCCAATCTTTCCGAACACATTCCTGTGCAGCAGACCCCAGTTTAACCCGCTGCGACTCGTCCTCGATTAAACGGACCAGACACTCTTCCCATTCCTCGGAACTGCTTGCCAGAAAGCCGTTTTCGCCCTGACAAACAATCATCTCATATGGAGGCAACCGGCTGTATATTCCAACAATTCCAACGGCAGAATATTCGAGGAATTTTACCGGACTCTTACACCGGTTAAATCCATTATCTGCCAGCGGCGCAAGACCAATATGAAGATCCAGACCAGCCAGGTAACGGGCGTATTCACCATAATCAGAAAATTGCACTGGCAACCATTCTACCTCCGCCCAACTGCGTAAACCTGCAGGCGGTTCACAACTCCAAAATTTCAATCGAATCCGATCTCCATAACGCGCCAGGATGCGTTCCAAAGCTGGCGTGATCGTTTCCAGATCTGGCGTATGTGTGCTCGAACCAACATACCCAATAACGACACGATTGATTAACGGCAATGGTTGTTTATACTCCCATATAGCCTCATCCAGGTAATTCGGCAAGACATACACGGTGGGATTGAAGGTTTGCAGGTAATCAGCTAAAGCCTGCGTGGTCGCGGTGACCGCATCAGCCTCGACGATCGCCTGCAACATCGGAAAGAGCGCCTGTGTATAGTAGTGGACCGAATGGTCGGGGTGAGTCTCGGGCAACTCTAATAGCAGGTCGTCAATTTCATAAACGACGGGTTTGGATGCAGCGCGAGCGCAAGCAATCACCTGCTGATAGGCGGTTGTCCAACGCGGAAAATCGCGTTGGATAACGACCAGGTCAGCAAGAGCAATTTTCTCGAGGTAGACGCGCTCATAATCATTGCCGCGCAATAATTGCATCCCCGCCTGTTGGATTGGCGCTTGCAGCCGAATGTGGGTCAGGGCATGGTTCCAAGGATAAGCGGTGAAGCCAACTACTCGACCACAGACAGGGTCTATAGGTTGAAGGTTAGAAAGTTGAACATCCATCCATCATTCAAAATCAAACTTCATTCACTGCGCAGCCGTAGCCAGCGGATCAACCAGGTTCGTAACCGCCAGGTGCGACTTCCCTGAACCAAAAGGAGGCGCTGCTCTAACTCTGCAGAATGGCGCGAAAGGTCCTGGATTTTCACCTCATCCGCGGCCAGTTGATCGTGCATTGCTCGATTGGATTGGCGTAAATCAGTATTTTCTTTCCAGAGCCACCAATGCCGTCGTTCATACTCGCGGACCAGACGGTGAGGCGGCTCTGCTTTACGCCGGAAGCGAATCGCCCAGGGGGCAATAAATGAAGCATCAAAATTAACATCCCTGAAGAAACCCTGGCGGGCGAACATCTCCGCCCAATACTCCAGAGGCTGGACATTCTGATGAGACGTCTCTGTGTAATCCAGGGGCGTAGAAGAGAACAAAATATCATCGGTAAATTGACAAAGATTAACAACTGCCTTTTCGCCCTCCCGAGGATCTAAATGCTCCAGCACCTCAATACAGACGATCAGATCATATTTAGATATTGGCTGTTGTATATTGAAGGTGAATGGTTGGGTGACAGATGCCACGTGGCAGTATTCACGAATGCTTTCCGGGACATTTTGGATGGCATATTCTGATATATCAATTCCCCAGGCAGAGATCCCGCGCTCTCGCAGGCACTCCACCAATAACCCCATTGCGCAACCTGCATCCAGAACGGTCTTGGGTTGGATATCCTGAGCAATCCGTTCAGCGAACCAACGGAACAAGGTCAGCCAGGTTTCATCGCGCTGGTAAGGTTCACCACAATTATGTGCATAATAATAAGCATCATATATGGATTTAGAGGTTGAAGATTGAAGGTTGACAGGTTCGAGATTCATGAGTTTGAAGGTCGAGGGGTGCAAAATGGCAGTGTTATTAATTTTGAAGAGTCATGGCCAGCTTCAGTGAATCCTGCCAGGCTGGCAATCGCAGGCCAAAGGTAGTGGTAAACCGCTCACAGCTCAATGCTGAGAATAGTGGTCGTTTAGCAGGCGTTGGAAAATCACTCGTTACGGCCGGTAGCATAAGCTGGACGACCTGTTCTTCCGGGTGGGGATCCAGGGAAAGAATCACCTGCGCCCACTCAAACCGGCTGGTGTAGCCATCCCCAGCCAGATGATAGAGCCCACGCCGATCATTCATTGCGGAACTGTAGTTCCGAAATAGTTCCGCCACCACTTCCGCCACCATCCGCGCCCAGGTTGGATTACTGATCTGGTCGGCTACCACGCGGAGTATCGAATTCTGCCGGGCCCAATGTAACACTTTTGTTACAAAACTGTCCCGCCGCAGGCTGTATACCCAACTGGGACGGAAAATCCAGTAAGTCCCATCTACCTGCATGACCGCTTCATCCCCAACCAGTTTACTTTGACCATAGACCCCCAATGGTTTGGGTGGATCTGTCTCGATATAGACGCTTCCTTTCATACCATCGAAAACATAATCAGTCGAAAAGTGAATCATAGCCGCCCCTAACTTACGCGCTTCCTCGGCGATCAATCCCGGCGCCTTGCCATTGATTGCCAGGGCTAGATCTGGCTCATTTTCAGCTTGATCCACCGCAGTGTAGGCAGCAGCATTAACAATCAATTCCGGTTGAGTCTCTCGAATCGCCAAGCATAGGCTATCTGGTTGAGCCAGATCAACCTCCGGATAATCCAATGCCCACACCTCCCCTATTTCCACCAGCGTGCGATGCAACTCCCACCCCAATTGCCCATTCTTGCCCAGTAACAGGATCCGCATTGTTAGTTGATCATCATAAAAATGTGACCGGGGGGTTAACCCCCTCAGCTTCGAATTCTAATCCGCCAGGAGACTCATCAAGTAAGCGCCATATGCATTATTGTTCAGCGCCTCTGCCTGCCGGCGGAAGGTATCTTGATCAATAAAACCTCTTCGAAAGGCAATCTCTTCCGGGCAAGAGATCATCATGCCCTGGCGTTCCTGCACCGCCTGAACAAAATTGGCTGCCTGCAACAGGGACTCATGTGTACCCATATCCAGCCAAGCCACGCCGCGCCCCAACTCTTCCACAAAAAGCTGGCCTTTTTCCAGGTACATTTGGTTCAAATCTGTAATTTCCAATTCATTACGCGCCGACGGCTTCAATTGCGCAGCGAGCTCGACCACCTGGTGATCGTAAAAATACAATCCCGGGACAGCGTAATGCGTACGCGGCTGGTGAGGTTTTTCTTCTATGCTCAACGCTTTTCCATGTTCATCGAACTCAACCACACCATAGCTGCGTGGATCTCGAACTGGATAGGCAAAGATAAGTGCTCCCGAAGTAAGCTGAGCCGCTGCCCGCAACTTATCTGAAAGCCCCTGGCCAAAGAAAATGTTATCGCCCAAGATCAAGCAAACCGGCTCATGGCTTATAAAATCCGGCGCCGATCCATGATGTGGATCGGAAACTAAAAAAGCATCCGCCAGGCCGCGCGGCTCTGGCTGCGCCGCATAGGAGACCCTGATCCCCCATTGGCTACCATCCTGCAGTAGGCCGCGAAATCCAGGCAATGCTTCGGGGGTACTGATGACCATAATCTCCCGAATGCCTGCCAGCATCAACATAGACAAGGGGTAATAAACCATTGGCTTGTCATAGACAGGCAAGAGCTGTTTGCTGACAGCAATCGTTAGGGGATACAACCGGGTGCCACGACCGCCCGCCAGGATGATGCCTTTCATGTCTGCTCTCCAGATTTATTTTGATTTGAAGTTTGAATGTTAGAGGTTGTAGATCCATAATGCCGGCCTAACCAGCTTTGGTATGCGTGTTGCTGTTGGATCACCTCGACCCACTCAGGGTGATCTATATACCATTGAACAGTTTTCAATAATCCGGTGGTCAACGACTGTCTGGGTTGCCAACCCAATTCCTGCTGGATTTTACGAATGTCCATCGCATAACGCCGGTCATGTCCAGGACGATCTTTCACAAACTGGATAAGACTGCTGTGTGGAACATGCGGCGATGTTGGCTTCAATTCATCCAAAATATCGCACAACGTGTTAACAACGACCAGATTTACTGGCTGGTTTCCTCCGCCCAGATTGTACGTCTCACCTGGCCTGCCCTTACACACCACCGTCCAGATGCCATCACAGTGATCCTCCACATACAACCAGTCTCGAATCTGTTGCCCATCACCATAGACAGGCAAACTTTGCCCCTGTAGCCCTTTTGAAATCATCAATGGGATCAACTTCTCAGGAAACTGATGGGGACCATAATTGTTAGAGCAGTTCGTGATCGTCACTGGCAAGCCATAAGTATGCCCATAAGAGCGAACCAGGTGATCGCTGGCGGCCTTCGTCGCGGCATAGGGCGAATTGGGCGCATAAGGTGTTTGCTCAGTCCAGGCAGGTTCCTCGGGTTTGAGAGATCCAAATACTTCATCAGTGGACACATGGTGAAAACGGACCGACGCCAGAATTCGACTACTTGCGTCAGTCAACCAGAACTTGTGCGCCACATCCAACAGCGTGAAGGTACCCAGGATATTGGTTTGAATAAACGGCCCAGGATCGATAATTGACCGGTCAACATGCGTTTCGGCGGCAAAATGGACAATGGTATCGATCTGATGACTCTGCATGAGACTTTCAACCAGAGATCGGTCGCAAATATTGCCCTGGACGAAATGGTGGCGTTGCGGATCCGGGAGATCGCGTAAGTTCTCCAGGCTGCCTGCATAGGTTAATACATCCAGGTTGACAATCTCAACCTCAGGTTCGTTAAGTAACAGATAACGCACAAAATTTGAGCCGATGAAACCAGCCCCGCCGGTGACGAGTACACGACGGAGTAGATGTTCCTGATGTTTTTCACCGCTGTGTCTTTCAATAGAATTCATGATACCTCCGATTGGGATTGGCGTATGTGCTGAGCGATCAGACTAATCATAGCACTCCGCTTGTCGAAATGGTGTGCCGTGAGTGTCCTTCATTGATAGGATGGGAGGTTGCGGAACATCAGTCCCATCGGCTGACAATAAAGGCCAATGAATGTCCAAGTCCGGATCGTTCCACAGTAAAGTACGCTCCCACTGTGGCGCATAATAATCAGTAGCTTTATAAATTACTTCCGCCCAATCGCTTAAGACATAGAACCCATGCGCGAAGCCAGTCGGGATGTAAAGCTGGCATTTATCCTGAGCCGAGAGAGTCAAACCAAACCATTGGCCAAAAGTTGGCGAGCTGCGCCGGATATCGACCGCCACATCATAAATTTCACCCACAATGGCATACACCAGCTTACTTTGAGCCTGGCGGATCTGGTAGTGCAACCCACGCAATGTACCCTTACCAGATCCAGAATGGTTATCCTGGACAAACAAAGCTGATATCCCGACTGCTGCGAAATCCTCGGCGCGATAGGTTTCTAAGAAAAAACCGCGCTGGTCGCCATAGATTTTAGGCTCGATTAAGAGAATATCGGGGAGAGAGGTTGGGGTAAATTTCATGAATGATGTCCTTGCGACGATACAACTCCGATTCTCGACCGGACAGATGTCCCTGGTGTACAACAGCGTCCGACGCGCCTCACCCTCCCGGGGATTGGCATGCATATATATTCAGGTCAATATCCCCAGCATAAATAACCGCCGGGAACTGCTGAACGATCTGGCAGTGTTCAGCCGCATAACCGGCCTCCAGGACGGTAAACATACCCGATTGTAGCACGAGGTAATTGGGTTGGTAATGTTCAGCTACCCAGACAGCCGAATCCGCATAAGTGGTTGTCCAACCCAAACGGGAAGCCACATCCGGATTAAGAAGTCCAGCAAAATCGATCATATGGACTCTGCGACCTGTTGCATAATACCCGATGATGCCCACCTCAAGTGCGCTAATCCGATAATTCTCTGGCACAGGATTAATACGGCTTTGCGCAACGACTGTGTCGGAGAGCCATGTCCCCACAGCCCGATAAATCGCTAAACGTGGATCTGGTTGGCGGGCCAGATCTCGCAACCCTGTAGATTGAAAACCAGCCAGCAGGGCAATCAAGCCTATCGATGCCAAGATGGATATTGGATGTTGAAGATCCGCTTTGAGTCGATCTTGAGTTTGGGACAGACTGCGCGAGTGTAGTTTCGTCCGTATCTGCCTGACAAGGTGAATCCAACCTTCCAAACCAAAACCAACCAGCGTTATAAAGGCCGGGATTAATGGAGCGTAATACCAATGGTAACGACTGACCCCTAAGAGAGAGTAGGCAATAAAATATAGCATTGTCCAGGTAAAAAACACATCCTGCCCCCGGAAATGTGATGGGATTGCCGCCGCCAAGGAGGAATACCACGGAATAATCCTGGTTGGGATCAACCTGTGTGCCAATCCTCTGACCAGGTACAAGGAACCCATGCAAACCAGGATTATTTCGCTGACAAAATAGGGGTGCTTAAGATATCCTCTTAAAAACCACCAGAAGCCCGGGAAGAAGCGTTGGCTGATTTGCATGGCACCCTGGTGCTGCTTGGCGAACAGCGTCGCCGGAACCGGTGAGCCAAAATAGCTCCAGGCAAAAAACAGCCAGGGTAAAACAATTACCAGAAAGATCAGAAGGGCTCGCAAAATTGGAAGATGGAGGTTAGTGGTTGGATGTTGGAGGTTGCGATAGAATAGATCGGAGGCCAGAATAAGGGGGATTAACCATCCATCTGGCCGCGCCAGCACAGCCAACCCGGCGCAGACTGCTGCCACGACATACCATCCAGAAATAATGGTTCTTTGTTTGGATGATCCCACGGAGTTGGACCGAAGGGCCAACGCTATCGCCTTGATCTTGGCATAAGCAACGAAGGCGCCGAGGCACAAAGCAAGATAGAGGGGCATCTCCGAGCCCAATGTCGAGAGTAAAAGAGGGAAAGTTGGGTAAAGCAGGAGGCCAGCCCAGCCTCCGATCGGCGATGAGCCACCGCTGGATAGAAGCCCCAAACCCGAATCGGAAACCCCATCCGGAGATTCATGCCAGATAGCAAATAGCTCCCATATCAATAAGCCCCCAAGCGCCAGGCAAAAAGCCCCGAGTAAATTTGATAACTGCGGGTAATCTAACCCCCACCGCTGAACCGAGTCAGCCCCGCCCAGTGCCGCCAGGATCATCACCAATAGAGGGGTTGTTGTGCTAAGAATTTGCTCGCCAGTGTTATATACAAATCCCACGCCCTGCGCCAGGTTACGCGCATACCGATAAGTAATGAATGGATCGTCATACCCCCAGTTGCGCATGGTCAGCCAGATCAACCCAGTGACTAATCCCAGGTAGGCCACTCTCCACAGAAGAGGAAAAACTGCGGATAACAACGCGCGCGTATTAGGGTGAGACATTTTTCAATGTAACTGGTAGAAACTGGTGCTGAAGCTTTGCAGAAATCCAGGGACGCGGCGGCGAGGCGAAATCATCCCAGGTGAGGGGAGAGATCGTGACTGTATAGTCTGTCAAAAAAGAAGTAAACCAACCACCCTGAGTATCTTGCCAGACTTCATGCGCCCAGCCTGGTTGAAAAGTCTCGGGGGTAAACCAGGGACCGGCCGGGCTGCCTCCTACCCGAAAGACTTCATGCTGGTAGGGAATATGATAGAAAAGATAAAATGCATTCTTGTATTGGACGATCGTCGAACTTTCCAACATATTCTGAGGGTCGGGGGGCAGGATGCTACCCCAATCCATCCAGGGTCCGTATGGCGAAGTCGCTATCGCTAGGCCGATAATTCCCCCGGCAGTATCTCGCCCGGTGTAATACAGGTAATAAAGATTGCCCACATTAATGACATTGGGGTCACGACAATCAGCCCAGGTACCCGCTTGCCAGAGCATATCTATATGCTGTGGTTGAAAGAAGCTCTCCTGAGGTTGCCAAGAACCAGCCTCTTGCCCACTGTATGGATCGGGATTTGTCGAGATGGCCAAAAAAATCGTCTGGGTATAATTTTGACTCACCCCTGTATAGTATAAATAATAAACTCCTGCTTCAACATACACGCTTGGCGCCCAAATTTTATAATCGTCCTGTGCACCATGCAACCCGGTACTCAAGATGGCGGGCAGTGTCTCCCATGAGCATAAATCGACTGAACGGCCGTAAGCAAAACGATCTTCTGAAGGCAGATAGATGGAAACCAGGTAATAGTAGCCATCATACCAAAAGATTGTATGATCCTTCAACCCAAAATCTGTTGGAAACCAGCCAGGCGTAGCACACGGCGGAACAGTAGTTACTTGGGACAACCCATCGTTCTGGAAATCCAATCCACGGAATGGATCGGCAATCCCTGCAGCTTTCACAACATGGAAACCTTCCACACGGATAGCTTTATTAAAAGCAACCGCAATGACTTCTGAACAAACCAGAGTACATAGCAAGATAATCCAAATCCCCTGGATCCGTTGTGGACAACTCAGCCGCGCAGCCATTGACGAATTTTTAAACGGACAGATATCGGCAACCAGGCATATATCAACGGCCGGAGGGCAGCCTTGAACACCAGGACCGAGAACCAGCTCCCACCCTCCCGACGATGAACCCGCACCATTTCTGGCCAGCATTGGTCATCGGCGCGGACTGATTTACCCGCGCCGTGCAGGCGAAAATTAGCCCACGGGCGTGGCTCATAATGTAGCGGTGCTCGACGCGCCAGCCTGACCCATAGATCATAATCCATGGCGAAATAGAAGCTCGGATCCAACGGACCGACCTGGCGCCACAAACTGGTACGAAAAAAAGCGGTTTGCTGAGGGATATGCACATACCCTTGCCTCAGACGCCGATAATCTGTCTGCCGGGCAGGAAACTGCCCAATAACCAACCCTCCTTCATCGATGTATAAAGCATCCCCATAAACCATTCCTACTTCTGGACGGGCATGCAAACAGGCTACTGCCTCCGAAATAGCACCAGGCAGGTAGGTATCATCCGAGTTCAACCAGGCAAGAATTTCACCCCTGGCGCGAGAAAACCCTTTATTAATCGCATCTGTTTGACCCTGATCCTTCTCCGAACACCACCACACCAACCGGTCAGCGGATTGCTGAGCATGGCGTCCGATGATCTCAGGGCTGTTATCCGTAGATCCTCCATCAACAACCAGATATTCTAGATGTGGATAATCTTGTCTCAGCACAGACTGAATAGTCGCTTCCAAATATTCCCCCTGGTTATATGAAGGGGTTACGACCGAGACAAGCGGGGAAGGATTCGTCATCGAGAAGGTCTACTATGAATATTAATTCTCTTTATTCCCAGGTGAAATCTGGATAATAACGCACAGCCACAGATTCGGTTAACTGGCGTATCCGTGAAATCTCCTCAGCTGAAAGGCGGCGTTTCCAATTCTGCAAGTTGGCGCGACTATCCAAACGGGTCCCGTGAACCGATTTGTGTGCACCAGAATATTGCGGTAACTCTTGCGGATTCTCAGAGTTGCTAGAGCTAAGAATGGTCGCCTGTGCCCGGTTTGTGAAAGACAAATCCAGCCGGTCATAAAGCTCTCGAAAACCTTGCAGGGGTTCCAACGATAAATCTTCATGACGAACAACGGTGATTCTATCGTCCAGTAGTGCCGCGGCACCCTGTAACCCTGTACGGTACTTTTCGACCACCTCATAGACGATCCGCCAGAGCAAGCTGGCTCCCTCGATCAGGGCCATCGACCGACGATCCATATGGTTTGAAGGTTGATGGTCAGAATTTTGTTGATCCATTAACGACCTGTAAGGTTCCAGCCAGTCGCTCATTAAGAAGGGTTGGTTTAACAAATTACTAAAATCAAAGTCCCAATCCAGTCTTTTCAAGCTGCTGGCAAAGGCTGCCGGGTGGCGTACCGTGACGATTACCTGACAATTGAATCGCCGGATAAACCAGGGGATCGAGAACACCGCGAAGGGATCCTTAAGCAAAGGACGCTGGCGCCTGAGACGACCAGTGGTAAAAATCATCCAATCCCGCAGCATACGACCAAAATCGTGGACCAATGGTTTCGGTCGAAAACGTAAAGACTTTATTTCCGCCCACAAATGATAGCGAAACCGGAGCAGCTCGCTCAGACCCGTTAGATACTCTTGGTCATTTTGTTCGCATATATAGGTATACCAATAGGGCGTGGGTGCACGTAGAACTCCCGGACGATGCCAGTGATTGAGCGGTTCGCTGATATAAGCCGCCTCTCCACTGGCCGCCAGCATTTTCCCTACCCAGGTTGTTCCGGTGCGGTGAGCGCCAGTCACCAGGAGGGGCGTTGAGACGCCGAGGGTCTGATCTGGCATAGCTACACAATCACCTTTCGCGTTTTCATCCTCGCGATCCGCCAGCGCTCATATAATTGGAACACCCGCTTGCCTCCGACCAGAAGCAAGACAGCAAAAAGCATTCGATGCCAATGTTTCAAGGCATAACCCGGGCTGGCGCGCAAAGCAATTGCATAAGATTTCAGCGCTGCGGCTGGCTGACCGCCATCCAAAAGATAGCGTGCATTCAAACGATAAGCGCCTCCGCTTACCTGGCGGTGTTGTGTCGCAATCCGCTGCGCCAGATCCGGCTGAGTTTGCATCCACTCTAATAACGCCAACGTTTCGCGCCCAAATCCCGGCGCCTGGTTGACATTTTTAGCTGCTGGATGCTGGCGGGCGGCAGCCCACACCTGCGGGATATGACGGATGGGCGCCAGGCGCGCCATCCGGATCCACAGATGGTGATCGAGCATATAATGATAAGAGGGTTCCAGGTAGCCCGCTTTTTCCAGCACTGTCCGGCGCATAAAAACCGCGGGTTGGCAGATGATGCGAAAACTAATTAAATCATCCAACCCCCAATTCCCAAAACTGAGCAGCTTCAATTGTCGACCCAGCGGATCAATCGTGTACGCATCCCCAAATACCATCCCCAACTCCGGGTCAGCTTGTAGCGCCGTAACTGCACCGGCTATCGCCCCAGGCAAATAAAGATCGTCCGAGTTCAACCAGGCAACTACCTCGCCTTGCGCACGCGTCAGGCCTTTATTGATCGCTTCCGCTTGACCTGCATCGCGCTCCGAACACCACCAGGTCAATCGCTCTGCGTAACGCTGTATCAACTCAACACTGCCATCGCTGGAAGCCCCATCCACGATCAAATATTCCATCGCGGGATAATCCTGACCTAAAACCGAGTGAATAGTTTGTTCCAGGTATTCAACCTGGTTATAAGAGGGGGTGATGATCGACACCAAAGTCATGCAGGACTACAACTTTCAACCCCTATTTTGGATGCTCCAGGTCAAAGATCAAATAACCATCCCCTTGAGCCGTAATTGGATATTGCTCCGTTAATATCGTCTTTAAGTCAGGCTGGTCGTTATACTGCCCAAAGGCAGTGATGACAAAGTAGCTTTTTCCTTCAATCCGCTTAGTAAAGAAGGTCGGGAAATCCTTCGAAATCCCGCGCAACTCGGCCAGTGTCATTTCACCCCGAATCGGCCATAAGCTGACCTTACGCCAGCCATAATACATCAACCGGTAGCCGTAATCTTGAGTGAGGGCAATGATCTTTCCATCGGTTGGTAAATAAGCAGCAATTTCCTGCCAATACACAGGTTCCTTGCGATAACTATCCTTCGTCTGATTATTGATCGAGATCCAGCTGGGAAATACCAGTCCGACCAGCAAAATACCGGCAGAGAGCACCTGCCAAAGGCGAGATTGTTGAGACAGGCGCTCATAGATCACCTCGGCGACTGAAGCAAACGATAGCGCCACGATCGGGACTAACTGGATGTGATAATAACTATGGGTATACATCTGATAAGGTGATAAAAGCCCATAGGTGAAATATCCCAGCCACAAACCGACTAACAAGGCGCGGCTCCGCGGTCGGGCAATCAAGACACCAATCAAGCCCAAAAGCAGTGCTCCCAGACCCATTAAATCCTGGACCAGGTTCAGCCAACGGACATAGAACGAAGGCTCGATGAGCAGGTGCGAAAGCGAAAGCGTCCAGGCAGCAAAGTAATCCGAAGCGCGCCCCTCTCTACCGACATAATAAGCAAGGCTGGGCGCATTCATCAGGATCGCCATCACCCAGACCTGAGGGTTACGCCAAAAGCGCTTTATCCCTAAAGTGTATAAAACAATTACAATCGCAGTAATCGCCAGCAGGTATCCTGCCACAACTTTGGTCAAGATTGCCATCCCGCCCACCAGGCCAGCCAGGAGCGCCCATATCCAGACTGGTTGCTCAGACCATCGATACAACAGATAGGCCGTAATGACAATCCACATCACCATCATTGGATCTGGTTGAATCACCCGGCTAGCCTGTACTGCGAAAGGTAAAATCAAGTAATATGCTAACGCGATACAAATTGCGGCTCTTCCCGGCAAGGTCTGGCGCCTTTTGGATATCGATCCATGCATTGAACTATGCTGTTCTACATCTCCTCGGTCTTCTTGTGACTCGCAACCGCTAAACAACATCCGCCGCGCCAGGGCGACCAAAAAGATCCCACCGATCAGCCAGAACAACACGCTATAGAGGCGCGGCACCCACAGTTGCTCACTGCCGATAAGCAGATAGGTGCGCGCAGATAATGCTTCCAGGATCGAAGGCTCATACTGACCAGTAGAATACCAGAAAGTGATCGCTCGTTGACGTATTACTGGATCCACGTTATTAAGCAGTTGGTAATACATCCCGCGTGCAATTATTGCCCCACGCAATTGGCGGGTGGGATGGAAATCCAAAGGTTGGTCTGTCACATCTACCAGGCGAACCCCCAGACCCAACCCCAGCAAGGCGAGAATAATCAGCCAGAATACAATTTTCGGCGAAAACCAGCGACAGCGAAGGACACCACTCCATCGTTTCGGAGATGGGGCTTTCCGGGTACTTTCAATTTCCGGAGTAACTGGGATAGATTCAGAGGTCATTTCCATAAATCTTCATAAGCAACCTTTGGAAAGATCACCAACTTGCCGCCAACCGTGGCGTCAACCACCTGACGACCAGCAGCTTCATAAGCCTGGCGAGCCATTTGGTATGAACGCTCTGAAGTTTCCAGGTCAGGCAGTTGCCAGCGGAACCCTTTACCGAAATAGCCGGCGTGGAAATGATTCGGGTCACTACCTTGCGAAGTGATGGTGGTATTGGGTTTCCCTTGGGTGTTGTAGTTGTGATCAACCCCGATCAAGATTACTTTTTCAAAACCCATATGATAAGCCAACTGCAGCGCTACAAAAGTCACTGTCGCTCCTTCCCACAACCGGACACGTGCATCACGGGCAAACTTTGGTCCGGAATAAGTCGTATGGAGAAAAACTGTGTCAGCAGTTGGTTGGATCAGACGGCGCGAGCGCCACGAAAGGAACTTAGGGATTGGTAAAGCGCGGATTTCTTCAGCACACTGTTCGATAACCAGGCTATTGATACATAGATAGTAACTGGTGGGAAAACCCAACTCTGGAAACATCAGGTAGATACGGTTCATCCCAAAAGTGTATTCCCCTCGCAGGCGCGTTAAGTCTGTTTGTTTCAAGCTGGGGCCGTTACCTATGATGAAACAACGCTGACCGAGATAGCGATCCTTCAAGTCAACCAATTGGCGAATACTATCGCGGCGCCAGGGGTGCAGGGTCGCCAATGGCCATTGGGCGGCGCGTAGCAGGCTGTAACGCGCCTCACTGGCGAAGCGCCACAGCGGTTCGGGGATCTTCTTTTTGAGAGTCTCTTTAGGGGTGGCCATTAATTTACTCAGTGCTTAAACGCGCGGTTGCTCCACCGTCAATAATTAACGCCTGACCAGTCATGTAAGAGGATTGTGCGTGATCAGCCAGGAAATAAATAGCATGAGCTATCTCCTCTGGCTGTCCAATCCGCCCAATCACCGTTTTACGCGCCAGATTGTCCAACCGATCCAGGATTGTTTGACCGCCGAGATGGCCGCGCCCCATTCCGGCGCGTAGCATCGGCGTGTCCACTGCCCCAGGTAAGATCGCGTTGACGCGGATATTGTCGGGTGCAAATTCGATCGCCATAGCGCGTGTCAGAGCCAATAAACCGCCTTTGCTGGCTGCATAAGCGGCGATATTGACCGAAGTCTGTACTGCATGCACCGAGGAGACATTGACGATCGCTCCGCCACCTGCCGCAGTAAAGAGCGGATGCGCCAGCTTGACGCTCAGAAATACCGAACGCAGGTTCGAGGCCATCACCGCATCCCATTCTGCTACACTCGTTTCCAGAATCGGCTTCGCAATTTGTAGCGCGGCGTTGTTCACCAACGCATGCAACTGATTAGTGAATGCACGCACCTGTGAGAAAATCACCTCGATATTCTCACCAATCGAAATATCCGATTGGATAAAGAAGCCGTTCTCTGGGAAACCATCGCCGAAGGTAGCCCGGTCGACGCCAATCACCCGCCAACCTGCAGCAGCGAAGTGCCACACTGTGGCACGCCCGATACCGCCCGCCGCTCCGGTAATTAATACGACCCGGCTATGGTTGAATTCGACAGAAGAGTCGTTTATTTTAATCGTCGGCTCAAGAGAAATCATCACAATTATCCACCAATATCTACTTTGAAAGGAATACCCAGCCCTTCAATCAAGTTACGAATGGTATTCCAATGCACGCGCTCCCAAGCAGCCGGACTGGAGTTAGCATTGTGGGGCGCTAACATCACATTATCCATTTTCAACAGTGGGCTATCGGCGGGTAAAGGCTCGTTTTCATACACATCCAATGCCGCGCCGGCGATCTGACCCATCTGCAAAGCCGTAACTAAAGCCGACTCGTCAATCACTGAACCGCGTGCGGTATTAACCAAAACCGCCGTCGGCTTCATCAGAGCCAGGTTGTAAGTATTCATTAAATGATAACTGGTCGGGTTGAGATCGCAATTCAAGCTAACAAAATCGGCGTGCGAGAGCAGATCCTCAAGACTGGTCATATCAACACCCTGCTCAACCAGGAAATCGGGAGCAATCTCGACAATGTCTGTCCCCAGGATCTTCATACCAAAGGCGCGCGCCCGGCGTATGACTGCTTTCCCAATGTTGCCAAGACCTACCACGCCCAGGATACATTCGCTCAACGTGCGACCCGGAAGCTTTCGCCACTCACCGGACTTCATCGCGCGGTCCATCCAGGGTTGCATGCGCACAAAGGCCAACAGATAACCCAACACAGTATCCGCGACGGGCAAAGTAAAAGCATTCGGGGTACGACACACCCGGATGCCCAACCGTGCGGCAGCCTGGTGATCGATCGAATCGATCCCTGTGCCCCATTTGGAAATCACCTTCAAACGGGGTGCACAGGCCTCCAGAACGCGCTCTGTGAAGCGGTCGTCGCCGCATAGGACGCCATCTACCTGACCGGCGTATTTCAAGAGCTCTTCTTCTGACAGACGCTCCTGCACTGGCACAATGATCAATTTAAGGCCATGACCTTCCAGCACCGGTCGGAAACGATCAATAATTGGGACAACATAGGGAGCAGATATTAGGACAGTTGACATAGGGTATTATATGAGATATTAGATAGTAGATATTGGATGTTGGCTGGTTTAGCTGGGGTGTCGAAACTACGCTTCTACCGGAAGAACTACCGACCTGCCGGGTTTACCTACCCGCCGGGACTAATGACCCGCACGGGTCTATCGACCCGCCGTCTTCAAGAAGTTAACGATTTCAAAGTCTAGCACCTCATCAATATCCCAGGCCTCCGCAGCCGGAATTTCAAACATTAATGGCCGTTCGCCCAGACGATTGCGCCGCACCAGCAGGATTTGACGGGTAAAAATATATACGCAAGAATTTTCTTCATAGACAGGCGGTAAATCCTGGGTTTGCAGCAGGATATTCGGGTTGTGATTAATCGCCCGACCGAGCTGATCCCAAAGACGGACCTGCAAACGCGTAACTGAGAATAGTGAATCATACGCCGGATAACCGCCTACTAAAACCTGCACCGCCCTGGAGATTGTTGCTGACTTCACCAACGGGTTGGTGCTATGGGTTTGCAGGTAGAAGTCTGCTTCTATCTGGGCAGTATCGTAAGTCAGGATTTCATTCATCGAGGTAGCATCGGCGCGTAAAAATTCCGGACGTTCAATCAGCAACACCTGTGGAAAAGATGACCGCAGGCCTTCCATGATCACCGGGCTATCGGTATCAACTACAACCTGGTCAATCTCGGGACAGGCCAACAAGGTGGTTAGAATGTAGTGATACAATGGCTGCCCTGCCAACTGGCGGAAATTTTTTCCCGGAACGCGTTGAGAATGGTGGCGCATGGGCACCAATGCAACAATTTTAGTCATATGGAGAATCCTTTATATGGCAAGCTCAAATTATTGTTTCGCCACCCCTGATAGTGCTTACCAGTCATTTTCCTTCTCATAACCCAAGTGGATTAATAAATCGCCAGCCATCTCTTTGAAAAGGATTTTATTGGCTGGTGTAAAATACTCCTTCCAATTCCCTGGTTGTCCTTTACGAAAAGTCCCTGACTTCTGCGGAGCAACGGCAGTGGACAGGATGCTCACAGCCTGGGGGCGATCAATCGCGGGATTCAGTTCTGGCAAGTGAAGACCACGTTGCTCCAGGTAATCCAACAAGCGCCCCAATGTGGCTGTGCGATCCAGGATCAAATCTTCAAAGCGTAAGCACAGCACTGCTGGCTGTTCAAACCAACCCAGATAGGTTGCATAGCGGGAACGCACTGGCGTTAGCTCAGAACCCGGTTCCTGCACCCCCTGAATTGCCGCATTGATCCGTTCTTCCATCGTATGCAGGGTGGTGGTGTAATAGCGATGCATCCAATGACCTTCGAACATCTGGGTAGCATAAAAGACATGCGAAATAATCATATCGCGCGGGTCACGATACATAAAAATGGTAGCACGACCTGGTTGAGTTAATACCGTCAGAAAAGGCTGCTGAGCGCCGATATAACCATAAGCGATGTCGCCCGGGCGCATCCGCTGCAGGTTGGCCAACACAGCTTTATCCGGCAGCCTGGCATTATCTTCTGCACGGTTGACGGGTGGGAAACCCGGACTGACAAATGGTCCTAAACGCGTCAATCCCTGCAGAATCTGGATGATCAGATGTGAACCAGATTTGGGCATGGCGTTACCCAGGACTGCCGGCATTTTACCGAGGTTACTTGCCCCCCAACGTAAACCGACGGCAGCCCGGCGTGCCTGCCAACGACCTACCTTTAACCAATGTTTTACCCGAAAATAGAGTTTCATGACGGTGAATTATTTGGGGAAGGCGCAGTCGGCTGTGGTGTGCGGCTGAATCGAACCAAGTCTTTTTCCTTCAGGAGAGAAATTACTTCCCAGACGGATTGAAAGGAAAGATTCAGATTAATCGCAATATCGGCGACGGTATGCTCACCATCACAGCGCTCCATAATTTCAAATAAGCGCCGGTGCCCTTCCGGATTCAACCGGTAATCAATCCAAATGCCATATCCCGAACAAAAGATTTCGCCTTTGAATTGGTTGACCACGTACTGATTGTGTTCCCAGGCCTGGATCATGCTAAGGACAAGTTGGATTGAAGCCTGCAGGCGCTCGGTGGTCACAATGGCGGGGGTGTCCAGGCTGGAATGGTATTCACGGTAAGGTCGAGTGGTTGAGCCAGCTGGCTCAACTCTGGATAGGGAAAGCATGGGAACACGCACACCGGGCGCGTTGAACTGGCGCTCGTCGTTGTTGATTACCGTCCGATAGGGCGCGTGATAAGCATGTGGGTCTAACCCACGCAACGCGCTGGCCAGGCAACGGTCAGCCTGGCTTTGAGGCTGAAAAGAACCCTGTAAGGCGTGGACAGAGTCGTTGCCCAACATCTCCAGAAACAGACCGCCACCCATGCGAGGTATCAGATGCTCGTTATGGCTCAGATAAGCAACCGAACCAATGGTCTCAGGCAAGATCAATAGCCGGTAAGTGTAATGCAGTGGGCTTCCTGTTCGACTGGGATACTGACGTTCCGTTAAAAGAGCTCGGGCGACCTCAAGACCGACAACAACGCCAGTTAAATCATCATTCGCCATCGCCGGATGGCACAGATGAGCAACCAGGACAAATGTCTCCTCGCTTTCGCCTGGAATAATAACCTCTCCCACCTTCAGAAACCCGGGTTCAAAAGTTGAACGAATGACAACCCGATAAGTTTCATCCATCAAGGTATCGCGTACGGTTTGGGACAGGCATAAACCCCAGGTGCGGTCATAATACTTGAACACAAAAGGGATTGCATCTGGCAGGTGCGGGTGAACATACAAATGCTTGAACAATTCCTCCCGGCTGATATTGCCATTGAACGGCTGAGAATATGAAACAACATGCAAAGGGTGATCCGCATAATCCAGGATGCGCTTTCCATCCAATGTTTCCAGGTACGCTTCCTGGCAAGTCCATTTCTCTGGTATGCGCCAGGTCCAACAGCCTTCGCCGCTCGGATAGGAATGAATGGTCATACCAATAATTTCATCAGCCAGGCGAAATAGAGCCTGGTCGTAACCATCCGAAACGAGATCCCGCTTTAGAAACCAAAGTTCATTAATCAAGTCGATGGCAGAAGTCATTTGGAATACCCAGCAGAATAGTATTTACGGCTTATCGCCTCTTCCCGGTTCAAGGTCAATGACCAGGGATCAGCGCAAAGAAATTCCTCCAACACGGTTACAAAATCCATCAGGTGGAATGATGCAATCTTTCCATAATTCAATGTCGTTTCCTGCCATTGCAGACGCTGGCGCATTGTCTCCATTACAGGGTGAAGTGTCAGATGGACGTCCATTGCCATATCCCGAACATACATACGGTATGTCCGCTCTTGCCACTCTCCACCTGTCCTGACCTGACCAGTAAATTCCTTCCAATAGCGATAAGGCACTTGCAGACGCTGCTCAGAATAGTGAATCATGGAAACTGCGTCGATATCCGCACCCAATAAGAGCACCTTAAATCCTAATTGAACCATGCGCTCGAACGGTGAACCGGGATCGAAAGCCGAGGGTGTATCCCGAGAAGCCAGGTCAACCGCATACCTACCGACCACAGCCAGCGATTGCATCGGGTGAGATGTCCGCCGGGCTTCTGGGCGCTGGCGCACATACTCGGAAAAAACACTCATTCCTACCGACGGTGTTGTTTGGGGATCATAGGGTTCACCACGCGCAAACGCGAAGTTGAATGCCGGCGTCGCCAGCGTACCGTCTTCCCCCAGAACCTGCCAAAAGGCCGCCCAATAGGTCTCCAATCCCTCCACTGGACGCCCCAGGTATTGGATCGCTGAATGGATCAGTAAACCATCTCCTGAGCAGACGCCAACCGCTTGTAACGCGGCAACCACCTGATCGCAGGTAACTCTAAGCATCAGTCAACGTACTCATCCCACACTAACCGGCCGACGCGGAATTCGAGTTTAAAACCCATTTGAGAGAGCATTCGCCAACTGGCCTCGTTGCTTTCCAGCACCTGAATTTCCACCGAATGAACATTTTGTTCGTGCAACCACACTAAGGCAATCCGACAGAGCTTATCGCCAATTTTTAAACGGCGTACGCCAGGATCGATCCACTCATCGCTCAACTCACCCACCAACACGCCACCCATCGTCTGAGGTACACGCTTGATCCGGCATAAGATATAACCGACCACCCGGTCCTCTACTTCGGCTACATAGGCGTTGCTGAACTTGCCTAAGGTGCGCCGGAAAGAGTCAAGGTAAACATCGCCAATATTTTCTGGATGCGGCAGGCGATACCCCAGGCGATAGAAATGCTCATTCAAGAGCATATACATTTCTTTAATTATCGGAAAATCCGCCTCGGCGGCCAGCCGATAGGTAACTACCGGCTGCAAAGCCTGTTTTTCCTGCTCAGAACCTCCAACCTGCGGTAGATCTGGATCACTCATGAAGAAACCTCCTGGTTGACCAGCAACCTATCAGTATTAAGCTCTACAATCAGCGTACAACAGCCCTGACCTCAGCGGGCCAACAAGTAGAATCCAGACCGAACTGCGCCAGGAAAGCCAGAGCCATGCGTTCCAGACCAAATGCCACGCATCCAGTATGCGCTGGCGAACCATCGGGTAGTGTTATATGTAGATGCCGGCCGAAAAAGTCCTGGTGGTAATTGTACGATCCGACCGCCAGCGTCGAAGCTTTGTATGGCAGGCGCGCTCGAATCTCATATTTTAGTTGGAAAGCACTCTGAAAGGCCACCTGCTTACGAAACTCGCCAATAAAGAAGGGATCATTGGCACTTTCAACGCGATAAGCCAGACCAAATTCCTCAAAGACCCGGCGCATGCGCTGGCGGGCAACTTCGCGATTTTCCAATACGAATTCTTTAGCGCCTACAAAGATGACTTCACGCATAGTGAAATTCCACAGACGCTCGAGGGAGGTCAAATTGATCGATTCATAACGGAAGCAGTTACCCACTGCAGTGGCAACTAAACGCCCACCTGGTAATGGGCGGTCAGCCAATGCAAAGTACAGATGATAACAGACCGCCGGAGAAAGGAGCGTCTGAACCTGAGCGAATGATCCTGAGGGCGTGTTGAGATCCTCGCCTGTACAACCTGCGTGTTGGGCAAAATCATCAATCGCCTCCAGGTCTTCACGCAAATGGGAGACAAAGCTGAGCGAATGGGGAAAAGCGCGGAAATAACCGACCCTTTCCATGTAACGCGCCGGGATCAGGGTCGGAAAACGGTAAGGTACTGCGCCGAACGAATCGGCCAACTCAAGGAAACGATCCTCAAAATATTCCACCAACCTGGCCAATAGCGGTCCTTGAGTATAGATGCCTGGCGCTTCCTGATTAAGTTGACCTTGGGTTAATAATTCCGGGATGGGATCAGCCGTATAAGGCACCGGGCGGTCCAGATAATCTTCCAAAATTTGATATTTTGGCTTAATAGCTCCCGACGATGAGGAACCCACCATGGTGGTCACGACGCGTTGGATCTTCTCTTGCAAGGCATAGAGTTGCTCAGGTGTTGGAGAGTAACGCAATTCCAGGGTGATGCGATCACCTGCTGGATCTACATGCGCTTTCTGAATGGCCTGGTCGACATAGGCCAGTTTGGACTGAATTTCTCCTACCAGGTGGTCAGGGATTATTGGGTCAGGAATAATTTCGATCTCCGAAACTTGTTTCGTCATGTTACAGATCCTGTTTGCGGGAATCGTTGTCTATCAAATTGAGTGCGCAGACATCGCAGCGACATGGTCATAGATCGCTGGTACACTGGTCAAACCAGCTATCGTGTCGGCATTAATCTCAACACCAAAATGCTGCTCCAGGTACATCATCACCTCCATGTGGCCCATCGAGTCCCACTGGGGCAGATCACCCAATGCCAGGCTGGGCGTAACCTGATCGCGTGGAATTCGCAAAGCTTCCGCCAGTACAACCTGGATTCGATCAGCCAACGGCAAAATGCCACCTGGATCAGTTGGGGAATTCTCCATTACTGCTACTCCTGTCATCCAAAATGATGTGATGGATCGATGGTTACTGGCCTGACTGACTTTTTAACTTACACACACCCACAGGCTGATATTGCGGATCCCATTTTCCCCAGGGCATGCCGTTCTCTCCCGAATTGTTGTAAAAAGCCGCCAGGTGATCCCGAAGTTCAGTGTTTTGGACTAGCGCTGTGAAAAACTCGTCATAGTGATCATAGTTCGATGGAGTTGTAGCTGTCAGGTCAAACAAGCTTCGCAGGCTGGCTTCAGTATAGCACCAGCCCTGTGATGGCTGGTGATACCAATCCTGGTCGTGGGCGGCGCACAGGGTCGCCAGCAACACGCCTCCCGGCTTAAGTACGCGCAACAATTCTGCTACCACTACTGGTAGTTCCTCAGGTGGGTTGTGTTCCAGGGCAGATACTGCAACCACCGCGTCCAAAGTGTTGTCTGGTACATCCACCAACGCTTTCAGATCCTGTTGATAGAGCGTAACACTGCCGGAAGCGCGCCTAGGTTCTAACAAACCAAGCAGATCACGACTAAACAATCCTAATTTTGTACGAAGACTCGCCGGCTGGAGATGTTGCCGGATTAATGGATTGACCTCTCCCAAATCCTGGCTGCGTAATCCGCGCGCATGGTACCGCGCTCGGAAGCGAAGCGGCAGGTTGGTTCGATCGGAGCGGTCTACGCTCAATACCTGTACTCCGCACTCAGCCAGAAACCACTGCAGGACACCCGTTCCCGCCCCAGCATCCATAATATATAGCGAGGAGCTATTATCCGGGAAACCAACCTGTTTTAATTGCTGCAAGATCCAGATCAGATCCAGCAGATAATGCCAGCCGAACTCGAGACTCAGGGAGCGTGCCAGGCGCTGTAGCTTCGTCGCCAGGCCGCGGTGTTGGTCCAATAACTGGACGGATAAAATTTCAATCATCTCTGCCATTCTTATCGTCATTGATTAATTTTCAGGCAAAATAAACGGTTCACCGCCAGCGTTGCGGAATTGTGGTTCCGTTTGCCGCTGTAAGATGCCATCTGACAGAATCCGCATCGTCATGGAATTTTCTGGCAGGAGTTGCATCCAAGAAAATCGCCGGAGGTGGACAAAGCCCGCTTGCATTCCTTCTTCGATAAATTCATCCAGGGGTAAGGAAGTACGATAAAGCTGGTAATACAAAAAGCGCCGTGCGTTGCGTTGGAATTCCACCGGCACCTCGACTTCCGCAGCCTCCAAAAAATCCTCAGCCTGCTGCTGATATTTCGGGATACTGGTCGGGAACAAAACGATTGGGTATTGGGTGTAGCGAGCTTTACCACCACATAACACAGCCCGACCAAGTAAGGTCGCCTCGAGCCCAATCGATGAATTATAAACCATTACAAACTTGGACAATTGGATCAGCTCATAAGAGCTAATAAATTCCCGCGAGGGGATAAACACCACATTGGACAACTCACTCTGTCCTGTACGCTCTACCCATGCCTGTACACTCTCCTGGCTGATCTTCCCGGGACGCATCTCGTCTGGATGCGCCCGAATGACGAACAATGTCTCGGGATGCTCTCGGATGATTCCGGCTACCAAATCCAACCAGGCGAACATATGCGGAAAAACGACATTGGCATGCACCTGACTGGTATCATACGCCACATTGGTAAAGACCGGAACAATCTGCTTAAACCCAGCTGCTTTATGTAAGAATCCCTGGTCCAGGCTGCGCATTTCAGGCCAGAACTGAATGCCAGCCATCGAAAATTTTCCTTGAAAACGCTTCTCCAGGTATGCCTCCAGACGCCGGTCCTGCTCGGGGCTTAATTCAAATTCATCCGGGATTTTAATCGGATAGGCGGTCGGTTCCCCTTCAGTGAAGAAAGCCGAATACCGCTGAAAGCCGACTTCATGGGCTACTGATCGCACACCCATCTGGTCAGCCACCCAACGGGCGGTCGCTTCTGGATAGAGCGCACCGTTGAAAATCACCACGGTGGCCGGACGCGTCTCCGCCAGGAGGTTGGCGAATTCGCGCGCCACACAATTTGCCGACGTGATATAAGCCCGCATCAAGTAACGCGTCGGCTCATCATCGGGTAAGGAAAACATCCGCAACGCCCAACGAACGGAAGGCAACACCAGACGACCCAGAGGCAGTTGAAGGTTGAAATCTGAAGGTTGAAGGTTTGATATTGGATATTGGAAGACGCTCAGCTCGGGAATAGAAAGTTTCTGTAAGGCGGTATTTAAAACCGGATCTTCCTGAAACGACCAGCCATGCACCTGAGCGCCTGCGTACAAACGATGCGATTGAGCCATGCAGGCTGCACAGGGCGGGGGAGTGAAATAATCGGTGATTCCACTAAGGGGATTCCGCAGGCGTTTTGTGCCTAACACACAATGCTTCATCCCCGCCTGACAGACAAAATGAACCACTGGCACACCCGAAAGCCGCAACGACCAACTGGCCAGCAGAGCAAAAGCAGCATTCAGGCTCAACCCATATAGGCGTGTTGAAGCGTTGAAGAATACCACCGGCGCCGGACAGCTTGCCGCTAAGGGCTGACTATTGCGCGTTGCTGGCAACACTAAAGGATGGCGTGTTCTTTCTACCCTGGCTACGCGGTGTGCTAAGGATGCCACACGCCGTCGATTGATTAAGTTCGCCCAGCGGACTCGCACAACATTTGGAACAGTTACCTTCATCAGGATAAATTACCCAAGTTGGGCCTTGAAATAGGCCTCAGAGAGGCGTTTGATCGCGATCAAGAATCCCTCACCCTGGTGTTGGTGCCCACGCCAGATTTCAGGGATCATCGTCAGACGTTGCTGGTGCAAGGTGTTCCCCATCGTCCGAAAGAAGTGCACCCAATCAATCGCGCCCTCACCAATTTGCAATCCTTCACCATCCAAACCAGCGCCATCGGCGAGATGCAAATGGTGAATATAAGGCAGCAAAACCTTCACCTGCTCATAGAAATCTACCTTGGCCGAGTTACAGTATAGCTTGTGGTGTGAAGTGTCATAACAAATCTTCAGCCCACGTGGAGCAATGAAATCTACAATTTCATGGGCATCCATAAAAGCGTTGGTCAACCATTGCCCACCGAAGTACCAGGGGCGGGGAGGCAGGTTCTCAAGGAGCACTTCGACCCCCTCGCTATCCAGCTCCTTGACCGACCGATCCAGGTTTTCATACAAGATACGATGATCCTTGATGGGGTGATCCAGACTCATCGCGCCTGGATGGATTACCACCTTAGGGATGCCAACGAAGTAGGGCGCCATTTCGCGGGTCAGGGCGATCGTTTTCTGCATCAGAGCGACAGACTCCTGTCGCTGCTGCTCATCCAACGCGCATAGATCAACCAGGGTGCGGTTCCAAAATTCCGGAGCATGCACCACCAGCCTGAGAGGTTGTGAACTGGTCGGACCAAAATCCTGTTGGGGTTGGTCCGTATGCCGATCCAACCAATGTTCATCCAAATCCTGGTCGGTGAAATGGAACTCAAGCATGCGCGGTTGGTAAACCAGCATTTCGGTATAGTCCCGAAAGCGGACTGTGAAACCATATTCCATGGGCAAGGTATGATCCATATCCAAGAAAATCTGAACCCCCAAGTCACGGTCCAGGAAAGGTTCATCCTCTTCAAGGACCCGATCCGCCACACGCCCAACCAGTTTGAGGTAGTTCTGCGGTGAAAGACCCAACGCAGGTCCTTTTACTGTGATCATCTCCAGTGTGATCTTCTCCCCGGGTAGGATCCGGCGGGCAGCGACCAGGCTTTTACCCAGCACCTCTCGATTGAGGATTTCACCGCGTGAAATGAACTTTTCTTCACCGGTTCCCAACGCAGTCGCCACCTGGCGGATATCGCGTACCATCTTTTGAAAACCTTGCGGTTCCAGGCTGGCGGCATGATCCGGACCATCCATCGTACGATCGAGGGTCAAGTGGCGCTCGATGATACTGGCTCCTAATGCGGAAGCTACAGTTGAAATAGCGATACCACGCTCATGACCCGAATAACCAACTGGTACATCAAACTGGCGCAATTGGTTCATAAACAACAGATTGATATCTTCGAAGGCTGCCGGATATGTGCTATTGCAATGTAGTAACGCGAATTCTGCGTTGCGCTCCTTCAAGAAATTGACGGTCAGCTCAACTTCTTCCATACGCGACATACCGGTAGAGAGGATTAGCGGTTTGCCTTTTTTAACCAGGTGATCGAGCAAGGGTAAGTTGGTCAGGTCAGCAGAAGCTACTTTATAGGCTGGCACACCCAATTGCTCCAAAAAGTCTGCACTATCTATATCGAAGGCCGAAGCCAGTAAAGTAATCCCCTTTTGCTCACAATGCTCAGCAATCCGGAAATATGCATCCTCAGAGAGTTCTACCTGCTGCAGAATGGGCAACAAATAGCGCAGGGTCTTCTCACCGGCATTAGCGTTGTCCAGGTACTTGCGGGCATACAATTTTTCTAGCTTGCGTTTCTGGAATTTAACTGCGTCGGCGCCACAGTTCACAGCCACATCAATCAACTCCAAGGCAAGATCCAGGATACCATTGTGGTTGACGCCAATTTCGGCAATCACATAAGTGGGTTGTCCGTCGCCAATCAGACGGTTATCAATTTTAATCAGAGGCATGCGAACCTCTCCTTATATCGAAACCCAGGTCGATCAACTTTAGTTCACCACTTTCCAACAACCGTTCCGCCCGACGCCAGTCATCCGGCGAGTCAATATCAATCCAATCACTGGGGGCGATCACCAAGGGTAGGATACGCTGGCCAGTCATTGATGGCTGCGGGGCGCCAAGGATTGTCTTCGCCCAGGCAACATCCACGTAACCTGTCTGCCAATACACCTCAGGTAGAACCTGGCGCGGTTGATTGTACGGTTCTTCCAGGATGCCCAGTTCCGCTCCCAGCGGTTGCAGAAAGCCATCCAGGCCAATCCGCCACATTTTAAATGGATTTTGAAAGGGGATGCATACCGTCCGGACAGCATCCGCCTCCGGTCGCTCTAACAAACGCTGCACTGCCCCATCAATATGCTGAACACGTCGAAATGGAGAAGTTGGGCGGAGATGCACAACGATGTCCGGATGGTAGTCTTCATACTCGGCCAGCCAGGCCAGAGCATGTTGGAAAACCGGCAGATCAGGCGTATGGTCCAGCGATAATTCCACTGGGCGAAGAAAAGGTGTTTCCGCGCCATAACTACGGGAGATCGCCGCAATTTCTTCATCATCTGTAGAGACGATGATGCGAGTAATTTTCTGGGAAGCCAGGCCGGCAGCAATACTATACGCAATCAGCGGATGACCAGCCAGAAGGCGTATATTCTTGCGCAGGATACTCTTCGAGCCACCGCGAGCCGGGATCAAAGCCAGCACCCCTACCATGTCGTCCAACCCCCATCCACAATCAGGTTCGCGCCAGTCATGTACTCAGAGGCGTCGGAAGCCAAAAAGAGCAATGCCCCGTTCATATCAGTCTTATCGGCCATACGACCCAGGATGGCTTTGGCCGAATAAGCCCGAACAAATTCCTCGTCATGGTCATTGTAAACGCCACCCGGGCTGAGGGCGTTGATGCGGATATTCTTGCCAGCATAATACGCCGCAAGATACTTGGTCAGACCAAGAATTCCTTCCTTGGTAACCGAGTAATAAACCGGCTTGTAACGCGGTGGTTGGCCAACCTGTTGGTAAAGACGCTGGTCGGGAGCCGCCAGGCCGTAGATAGATGACAGGTTGATCATGACCCCTTTACCCTGGGCCAACATAGGGCGCACTGCCGCCTGGCTGCACAGGAAGGCGCCAGTCAGGTTTACCGCCAGAGCCTGGTTCCAAGCCTCGAGAGGAAACTCCTCAAAGGATGAGGATTGAATGTTTGCAGGTTTGATGGTTGAAGATTGATTCCAGTCTACCTCATCCTGGCTTCGACGTACCCTCTCAGCCTGGGGATCAAATTTTGGATCGAGGGCCGCACTGTTCACCAGGATATCCAGACGCCCGTAAGCCTTAAGGGTCACCTCGACCATCCGCTGTGTCGATTCGGGCTGGGTAACATCCGTTGCGACTGCCAGAACCCGACTACCACAAGCCTGCAAGGTTTCCGCCAGCGTTTGCGCGGCCGGCAGGTTTCGATCAGCGATAACTACAGCCGCACCAGCGCTCGCCAGTGTCTGGCAGAACTCGGCGCCTAGCAAACCTGCCCCACCGGTGACTACTGCCACACGATCCGATAGATCAAATAATTTGGGAAGAATAGACATTGGATGTTCGATATTGGAAGTGACAAAGGTGAAATTCCGAGTTCCGTGCCAACAGGTCAACCGACCGGCTCGGTATCCTTGGCAGGTTCCACCTGCGTAGGTAAGCTCTCCTCAGGCAACAAGAAACCACGCTCTTCCAGGTAAGCCACAATTTTCCGTGCGTTTTCTTCAGGGGAGAATTTGACCGTATCGAGGGTAATTTCGGGGTTGACCGGAACATCGTATGGATCATCTACACCGGTGAAACCCGTAATCTGACCGCGGCGGGCACGCGCATACAGCCCTTTGACATCTCTTTGCTCACACACTTCAATTGGCGTATCTACGAAGATCTCAACGAACCGATCCTCACCGACCATCTTGCGCACCTCATTCCGAGTAGCGCGGTAAGGGCTGATCGCGGCAGAGATCACCCAACCGCCATGGCGTGCAATCTCGCTGGCAACAAAGCCAATGCGTAAAATGTTTGTATCCCGGTCTTCGCGGGAGAAACCTAATCCCTTGGAGAGATGAGTACGCACAACATCGCCATCTAACACAGTCATCTGGCGCCCACGCTCTAACAGCAATGAGGTGAGTACCTCAGCTGTCGTTGATTTACCCGAGCCGCTCAGACCTGTGAACCAGATGCAAATGCCTAGCTTGTGGAGCGGCGGGTACATTTGCTGCAAGATTTCTGCGGTCTCGCGGCGGGTGAACCACTCAGGAAGCTGTTTGCCCTTGGCCAGGTATTCTTCACGCACCTGGGTGCCCGAGATCGAAAAAATCCGCACCCCTTCAGGGACTTTGGTCTGCTCTTCATAACGAACTTCGTCTGGCAGGTAGACCAATTCCTTGAACTCGACTGGTTGGACGCCCAACTCGGAAGCATATTGCGCCATCATTATCTGGGCTTCATAAGGACCATAAAAAGGTCGGCCATGACTGTCATTGCCCGGTCCAGCATGATCACGGCCAATGATCAAATGATTGGCGCCATAGTTGCGGCGAATGATCGCATGCCAGAGCGCCTCGCGGGGTCCGGCCATGCGCATCGCCAACGGCAAGAGGCTGAGTACCGTATGGCTGTTATCATAATATTTTTCGGCCAGAGCGCGATAAACCCGCACCCGAGTGTAATGATCCACATCACCCGGCTTGGTCATCCCAACTACTGGATGAATCAGAAGGCTCCCGCCAATCTCCTCTGCGGCGCGCTTGGTTAATTCTTCATGAATGCGGTGCATCGGATTGCGGGTTTGGAAGGCGACGACATTTGCATGGCCCATATTTTCCAGGATTGCTCGCACCTGGGCAGGTGTTCGGCGTAGCTCAATGAAGTCATAGTATTTTGGCAAGTCGATAACTCTCAGCTTGCCCGACAAATAGACCTTGCCCCAGCGCACCATTTCGGAAACCAGTGGGTGTTTGGAGTCGGTGGTGCCCAGCACCAGGCGTGCTTCTCGCTGCGGATCGAAGTGATAAACTTCTTCGATCTCCATAATGGCAATCGGCTTGTTACGGGAGTCGCACAGGGTAATTGCCTCCCCCCAACTGGGCAGAGCGTGCTCATCCACCGGCAAGGTAACTGGGATGGGAAATAGCACGCCGTTATTTAAGCGCATCTCAGTCAAGACGCGCTCGTAATCAACCTTGCACATAAAACGATCTAACGGCGAAAACGCACCAATGGCTAACAGTTCCAGGTCGCACAATGCCCGGGCCGATATTTGCAACGAGGGCAGGCGGGTAGAACGAGCTACAAGCTCCTGGCGTTCCTCGCCAGTGACCAATAAATCAATCAGTTTGCCTCCGTATGGGTTGATCAATCGCCCATTATTCGGGGTTTCATTTGGTTTAACCGACAGCATAGGGAAACTCTCCTCTATCAACAAGATAAATTACAAAAATTCCAGGGGGTGTACTTTACTACAGATTATTTATTCTTCCGCAAACGCTCACGCGCTTTCATCTCGCTGGGATAGACATGTTTCTGGCCATCACCCATAGCGCGCTCGATCACGCGGATATCGCGCACCAGGCGCAGGAAACCATGGGGCTCTACCGAAGCCGCCTGGTCGCTACCCCACATGGCCCGGTCGAGGGTGATATGACGCTCCACAAAAGCCGCACCCAGCACCACTGCGGCGTAAGTGGTTTGTAATCCTGCCTCATGTCCTGAATAACCAATCGGACAATCGAACATCGCCTGCAGGGTCTGGATCATGCGCAGGTTAAGCTCTTCGTTTGGGCAAGGATAGGTACTCGTGCTATGGGCAATCAACAGGTTATCCGTGCCCAGCAGTTCAACTGCCTCCTGGATTTCCTCCACAGTAGACATACCAGTGGAGAGGATAATTGGCCGTCCAGTTGCTCGCATTTTGCGCAGCAAAGCCTGGTCAGTTAAGGTCGCTGAAGCTACTTTATAACAGACCGGTGAAAACTGCTCCATAAAATCTACCGAATCCACATCCCAGCAGGAGGCAAACCAGGTGATGCCACGTTCCATGCAATAACGGTTAATTTCAGAATATTCTTTAAAGCCAAACTCAACCCGGTAGCGATATTCAAGATAGGTCATAATCCCCCAGGGTGTTTCCCGCATCAGGTTACGGTACTCCTCAGGGACAGCTTTCTCCGGATTACGCTTCTGAAATTTAACGGCGTCACAACCCGCTGCGGCAGCCACGTCAATCAAGCGCTTGGCAATTGCCAGGTCGCCATTATGATTAATACCGATTTCAGCCACGATGAAAGTTGGATATCCCGAGCCTACCCACCGCTCACCGATTTTCACTGCTTTTCGTAAGCTGTGTTCTTTACCGCAGTTCTCTGCCATCCAATCTAACTCCTTAAATATGACAAGTTGACTGTTTGTCCTAAGTAGTTCTACCGCTACCCATTCGCTCCAGGATCAGTTCACAAATTTCTCGCAGCGCGCCATCACCTCCATTCCTTGCGAGGATCAAATGCGCCTGGGCTTTCACCAGAGGATGAGCATCCGCGACAGCCACCGCACAACCGACCATGTGCAGGCAAGGTAGATCATTTACATCATTGCCGACATAAACAACCTGCATCGGATCAACGTTAAGCTCATTCAGCAAAACACCTAATGCCTGCCCCTTATCCTGCAAACCCTGCCGGTAAGGGAGGCCAAGTTTATCAGCACGCGCCTGGACGACCGGATTCGGCTCAGTCGAGAGAATCCAGACCGGTAAACCTTTCTGGGTCAACTGTCCAAGACCCCAACCATCGCTGCGATCGCAAACTACGGCCTCTCGCCCATCCTGGAACACAAACACCTTATTATCGGTGAATACACCGTCAAAATCAAGGATCAATGCAGATATCTTTTCCGGCAAGCTACTTAATCGCTGAATTACAGCCTGCTCACGCAGAAGTACCTCGGCGATCTGAAAATCAACCGGATCATCAATTTCCAGGCGGCGGTCGGGAGGCATGACATACATCGCCGTTTTACCAAAGAAACGATGCCGCGCGGTGATAAAACCTCTCGTGCGCATAACATACACCGCGCCGGTCTCTAAATATTGCGGCTCGCGTTGCTGGCGCAAGAGACGTGACCTTTTATTATGGTTGATCCCCACACTATCCCCATTTGTCACCGGCTTCCATAAGAAGTAATGGAACGGCGTAACTGCCAGGGCTGTGTCAGCCTGCTGATCCAATAAGGCCTGAATTGTACCATCAATATCTGCTGCCAGAGTCAAAGGAGAGGTGCATTGTAAAAAAACCAGGAGATCCGGTTGGTAACCTTCGCTCTGTTGAAAATATTCAAGGGCATGGAGCAAAGCCTCTTCCGACGAGGCTGCATCGCCACTGATCTCAGCCGGTCGCCAGACTACTTCTGCCCCATATTGACGGGAAACTGCAGCAATTTCTGGATCGTCGGTTGAAACGACCCGGCGTGTGATGTACCGGGAGCGCTGTGCTTCCATCAGATTATACGCAATCAGCGGGCGACCCGCTAACAGTCGGACATTCTTGCGCGGAATCCCTTTGGATCCCCCACGCGCTGGAATGATGGCCAACACGTGCAGAGGTTTAATGTTTGATTCTGGATTTTGGATAGTGCGAAATAATGGTTTGCCTGATGGTTGGTTGCTTATGGCTGGCTCCTTTAGGGTACCCATCCTGGGAGAGGGTTCTTTCCGGTAGGTGTCCAGCGACCGAGTAAGGTGTCTATCAACGCTTGCATGGCTCCCTCGGTCATGCCCATCGTACTCAGGTAGGTATTAACCTTCGGAAATGCGCGTAGATCCAGGGGGGATTTCAACGCTACCACACCAAGGGGTGTAGAGCTAATCGCCAGCCGCTTGCCCATCCGCATCTGCCAGGCATCTTTTCCCAGGCTATCGATATACGCCTGCCAGGTAAACAATAAAACAAAATCATAATTATCGACTTGGTCGGGAAGCGTCTGCACCAGCTCACGCTCTTTGACTGCTCCGTCCCATGGGGACGAATAATAAACAAACTCCACCAGGATCTCGCGTTCATTCAAAGCCGACTTCAAGGCAGGGTAGAAACTCCAATCAGGATCAGGTCCGATAACCAGCATCCGATGGACATCAGCAGAAATGGGTACAGTGGTTCCGTAACTACCCCGAAACAAAGTGACCGCTTGTTTTCCGACTTCCTGAGCCAACCGGGCATTGGCCTGCCAATCCGGTTCGGGTGCCTGGGATAACGGGAAAGCTTTCAGTCCAGTTGCCGCTTTGAGACGTAAAATACGCTGAACGGATTCGTCAAGACGGGCAGATTGGATTTCACCCGCAGATAAAGCCTGGGTGAAGCGGTCATAAGTCAACAATGCCTGGTCTGGTTCGGGGAGCAATAGAAGATCCACACCTGCCTGAAAAGCCTGGAGAGCGGCATCGGGAACGCCGAAGGTTGGCGCCCCATTACCGATGTCAGAGGTAATCCCTTCGCGCTGCATGATTGCTTCACTCATCAGTACACCATCATAATGCGCCAGATCCCGTAAAAGATGCACAAAATCCTTGGACAGGCTGGCCGGCTGCTCACTACCGGTGACGCGAGGGAATGCTACATGGCTGAGCATTACAACTGGCATTCCCCCGGCTTCCTGGGCGGCAAGTATACCAGACCAAAACGGTGGTAAATAAGTGGTTTCTAGCGTGGCCGGATCACTCTCGTCCACTGGCAGCGTGCGGGTGGCATAGCGGGCATCCGACCCACCATGCCCGGGAAAATGCTTCAACACAGGAGTAAGGCCCGCCTCGAAGTACCCCTTGACAGCCTGAGCCACAAATTGTGAAACCTGTTGAGGATCATTGCCAAATGTACGCACCGACATCAGCCGGTTATCCGGGTTCGTCAGAACATCGGCAACTGGTCCAAACACCAGGTTGATACCACTGTAAGCCAGTTCGCGTCCCGCAGCCTGTGCAACCCGGGCCGCGAACTCGGGGTCGCCCGTTGCGCCAATCGCCAGCTCAGTCGGGAATAACGTAATCCCCTTTTGAAAATAATTAATCGCCTCTCCCTCATGATCCATCGCTGTCAGGAGGGGAAGAAAGCCAGCACGGGAGGCGCAATCCTGCAAATCTGCGGTGAATTGGCGTAATTGACCTGGCTCAATGACGTTACCGATATGGAAGAAAATCCCAGCCGGACGGATTTTTTCGATGAGCTGGCAGGTGTCAGGACTGATCTGGCTGCCCTGCACACCGGTGAGGATCAACAGACCGAGTTTATCAGCTTCCGACATGCTTTTTAGGGTTTCTTCCACCCAGGGATCGGAGGCTTGCGGAGTTGACAAGGCTAAGGAAGGGATATTCTCAAAACCACGCACCGCGGTTGGCAACATCGTTGAGCCAGACGGTGGAGTTATCGTATCCTTAATTAAGCGAGTGTTTACTTTAGATAATTGACCGCAACCTGATAACAACAGTGCCAGGATGAGCAATACTACGAAGATAGTTCTCCATCCAGACGGGACGACTCCAATTGGCTTCCTACCCATTCTTGGCAAGCTAACCGCGTGCCCTACGGGAGACAAGCGAAGGGTTTGCCGTACCAGACTACCAAGGCAGGATTTCATCAAGCGATCCTACAACTAATCATTTTTCCTTCACGCGCGGACTGTAAGGCTGCCAGGGCTAACTGCAAATCCGCGACACCCTCCTGCCATGAACAGACGGGAGCGATGTCTGTGTGAATGATATCTAAAAAATGGCGCATCTCCGCCAGAAACAGGTCATTACGCTCGAATAATAGTGGAATGAGATAATCCTTCCAAGTTTTTTCTTGCGCACAGTAATATGAAACGCCGCCGTTCTGGTTATCCCAACGTATCGTCCCTGATGTACCAATAATCTCAAGATGATGAATAACAGGCTGCTGATTATAATCCAGGTGAAGGCTGCCAATCACGCCGTTCTCAAACTGTATGCCAATCTCAGCCGTGTCTTCCACATCAATTTCCAGATTACTCAGATGGGAGGCAAACGCCCACACTGCCCGTACTTCTCCTAATAACCAAAGCAAATAATCCAGAGGATGCGACAAAGTCAGGATCACACCCCCACCTAAATCAATGCGTGCGCTATAACCGCGACGGTAATCTTCCCAGGGATGCCATCCTGGCAGATATTCACCCCAATGTGCACGGAATGATAGGATGCGCCCAAGCATACCTTGGCCAAGCAGTTCGGCAACCATACGCAATCCCGGGTGAAAACGAAACTGATACCCCACCAAAACCTGACCACCGCCGTGTTGCCAAGCAGCTTCAAACTCGGTAATCTTATCCATCGAATGGGAAATTGGCTTCTCAATTAACAGGTGACAACCAGCTCGCGCAGCTGGAATAGCTACATCGAGATGTAATGCGGTCGGGTTGGCAATAATGACCGCATCGGGTCGATGGCTCAACGCAGATGTGAGGTCTGTCTCGACTACATATCCAGCCAGTTCGTCTGTGGGCAAGGTACTCTGCGGAACAGCAGCGGAGCTACCGTTTCGCCGGCGATAAAACAAAATATCGCGCTCACCCAACGCCAGAAGGTTGTGAAAATGCCGGCGACCAATTGATCCAAAACCCGCAATTAGAAATTTCATACCTCGGAACTCGTTTTTTTCAACGCCGTTGTACTCAGCGCCGGTTCGGTCTGATAACTCCACTCCGCCAATGTTTTCCCAGCAATGGCATTGAAAATCTGGCGATCCCTGACTGTAAACATCTCCCGCCAGGTGCCGCGCTTACCTTTTTGAAGCGCCCCAGCAATCTCACTCGCTTTTTGCTGTTGCCAATCCGCATCCGGGTTCTGCTGCATCTCGCCTTGTAGAGCTTCGCGTAAACCCGTCAAATCAACCCCAACCCCCAGGAAAGACCACAAACGGCTCATCACCTCCCAGGGCTCAGCCAGCAAATCTTCATAGCGTAACGGGAAATACTGCATTCGACCAACCAACTCACCGAGTAGTTCACGCGCAACCTGGTGGGTATCGACAACATTGTGAACCCAACCCTCGGCTGCCTGGCGTAGTCCTTTTTCGGTGAAAATTGAGCGCTGACCGGTGAGATAAAAAGAAGGATTGGCGATAAAATCCGAACGGATACGTAGATCCTTACCGCTCAAGCTGTGAGGATTATCAATAAAAGCCTGAAAACGATGCGAAAGAGCGGCATCACGCCCATCGCGCACAATAAAGATCAACTTTGCATCTGGATAGATCTTTACCAGCTTTCGCACCGCCTCGCCATCCAACAAGCTATTCGGACTCTTGTCGCCGACTACGCGTTTTCCAACCTGGCGTGCTTCTCGCTCCAGGATAAAATCGCTCACTGCGCGCAACACGACTGAAGAAAGGTCACGCCCACGATTCCATCGATTGCTACGCCGGGTAAGCCAGGCGCCCACCTCTGGATCCGCCACCAGGGCTTCCAGCAAAGGGGGACGCGTAAAAAAGTGCGCCTGATAATTGCAGTGCACTTGCGGGTGTACACGTACCAGGCGTGTCAGCAGTGTTGTCCCGGAACGGGCATGTCCGAATATGAAGAACTTATCCAGCGGAAAAAACATCCGCGCCTCAGCCACCTCTTCTGGGGTTATAGCAGGGATGGTCGATAGGATTGACCCGCCTGACCTGGAACTCCGCTGCGAAACCACACCGGGTAAGGTTTCACCTTTGATTAACCATTGCACAGCCAGCCTGACACGGCTAAAGAAGTTTGTAGTCATACTACCTTTACCAAATGATAATTTCTACCAAATTGGTGGTCTCTACTGCAGATTCCTGAGAAGTGAAAGGAAAAACTCGGCAGTGCGCCGTCCGGAGCTACCATCAATATAAGTACATTCCTGTTTCAAGAAACGTCGTTGGGCTTCCAAATCCGCATGAGGGTATTGGAAATAATCATTGATCGCCCGGCAGAGTTCAGCCTCATTGTAGACCACCCGTCCCGCGCCAGAGGTGCGGAAGCGAGAATGCGTTGGCCAGACGCCGATTTGGGACATCGGCACCCAGAATTTGCCGGGATATCCTGCCGGTGCGTCGATGCACACGCTGATAAGCGGAGTTTCCTGGAAGGAAGCTTCGACGCACATGGTCGAATAGACCGTCAGAAAAATATCTGAATAAGCCATCATGGCGGTTTTTTCAACCATATCTTCGCCCGAATAGTGACCCAGGGCGCCGACCGATGCACCACCGAGTGGCATTGGCTCAACCACGTGGATATGGGCATGGTCGCGAGCCAACTGGCGAATTCGATCTGCCTCAGCAACATAATGACCGCTCATATGAATCGGATGCAGGCGCACAAGTAACTGCGCCGGTGCACTTAACTGATCGGATAGTACCAAATTGACCAGAGCTTCGATGTTCTGGTAATTAGGCGACCAACTGACAAAGCTACTGGCGTAAGAGAGCAACTTGCGTTCTGGGTTCAGACCGTGTAGTCGGAAATAATCCTCGCGGTCCATCCACCAGGTATTACGTACGTAGCCATCATACGGAGGCATCCCAGCGACATTGACGCGGGAGGGCGACCAGTCCGCGCCCCGAACCAACTCCTGTTTTTGAATATCCGACCAACAGGTAATCCAATCCACCGGCGCTCCTGGCAGTCCGTAGCTACTTGAGCTGTCCCAACTGATAATAGCTGCTGCCGTTGGAATCTTAAGTTTAGCAGCTTCGCGCAGCAGGTAACGGTCCTGGCGGAATCCTGGAGATCCAGCAACCACCAGGGAGGGTTGGTATTTCTCAAACAAGTCTGGATAAATATTCGAGGTATATCGGCGCTGGAGGTTTACTAAACCTTTCCTGGCCAGCCGGGAACGGCGGATTAAACTGGCAATCCCTTCCATCAAAGGAAAGAGGCGCCGCCGGCGAGCCCCCGCTTCGCTCTTCACCTGAGCGATATAAGCATCTACCACCGAACGGTTAATTCTTTGTGAGGCACCTGCCCGGCGCAAGAAATCGAGCCACCATTGCACCGTCGGGGCTACCTGGCTGGCATAAGCATGCACCCGCTCCTGCCGTAACCCCTCAACGCTCAGCCCTGGGCGACCTGCACCGTTTTGCCAACGTTCTGCGATCACAGCTTGCGAAGCATCCTCGGTCAGGACAACCACCTCCACCCCGGCATCCTGCAATGTGGGAATGATATCACTTTGCATGAAGTAAAAAACCGCCAGGCCGTGATCAGCGCTAATCAGTACACGCTTATTCATTTACGCAGTACTACATGATACCCGGTTGGAGCCTGGCTCCTGGCAACAGCCGGTGAAAGCAAGCGACCCGGGCCCACAATCTTACCTAACAGGTTTGCTAAACCCTGGATGAGGCCCACCAACGCCCGTCTCAAGAAACGCCGTAGAATTCCAACCCTCTGTGCAGGTCGGCTTCCAGTAGATGCAGGCAAATCAAAAAAACCAGCCCAACGTAGATTTCCCAATCCTTCACCCAAGAAAAATATCGGATCATAGTAGCCTTCCAACTGTTCAACCACCAGGCCATGTTCCGCCGCCAGCCTTTCTATGGCGAAATGGGTGAACCGCACATAATCTACTGGAACCTGATGCAGCTTGACCATAAAGGGAATGGCGATGATCAAGCATCCGCCTGGCCTCAACAAGTTAACCAGAACCTTAAGCAGAGCATGAACATTGTAGACGTGCTCCAGCACATTCATCAAAAGGATTGCGTCAAAGGTGCCTGACCGGAAGGGGTTGATCAGGGTCAGGTCACAGACAAGATCCACTTCAGGATAGGGGTAGATATCCAGGGCAATCGCCTGGCAGCCAGCTAACAGTGCACTAAAATCGCCCCGCCCAGCGCCGACATCCAGCACCAAGGCTTGTGCAGTCAAACGGGTAATTTGGTCCTCTAAAAATCGCCAGTTCGCCCTCCGCCAGGGTGTTCCTACATGCGGACCGCGCTCGATTTTTTGCGAAGGTGCCATTTCAGATGGCGGGATGGTAAACAGCGGGATGCCATTCTGAAGCTGCGTAACCCTGCCGCACTGCTCACACCGGAGCTCTTCCACACCTGATCCGTTCCCGACCGCTGACAACTGTGTGGGAGGCATAAGGGCCAGCTTATTCTGGCAGGTCGGGCAGTGCAGGATTTCCAGCAGTTCCAATTTCATTCTACTTTGTTCGCCCTTCTTGCCGTTCCTCGTAGAGCAGGCTAAACAGGTTATCATACAAACGGGTTACCACTCGACGTATCCTCGGCGATCGATCCAGCCAATGTTGCAGGGTAGAGCGCATGGTACTTTTAAAGCTAACCGGCCGCGGAGCCAATCTTTGGCGTTGCAGGATTATCGATTTTGGATCTTGGACTTTAGTTGACTGCTCCAGGATGGTTTCAATCTCAGGAATACCTCGACCCAATACAGTATTTCCCATATGACGCACCAATGGCTCATCACTGGAGAGGATCCAATATCCCAGGTCTTCGATCCCTTGCGGGATTGCGATGGCGTCCCTGGCCGTCAATGCGCCAGCAATTGGCAGAGGGACAAGCTGGCGCGCAACATCCCGCCTCAGTATGAACTGCATATCGGTGGCGCTGGTTACGGCGCGCAATCTGCCGGCTTCCTGGACGGCAGCCAGTAAACGTGCCTTCTGGAATTGTTGGCGCTGGTCAGGTGTAGCATTAATCCCTTCGCAATACTCATCTAGAATTTCTGGCCGCGGATGGAAGTCTTCGATATGGAAACCCGGACCGTACAACTGGATCGCCTGGGATGTTTTCCCCTGGCCGCGCAGAAAATCGAAGAACACCGGTTGGGCGCTAACCATACCAGCCTTGGGAAACGCAGCGAAGATTGACAGGGTTTTCTCCAGCCAACCCGGGCGAAAGAAGACATCACTATCTGAATAACCGATAAACTCATTCGGCAATGCGCCGAAAATCCAGTTTAACGCTCCATTTTTACCCAGGTTATGATGGGATAGGAACAACCAATCAATCAGACCACTTTGCCACTGCTCCTGTAAGAAGCGAACGATCTCGGGACAGCTCCCATTATCGAAAACACACAAGTCACAATCTTCATGAGCGGTGTTCTTTACCACCAACGATTGGCGTAGACTGGTCAGATGAACGAAGATCACTTCACGCGCCTGGCGGAAATAACCCTCTAGATCTGGGACATAGGTTAAAGAAGCCAATCCCACTCGTTTTGGTGAATAAGCTGGTGAACCTCTCATCTTTGCTGGATTCTGTCCGATACGCATGGTCTTTCAATAAATGACAAGCTAACAGCTTGTCCTACGCCTCATCCATAATAGATACGGAAAATTCGATCATACAACCAGAGCAGGCTACGCCTTAAGGGGCCGAATTGAAATATCCGGCGACCGCTACGTGTTGCTTGCGTTGCCGCTGATCGTTGACCGCTGACCGCTGACCCGGTACCTTGCTCTGGCAGGCGGTTTCCCAGGTGCCTGACCAGCGGTTCACAGGTATTAAGCCGCAGATACCCTTCAGCGTTTAGCTTTTCATCGAGTGCACGAACTTGTCCCATCGGGCGATCCATAGGAATCGGGAGGATTTTTTGTAAAATAGCCTTAGGCGCCAGGAATTGGAAATGCGCTGCCCCAACATACGCCAGGCGGCCCTGATAACTTACGCGCCAGTCGTGACTATCGCTAAACCACTGCCGGGCTTGATCTTCCGTAACACCCAGGCTGTCATTGTGTTCCTTGAAAACTTCCCATGATTGGAACTGACCTTGCTCTAAAAGTACGCCCTCCGTTTGGCGAGCCCAATCCAACGTGCTGGTGAAATAAGTTTCTGGCGTACGCAACGGGCGAGCGGTTACCATGCCGGCTTTCGGGAAAGCCTCAACGAGATCCAAGGAATTTTCCAACCAACCGGATGCAAAAGCCACATCGCTATCAGCATAAGCAATATATTCACCTGGCGCGGCCTGAAAGATAAAGTTCCAGGCGCCTCCTTTTCCTACATTTTTCTCAGAAAGGACGAGATACTGGATATGTTTCAGGCGCTGAGCATCCGATAAATATGCCCGTACTTCGGGGCAGCTGGCATTATCGAAAATCAACAAGTCATACGGCTGGGGCGTGTTCTGCCAAAGGCTTTCCAGACAGACTTTCAAAACACCTAACGCCTGGGCGTAATAACCGCTCAAAAAAGGTATATACACCACAATCGCCACGGTCACACGAGCAGGTTGGGGTACATGTTCAATCGATTTAGCCGGGTTTTGTCCGACGCGCATTCGGATGCCTTCCAGTGATTCCTATCTGCTGATTTCTGGTAGCTGATTCCGTCAGGCGGTGACGCAGACGCCGGAACTGGCGGGCAAGTGCCCAACTCAGTCCTTGTCTCCGACCATCACGGGGAGTCAGGAAAACTTCCACCTGGCGCAACAGGCGGAGTAGACGCGGGCGAGGAGTTCGTAACCGACCGTTGCGCAACTCTCGATTGCTATCCAACACCATATACAGATTGGCTGAGCCCCCCGCCAACGCCTGATTTTGCTGCGACTCGGGTAAATCGTAATGGGGTTTGCCATCCGGCAGGTGACTATAATCATGATCCTGATGGATAGCCAGGATTGAGGGGGTACCGTCAACCACCGTCCAACCCCGCTGGCGTGCCTGGTAGATCATCCAGTTATCCCAACCAGCTCGGCCAATGGCAAAATCAGGCATTTCGTTGAACAAATTCCTCGGGAAGACAAAGTAATCACTACCAGCCGGGGCATGCAGACGACCACGGCGCTGCACCTCCTGACGCAGGCGCTGATCCCATCCTGGTGAGAAATCGAATAAGTGGGGTAAGTCCAGATCCCAGCGCTGACCAACGATCAGGAATTCCTTAGCCTGGTCTGCGACCTGGAGGGCAGCATGGACAAAATCGGGCAAAAAGAGCATATCAGCGTTGACATACGCTAACAACGGACTGAGACTGGCCTCACGCGCCAAAGAAAAAACCGAACTAACCAGTGGTGTGGATGCGGAATTTCGAGCCACATTGGGGATTTGTATGAGATTCACTGCCCGAGTAGAGGTCACGTTTACCTCACCCACGGCATCTGCCATCCCGGCCTCTTCGCCAACGACCAGGGCAGCCACTTCGCTGCCCAAATGCACCCAGGATTGCATGGCATTACGCTGGATGGTGGCAACATGAGGATCAGAAAACGGTTTGGGAGCCGAGAATATCGTTAGAATTGGTTCAGGCGGCATAGAATATGGAAGGGGTAAATAATCTTATTAATGGGCTGGACAACTCAAGCGGGTTTTCATTTGTTCTATCTGCCCCATCACATTTTGAGAAGGGGCAGTTTGAGATAGAATTTTTTCCCAAACAGTACATAAGCGCGGCGCGCTCTCAGCCTTCAATACCAACGCCTGATCTGTGCGATTAATAGCTTTTTCCCATTGATCCACAAAAGCATATCCCTGGATAAAAGGCAACCATTCATGGGCATCCTGAGGGACGAGACCTTGATTCTGGGCCTCATCGCCTAATTGGGCCACTTTCTCCCATTCTTCATATTGACGGGCAAGGTTTGCTTTTTGGAAGAAATAACACCAATCATGTTCCGGTTCCTTACCGAAAAGATCCGCTGGGGGATAGTTATTGGTACTCCCTTCCACTGGTATCGGCTCTGCTTCGATACGGCTTAAGTTCGATACAGGAAGGGCCTGTAAGGTTAGCTCTGGCAGGTCAGAATTTTCGACATCCTCCGGAGAAAGCACCCATAAACAACGACCAGTCCCGGATTTATAGAAAACGACCAGGTTATCGAGACTATTCCCGTTAAAGACGAAATTCCGAAACACGGCATTCAATGGTTTCTCTTTGGATAGCTTCGGGACGGCTTTAGGGCCAATATCATAATCAAGCTCGAAAAACCAATATGCCATCGTCGGAGAGCCTGCCGGCTGTACATATAGAAGGTTCATCGTTACAGCACTTGCCGCGCGACCCACATAGGGAAATAACTCGTCGGCTGAAAGAATAGCGGTTCCAGGTTTTAAATAAGGTGCACGCCAGAAGAGCTGCCAATAAAACTGGTTTTGTTTCAAAGTTGAGCGGTAATAAGTACTGGCTACACGGATATGGTAACCGCCAGCCAAACCAATCAGGACTGACACCAGAAGAATTTTTGGTAAAGGTTTTACGGTAAACCATTCAAACAGGCCGAATAAAAAGATACTCAATCCAAATTCAGCCGCTAAACCGAACCGACCTCCATACATTCCCCATAATACCTGGCGATCGGTCAGCCATACTGGAACAGGACCTAATAATGTACATACAAAACCAATCAGTAGCGCTTGCTTGATCCAGAGTGATCGGTCAACATCGCTCTCAACTTCTTCTGGCTTCATGTGAGTCATGTAATAAAATACCAGACCCGCGATCAGCCCGGCGATTAATAATGAAAATAAATACACCCTGTCAGTCAGATCAATTTCACCTGGCGCGAGGGTGTTATACCAAACGCCTGCCAGATTGTTTACAAAATCTTGAATAGCAAACTGCAACAAGCGAATAAGCGTAACAAATGGTTGTTCTTTCAAGCCGAATAATAAATCTGGACGATTGGGATCATTCGTTTGAGTAACAAAGACCGTCATCCGCATTACCAACCCGATTACCAACACCAACAGATATGGGAGCCAGAACAGAAGCGTTTTCTTGAAGCGCTGTCTACCGGGAAGGTTTTGTTCGCTCAATATGATCCAGAGGAAAAATGGTCGGATAAGCTCTAACCCCCAGAAATATTCCATCGTTAGAACATGCAATATTTCTGCCAATAGCGCAACGGAGGTGAACAGCCACGAAAAGCGCGGCTTGCGAAGCGCCTGGATCATAAAACCTAACGAGATGAAATACAACAGGAATGTCATCCAGTGCTGGCTGAAAGCTACTGCTACAGCTTGATTAATAAAAACAGGATATATGGCAAAAAGCAAAGTCATCCAGGCGACCTCGCGCGAGCGGTTTGGCCATAGCCCGCGCAACGTCCAACCCATCGCCAGCACAGTAAGCCAACGCAATAATAAGGTAACGATATGCCAGGTAATCGGCTTTGTCCCCAACCAGGGCATCGTGAGGATGTATGTCCAGGCTGAGAAAGGTCGTTCACCTTTATAAAACTCCCAAAAACTGGAAACCCCTTTCAAACGAGCAGCAGCTACAGCCGGCCAATCGTCCCAATATAGACCGAGCAAAGGGAACATCACCCCAAACGTAAGGAATAATACGACCAAAGCCACGATTGGGAATGTCCAGCTTTGAAATCGGATTGTTTTCTTTTCCACTAACCTTTTCCTTTTATTTGAATAAATCTTTTACCTGATCTAATTGTTCAGGGGATACATTGTATAAAAGATATGCATAAGCCACGGTTTTATCAGGAACAAAATAATCTCGCAACCATTGGTAAGTTTTGGGATCAGCAGTAATCCCAACCAAGTCATTGGCACGCACCAGGATTTTACCGGACTGTGGCTGTGAGAGTTCAATCAGCGTTTCTGGATGTTCTTCTACATATTTTTTGGCGTACCCATCCGCCTGACCCCAATCCAGGTTCGAATCGGCCAGGATTTTATAGGCAAATCGACGATCCGGGACGAATTCATTAAAGTAAGGGATGTAATGAGGAAAATAGCTTAAAACGGAAACAAATAAAAATCCAACTAAAGAAACAAGAGCAACTTTCGAACGAAACCGAAAAGCATGCCAGCCTTCTAATAAGTTGCCTGAGAATATATACATAAATGGTAAAACCACCAAAAAATAACGGATGCCAATCTGCGCTCGGTAAAAGAAATTGAAATAGATCGTAAAGAACAAGATTGGAAAAAGTAAAAATAATTCCCTTTTTAAAAACTGACGGAAATTACGCCGGCGTATATAAACTCCAATTGCCAGTAAAAATATTAATTGGCTTGCGATTGGTGTTTTAAAGAGATATGCGAAAAAATAATAACCAGTAAATCCATCTATTCTTAATTCCCCCAACAGGTAAATTCTACCAAATCCCCTCCCGGACCTCTCTCTGGAGCGAACATCGTCCAGTCCTTGCAGGAATGGATAAGGAGTCGGGAGCGGTATATCAGCGATGGATAATACGGCGTGCTGTATCAACTGAAAATCATTTGATCTAAATTTATATTTGCTCAGTAAAGTACCCGTACGGTTAAAGACAAAGCCTGTATTGATGATTAAGAGACCCATTATTATCACCAAGAACCCATACAGCAGCATTTGTTTGATGTACTTCCAAAGGCTGCGCAAATCCCTTGTCGTTATCATGTGCAACAAGCCTGGTGAGTCTCGCAGGATTATCATCACCGCCGATATTGGATATAAGAAAATGCTGGTATATTTGGCGAGTTGGCTCAAGCCCAAAACAGTTGCTAGAAGAAACGCATGCTTCCAATCCCGATTATCACTAAAGCGCCATAATACAAAGATTGAAACAGTCATCATCCCGACCGCGTAGATATCGGTGGTTACGAGTTGAGAATGTGCGATGATGTTCGGATCCCAGGTATAAAGAAGCAAGGGAAGTAAGGTAGGTAGAAAACTATAAAGCTTCTTACTCCACAGGAAGATGACAAATGCCGTAAAAACCGAAAATAGCATAGTGCCGATCCGACCAGTGGTTATGTTTTCCATCCGTGACCGGAGCTCGCCAAATGACAAATAGGAAGCAAGTTTTCCAGGCAAGGCATTTAAGACCGAAAATGGCATTTTACTATCATCAAACCGATCGGAATTCAAATTCAATATTTGTAAACCATATTGATAGTGGAAGCTCTCATCATAAGTTAACGTTAAGTGTTGCGCGCTAATTAGAGTCATTAAAAAGAATAAAGACAATAGAATGACAACAGCAATCCTTTGAAATCCCACCTTAGGAATAACACCAGATTGCTTTGTAATTTGAGTGTAACTCATCGTTTATTAATTAGATAAAGTCCACTTCCCATGCCTTGGGTCTGGCAGGGATCCAAAAAAACTTGAAATAACTAAGAATTATGAGATGGGCAGCCAGGCCAAGCGGGGGAACAAGCGCGTGAGCACGCGCCGGCGCAACATTCCCAGGTTGCGCTTGAGACGCACCAGTTTTTCCCTTCGCACTGGGCTAGAGACAGGATTTTGAGCCGGGCGCGCCAGGAGGGTCAGGTAAAGCGGTAGGATCTTCGAACGTGGCTGCCCATGCTGCTGAAACAGTAATATTTCAAAACCCGCCTGCTGAATCACCTGCTCTAGCGTATGCCAGCTATAAGAGATCAGGTGAGCAACCTCAAAGCTGTCATGTGCATACAGGTTGGGGACCTCGACAAGCAGATAACCCGAGGGGTTTAACCATTCCTGACGCACAGCGCGCAGATAATGAACCGGATCTGCCAGGTGTTCCAGAACATGCGCCATGCTTACCAGGTCAATCCCCTGGCGATAATCCGTCGGTAGCATTTCGAGAGACTCGGCGACTTGCAGGCCTTGCTGTATAGCAAAGGCGCGATAAGCATTGCCTGGTTCTACCCCAATCGCCTGGCAAGTGTACGCAGCCTGGAACTCCTTCAGCAGCAATCCTGCCGAGCACCCAATATCCAGGTGACGGGTAACCTGCGCCAGCCCGGGCCTGGCAAAGCGAAGGATGACCTGGGCACGACTACGTTGCACAACCAAATCCTTGGGATTTGGACCTTCGCTGCCCTGGTAAAGCAACCTATATTCTTGCTCGTAAAAGGCCGCCAACGCCTCGTCTGACTTTCGCGGCGATTGATACACCAACCCACATGCGCCACATTGACGATTAACGACTACCTCCTCATGGAAAAAGCGTTGGTCAAACAAGCTGCTTTGAGAATTACTGCACAAGGGGCATTGATCAACGGTGATCAGCACAGCCATAGCACTTATTTCTTCGATTTGTCTTTTACTGCCAGCAGATCCCCAAGTAAAATGTCATTCTGTAACATAATTATCGCATGTTTAATTTCTGGGAATTGCTGAGCTGTAGCCCAAACCATAGCCCGTGCCCGTGCGATTTCACAATAAGTTTTCGGTCGTACCAATTTTCCGCTCATATGAATCGCGATATTTTTATTACCGGCGTGATATTTCACACTCTCAATGCGGAATCTGGAGCCAGCCAACGGATTATATAGACCACCCTGGTATTTCGGTGTTGCAAATAAACTCTTTAAAGCTGTTGCCACATCCTTCTCCAGATTGCCCGTCCGCCTGCCAATCACCAGGCGCACCAGGCTATCGCCGCAAGCTACTGGTCCACGGGTACCGAGATGGATCAGGTATTTATAAATCGGGCCACCAGCCGGTACGGTGCGGGCGAGTTGAATGTCCACTGCATATCCATTGGTGTTATTCACTGTAGAAGCATTGGCTGAAGAGGCTGGTACCACAACCAGGGAAACCAAAAATATGATTAAACAAAATAACCAAAACAAGCGAATCTTGTGATTCATAATTAGTAATTCTCCTTTCGACATTACAAATCGCGGCGGTGATCCACCTGGCGATAATCCTTTGCAGAAACCTGGGCATTGATCTGCGCCAGTTCCGGATTGCGCTCGAATAACGCCAGTACCTCTTGCCAGGTGAAGTCGTCACGCCCTGGAAAACGGGCATACACCTGACGAATCAACTCTAAATCTGCGGGGGTATCCACCGTCCAGCGCAGATCACCGTAACCGGGCGAGTGATTTAACAACAATATTCGAAACCTGTACGCTTGCCTGACACCCACCTCGATATTGACTGATGGCCTCTGGTTAACGGAGACGGGTGGTGTCAATGGTGCCAGGGTCAGCGAATCGATCACCAGTCCGTTATCGTAAATGAACGGCATAACATGTTCCCGCTGGTAAGGTAACACAGCTTCTCTCCAGGCGATCTCAAGGAGCTGAAAAGAACATGCCTCGGTATCCAGGCCAATCGGATAGGTACGCGGCCAGGGCGGCGGTAAACGATTGGCGACGAAATCATAAGCAGCACCCGGGGCTGGTACTAAAAATGTATACAAAGCCTCGTCCACCAGAACTGGATCGATCACCGGGCAATCAGCGGTGATTCGTACAACTACCTCGGCACCGAACTGGTTGGCTGCCTGATAATAGCGATCCAGAACATCATGCAGGCTGCCGCGCGAAAAGCAATAATTGCGGTTTGTGCAAAAAGTAGCAATGGCGTCATCCGAAGACCCGGTGGTGGTCGCCACAACCACTTCATCTACAGTTTTGGCGCGGCGCACACGCTCGACCACCCGCGCCAGCATTGGCTGTCCGGCAATATCGAGCAATACTTTATTGGGCAGGCGCGAGGCAGCCATACGGGCCTGGATAATCGCTACTGTTCGAGGATGATTTGTCATCAGAGTTGTTGTCGGTTGAAATAGAAGTTCACTGGGCTGTACTCTTTACCTAACTGTGTTCTTCACCAGCGGTTTTCTTCACCGCCCTGGCATAGGCCTCCAACAATTTAGGGAAGTTTTTTTCCCAATCTGCCCGCGCCTCAGCCAACTGGCGAGCCGCCTGACCCATCTCAGGTAAACGGGAGCGCTGCGAAACTGCATGATTTATCGCTTGAGCCAGAGCAGTCGCGTCGCCATCTGGGAACCACCACCCCTGGACCCCCGGGGTGATCCACTCGCGGTTCCCGGGAATATCTGACACCAATGCCGGGCAGCCACAAGCCAGGGCTTCCAACAGGGAAATTGAGGTGCCATCGCTATGCGACGCGCTGATATATAGATCCGCAGAGCGATAATATTGCGCTAACTCAACCTGACTTACCTGACCTGGGAAGATTACCTGGTCAGCCACGCCCCCCTCTTGAAAGATGCCCCGGAGAATACCCGCCTGAGAGCCATCGCCTAACATTACCAATTGTAAGCGGTTTTCTTTACCTCCTTGGCAGGCTGCTACGAACGCCCGGGCAATGATCTCTACACCGTAGATCGGTTCCCATGCACGCGTCGACAGCAAAGTAAATAGTCCTGTGGACTGATCGGATAGCGGTCGTAGCCTGTCAGTGGATTCGTTATTAAGTGCTGTCCAGGGAGGTGTGAAATGCTGTAGATCCACCCCCCAAGGAAAAGTGACAATCCGCTCAGAAGGCATCCCATAATAAATAGCCTTTTGGCGAATGATCTCAGAATCGCCAATCATCAGCGCACTATGCCGTAAGGTGTAACGCGTTGCCCACTTCCATAAACGATTCCGTTGGGCATCTATAATCAGATCATACCCCCACGACATACTCAACAGGGGTCGAAAACCGGTCAGCGCAGCCAGGAACGCAGAACGTTGTAGCGGACCGGCATGAATTAAATCAGGCTTGACCAGCCGGATCACTCGACGTAGGTCCTTAAATAGCCGTGGCGCGTCGCGTAGAGTGGCTGGTCGTCCTGTAGCAGACTGGGGATTGTCACCAGCCCAGGGAATTGCTTCAATACTCTCAGGAAGAGGACGAGTCTCCAGCGTGTGGGCATGGCGCTCCAGGCGCAGATAGAACACGCGATGCTCTGTCTTCGCCAGGGCGGACAGAAAGCGGTGATCGTGGGTTGTGTAATTTCGTGAGAAATATAAGATCCGCATGCTGAATTTAATCAGTGGTTAAATCCGTCCAGCGTAATTCTTTACCGGCTGGTAAAACGACACGAGCCCGCAGACCGACCACTGCCGGAATCTGGTCGGGCAAGATGGCGCCAGGCGTCGCTGGACGCAGGACATCGATCATGGTGCGGGTAATCACCTCGCCCACCTGAATATCCCGGGCCGCGCGCAAGCAACGACGTTGGATGATAACAGTCTCCTGCTCATTGCCAGCTACAAATTTGTCCGCTGAACCCAGGGCGCGCTCTAACAAACGCGTCTCCTCAACCATCCGCGCCCAGGCTTTCGGGTTCATGGCAAACTTATGGTCGGGACCTTCACGATCATTGCGATCGGTGAAGTGGCGCTCGATGACGCGCGCTCCCAAAGTTACTGCACCCAACACCGGCGCAAGGGCATGCGTATGATCAGATAAGCCCAGTATCACCTCTGGAAACATCGTCGCATAGGTTCTAAGGACATTCAAATGAAGATGATCGTAGTTATCGGGACTGGCTGTGTAATTGGTATTGCACTGCATCAAAACGACCTGCTGGTTAATCGCCAGGATTGTACGGACCGCGCGCTGTACTTCACCAATCGTTGAAGCGCCTGTCGCTACAAAGAACGGTTTACCTTTGCGTGCCATACGCTCCATGGCTTCGAGCCAGTCAATCTCCCCCGAACCCGCTTTGTACATTTTCACATACGGATCGAGCATATCAATCGCTTCAAAATCATAAGGAGCAGAGAAAAACTCAATACCGGCTTTGTCACATTCCTCCTTGAGGACTGCTGTCCACTCAAAGGGGATCGAGGCTTCCTGATAAACTTGGAAAATTGATTTCCTCCACGTCGCCTGGTGTGAGACCTGGCTGTCCATATGGCGAAAACCGTAGTCTGATACAATTTTCGGTGCGCGAAAGTTCTGGAATTTGGCTGCATCCGCACCAGCCTCTTTTGCCAGACGGATAAGCAACCTGGCTTGTTCCAGATCGCCATTATGGTTCGCAGCAATATCAGCGATAAAGTAGGTCGGGTGCTGGTTGCCAATCCAGCGGTTGCCGATTTTTATTTCCATCGTGATCTCCTAATTCAGCTCTCAGCGCTCAGCCAGCAGTCAGTCTACGATGCTCGAAAGATCCCGCCAATCAACGAGCGGGCCAAGTGGATCGGAATTATTCTAAGACCTTGCCCATGTGCTGCAAATATTGTGGATAACCCTGTTGATAAAGTGTGTAAAACCGGTCAATAGCCGGGGAGACGCCGGGAAGAGGCTGTCCCAAAGCTTGAGCCAATTTATCGGTACATAAGCTCAAGTGGGGTGAGCGCGCAACCGACAAATGCGCATTTGGCCCCCCTTGGATTAACTCTGACGGCGTGATCAAACGCTCACTGAACCCAAAACGCCTGGCAATGCGCACCCCGAACTCATATTTACTTAAGCTCTCGCGGCTAACTACGTGATATAAACCGCTTAACCCCTTCTCAAGCATCTGAAAGAATATATTAACCAAATCGTTTACCAGCAACGGACAAAAAACCACATTGGTAAAGCCCATTACCGGCTTTCCCTGGCTAAGATTATTAACAAAGAACTCTGCCAGGCTGCGCCTACCACTCAGACTCCAACCGAAGAAGACAACCCGGGCGATGATCGCCTGGGGATTGACCGCGGCGACCGCTTCTTCGGCAGCCAGTTTGGTCTGTGCATAAACACCCAGAGGATTGGGTAGATCCTCCTCCCGGTAGTTCCTTCCCTGACCGTCGAACACCGCATCGGTAGAGACATGGATCAACGGGATTATGGTTCCTCGGCGCGCTCCGCCCCTGGCGACATGCTCAGCCAGTTGAGCCGGGATTTCGGTATTTAGTTGTTGCGCCTGGGCTGGATTGGCCTCACAGGCGTCCAGATTGGCCAGCGCCGCGCAGTGGATCACACAATCGGGTCGGGTCTGTTCTAACAGAGCCGCCACTGCCCCTGGCGCCAGCAAATCTGCTTTAAGAACGGTAAAAGCAGTGGTGTGGAGCGGGTGGCTGTGTACCTGACCAAAAACAGTGTGCCTCTTGGCCGCCGTCAAAGCCAGGTTGAGGCCCAACAGGCCACTGGCTCCCGTGACAAGGATACGCATTAATACTCTTCTGTTTCAAAATGGGAAATAATCTCCTGGATCTGATCTGGTGTAAGCCAGTCTGGATTGGTATCGCTACTATACCGGAACCCCTCTGGAAGCGGTTTACCTTGATCTTGCCACTCGCGTGCGAACCAGACGGGCAGGGTAGGTTGGACGACAAACATATCATCAAGCTCGCGCGTCGAGCGTGCTTCATCCTCATGCACCAACACCTCATGCAGTTTCTCCCCGGGGCGGATGCCAATGACCTCGATTTGTGCTTCGGGAGCAATCCCCCGCGCCAGGTCAATAATGTGGGTACTGGGAATCTTCGGTACAAAGACTTCCCCGCCAAGCATCTGCTCTGTACAACGAATGACAAAACGAACACCCTGCTCTAATGTCAGCCAAAAACGGGTCATACGTGGATCGGTGATGGTCAATTTGCCATTTTGGCGTTGCCGGATAAAAATCGGAATCACACTGCCACGGCTGCCAACCACATTTCCATAACGAACACAGCTAAAACGGGTTACCGTACCCGCTGCATAGGCATTGCTCTGAACAAACAGCTTTTCCGCTGCCAGCTTGGTGGCGCCGTATAAGTTGACCGGGTTGACTGCCTTATCTGTGCTTAACGCCATCACTCGTTCAACGCCCATATCCAAAGCAGCTTCGACCACATTACTACTGCCCAGAATATTGGTCTTGATTGCCTCCATTGGGTTGTATTCACAAGCCGGCACCTGTTTGAGCGCGGCGGTGTGAATGACAATTGTTACTCCATGCATGGCGCGGCGTAGACGATCAAGGTCGCGCACATCCCCAATAAAATACCGCAAGTTGGGTGCATCATAACCACCCACCCGCATCTCATGTTGTTTTAGTTCATCCCGGCTGAAGACGATCAGCTTGGCCGGATAAAACTCTTTCAGCATGATCTCGATAAATTTTTTGCCAAAAGAGCCCGTACCGCCTGTCACCAGGATAACTTGATCTTTCCAATTCATTACGGAATTCATCCGATTCATCCACCTTCCTTCCCTTCGTTCAGGACCTGTTCCTTCGGTACTGCCACATTACCATCCCTATCCACTGGCGTATCGGCTGGACGCTGCAGGATAATTAAGGGGTATTGTCCGATTCTCCCAAAATAATGTGGGAAACGCTCTTCGATATGATAGAGCAGCCATAACCAAAATCGTCCACCCAACCAGGGATGGATTAATGCCCGCATAAAGCGCACACTAACGCTGCGCCAAACCCGAATTTCGATGGGCATCTTTGAGCCGATCTGGTTCTGTACCCAGGCGAAATTATGCCGGCTGGTAAAGGTGCCTTTTGGTTTTTGGAGGTTGGTTTTTGGAGGTTGGGGGTCAGAAATCGCAGAAACTTCACTACTATTTCGTTGCGTATCGCCCGTTCGCCGCACCAGGCGTTGGCTCAAGTTGTGGAGCCGGGTCACCAGACGCACGAACGGCTCGAACACCGCCATCAGGGATGAGGTAGGCCAACCGTTAACCACCACGGCGCTGCGGTCAGGCGCCAACATACGGTAAATCTCCTGGTAAGCCCGTTGGTGTTCATGCTCAGGCAAATGGTGGATTGTATGCAAGGAAACCACTCCATCAAAAGCTCCTGACCGAAACGGCAAGTTAGCGACATCAGCAACTACATACAAACCATGCTCGCCGATTCTATTCTGCGCCTCTTTCAAAGCCGTGATCGAGATGTCTGCACACACCCGAAACTGGTAATTCAACGAATACTCTAGATATTCCGGGTATTGAATTGGACCAGAGCCAGCATCCAGTAAGTATTGACCGGCTTTCTTTAGATGCCGTCTCACCCTCATGTGGCATTTGTGAATATAGGCACGCGCAACCGGGCGGAGATCCTCGTAACGAGCATTCTGATAATAACGGGCATCGCCGACCAATTGCCAGCCAACCTGGTCATAGAACTGTCGAACTTCCTGTTTAACATCCGGCGGATTGGTATATCCAATACTCATCGTTAATTACCTATCCATAGTGAAGATCGGGCACCTTTCAATTTGTCCTCCAACAACGCGGTTCGCCGATCAGACAGTCGAAAGCCTCTCCGAATTGTGCCAACCCTTCGGGTGACAGAACCTTTTCCAGTGACCAGGTGTCCAACTCGTTCCAGAAATGCAGCAAGTGCCAGGGGAAAGGCAGAGGGAAGTCAAAGAAAAAGCGATAGGCATAGGTCCAGGCTTGCTCAACCTGTTCCCTGGATAAGCGATTAGCGGCTGGATCATTGCGAGCCAGCAATCCCGATATCTCTCGTTCCAACATTTGATCATGGGTCTGCCAGGAATCCGGATCCAGGGTAAAACCTTTTGCGCGGTAGTGTGTCAAACCAGCCACGATTACAGGGACACCGCTCATAGCCATTTCCATGCCGACCGTGGTGGTATAAACCAACCCCAAATCAGCAATTTCCACCAGATCATATGTATTGACTGGATCACTGGCGCCAACCAGGCGCATGTGCGCTGGCAGGTCAGGTAGAATGCGCCTCACCAGGTCCGCCACCGACGGGCCTTTGGTATAACGTTCTCCTGGATGGACGCGCACTATTACCATTACCTGTGGGTTTTGTGCTAATGTACGCAGAGTGCGCTCTAACCACTCCGTCATATTGCGTGTGAAAACTTGCCTGCCCAGGGTCAGGCTGTCACCAATCACGTTGGCGGCCAGCAGTACCACTGGTTGTTGGGAATCGGAGCCATCACCCAGGCCAAGCGCCTGACGCACCTGTGCGCCGCCCTGACCTGGTTGCCCTTGCCAACGGCGGGTAAAGTTCTCCCACAGGTTGGCTTGCTGCCGGGATGCATACAACGCCCGAATTTGCCCCCATTGTAAGGAAGTCAGTGGGGTATGCCTGCACGATTGCCACATATCAATCGTATCCTGGCGCATCACCTCACCATTTTGCGCCAACCAGATACGCCCCCGCTGCTCGCCGAATTCATAGGTGACCACTGGAATATCCAAGAAGCGCGCCACCTGATACACCGCGCCCATTTCGATAATACTGCCATTCGGTGTGATTAAGACCTGCGGGTGGTTAGCTTGCATCCAGGCCAGTGCAGCGGTAGCTGCTTGCAGGTTACGTTCCATGCGAAGCCGGTATAGAGCATCCTGGTGATCCACCTCTTCCACCTGCAAAGTATATTGGACATCGCGCTCCGATACCGCCTCAATCTCATGTACCAATGTCTTCGGCAGCGAAGGCATTGACCCGCGCGAGCCAGCAGATTTTGTCTCCATGAAAGAGATAGTCCGCATTAGTGGGCTGGCGCGTTGCAGCATATTTTGAGCATAAGCATTATGACGGCGCAAATCGAAACGGTTGATGGGACGGTGCCAGTTCGCGTATGGCAGATAAGCCAGGGTGACCTGGTCGCCCAGACCAGCCAGGGCAATCCCTAAGAGAGTCGCGTGCTCGATCCAGTACCGCAACGTGGTGAAGACTAACACCTTTCGATCATGGCGCACCAGCAGTTCTAGACCACTGGTACAAGGGGTGTCGCTCCGGGAATTCGACAATGCCACCTCAGCCTGAGAGAGCCACTGCGGTAGCCATTTCGCAGTCCGGTTCAAGGCAAAACTCTTATTCACTGGTTTACCTTGCTGACGGAGTTGCCAGTAGAGTTCTGCGGTAAAAGGTAATTCACCCAGGATCCGCTTAGATTGCTTCGCGAAGAACGCTCGCAACGATGGGAGCGACGAACGGAGCCTATCAGGACTCATGCTTTTATCCCCAAGTCGGATATTGGATTTGGGATGTTGGATACTTCCACGAGCGACCAGGCCAGGCGCGGTCGGACCGGTCCGAGACGCTGCTCTGCCCACTGCATGCCCGGGGCGCCAGCGCCATCCACAGTAAAGGTCAGGGCTTGCTCATCTTGGAAATAGCGTTTGATTCGATAAGTGCTGGCATTGAAGCCAATCACATAACGGCCTTCGTTCAAAAAGTCAGCCGGAACGACACAACGGCTGATATAGCGACCCGCCTGGCGAACGCGCAGGCGCTCGAACTGTCCGGCTTCATCGGTATCGAAGGAAGTGAACACATACTCTCCGCGCGTGGTAATGAGGTAGACCCCCACTCGCAGACCGGTGATCGGTGCTTCGAGAATATACTCAACCTCAATCAAAATTGGTTCTACCGAGCGCAGTGTGTCCACCACGCGCTGTTGCGTATTACGCACACGCAGACCGATTGGGTGGAAAGGCATCGCTTCAGGGGGAATTTCATGAGGCTGCCAAACCCGCTCACCGATCTGCGCATAACCCGTAGATAGGTAATAATCAACAGCTTTGGGAGTATCAGCCCGCAGCACCATCTGCCCTTTATCCAAAACAATCGTCTCTTCGGTCAAACGCAAGATGGCAGACATATTATGGCTGACAAAGAGTACCGTTCTGCCCTGTTGAGCGACATCGCTCATTTTTCCCAGGCATTTTCGCTGGAATTCTGCATCACCTACTGCCAGCACTTCATCCACTACTAATATTTCCGGCTCCAAGTGGGCTGCGACCGCGAAAGCCAGACGCAGGTACATTCCACTGGAATAGCGTTTGACCGGCGTATCAATAAATCTTTCTACTTCAGAAAAAGCCACCATCTCATCGAATTTCTGCTCGATTTCGGCGCGTTTCATCCCCAAAATAGCGCCGTTCAAGTAGATATTCTCCCGACCAGTCAACTCTGGATGAAAACCAGTGCCGACTTCCAATAAAGACCCAACCCGGCCGTGGATTTCAGCAAAACCGGTGCTTGGCTCTGTCACGCGCGAAAGAATCTTCAACAAGGTGCTCTTCCCGGCTCCATTACGTCCGATCACACCAAGCACCTGTCCTTTGCGCACTTCAAAACTCACCTCTCGCAAAGCCCATAAAGTGTTATCGTCAGACAGTTTCTCCGGTGCCACCCGCCGCCTCTGCAACCAACGCTGCGGAGCACCTGCCGCCTCCACCAGGCTGTCGCGCAGGGTGCGATAACGCTCTGGCGCGGTTCCGATGGTGTACTGCTTCCCTAACTGTTCGACTCGGATCGCGATATCACTCATCTCTATATTCCGATTTAGATCGTATCAGCAAAGGTGCGCTCCATTCGGCGGAAGTAAAATAGACCGCTGATCAGGATAATTAACGTTATCGCCGTGGAAACAGCCAGCATCGGGCCTGGGGCTGTGCCCGCACCCAGCAATGCCCAACGAAAACCTTCCACAACGCCTGTCATTGGATTCAAAGCAAAGATGAGTTGCCAGCGCGCCGGGATCATACTGGCTGGATAAGCAACAGGCGTGATGAACAACCAGAATTGGGTCAGGAAAGGCAACATATAGTTGATATCGCGATAGATAACATTCAAAGCCGATAACCATAATCCGACTCCCAGAGCGGTGGCCAGGGTTAACAGCAGGAATAAGGGTAGTGTCCATATCGCTGGGGTCAGCACGATATGATATTGGCCGCCCGGCTGGACATTGTAATACACCATCATCCCTAATAAAACCACGAAGGCGATAGCAAAATCAACCACGCCGCTCAGCACCGAGGCCACCGGAATCACCAGGCGAGGGAAGTAGATTTTGGTAATCATGCTGCGGTTGGTGATCATTGAACGTCCGGCGTCGCCAATCGCTTTAGTAAATAAACCCCATGGCAGTAAGCCAGCGTAGGAAAAAAGCGGGTAAGGTAAATTATCCGAGGAGATCTTCGCTAACTGGTTGAAGAAGAGCGTAAAAACTATCATGGTAAAAAATGGCTGGATAATCGCCCAGGCAGCTCCCAGCAGGGTTTGTTTATAGCGTACTTTGATATCGCGCCAGATCAAGAAGTAGATTAATTCGCGATAACGCCATAAGTCAGGCAGGTTCAACGCAATCCACCCGCGTGAAGGTCGCAGAATAATTACTTCTTCAGTGGGCTTAGTCGTTATTGCTGTCCGGGCCATGTTGCCTTCTTCTCTAAATACCAGTTGATCGTACGGCGCAAGCCTTCTTCAAAAGGCATTTGAGCACGAAAACCAAACCATTGCTCAGCCCGCTGCACATCCAACACCCGGCGTGGCTGTCCATTTGGCTTGCTGGTATCCCAAACTAACTCCCCCTCAAAACCGGTCAGATGGGCGATCATCTCCGCCAGCTCCCGAATGCTGATCTCATTTCCTGATCCCAGGTTGACCGGTTCAATGCCGTTATAACACTCAGCTGCCAGCAGAATTCCTTCCGCGGCATCTTCGACATACAAAAACTCACGTGTTGGCGATCCGTCGCCCCATAAAATTACCTGACGTTCACCGCGTTGTTTGGCTTCAACGGTTTTCCGAATGATGGCCGGGATGACATGCGAACTCTCGAGGTCAAAGTTGTCGCGTGGTCCATACAGGTTGACTGGCAGTAAGAAGATCGCATTGAAGCCATATTGCTGGCGATAGGCTTGAGCCTGGACGAGTAACATTTTCTTAGCCAGGCCATAAGGTGCGTTAGTCTCCTCTGGATAACCATCCCATAAGTTCTCTTCTTTGAAAGGCAAGGGGGTGAACTTTGGATAAGCGCAGATCGTGCCGATAGCGACGAACTTCCCCACACCACGCTGCCAGGCTGCATGCATCAACTGCACACCCATCATCAAGTTGGCATAGAAAAACTCAGCTGGTCGCGCCCGGTTCGCCCCAATACCGCCGACCAAGGCAGCCAAATGGATGATAATCTCTGGCTGAGCGTGGTCCAGCATACGGCGTATATCTACCAACTTGACCAGATCGTATTCCTCAAACAGGGGAATGAAAACATTCGCGCCGCACTGCCATAACTTTTCAACAACAAATGAGCCAAGAAAGCCCGCCCCACCGGTCACGCACACACGGCGGCCCTGCCAGTACTTCTCAACGGTGTTTTTTAACACCGATGTACTCTTTACTGAATGCATTTTCTTATCCTTCGAGGCGGAGAAATACTTTCGTCCCGCGAACTTCCAAAACCGGTCCCGGGTTGCTTCCTGCCCCTACCACAGAAATCCCTTGTTCCAGGCAGGTGAGACGGCAAATATCGGCGATATCGCCCTCGCCTTCAATACATACCCGATCAAAGCCACGCCCTTTCATCTGGCTTAACAGTTCTCGCACACGTTGGCGCGTCCGGCGATATAGCTGCATTGAGGTTTCAATATAATGAATGGTCAGATGCGCCCGATAGACTAAACCTTCTGGTGTAATAATATAACGCAGCTTACGCCGTTGCGCCCGCTTGACCTTGATATAGCCTTTAGCGATCAAGCGTTTGAGATACCAGTTAATCGTGCCTACCGCCACCCCCAGGCGACCAGCCAGAGACGCCTGTGTCACGTCGGGATCATATTCGATCTCCTCCAACAGGTCATAGTCACGTTCTGATTCGATCTGAGTTTCTGCAAATTCCATATCATAACTTTCATAATTCAGAAATTGAATTATAACCTAATCGTATCCTACCGGCAATCCTTTATTCGGAGCAGCCACCGAAAATCCTTGTTGTCACTGGTGGTTTCAGCCAATTTTTGCACACAGGTCTGTTGCAGGGCGTTCTTCTGGTCTGGCGATAGCTGTTGCCAGGTAACCCGATCCAGATAAAGATAATCATAACCAGCCCGAGCGGCTTGAGTGGGATCAAGATCCATAATCAAGGCCTTCCATTCCGGCAATGGATTATACAGATCTACATACGATGAACCGCTCGTTCTACCAAACACGGTGATCGTTCGTATCGGCTGTACATCCAACACCTGAGTATCAGGTGGCAGGCGGTTCCAATACAATTTGCTCATCTGCACGTCGGGTTCTTTAACAAAGTAAGTAAATTGTGGGCGAGCAATCGCAACCCACTGCACCATAAATAATGTCAACCCACCCAGGATGGTCAGGGTATACCCTACAGCAATCCCAGCCCGAGCCCACTGACCGCGCCGCTTCCAGACGATCCACAACAGCGGAAATCCAAGCAACAACCAAATCCAAAGCGCCGAACCCATCAGGCGGGAGATATCGCGTTCGACACCGTAGCGAATAAAGATTGGTATCAAAAATCCGAGGATCGAAGCCAGGCCAATGCTGGTACAGGCTATCTGCCCCCGCTGACCTTGACGCCAAATTCGTTTGACCACCCAGGGCGCTAACAGGATAATTGGGCCAATCTCAACCAGGGCAATCAATATTTGTGCCGGTTGAATTAAGGATAGCGACCCCAGGTGGGCTGAGAGCAATGCAGGAGGCAGGCGCAGGCTAAAGCCAGCAAATCCAAAACTCTGATTTACAGAAACACCTGGCACAAACCAACCCCGGACAATTTCGGTTATCACACCCCCCGCTCCCAACGCCAGGCACAGGCTGGGCAGTAATACCCACGCGCTGCGACCCACCCATAGGAGCAGGATCTTGAGTGGTTGACGGGCACACCGCGCAACGACGATAGCCCACAACAGCGCTAACACTAACCCGATCCACACCAGGAGAAACAAGTGTTCAGCCGTTAAGGCCAGGGAGGCCAGCAGCAGTCCGTAGATTAATCCAGCTAAAGGTCGTCTCAATACATTCTGCGGCTTATATAAGAGCAAAAGTAAGACCAATGTCAGCTGAGGCATCGCGCCTGGACCGCTCATGGCAAAGTTAAGCGTTGTGAATACACCATTAACAAAGGCAAAGGGAAAAGATATGGGTCCACCCCCCTCAATATTCCAATAGCTGCCCAACACCGCCCACAAATTTGGACCCGTTTCTGCCGCCGAACCCAAGAGATGCAAACCCGACCCCAGATGGATCAACCAATCCGGAGGTAAGAGCGCCAGTAACCAGCGTGCCCCCCCTCCAAATAAAATCAAGAGCGCACCGAAGACCGCAGCAATCCCCTTCCCAGTCCGCCTGCGGAACCACAACCAGGCCAGACTCACGGTCAGAGCCAAGGAAAGCGCCTTGCTGAGATCGAACGCACTCCAGGTGAAAAAGCCTCCGATCCGCACCAGGCTGGCAGCAAAGAGAGGCAGCCCGTAGTGGTACGCCAGGCGTTGGTCAGGATTTAAGTAAAAACGGGGAGGGAAATCACCGGCAGCCAGACGAGAGACTAAAGGCAGGTTATGATAATCGTCGAAAATCGCCAGACCGCGGTTGATCAAGGCGAAGATCACCAATAAACCAACAAATACCAAGAGCTGCGGCCAGGCGGACAATTCCTCTCGAGAAAACCAAAGGCGGCTACGGCTGCGCCAGGTCGTACCCACACCTAAGAGCAGGATCACTCCGGCCGCGCTCCACCAGGCAGCTGGAAGCGGCATTACCCAGGCGGCCAGGTTGGTCAGAACGATCAAAAGCGCCAGCCCGATGGCCATGCCGCTGAGCATCCGCTCCCGTGACCGGGTCTGGAACAGGTGGCTGCTCAACAACCATCCCCCGACCCAGGCCATCCCGAAAGAAAAAGCCCACCCACAGATCAAGAGCAAATTCCCATTCCGGATCCAATACATGTTCTCTCCGAAAAACCATCATGGCAAGCTAACAGCTTGCCCAACAACTAGGGACACTGGCTGGCGGGGATTGTACTCGCCGTCTGGCGTGGGACTAGCAATTGGGTGCGCAATCCCTTGAATGTCTCCGTGGCCTCGTAATAACACAGGATCGGTACAGCCACCCGCTTAACCCAGGCATTGTTCTCTTCATTGAAGCTGGAAGAGCGATCCTGGTAAAGTACTTTCAAAGGTTCACTGACGATCAGCGCATACTGGTGGTTCTTTAACCGTTCATAGAATGTTCTCAGATAAGGCTGGTTATCCGCCATTGCCATTTCCATCAAGAAAACTTTCTCATAATCAGGGACAATGGCCACCCCACGAATCGTACCAAAAGCAGCCAACTGCCGTTCGGAGATGAATAGAACCTGGTCGCCTCTCTGAGTAACCTGATCCACTGCCTGCTGGATCGTCGCCAGAGAATTTGCGACAACCTCTTTTTTGGGTAAATTCACTACGCCGCCTTCATTTACAATAAAGAAGACTGGAACCAGCAGTGTCAGAGCCAGCACTGACCAAGGGATATGAAACCGGTTTTCGGAAGCAGGGTTCTTTACCGCCGAAGAGCTATTCGCTTGTTCCCCTCTTTCAAAGACCACCTTATCAAAGAACAGGTAGCTGCTAACAACTAATAAAACCACCACAAATGCGTCCAGGTTATGCAGGTTAGAACCCCCACCAATTTTGACGCTGACTACCAAACCACCTGCCAACAGCACGAACAGAATTGCGCTTACCCCTAGAAAACGGATCAGGCTAAAAACCGCTACACGCTCCGACCGGTGTTCTTTACCGTCAGCGATTAAGCAATAGCCTATGAGCATAGATAAGGGCAGGAAAACCAGTAGCAAATTAAGCAATACCCCTAACGGGAAAGTAGCATTTGGGAAAAGTCGATACCACAACAACTGCGAAGTCAGGCCCGATCCAAACAACTCTTTTGGATTGCCCGACCAGAGCGTATATGCGTTTTGAATCCCATAGGCCAACCCGGTACCGGCAATCACCCAAATTGCCGGCCAAAGCAGGTAGCGTAAGAGGTTGATGGCTGAAGTTTTGATGGTTGAAGAGCCACTTGTTTCTAGAAAGTATAAGGTAGCAGCCAACAGTCCCGGCACTGGCAGCCAGTTAACCCGGCTGATTCCAGCCCAGCCCGAAGCGATCAAGACAACCAGTAGCGAACGCCAGGATTTGCGAACATCAAAGCCCAATAATACGAGAATGACCGGCACCAACAAATGATAATAGACCGGACCCAACAATAAGAATAATCCAGCCCAGATAATAAATGCCCACTGCCGAAAGCGATCTGGAATAGACAACCGGCGCGCCAGGAGAATACTGGCTGCCAGCGTAGTGGAAATCCATAAAAACACCTGCCATAGTCGATGCAGCCACAACGGAGAGTTAAGTACCAGGAAGGGCACTGCTTGCATCAGGTAGCGGGAGGGATGAAGCACCGTCGGGGAAATATGGAAACCATATAGCCAATCGGACAAATACAACGAGGCATACCAGTACCGGCTCGTTTCGGACCAATCGAGTGAAAAGGGATAGGTCGATATATTCGGAATAAATGATGCGATTTTATATCCCCCTCCCGCTACGAGCAACGCCATGACCAACGCATTCCCCCAACTCGTCCCTGAACCAGCGAGAAAAATCGCGCCGGCCAACGCAAGCAGCCCAAACAGATACCAGCGCAACGCTGAATTACCCGAAATCCGTGTATCGCTGCTTAAGATCAGGAACGAGTAGACCGCGATCCCCAGGCCAAAAAAAAGCCAATTAAGCTTCCCCAAGCGCTTCAAACGGGTTACCCCGCGCTCAATCCAACCCAGCCAAACCGACTGATCCAAGAACCAGGTGGCCAGCAGCAGACCCAGTTCCAACAGGAACACCAGGGCTGCCAGAATACCCCCGATGCCGATCACGGTTATCCACTTGGGTGATAAATTACTTTGCTTCAACACCAGCTGAACCAAGGGATACAGGGCAGCCAGATGGAGACTGAGAGCGCTGGTAAAAATGGCCCGCAACAGGTAGCGAGGTGGAATTTTAGAAGAGGTGATCACTGCTCATCAGCTAAATTGCCATGGACCTACTATTCCACATTGTCTGCATTTAAATCGGCGACCTGATCTTTGCGCCCGGCTAAAATCCCAGGAACGAAGACAGCACCTGGCAGGCTTGCAATCATTAACAAGGTACGAAAGAGCAGTGCAGCAGCAAAACCACTGGCGACTGCCGCGCCCCCCAGACTGGAAAAGATAAAGGTCATAGACAATTCTTGAACGCCATACCCATTGATCGATATTGGCAGTAAGGTAATGAAATAAACCAGGCTATACAACCCGCCGATCAGCCAAAAGGACAGGTGGTCGTCCATCCCATCAAACAACAAAGTTAAGATAAGGAAAAAACACAGCATGTGGATCCAGGTAAATACAAGAGCCAGGAGCAGGGCGCCTGGCTTCCTAAACCACAACGCCAGGGTGGTAAATAATTGTCGTACCAGGATTGAACTTTTTTTCCATGCCCCGCGAAACCAGCGCGGAACGACATTTTCAATGCTGAGGAGTACACCTGCCAGGCTAAACAACTGAGTCAGCGAACGAGGGCTATCCGAAGATGGGTGATGCCAAAAGCGAACCAACCCGACCGGTAAAGTCATCGCCATGCCAGCCATGCCAACCAGCCGGTCGGCAATCAAGGAAGCCGTAATGATCGCCGCATCGAATTTGAGCAACAAGGCACCCGCCAGACGGATCAAATCTCCACCAACCGTGGTCGGTAGGAAATTGTTGGCGAATAAGCCAGCGAAAGTCAAGCCGAGACTCTGGCTGACTGATATTTTCAAATTTGCAGAGCGTAGTAAGACATGCCAACGCGCTGAAACCGCCAGACGCGAGAGAATCATCAATCCCATCGCTAAAGCCAATCGCCATAAGAAACTACTATCTCGCCAGGCGATCAGGTGTAACGCAGATTGGATTTCGCTCCAGCCCTGTTGGCTGAGCAGGTATAACAACAAGATCACAGCCAGTAGGGTACCAGTGGCGCGTATGAGAAGCGTGCGCCGAGATCCCTTATTTCGTTTAGGATTGCCGCGCCGATTGGAAGCCGCGTTCGATCGTTCCATTATGATGTGACATCCCGGTTTAAGATCACTTTTCGGATCGTATAAATGGGCTTGGCCTGCGACTCGTGATAAGTGCGCGCCAGTAGTTCAGCGATTAACCCCATCAAAATTGATTGGAAACCCAAGATAAAGAACATCGTGCTCATCAATAGGAGCGGCGAGCGAATCATATGTTCGCCGATCAATAACCGGCGTAACACCAGGATCAGCAGCATAACCAGGCTAAGACCAATCAACGAAAAGCCTGCGCCCCCAAATAAATAAATCGGTTTATTCGCATAACTCATCAGGAACTTGACTGTAAATAAATCCAGGATTACCTTAAAGGTGCGCTCCAGGCCATATTTGGCTTTGCCAAATTTACGGACATGGTGGCGGACGGGCACTTCGATCATCCGCGCACCAACCGAGTGAGCATACGCCGGGATAAAACGATGCATCTCACCATACAAACGAAAACCGGTCAGCACCTCGCGCCGGTAAGCCTTTAAAGTACAACCATAATCATGCAAGTGGACACCCGTTACGCGCGAGATCAAACCATTGGCAATTTGAGAGGGCAGGCGACGAAGAAAAGTATCCTGCCGGTTAACCCGCCAGCCACTGACTACATCATACCCCTGGTTGATCTGCTCCACCATCATCGGAATATCGGCCGGATCATTCTGCAAGTCGGCGTCCATTAAAACAATGATGTCTCCCACTGAATGGTCAATACCGGCGACAATGGCAGCCGTCTGACCAAAGTTTCGGCGCAAGAAGATTGCACGGGTGTGCTCCGGATCCGAAGTTGCTAACTGTTCCATTACGGCCGGACTGCCATCTTTGCTACCATCATCAACATACACAACTTCCCAATCATAGGCAGTGTTCTTCACCTTATAGGGTAGTTCGCTTGAGGGCTGAAGGTCAGTAATGGATTCGATTGTTCCATGAGGCAGGTCGAGTACGGTATGCAAGCCTCGATGTAGTTCTGGAAGGCTTTCAACTTCGTTATAAATGGGAATGACGATTGAGAGTTTCACGTAATTCCTCGTGGGAACGCAATATTCAGAGTTTGAATTATAACTCATTCTGCTGCATTGGAGACATAGGCTGTCCCGTAGAACGAGCCCAATCCCATAGAAAATATAGCGCTGAGCAAGCCAATCCTGCGCCTATCGTCTTAAAGAGGTCATTGACTGGCCAGCCGATTTGAAATTCGCGCTGTACATAATAAGGTAAAAACCAGATCAGCACCCACACCACTACTGCCACAGCACGGTGGAACCAGGGATCGACGCGGCGACGCTGCTCGGTCCAGGCCCAGGCTGCTAAAGCGATTTGTATTCCCGCCAGACTAACCCGATAACGAGGATTGTCCCATTGGTCGCCACCACCCCGAAATGAAGCTATCAGGGTGCCAAGCCAGGCAATTATGACCAGAATGCCAGGCCAATTTTGCGCCGGCTGTCCCGGCTGGCGTCGCCAGGCGCGCAACAGGGCATAAAATAAAAACACCAGTAAAATTGTCCAGCCTGCTGACCGCCAGATAGCAATGCCTTGCCAGATCGGTGCCTCGCTGCCAACGACCAGAGCGGCTGGCAAGAAGGGTTGCAGGATGCCATAACCCACCAGCAATGGCAAGTGCATCCATGCAGGAGTACGCTTGAACAATGCTTGCAATTTACCAGAGGCGCGCGTGCTAAGGTACGCCTGGAAATCCGCCGACTTGCGAATCCACCACTGGAACTGAGCCAGGGGGCCTTGGATCTCTGGCGGGGCAAACCGCTGTAAAGCCAGCCAACTGCCCAACAATACCACTCCCACCAGCCCGATTCCAACGAGCCATATATAACGCGATTTACTCAAGCGGTTACGCAATACGGAACTACTATTGCGTAAGTCGACTTCTAGAATTAAAAATCCGACGATCAATAATCCAACTAACAGTGCAGTAAATGGGGGTGTAAAAGGCAAACAGAGTAGAACTCCACCAAACATCCAGACTACCCCCTGCCTGGACTGTTTTGAATGATACATCGCCAGGCCATAAAAAGCAGATATGACTAACGGCATGATAAAAGCTTCGCGCATTTGGGAGCTACCCAGCAATACCGCCTCAGGATATAAGGCCATCGCCCAGGCTGCGAGCCAGGCGGTGCGAGCCTCCGATCTCCACCCTGGACTACTGTCCCGGCGGGGATCGGAGGTGATCCGGCGCACAAAGGCCCAAACCAATAAAACCGCCAGAGCCGAAAAACTGGCGGTCAGGACGACTATTTGCAGCGGTTGGTGAGTCGAGCCTCCCAGGTAGCGATACACCGCTGCGCTCAACCACAACAAACCACCATACTGATCCGCCTTCAGGTAACCCCCGAAAGCCTGCCAGAGGGGTTTGGTAGACTGCGCCAACTTCCAGGCCGTGCGATCGCGGTTGTAGGCATCTGACATCACATATCCATTTTGTTCCGCGGCAGTCTGGTGACCTAGCTCAGGCAGGGCAACATACCAGAAGACCCCAACGACCAGGCGCAAGAGTGCTGCACCAACCAACAACCCCAACAGGAGGCGAGGCAATTTTTCGCCTTCTGCGGCGCTGACCAGGCGCCAGCCCAGCCACAGGATACCTACACCCAACAACACAACGATGGCAATGGAAATCATTGCCCGATTCCTTGGCTATCTTCGATATCGCAGATTAATTTTGCCCGTGTTCGCCAGGTATACTTTTGCGCATCCTGCCGGCCTTGTTCCGCCAGGGAAGTCATCCGCTCTGGGTCAGTCTGCAAAGCGCGGATGGCGTCCGCCCAGCTCTGGACATCATCCACAGGAAGTAAAACTGCATTATGTGGGTTAAGTACCTCACGCAGCACAGGTAAATTACTGCACAGAATTGGTCGTCCACAGGCAAGGTATTCAAATAACTTCATCGGGCTGAAATATCGGGCGATATCGCCCCCCGAAGAAGCTGCCACCCGTTTCTGATAAGGCATGATCAAGAGGTCACAGGCAGCTTGATAACGCGGCAACTCTGCATTCGATATAAAGCCAACCAGATAGAGATTCTGTAAACCTAGCAGACGCGCCTGCTCTTTGACCCGCGCCACATCGGATACCTCGCCTCCGGCAATCAGGAAACTCACGTCCGGTAAGAGACCTGCCAGAGTCAGGATCAGATCCGCTCCTCGCCCGGCATACAGATGACCGGTATAACCAACCGTAAAACGCCCCTCAGGGAGTTCTTTCAAGGTTTGACGCGCCGCTTGCGGTAACGGCAGGTCCACATACCTTTCCAGGTCCACCCCATCTGGAGCTACAACCAGAAAGGATGGATCTTTTATAATTGTACAGGCTCCAGCCTGCATAGTCAGGGCATCGGCCAACGCCCGGGTGATGGCGACCAGGCGTAAGGCGCCGCGCCCATGTAGGAAGAGCCGAAACAGGAGTGGTCCTAGTTTTCCTTTCGGTAAATCGTGACATTCCAGGAGGGTTGCCAGGCCAGTCAAGCTGGCAAATGCAGCTGCTTGAGGTAGCCGTGTATACACCCAATCGGCTCCCCAGGCGCGCGCCCAGTGCACTGCACGGTAACTGTAATCGTACTTGCGTCCCCATGAGCTGGAGGGCAACCAGACAACCGGAAATTGTTCCCGCAAGCCATAATGGACAGCCAGTTCTTCCCAGGTGGGAGCCGGTTGTAAACCAGAGGCTTGTGGGGCTAACAACTGAACCTGGTGACCCAATTCGACCAATGCCTGTGCCATTTTCATGACCTGCACGGAATTGGCGCGCCGTGTTGGGATCGAGGTTGGCGCAATCATGGCAACACGTGAGTTTCTGATCTTACACCTTCTACAGATGATCCTTCAACACATCCTGGTAAGCCTGGACCTGTTCCTGGGCGAATCGTGCCCAGGTAAGCGTCTCCGCCCAACGCCGATTCGCCATCCCCATCTGCCGGGCCAAATCCGGATCGCCGATGAGCCGCTGCATCGCACTGGCGATTCCACTGATGTCACTCTCCTCACAGAGGAAACCTGTTTCTCCCTCACGAACAGCATCTGAGACGCCGCCCGAACGGGTGCCCACGACCGGTAAGCCATACGCCCCCGCCTCCAGGTATACCAACCCAAAGCCCTCGAAGTGAAAACCTTCTTGCTGGGGCGTTAAAACAAATACGGAGGCTTCCTGGTAACACCGGCGAAGCTCTCGATCGGTTACATCTCCGAGAAAAGTCACATCCGTAATGCCATGCTCGGCGATGAGCTGCTGAAGCTGTATGAAATATGGGCTGGCAGGTTGGTAACGCCCGACAATCCAATACCGCGCCTGCGGGTAATGCTGCTTCACCCGGGCAAATGCGGCTATACTGACTGCATGCCCTTTACGTGATTTAACCTCTCCCACTGTTAAAAAAGTTGGAATCTCGGGAAGCGATCTTTCCAGGGCCAGACTGGCAGGCACCGTGCGAGTAAAATCGTTACCAGGCAAAATAGTATGTATCCGTACGCTGGCTAACTCGGGTCCGAAGACCCTGCGCATTTGCTCAGCGGTACCTGTGGAAATTGGGCAGATCAGATTGGCCTGCTTGAGTACTCGCCGGTAAAACCGGCGATCTAAGGCAAAACGACCGAACAACTTCGTTGATCGGACACCAAACCATACTACCCCATAGGTGCCATTGGCTGTCAGGATATGCGGCACATGCATGTTGCGCGCCAACCAACTTCCTACCAGACCAGTTGGATAAGCTTCCAATGAATGGACCAGGTCCACAGGCGGGAGCGGAAGCTGGCGAATCATCTGATAACTTTGCATAAGGTGTAAGGTACCGCGCAAACTGGCGAATGAAGCCTGTTGAGTCACCGGCAAACCGTAGATGGGTAGATTGGGATAGAGATCCCGCAACTCATCCAGCGCATCAAAAGGGGCGACCAACACCGGCTCAACCTGGCTATTATTTACCGATTGACATTCCTCGCCGCCATGATGTTCTTTACTCCTGGTAAGTCCGATCACGGCCAGTGAAAATGTCCGCCAACCCGAAGGCTTTTGTAATGAGGGGATTACATACGCAACTTTCATAACCTACTCCCCACCCATCTTCACTGCATGGTGAGGCGAGTCCTCCGGTGTATCTATCTGGATGTGGCGGGAAAGGAGTGAATTAGCTTTCCAGGCCGAGATGCTCACACCCAACAAGTAAGAGCCTGCCAACAGCGCAGCATTGGCCAGGTAGCCAAATTTCGGCACCAGGAGGATAATACCGGCGATTTTCATTACTGCCAGGACCAGATTTACCTTGGTCGGATAATCGGGGCGGCCCAGAGCCAGAAGTGCGGTACGATGCCAATAAAATGTATTGGCGACCAGGTAACCCGCTAATAGGATGAGCAATGCAGGATAAGCGGGGAGGAATTCTGAGGTATAAAGGTAACGAATCAGGGGATATCCCATCAGTACCAGGCCAAGTGTAGCCATCAAGGTATAGACGCCTGCCAAACGCGACCCCTGGCGTAAGATGTACCGAACATTACGCCAATTATTGCGAGCTGCCTCGCGTGACAGCTCGGGGTAAGTGGCTTGAGGTAACGGGCTAACCGGCATCTGAACCAGGTTTGCCAAAGCCAATGCCAGCTTATAATAGCCGGCCTCCAAAGGTGATCTAAAATATGAAACCCATAACAGCTCGCTGTCTTTATTGATCAGACTGAGCGAAGCGCTAATGTTCGTACTGACTGCAAAATTAATCAACTCGCGTAATTGCGGTCGGAGTAAGCTCAACGGGGTGTTCCACCAACCATCACCCCAGCGCCGCATGGCTTCTACTAAAGCTGTGAAAGTCAAGCCCAACGCGCCAATGGCTTTACCACCCAGATAGGCCATCAACACCCCCAGTAAACCGCCACCGGTTAGATATACCACCACGATCAGCGCCAAGGTAAACAAACTCTGAACGACATTCAAAACTGCCATGCGCCGGAAGCGATCGAAGATTTGCAACAATCCTGTGGAGCTTTCAGCGATTATATTAGCCAGGACAATCAAACCATAGATCACAAACCAGTGAGCCAGGCTGGCATCCTTGGCCAAGACTCTTGCTCCCAATGGAGCCAATAACCAGATCAGGCCAAACGCAGCGCCTGATGCAACCATCTCTGTTAAAGCTGCCGCCTTGAACACTGCCGCGGCGCGCGGCTGGTCGCCAACTTCGGTATAGTGTCCGACATACTTGATCACCAATTCGCCCATACGAAACGAGGCGAACTTGTTCACCACGCTGGTGAACATGATGATTGTCCCCAGGACGCCATAATTCGCCACGCCAAGCAGGCGCGCTGCCAGAATACCTTGCACCATACTGATCGTTGCCGAAATGCCTGTGGCGCTGAACAGGTAACCGGTATTTTTTAATACGCGGCGGATAATTTCACTGCGGAACACTAACCTGTCTCCAACTGGCTGGCCCAGGCGCGTTCTTGAAGATACCAATGCACCAGCCTGGCAACCCCTTCATCCAATGCTACCTGTGGCTCCCAACTCAACAGGCGACGGGCTTTGGAGATGTCCGCCAGGTTAGTCTGCATATCGGCTGGATGGACTGGCATATGTTGGATACTGGCCTTCTTGCCGATCAACGATTCTAATTTGCCGATCAGATCGTTCATTTTGATCGACTCATGACCACCCAGGTTCATAATTTCATACCCGAGTGGTTTCAGGCCCAGGATAGTTCCCCGAGCGATATCATCAATGTAAGTGAATCCACGCGACTGTTCGCCATCACCGTTCAAGAATAGCGTTTGTCCCTCCCGGATCCATTTCGTGAAACGGAACATGGACATGTCTGGTCGCCCCCATGGGCCGTAAACCGTGAAGTAGCGGAAAATGGTGATGTCGAGCCCATAGAGATGATGATAGGTATGGCACAGGATTTCAGCGCCACGTTTACTGGCCGCATAAGCCTGTAGCGGACGGTCGGAAGCAGCCTCTTCCGGCGTTGGCAACGGCGCGGACGCTCCATAAACACTGGAAGTCGAGGCCAGGATGAATTTCGGTATTTGCTGCTGACGACAAAATTCCAATAAATTGAGCGTGCCGGTCAGGTTGGTATCGTAATAAAGCCAGGGGTTTTCGACTGACTGGCGTACACCCGCGCGTGCAGCCAGGTTAATCACCGCCTGCACCTGCGCCGGCAGGTGCCCGGCCAATTCTTCGAGCCCCTGGCGCTGAGCAATGTCGAGTTTGTAGAATCTAAAACCAGGGAGGTCTGCTATCCTGGTCAGGCGGTGTTCCTTCAGACGTACATCGTAGGAATTATTCAGGTTATCTAACCCAATGACGTTCTGCCCCGCTTGCAGGAGCATCTCGGCGACACGAGAACCGATAAATCCGGCTACACCAGTAACAATTATCATTGCAGAACAGACTGAACGACAATATCACACGAAACTACTGTTTCGCCCGGAACTAATGTTTCGCCCGGAACTAATGTTTCGCCGTCTTTCCAGCCAGTCATAACCGGACAACTTTGGGAGGAACAGATCCATCGCTTCGCTCAGGATGACGGTCCCGCGGCAGCGCATTACGGGTGTCCACTATCAGCTTCGCTGCCTCCAGCAGAGCCGGGTAATCATAAGCGCTGTGATTGGTGATAATTACCACACAGTCCACCGCCCTGGCTTCATCCAACAGATCAGCCACACAAGTCATTTCCCAGCCATCATGACGCAGTTGGGGAATGTAGGGATCATGGTACGAGACCATAGTTCCTTTCTGCCTGAGCAGGCCGATCACATCCAAAGCTGGTGATTCGCGCAGATCATCAATATCCGGCTTATAGGCCACACCCAGCACCAGAACGCGGCTGCCATTCAATGCCTTTTGCTGCTGGTTCAAGGCATCCTGGACGAGTTGCACGACATAGCGTGGCATATTGTAGTTGATTTCCGAAGCCAACTCAATAAAGCGGGCAGTATAGTGGAGCGACTTCAGCTTCCAGGATAAATAAAGCGGGTCGATTGGGATGCAATGCCCGCCCAGTCCCGGTCCAGGGGTGAATTTCATAAAACCGAAGGGCTTGGTAGCGGCAGCATCGATTACCTCCCAAACATCCACTCCAAGGCGATTGCACATGATGGCCATTTCGTTGACCAGGCCGATATTAATCATCCGGAAAGTATTTTCCAGCAGCTTCGTCATCTCAGCCACTTCGGCAGAGGATACTGGTACGACAGTCTTGATTGCCTGAGCATACCAGGTAGAAGAGATAACTGTGCAAGCCGGGGTTATTCCTCCGATGACTTTGGGTGTATTAACCGTGGTCCAATCCGTCCGGCCTGGGTCAACCCGTTCCGGGGAGAATGCCAGGTAGAAATCTACTCCGACTTGCAAGCCCTTATCTTCTCCCAAGCGGGGTAGGAGCATTTCACGGGTTGTCCCCGGATAAGTGGTCGATTCCAAAACGATAACCATCCCGGCGTGGATGTACTTGGCCAGTTCACTGGTAGCGTTGATAATGAACGATAAATCGGGATCACCACTTTGGCGCAACGGGGTTGGCACGCAGATGCTGACAGCGTCTACCTGTTGGAGGGAGGCAAAATCAGTTGTTGCACGCAGGAAACCAGATTGCACCAAGCGCTGAACCTGTTCACCTGGCACATCCTGGATGTGGCTTTGACCACGGTTAATAATCTCCACTTTGCGCAGATCGGGGTCAATCCCCGTCACCTGGTAACCAGCCTCAGCAAAGACTACCGCCAGGGGTAAACCAACATAGCCCAATCCAAGCACAGCTACCCGGGCGTTGCGGTTGCGCAATTGTTCTAACAGGATTTTATATGGAGAAGCAGCAGTTCCGTTTATAGTCATAAAAATCCTATACCTGTCGAATGAATTCGACGGTTAGTTTGTTAGAAGAGACTCAATTGTTGCGGTTTATCTGTCTCTTCTTTCTTCGGCTCATTTTTCTCTGAAGCGACCTCTTGCTCTTCTGGCGCCTGGCTTTCGGAACGAGACAGTTCCAAAGCAATCAGCTCAGGTAAACGCGAGAAATCCTCGATCAAAACTGGTTTCAACGAAGCCTGATGGAGAGCGGCCGCTGGATGGTACATAGCGACGACAAGGCGCCCCCGCACCCGCATAGCCTGCCCATGAATATCACTGATCTTGGCGATGGGACTACTGTTCCGCGATCCACGATGTGGATCGGAAGGTAGGAAATGCGCCATCGAAAAACGTCCTAATGTGACAATAACCTTCGGATTAATCGCCTGTATCTGGCGATCAAGATACTCGCCACACGCGACCAGTTCAACCGGTTCAGGATCACGGTTACCCGGTGGACGGCATTTGACCACATTTCCAATAAACACCTCGGAGCGTTTCATTCCGACACTCTGTAGCAACTCATCAAGAAATTTACCGGCGGGACCTACAAAAGGCTTCCCCTGTTCATTTTCATGAAAACCAGGTCCCTCCCCGATAAACATGATATCAGCGTTGGCTGGTCCATCGCCTGGAACCGCGTTCTTGCGGGAGAAATGCAGCGCGCAGCGGGTACAGGCAGCCACTTCCCGCGCTACCTTTTTCAACTCATCCTCCGCAGCAGGAGTAAATCTTGGATTTTGCAGATTGGATATTGGCGGTTTCATGGTTTGTCTCGCTTTCCTATCCTTCAAGCGGATCTGACCGTGGCGAAACAGTGGATTCGATTTGCGGAACGATTTCTGATAACTTACGAGTGGTCATAATCAAAGCGTCTTCATTGTTATCACGATAGTAGCGGATACGCCTTCCAACTACCTCAAATTGAAAACGATGATATAGCTTTTGAGCAACCCAATTCCCAGCCCGGACTTCCAGGGTGGCCTGTAAAGCACCCAGACGAACGGCGTCTTGCATGGCCACTACCAGCAACTGTTGTGCAACCCCACGATGACGGTAATCGGGATGCACCGCGATTGTAGCGACATGCGCTTCATCCAGGATCAACCAAATTATTATAATGCCAATAATTGTGGGATGCCCTTGGGCATCCGTCGTCTCCGCTACCCACAAGCGCGAGGCTTCATTCTCCTCCAGTTCATAGCGATACGCGCTAGCAGGCCAGGGTAGCGTAAATGAAATTTGGTCGATAGCTTGCACCTGTTCCAGGTCGGCACGTTGCATAGAGCGAATCTGGATCGCAAACCCGGTGCGAGATGAATCCACCACCAGGTGAGTGGAAATAGTGGAATCATCTTTCTGTGGAACACGGATAGTCTCGGTTGTCATCGCGTAACAGTAGTTCCATCAGGGATCGGCTCCGATCCGATCCGTAGATCGGGTTTGTAATGAAGGTAAAAAGGCGCGAGCGTGACGACATCGTCAACCATCCCCGCTTGCCAACGTACCCAGGCCAGTTCGGCGAGAAATGATGGCCTGCGCACGGATTGCGCCGGAGAAGCCAGGATTACTTGTCGATTTATTGCATAGATCGGACGTCGTCTGCGGGCCAACAGGTGACGCTCATCCTCGTTGAGTTCGCCACATACCCGTATAGGCGATTGGGTACGTGCGTCGCGGATCGCATCCAATAATTCCTGAGGGGTAAGTACTTCCACAGGTTTGGTTAATTTCCAGCTTAATCCTGCCTGCTCATCTTTCCCGGGCTGATACCATCCCACCGCCAACCTCCCTCGCCCGGCCTGTAAGACAGCTGCCAGAAGCGAGGGGCGGCGTGATTCCGCTGGCAAAGGTTGGGAGGCAGCCAGCGCATCTAGCGTAGAAATACCGACCAAGGGCAGGTGCAGCGAGAGAGCCAGCCCTTTCGCCAAGGCCAGACCGACGCGCAGACCAGTAAATGAACCGGGACCAGTCGCCACACCCAGCGCACCGATATCCGTTACCTGTATCCCGGCGCGAGACAATACATCCTTAATCGCTGGCGCTAACTCGGCAGTATGATAATCCCGGCTGGTCCAGACGGATTCGCTTAGAACCTGAACGCCATCATAAACCGCCAGCCCAACCAGGCGTGTAGAGGTATCCATTGCAAGTAGAATAGACGAATTACTACGCATCAAGCCACCCCAAATACTCGCCGGCGAAAATCCACCAGCAGTTCCTGGTAACGCTCACCTTGGGCAGAAAGTATCAAATCGCGTTGGTGCTCGGACACCCAGGCTAAAGTTACCCACAGGCGCTCTTCTGGCAAGACACTCTTGATGCGGTCCGCCCATTCCACCACAATCGGACCCCTCTCAAACATGGTGTTCAAATCTAAATCATCTGCTTCTGCTGTGTTGTTCAACCGGTAAGCATCTACATGGAATAGACGCCCTCCAGCTGGACGGCGATAGACATTCACCAATACAAATGTTGGGCTGGAGACAGTATCCAGGGAGCCCCAACCAGCGGAAAGACCCTGCATCAGAGTGGTTTTCCCAGCTCCCAGGTCACCCACCAGGCAAACGATATCACCCGGTCTGAGCAATGCTCCCAAGCGCATTCCAGCCCGGCGGGTTTGCTCAGCGCTACGGCTGATAAATTCCATCGAATGAGGATCCAGAATTGGCATCTTAGTACCGGAACGCTGGTTCTGCTACCGGGAATTCCAGGCGAGATAGTCGTTCCGGAAGAGATTATACAGCGTAATAGACAAAACGTAAAACTCTGATGAAAAGGCTAAGGCTTAATTTCCAGTCCTGCCAGGGAGGCCATCACCCGTTTCATACCCACATTGGCGAAGAAAACATCCACGATCTCATCATTGTCTTGTACTCGACTCTGCAGCACCATCCCCTCGCCCCAGGTGGAATGCTGGACACGCATTCCCGCCTGGTAACGTGGTTGCACCAATGCTGCTGAGGTCTGTGCACCGGTCAACCAGCGCTCCGGTCGCGGCGATACAGCAGTACCGGAGGTGACCGGGGAACCAGTCTGCCTTCTGGAGCGATTGGGGCGCGTCTGTTCTACAAGCGATCCAGGAATATCCTCCAGGAAGCGTGAAGGAATAACCGGCTCGGTATAACCAAAAGCGCTTCGGTTCTGCGCATACACCAGGTAAAGAAGATTCTTGGCGCGTGTGATCCCGACATAAAACAGGCGTCGCTCTTCCATCATAGCTTCTGGATCGTCAAAAGAACGGCTGTGCGGAAGCGTGCCATCGTTGAGGCCTACGATGAAAACAACGGGAAACTCTAAACCTTTGGCGGCGTGTAATGTCAGCAGTGTCGCACTGGAATTAGCGCCCACATTCTCGTTGTTTTCCAAAGTGTCCTGATCAGACACCAAAGCCACCTGTTCCAGGAAAGCTGCTAACCCTTCTTCCAGGTATTCGGCTGCCAGACGGCGCAACTCCATCACGTTATCCCAACGATCCTTACCTTCCTCGGTCCCATCGTCAATGTAAGAATGATAATCAGTATCGGTCAGGATGCGGTCCATTAAAGCCATCGGCGATAGTTGATCTTTGAGGACGATCCAGTTTGACAGCATGTTGCCAAAGTTAGCGAGTGCCGTTGCGGAGCGTCCAGGGAAAACCGGCGGTGACTGCGGTGGACCTCCGGTGTTCTTCTCTGGCGTTGCTTCACCAGCAGAAGCTCCTCGACGATCAACGCTTCCCGTCGTTTGGCCCATCTCTAAAAGCATCCTGGTCATGGATAGGCCAGCTTTCTGCGCCTGGGTGCGCAAGGTCAGCATGGTTTTATCACCAATCGCACGCGGCGGGACGTTGATTATCCTCGTCAAGCTGACTTCATCGCTGGGATTATGCACCAGGCGCAGATTAGCGATGATATCCTTGATTTCACGACGACCATAGAAACGCTGCGCCCCGACCAGCTTGTAAGGTAGCCTGGCGTACAGAAACGCCTCTTCTAAAAGACGGGACTGGGCATTCGTCCGGTACATCACTGCGAAATTGCCTGGCTGTGCTGGCTGAGCTACACTCCTCGTGGAAAGCAGTTGTGATGCAACCGTCTCGACAACAAAGGTGGCTTCCACCCGGTCGTCGGGAACTTCGTGAAGGATTACTTTCTGCCCCGGGCCGCGATCGGTAAACAACCGTTTGGGCGTCCGATAAGGATTGCGATCAATCACCGCCATCGCCACTTCCAGGATTGCCTGGGTCGAGCGATAGTTTTGCTCCAGCAGAATTACCTGGCTATCGGGGTAATCCTCTTCGAAGCGTAGAACATTCCGGTAATCCGCCCCGCGCCAGCGGTAAATGGATTGGTCGGTGTCGCCTACAACGAAAATGTTGTTATGAAAGGATGCCAGGTGCCTCAGCAGAGTATATTGAGCCAGGTTGGTGTCCTGGAACTCATCCACCAACACATGCTCATAGCGGTGAGCATATTTCTCCCGGACGGATGGCTGGTCTTCCAATAAAACCGCCGTCCAGAGCAATAAATCATCGAAATCAACCGCGTTATTGGCCAGCAGCAATTCGTGGTAACGTTTATAGACCCGCTGTACTACCTCATCCCGATAATTGTGGATCGGAAACTGGTCAGGCAGAATCAACTCGTTCTTAGCATTGGAAATTGATGCATGCACCGCCTGGGGACGATAACGTTTCTCATCCAGGTTCAAATCCTGAACCGCTCGCTTGACCAGGCTGAGCTGGTCATCGTCATCAAAGATGACAAAGCTGTTGGTGAAGGGCAGGTGTTCCGACTCCCGCCGCAACAGCCGGGCGCAGATGGCGTGGAAGGTACCGAGGGTCAGTCCGCGTGCAGCATCCCCGATCAGGTCAGCCACGCGGTTACCCATTTCCCGGGCGGCCTTGTTGGTGAAGGTGACCGCCATAATGTGATACGGGCTGACACCCATCGAGCCAACCAGGTAGGCAACACGCTGAGTGAGGACACGCGTCTTGCCGGACCCCGGTCCAGCAAGAACAAGGATCGGCCCCAGACCAGCCATCACTGCCTGCTGTTGTTGAGGATTGAGATTTTTCAGATAATTCGACATAAAACTCAATAAGTGCTGCTCATTCTACCGTCAGGCCGGATACGTGTCAACTGGAGATGGGAGGTTCTAGATTCCTGTTGCCAAGACCCGACCTCTACGCTAAAATTCTGGATATGGATTGGAATATACTTGGCCATGAATGGGCGGTTGACCTGTTACAAGAGCATGTAACCCGAAATCAGGTTCGCCATGCCTATCTCTTTACCGGACCCGCAGGTGTTGGTCGCCGCACCCTGGCATTGCGCCTGGCGCAAGCGTTGAACTGCCCCAACTCTCCGGCACCCGGCGCTCCCTGTCTGACCTGCCATACTTGCACCCGGCTGGAACGAATGCAGCACCCTGACCTGTTTGTGGTACAGGCCGAGCAGCGTGGCGGGACGCTCAAGGTTGATCAAATCCGCGAAGTCCTGCATAGCCTGTCGCTAACCCCTTACGAAAACCGCTGGCGTGTAGCGCTCTTTCTGGATTTCGAAGACGCCAACGCTAGCGCTGCCAACGCCTTGCTCAAGACACTCGAAGAACCCACCGCCCAGGTCCTGCTGCTCCTGACTGCTGAAAGTGCGGAACGACTTATACCCACGATCGTTTCCCGCTGCGAGACGCTACGTCTGCACCCCTTACCAATTGAGCAAGTCGAAGCCGGATTACAACGCCGTTGGGGATTGCCCCCCGAGCAAGCCCGGTTGCTGGCGCACATTGCTGGGGGACGACCTGGCTATGCTGTGCGTCTGAGCCAGGATCCCAACCTGCTCGAACAACGCCAGGCATGGCTGGAAGATCACCACCGTTTACTGTCCGCCAATCGAGTCGAACGCTTTGCCTTCGCAGAGATCATTTACAAAGATAAAGAAGCCTTTCAAGACATGCTCGTGGTCTGGTTATCCTTGTGGCACGATGTATTGCTGGTTGCGGCGAATTCCATCGCCCCATTGGTTAATATCGATCACTCAGTTGAAATTCAGGCGCTGGCTGACCGGTTCGGATTCCAGACAGCCTATGCCACCCTGGAAGCGCTGGGACGGATCCAGACGCTGATTCCCCGCAATGTCAATCTTCGCCTGGCTGCCGAAGTACTTATGTTGGACATACCGAAATAATCCCTCGCTGATTGCGGAACTAACATTCCGTGTGCTATACTGTAAAGGGAGCCTATTATGCATCAAATTGAACGCGGCATATATTACGAAGACGGTTACCTGGGTGTAACCCTGGGAGCGATTATTTCCGCCTACGGAATCATTATGATTGATGCTCCGTTGCGTATTGAAGACAGCCGGAATTGGCGTTCCATTCTGCTCAACCAGCGCGGCGGGAGCAATCGCCTGTTGATCAACCTGGACTCACACCCGGACCGCACACTGGGGACGCGTGCCATGGACTGCACTATCGTCGCGCACCAGAAAACCGCAAAGGCGTTCCGCAACCGGCCAACGATCTTCAAGGGTCAAAACGCTGAGAGTGGGGCGTTATGGGAATCGTACAATGACTCAATCGGAATGCGTTGGACGATCCCCGACATCACATTTACAGACCAAATGAGTCTGCATTGGGGTGGTCCGCAGGTCGTACTCGAATACCATCCTGGCCCAACCTCCGGTGCGATCTGGGCAATCCTACCCGACGAGAAGATTGCTTTCATCGGCGATAGCGTGACTACCAACCAGCCGCCCTTCCTGGCCAATGCTGATCTGGAGGCCTGGATCGAAAGCCTGTCCCTGCTGCAGAACGACTACCGAGATTTCATCCTGATCAGCGGACGCGGCGTCCTGCTGGCTGCGAATGCCATCCAGGAGCAACAACGCATTCTAACCAATGTGCTGAAAGGGATCGATCGCCTGACCAAACGCAACGCACCACCGGAGGCCACTGAAGAACTGATCCCGTCTTTGATTGCCGGGTACGAGACGACAGCCGACCAACATGAACTCTACCTCCAGCGTTTGCGCTATGGGTTAAGCAATTATTATCTGCGCCGCTCTCACCCATCCAAGGCAATCGAAGAGCCACTCATCGAGGAAGATGAGCAATAATATCCCATGCCCTCTCAATACAATCATCCAATATATGAATTAACTCGCGGTCGGACCGTTGAGTCGGTCCATCATGGCGCGTTGGCGGTTGTCGACACTGCCGGAAACCTGCTCGCCTGGTATGGCGACCCAGATTGCGTGACCTATCTACGTTCCTCCGCCAAGCCTCTGCAAATTCTACCCTTTCTCGAAAATGGGGGGCAGACTTATTATCACCTGAGCGAGCGCGAGATCGCTATGATGTGCGCCTCGCACACCGGGACAGACGAGCACGCCAAGGTGTTGCGCGGCATCCAGGCCAAGGTCGGCATTCAGGAAAGTGACCTGTTGTGTGGAACACATGTCCCGATGGATGAAGCGACCGCCGAGACATTGCGCGAGCGCAAAGAAAAACCCACCCCTAACCGCCATAACTGCTCAGGAAAACATACCGGGATGTTGGCTTTCGCACGGATGAAAATTGCGCGTGACAATGACAAGGATCTCGCATACATTGATCCCCACCATCCGATACAGAAGGCGATTCTGGAGACATTTGCGGCAATGTGCGGCTTATCGGTTGAGGATGTCCAGTCCGGTGTGGATGGGTGCTCAGCGCCCAATTTCGCTGTTCCCCTACGCAATGCCGCCCTGGCTTACGCCCGGTTGAGCGACCCGGAAGGAGGAAGTGTGCTTCCACCTGCCCGCGCTGAGGTCTGCCGGCTGGTGGTGAAATCCATGATCGTCCATCCCGAGATGGTCTCTGGGCCGGGGCGTTTTGATACGCGGCTGATGGAAGTGACGCACGGCCATCTGGTGGTTAAGGGGGGAGCCGAGGGCTACCAGTGTGTCGGCGTCTTGCCCGGCGCCTACGGGCTGGAATCGCCAGCGTTGGGGATTGCCATTAAAATCGCCGACGGCGATGCCCGCGGCAAGGTCCGCTCGGCTGTAACATTAGAAGTTTTACGCCAATTAAATCTCCTGTCTCCCGTAGAATTGGATAACCTGGAGGAATTTGGTCCAAACCTGGCTTTGTACAATTACCGTAAGATACATATTGGAGATGGACGGCCAGTTTTCCAGTTGAACTTCGCCGCAACCCAATCCGCCGTGGCGGGTGCGCGTCGCGCAACCCCCTGATTCGCCTGGCCGGTTTAATGGACCACAACTCATCATGAATCTTTACACCGCAGCGTTGGAGGTCCACAAACGGTTACTGGTCCAATTCGGCTATCCCGACTGGGGCGAACCACTGCCGCCCCTGGATGAGTTGGTAGCTGCGATCTTGTCCCAGAATACCAATGATACCAATCGCGACCGCGCCTACAATGCCCTGCGACAGCGTTTTTCAACCTGGGAAGCGTTGCGCGACGCCGATGTGAGCGAGGTCATTCGGGTGATCAAGCCGGCTGGATTGGCCAATCAGAAGGGTCCACGTATTCAAAGCCTGCTGAGAGAAATTACCCGGGAGCAGGGTAACCTGGATCTGAAGTTCCTCAAGCAGATGAGCCTGGAAGAAGCGCGGCAGTGGCTATTAAAATTCAATGGCGTCGGTCCAAAGACAGCCGCCATCGTCCTGCTCTTCTCGCTGGGGAAACCCGCCTTTCCAGTCGATACACATATTTACCGCGTCAGTGGCCGGCTGGGGTTGCGCCCGGAGAATATGAGCGTCGAACAGGCGCATAAGCATCTGGAACAGCTATTTCCTGTGGAAACATACTCCGCCGCCCACATCAACCTGATCCGCTTGGGCCGTACGGTTTGCCAGGCCCGCCAACCCAACTGTCCAGAATGCAGGCTGCAGGATTTGTGTAGATATTACCAGGAGCAGTACACGGTCCGATAATGTTCGTCCAATTAATTGTCATTTATTCCAGTGAATAAAGTCACTTTGATCATATGATTTTTGACAATTGGAGAGCGCAAGGTTTTCAAGTAAGATGGAGCTATAGCATGAGAAGCTTTTCTGACACTGCTCATCGCTGTTTCCTCCTTTGGCGAAGGCCTCCGCCGGCATCTCCTCACCGCCCCGGCGGAGGCTGCTTTTAACACCGGCGCGCAAGACATTCTTAGAATTTCGTAAATATCTTCAGTGGGTCTTGACTCTCCCCACCTGACACATATACAATCTAAGTATGGAATATAAGGACTACTATAAAATCCTAGGGGTCGATCGGAAAGCCAGCGAAACCGAAATTAAGCGTGCCTACCGCAAGTTAGCGATGCAATATCACCCGGACCGCAACCCAGGTAACAAGCAAGCTGAAGAAAAGTTCAAAGAAATCAACGAAGCCTACCAGGTGCTGAGCGACAAGGAAAAACGCCAGCGCTACAACCTGCTCGGTGAATCGTACACTCACTATCAGCAACGCGGCGGAGCGCCAGGTGGTTTCAACTGGGACGAATGGTTTACCCAGGCGCCAGGTGGTAGAGAGCGAGTCGAAGCAGGCGATCTGGGTAATCTCTTCGACGGTGGCTTCTCCGAGTTCTTCAGCCGTATCTTCAGCGGGATGCCGGTAAGTGGGCGCGCAGGGCGTAGAACCACCCGGCCGAGTACACAAGAACGGCCATCCGTTGAACAAGAAATTGAAATTAGCCTGCCTGAAGCTTACCACGGTACCACCCGGCGGATAGAAATCGAAGGACACCGACTGGAAGTAAAAATCCCAGCCGGGGCGCGGCACGGCACGAAGATACGCATTACTGGAGCCTATTCAGCCGGTACCCAGGGTCAGAAAGGCGACCTCTACCTGGTCATCCGAGTCACCGATGACCCTACCTACGAACGCAAAGGGAACGATCTCTATACCGATGTGACTATGGAGTTATTCACCGCCGTCCTGGGAGGCGAAGTCACTCTGCCGACTTTATCTGGCGATGTTGTTTTGACCATACCCGCAGGTACCCAACCGGGACAGACATTTCGCCTGACCGGGCGAGGGATGCCGACCATCAAGGATCCAAAAACCTACGGTGACCTGCTCGCGCGGGCTAAAATTATAATCCCGCGCCACCTGTCCCCTAAACAACTTGATTTATTCAAACAGTTAGCTAGCCTGAGCTGACCGCCGGCCAGTTCTACGTTCTCACTTCCCTTTCCCAGACCAAGGAGGCAACTTATGTTAACGAACCATGATCTGCAAGAGCTACTGGACTACCAGGCCAAATCCCCCGTACTCAGCGTCTTTTTAAACACCGACCCTGCCGAGGGGAATGCCGATACATACAAACTACGTCTACGGAGCATGCTCAAGGAAGTGAATTTACCTGACGATGTTTTCGCGGTGATCCGCTACCTGGATCATGAACATGATTGGAGCGGACGCAGCCTGGCGATCTTCTCTTGCGCCGACGAGGGGTACCTGAAGGCTTTCCCTCTGGCGGTGCCAATACGCAGCCGGGTGGTGGCTTTTGACCGGCCGTATGTCAAACCATTGGCTCACTTATTAGATGCCTACGGCGGCTATGGGGTAGTACTCGTTGACAAGCAGGGGGCGCGTCTGTTCTCGTTCCATCTGGGTGAGTTGCGCGAGCAGGAGGGCATGCTGGGTGAGACGGTACGCCACACCAAACGCGGCGGTGGTTCGACGGCGCCTGGACGCCGCGGCGGCATCGCCGGCCAGACCGATTACGCTGAGGAAGTCGCCGAGCGCAACATCAAGGAGGCAGTCGAATTTGCAACCCACTTTTTCAGTGAAAATAATGTCCGGCGGGTGCTGATTGGCGGCACAGACGAAAACATCGCCGCGTTCCGCAGCCAGCTTCCCAAGGCCTGGCAGAGTCTGGTGGTCGGTACTTTCCCGATCAGCATGACTGCCAGCCATACCGAGGTGCTGCAACGGGCGATGGAGGTAGGTGAGAAGGCCGATCGCCAACGGGAAGCTCTGTTGGTAGAAACTGTGGTGACTAACGCTGCCAAAGGCCGCGGCGGGGTGGTGAACCTCGATGAAACTTTGAGCGCCATCCATGAAGGGCGGGTGCACATCTTAATGATTCGTGATGGATACCGTGCCTCGGGATCACACTGCAAGAGCTGTGGTTTCCTTTCTGCCCATCTGATCGAGAGTTGCCCGTATTGCGGTGGTGAATCTGAGAAAATCCCTGACACGGTGGAATATGCTGTGCGCCAGGTAATGCAGTCTGGCGGTGAGGTGGAAGTACTGCTCTCCGACCAGACTTTTGGCGCATTTGATCAAATCGGCGCGCTGCTGAGATATTAATCTGCGAAATTAGATGATCGTCCCCGTTGCAATATCTACCGCAGCGGGGACGATTTTATTATGGCGCCAGACCGGTCAAAATTTTTAACAGTCCGTTAGCTAAGATCTCCAGGTCAGCTAAGGCGGTGTCGTACTCCTGACCAGCCATCCCTCTCTGCACCAGCTGCAAGCGCTCTTGCAATTTGACTGCGGCATCGCGCTGGTCAGTCGGGAGCTGCTCGGTGAGTATTTTCAAACGATCGGGCAGAGAGCTGAGTGCGGTACTCGCCTTGGCGGAGTCGTTCTTTGCCAACGCCAGTTGCGCCATCAGGGTATCGGTACGGGCGTTCAGCACTAGGATTTGCATATCCGCGTTCTGGCAGGCAGCCGCCTTGGGAGAAAGGTTGTCCACCTGGCTCTGTAAATCACCAACTTTTAGGCTGGCGGCCTGGAGGTCGGTGCGGGCTTGCTTTTCCCGAGCGAGTAGCGGATTGTACAATCCCAAGAGAGCAGCCAGGAAGCCCAACAAGATCAAAAGCAAGACCACCAGTACCCAGCGCAAGAAACGCACACCCAGCGAGGGAGGCACCCGGGATGGTTTGGTCGGTTTCGCCGCAGGTGGCGTCTGAGGGGATAGTTCAGTTGTGGGCGGTTTTCCGGCTGGTGGGGTTTGCGAGCTTTGCTCAGTTTTATTTGGAGGGGGTTTCGGTGATGCAGGGCCGGGACCATCTATCATAAAATTCTCCTCTCAACCATATCAACATTTATCGTTTATCCTGTATAAATATAAATAGCTTCTCGCATTGCTACCAACGTTCATTGGTATATGAATCAGCGATAACCGGCTCGGACGGCATTAAAAACAGGCGGTGGAACACCGCCCCAAAAATAAATCCACCGATATGCGCCCACCAGGCTACCCCACCAGCCACACCGCCGTGAGGCAGGCTCAGCAGTCCGGAGAAGAGCTGCGAGACGAACCAGAAGCCCAGGAAAACGAAGGCCGGGACTTCAACCAGCCAGGGTAGAATGAAGATTGGGATAAATGTCAGCACGCGACCGCCCGGAAAGAGCAAGATGTAAGCGCCCAGCACGCCGGCGATGGCGCCACTAGCGCCAATCGAAGGCACCGTGCTACTCGGGTCGACGGCAATTTGGGCAAAGGCAGCGACCAGACCACCGATCAGGTAAAAGACCAGGTAACGTCCCTTGCCCATGCGATCCTCGACGTTATCGCCAAAGATCAGCAACGTCCACAGGTTGCTGATGACATGTAGCCAGCCGCCGTGCAGGAACATGTGGGTGAAGAGCGTCACCAGGGTTAATGGGTGAGAAAGCAGGGCCAGCGGGTTGGTGAGTGAGAAGCGCGCCGGCACAACTCCATAGGCGAAGATCAGCTGGTTTAATGTCCGAGTCGGCAGACTGACTTCGAACAAGAACACCAGCACATTGACGATCACTAGCAGCCAGGTGATAATCGGGAATGTACGCGAGCGGATCGTATCACGTAAAGGAAACATAGAGCGATTTTATCATGTACCCAGGCGCGTAGCTCCTTAAATAAAAGCCCTTCTCTTAATTGCAAGAGAAGGGCTAAGCTTATAAAATTCGGTGATCTTACGCCGTAGTAACCTTGATTGCCTTCGGTCGATGGGCTTCAGCCTTGGGCAGGTGTAAGGTCAACACACCATTCTTGATATTAGCTTCAGCTTTGGTCGAGTCGACTGCCACCGGCAGGGTGAGTGAGCGGGAAAAGCGACCCTGGGGCAGTTCGCAGGCCAGGTAGTGGGCTTCATCACTCGCACAGGACTTGAATTCGCCGCGGATTGTCACGTTGTCACTGAGGATTTCGATGGTCAGGTCGTCGGCTTCCAGGCCAGGCACCATCGCCTGAATGACAAAGCCCTCATCATCCGAGCGGACATCTACCGCCAGAGTCATCTCCCGTTCGGTAGGGGTGTTCTCGCTAAAAGTCTCATCCATCAAGCGTCCCATTGCGTCACGCAAATGGACCATTCGCCGGTAGGGAGAAATATACATGGTCATCATCAGTTCATCTCCTTCTATAAATAATTATCGGTTCATTAGATGGTCAAGTTATTCGTGATAAAACTGAATTCACGATCCGGAAAACCAGATTCGTTTCAATATTATGCGCTGATCTTAACCAGACCGCATCAGAAAAACGTAAACTAAGTCTATGAGTTCTATAAGAATCGGGAGTCAGGCCGCCAACAAAATCAGGTAAGGTGCGTCGGCGGTGTAAGGTGTGCTGTCGAAATCCCCAAACGAATCGATGGAGGAGAAGCCCGCGGCGCGCAATTCGCATATATAGTCTTCGGATGAGGTGAGTTGGTGGGATACCTGGGTTGTGAGGCGTTCCACACCGCCATCCGGTAACAGGTGATCGTAGTGCCAGGTAAAGGTGATGCAAGTGGCCTGACGGTGCCAGGCGCTACTGACCTGCACTGGCTCGCCATCGCGTGGGTGAGGGAAAATTTCTTCGATCTCAGCCACGGCACGGATAGGTAGGTGACGGAGCAGGCGCGGATTGGGCAGACTGGCGACAAAGGCGCCCCCTGATCGAAGACAGCAGCGTACGCACTGTAAGATGCTCTCCCGCTCCTGTGCACAAAAACCACTGTAGGTATTACAAGGCAGCACAACCAGGCTGAAGGCGCAAGCCAGATGAAAATTACGCATGTCTGACAGCAACAGTGCCACGCGTGGCTTTATCTCGGGAGTCAGGTACTGCCGCAAGATAGCCAGCATAGCCGGATCGAAGTCGAGGCCGGTCATCTGATGACCAGACTGGGCTAGCTCAAGCAACACCCGCCCTGTACCGCAACCTAACTCCAGGATTGGGTCGCCATAACGAGTGGCCAGCTTCTGCCAGAAAGCCAGGTCTTCAGTGTGGCGGCGGTGGTGAGCGTCATAAAGGAGGGAAAAGGAGGTATCAGAAACGAAAGGCATAAACACTCCTTGACGCGGATGGCCTATTCGCATTATACTCTCTATGCACGGGGTGTAGCGCAGTTCGGTAGCGCACCGCGTTTGGGACGCGGGGGTCGGCGGTTCGAGTCCGCCCGCCCCGACCTGAAAACGTGAAACGGGAGCGATCTGCGTTTCACGTTTGGTTTCTGTAATAGCCTTGTTCGCAGGAGGGCAGTGTGGCTAAAGTGAAGTTTGATGGCGTGGTGCAGGCCGTCCGCTACCAGCGAGACGGGCAGGTGGAGTGGGTACGGGCCTATCTACGCCGGGGACCTACTTTTTCCGACTATATCTTAATCAATCGCCAGACTTTAATTGAATACCTCAAGTCCGGCAAGCGTTATTACGCCGGCGAGCGCATTCCCCTGATGGCGAGCACCTTCCATCTCTACCAACCCCTGCGCGTGATTCAGCAGGATGGGAAAGAGATCCTGGTGACGGGAGATCTAGTCACCAGTCAGGATCGCCTGGATGGCGTGCCGATCCTGTAGGAGATCTCTCGCCCAGGTTTGTTAATCCATTACACACCGACTGCCTTTGATCACCAGAATATGGTCGAGGAGCTATTGCGGGTCTGTTTCTATGAAATTTGACCGTAGGCTGATCCCTGCAGAACCTGATTTCGCTTTCGAAATTCTCCTTTGGCAATCTGGGATCTGCCGGGTGGCGGGCATTGATGAAGCCGGGCGAGGCGCCCTGGCGGGTCCGGTCGCCGCAGCGGTGGTGATCTTCCCACCCGACCCAACGCTGGCTGCCGCTTTACACGGTGTGCGCGACTCGAAACAGATGACCCCCACCCAGCGCGCCGAGTGGACGGAACGCCTGCCCCGCCTGGCGCTGGCCTACGCGGTGGGTTGTGCGTCCGTGGAGGAGATTGATACGCATGGCATCGCCGCAGCGACACGTTTGGCAGCCCGGCGAGCAGTAGAAAAATTAACCATCCTGCCCGAACACATGTTGATTGATTACTTTCATCTGCCGGAATGCAGCCTGCCACAAACTGCCCTGGTTAAAGGCGACGCCCGCTCGTTGAGCATCGCGGCTGCCTCGATCTTGGCGAAGACAGCCCGGGATGTCTGGCTGGTGGAACTCGACCAGCAGTACCCCGGTTATGGCCTGGCAGCCCACAAGGGCTACGGCACCCAGGAACACCGGCTGGCCTTGCAGAACCTGGGTCCCAGCTCGATCCACCGGCGTAGTTTTCACTTTCATAGAATATGATTATTACTCAATAAAATCGCCTCCCAGTAGAGGCGATTTTATAACTACCCTTTCTTACGCAAGCGGCTGGAAACGAACTTCGTTGCCTCGGCTGCAATGGAAGGGATGAGTAAAAGCGGCAGGATCAGCTCCCACTGAGCCCAACCTAGTGCGGTTGTGTTAAAAACCGGCTGTAAAAATGGCAGGTAGACTACCGCCAGTAATAAAGTCACCGACGACAACACCGCCAGGTTCATATTGCGGTTCTTGAAAATTCCAATCTTGAGCAGGGGATAACGCTCGGAACGGGCAGTGTAAGCACGCAGTAGTTCCGAAGTCGAAAGTGTCACAAACGCCATCGTCTGAGCAAACCCCAGTTGTGCAGGTTGGGTATACCGGCCGAAAATGTAGGCTGCTAAAGTGACCGCAGTAATCGCCACCGTTTGGACGGAGATGCCTGCCAACATGAAGCGGTTAATTATAGGTTCAGTGGTGGGGCGGGGCGGTTGCTCCATGATATCAGGATCGCCCTTCTCGGTGCCCAGGGCCAGGGCTGGCGCGCCATCGGTGATCAGATTTAACCAGAGCAATTGAATGGCGGTCAAAGGCGAACTGCGCCAGAACAATGTGCCGAGAAAGATAATGGCTATTTCGGCCATGTTGCAAGACAATAAGTAATATACGAACTTACGGATGTTGCTATAAATAATCCGCCCCTGTTCCACGGCAGAAACGATGCTGGCATAGTTATCATCGGTCAGCACCATATCGGCGCTCTCTTTGGCTACATCCGTACCCGTGATGCCCATCGCCACACCGATGTCGGCGCGCTTGATGGAGGGAGCATCGTTGACGCCATCGCCAGTCATGGCGACCACCTGCCCATCAGCGCGGAGAGCCTCAACGATCCGTAATTTATGCTCGGGGGAGACGCGGGCGAATACATCGGTATACACCACCTCACGCTGGAAGGTGGCGTCATCCATCTGGCTCAACTCTGCGCCAGTTAATACCCGATGACCAGCCTTCAACAAACCGATCGCCTCGGCGATCGCTCGGGCAGTATTCGGATAATCGCCAGTAATCATTACCGTGCGAATTCCCGCCCTACGACCCTTCTCCAGTGCAGCCGGAACCTCCGGTCGTGGTGGGTCAATCATGCCGATCAAGCCCACAAAAATTAATTCTTTTTCTAACTCAACCAAATCATCGAGAGACGGAAGCTGCGCTACTACCTTGTAGGCCATCCCCAAGACCCGCAAGGCATCCTGGGTCATGCGGTCATTGGCGGTCAGCACGCGAGCGCGCTGTAACTCGTCTAACGGCGCAACCCGGTCATCTATCTGCTGGTAGCTGCTACACAAATCCAGGACGATATCTGGCGCGCCCTTCACCGTGATCACATAGGATTGCTGGTATTCATCGTCTTGAAACGGTGAAGGATCTTGCCGCGCGGGTTGCTCAATGCGATGGATTGTCACCATCCGCTTGCGAATTGAGTCGAAGGGAATTTCGGCAACCCGTGGATAGGCAGCGCACAATGGAGCCGAGTCGGCGCCTGCTTTTAGTGCCGCGACCACCATCGCACCTTCGGTCGGGTCACCAACCAGCCGGTAGTTCGTTTTTGAGCCCTCCGAGACGTTCACTTCTAGACCAGCGTCATTATTCAGAACGGCCACCCACAAATTGGTTAACGCTCCCGGGTAATTACTCAAATTTACTTTGACCTCATCGATATAGAACTCACCCACGGGAATATAACCGGTGCCGGTAACCTCCACGACATGCCCATCCACCCACATGCGTGTGACAGTCATCTCATTCTGTGTGAGAGTGCCAGTTTTATCGGAACAGATCACCGTGGCTGAACCGAGCGTTTCGACCGAGGCCAGGCGGCGGATCAAAGCGTGGCGATGGATCATCTCACGCATACCCAGCGCCAGGCTGATGGTCACGATGGCCGGTAAACCCTCCGGCACTGCGGCGATCGCCAGGCTGACAGCCACCAGAAAAGTCTCACTTAACTTGGCCTTGGCGGCATCTAGATAAGCCAACAGGCCACCGCCGGCCGCGGTCAGTAAACCCAGGTTTGTCTCTTTGATGACCGCCACCGCAAAAACTACCGCACACACTACCAGGCACGCCCAACCCAGGGTCTTTCCCAGCTCCTGAAGGCGAAGCTGGAGGGGGGTCGGTTCTTGTTCAACTGCTTGAAGCATCTGAGCAATCAGACCGATTTGAGTGCGCATGCCCGTGCTGACCACGATCCCTTTACCGCGCCCATAATTTACCAGAGTGCCCATAAAGGCGGTATTCTTACGGTCGCCCAGCGGAACATCGGCTTCCAGGCGTAATGCGGCGTCTTTCTGCACCGGCACCGACTCGCCGGTCAAGGCAGCTTCTTCGATCCGCAGGTTATAGGTTTCGATCAAGCGAACATCCGCGGGGATATAGTTGCCCGATTCCACCAAAACGATATCGCCCGGCACCAATTCACGCGCTTGGACTACCTGTCGTGACCCATCGCGAATCACGTGCGCCTCGGGCGCGGCCAGCTTACGCAAGGCAGCCAGGGCCTGTTCGGCGCGTCGTTCCTGGACAACTCCCAGGGTGGCGTTCAAGACTACGATGGCCATAATCGCGGCGGCCTCCACGTAGTCACCTAAGAAGGCCGAGATAACAGACGCCGCGATCAGCATGATGACGACAAAATTATTGAACTGCTCCCAGAGCATCTGCCAAAAGGTAACTGGAGGCGCCTCAACCAACTGGTTGAGGCCATATTGCTGCTGCCGACGCTCTACTTCGGCTTTGGATAAACCTTGTTCGGCCAATGTATCCAGTTCATGTAACACCTGGTCGGGGTGCAAAGTGTGCCAGGAACGTTCACTGGATTGATCAGAAATGAGACGGGGGGTGAATTGGTTCGACATGCCCGCTATTATAGCATGAGGCCTGGAATGAGAATTTATATAGGGAGGGATCGGGAGCATGACAATTGTTACTTTTGTTTTTGCGCAGGTATTTGCTATAATGTTTTCACCAAAACTACAGACTGCTCAGATAGGGAGAGGAAGCTATGGCTTACACAATCGCGAAAGTCCCTGAGGGCGGGGGGAAAATCACCATTCAGGATGGAAAGCTACGGGTGCCAGATCATCCGGTTGTCCCATTCGTAGAAGGTGATGGCGCCGGGCGTGACATCTGGCACGCTTCAGAGCGGGTTTTTAATGCAGCAGTGGAGAAAGCCTATAAAGGCAAACGGAAAATCCATTGGATGGAAGTGTACGCCGGTGAAAAAGCCTTCAATAAATCTGGCTCCTGGCTACCCGATGAGACTGTGCAGGCTTTTCAGGAATTCCTGGTGGGGATCAAAGGCCCGTTAACCACACCAATTGGCGGGGGAATCCGTTCTCTTAATGTAGCATTACGCAAAGCGCTCGACCTATATGTCTGTCAGCGGCCGATTCGCTACTTTGCTGGTGTGCCATCCCCGGTCAAGCATCCTGAATATGTAGATATGGTCGTCTTCCGCGAGAATACCGAGGATATTTATACTGGCATTGAGTTTGAATATGGTAGCGAAGACAACCGGCGCTTCAAGGAGTTGCTTCAGCAGCAATTCCCAAAGGAATACGCCAAGATTCGCTTCCCAGATACTGCCGGGATTGGTGTAAAACCAGTTTCGAAGGAAGGCACTGCGCGCCTGGTACGTGCCGCCATCCACTGGGCAATTGAAAATAAACGCCGCAGCGTCACCCTGGTGCATAAGGGCAACATCATGAAGTACACCGAAGGCGCTTTTCGCAACTGGGGTTATGAAGTGGCCGAGTACGAATTCAGCAACCAGGTTTATACCTGGACACAATGGGAACGGACGCGCTACGAAGAGGGCGAAGAGGCTGCTAATGCCGAACAGGATGCAGCAATCAAGACCGGTAAACTGATTATCAAGGATGTGATCGCTGACATTGTTTTCCAACAGACGATCACACGCGCCCGCGATTTTGATGTCCTGGCTACAATGAATCTGAACGGCGACTATCTATCCGACGCACTGGCAGCGCAAGTGGGCGGGATCGGTATTGCCCCGGGCGGAAATATCAACTTCTCTACCGGTCATGCAGTCTTTGAAGCCACCCACGGCACCGCGCCCAAATACGCTGATAAGGATATGGTTAATCCAGGTTCTGTAATTCTCTCGGGCGAGATGATGTTCCGCTACATGGGTTGGCCGGAAGCAGCCGACCTGATTATCAAGGGCACAGAAGGAGCCATCGCCGCCAAGACTGTCACGTACGACTTCCACCGATTGATGGATGGCGCCACGCTACTGAAGTGCTCGGAATTCGGCGATGCCATTATCCAGGGTATGGGATAAATGCACTTCGGTTCCTTAATCCGATAAGCGTATTAAAATGAATGCCCCCCAGTTTACTGAGGGGCTTCGAAAATTTAAGATCGTTCTCAGAATCACGGTGTTGTACCTGTTGGACTTGGAGTAACCTTGGCAGCATCGGCAGGGGTATTAGGCACACCAGCCTGTATCCAGCGTTGGAAGATATCTACCAGACCAGTGGGTAACGCTTTAGTGGGCGGCATCGCGCCGCCGGCGTCAATCTCTTCCCGGTTTATCATGCGAATCAGGTTACTGGTCAGGTCGCCAGGCTTGATGTTGGGTGCGTGATCGCCTGAGGACATCATCTCCTGGTAAGAGGTAAGCAATAGGTTATTATTCTTCTTGCCCGCCTGGTGGCAGGAAATGCAATAACGCTTGATGATGGGCGCGATATTCACTTCATAAGACGGCGTCTGGTCAGGCGCCAAAGTCGGGATAACGCCAGCCTGGGCGACGCCCTTGGGCATTTCGGCGCGATCATCCCAGGTATAGCGCATGAAAGTGACAATGGAAGTAATTTGATCTGGAGCTAAACTGCCGCCATAAGCCCGACCGAAAGGTTGCATACCAAGACCTGGCTGACCGAAATTAATGATGTTAAACAGGGCATCGTCTGTACGGGTATACATCTCATCCTGGGATTTAAGGGGTTTCATTTTGAAACCTTCCAACCCTTGCACACCCTGAATCACGCCTCCCTCCCCTTCTGGACCATGACACTCAACACAATTCAGTGAGTAGAGATCCTGCCCGGCAGATATTTGCTCGGTGAGGGTCGCTGCAGTAGTTCCTACCTCTGCTTGAGAAGGAGTAGTCACAACCGCCAGAATGGTCAAAGCGACTATCCCCAACACAACCACCGACATGATCGAAATCGCCAGCTTGCGTTTACTCCAGTGACGGTGGGTATTTCTATCGAAAAAGGGCAACAAGAACAGAGCCAGGACAGCCAGGCCCGGGATGACGGCTGTCCCAATCCATTCAATTTTTCCCGGAAAGTATTTCAGCATTTGGAACAGGAACATAAAATACCATTCCGGGCGAGGCACATAGGTTGTGTCATTCGGATCAACCCGCGGCTCGTTTTTCACCCCAATAAAAGTTGCCAGCATAATCAGCAACAAGAAGACAGCAAAGGCGACCAACATATCCTTGTAGACAATGTCGGGATAAAATTTCACGCCTTTCTGCTTCTTTTGAGCGTATTTCTCGTGATACTGCTGCTTTTGCTCTTCGTTCACGATAGTGCTCCTTGGACTAATCCTCTTGATCTGGGATTGCACTGATGCCAAGACGGATAAGTAAGTACATGTGAATACCGATCATCAAGCCAATCAGAGCTGGTAAAAACCAGATATGTACTGCGAAAAAACGCGCCAGGGTCACGGCGCTCAACTCCGCACCTCCGCGCATTAAACTGGTAATAAAAGGCCCAATCCAGGGAACCGTGCCAGCTATGTCGGTAGCGACAGTCGTAGCCCAGTAGGATTTCTGATTCCAGGGCAGCAGGTATCCCGTCAATCCCATGCCCAGTGTTGCCAGTAACAAAACCACACCGGTGATCCAGGTCACCTCACGCGGGTATTTATAAGCAGCAAAGAAGAATGTTCGCAGCATGTGGGTAAAGACGAAGATGACCATCAGGGTGGCGCCCCAGTGATGGATGCCGCGGATCAGCCAACCGAAGGCAACTTCATTCATGATATATTGAATGCTGTCATAGGCATGATCGGGAGTAGGGACGTAATAAACTGTCAAAAAGATACCAGTCAACGCCTGCATAGTAAATAAAAACAGGCTGGCGCTGCCCAAAGTAAACCACCAGTTCACCCTGGGTACTTTTCGATCCAGAACTACACGATAGATAGCGGACAGGCCAAGGCGTTCATCGAGCCAATTGAACAATTTTCCAGCCATGTCACCTAACCTCTCTGTAATCGAATGGACAGTTTGCCATCTACGATTTGGGTTTCGTATTTATTCATTGGACGGGGCGGCGGACCACTGACTATCTTACCCTCTATGTCAAACCGCGCATCATGGCAAGGGCAGCTATACTGCCTGGAGTCATCCTGCCATGTTACATGGCAACCCAAATGCGTGCAAACATTTGAAAAAACATCCACACTCCCATCTTCCTTACGGACTATGTAAACCCCATAACTAATAATTGTTTTTTCCCATCCAGCAGCTTTCGAGCGCGTGAACATAAACAGGATTGGTTCGCCCACCTTATAACTCTCCAACAACCCTAAGGGGATCCAGACATCTTCTTTTTGTGTTTTCAAGGCAGGAGATACCAGGTAGCCAATCGCAGGTAATCCGACAACGACCGCAATTAAACTACCAAGCGCGCTGATAGTGAGTGTGACAAACTCACGCCGGCTGATAGAGGGAGATTTTGCCATGCAAGACTCCATAAGATGAACCATTCCAGGCAGGAATTGGGAAATTTATAATCAACACCATCCAACCATCTCAGTAAAATTTTAACCGCAACAACAGCGAATATCAAGCGATGCCAAAGAACTGGCTTCCCAGAAAGCTAAATTAATAAGGACAAAATAATCAACCGAACAATTATATTCGAAATTGCTGCGCCGATGATAGGATATCTGAAACGATTAACCCCTGAGTATTGTCACTTTTCGCACATGGGAAATAAATGGGATAATTAGAGGGAAATAATCCTGGACACAAGCATTGTCATTCACTGTCCCCAAATCATTGGAATTCAAGGAGAGAACCATGTCCCTGAGTAGAGATGTAAGTTTGGTAAAAGGGTTGAGGTACCGGGGCGGCGGCCCGATGTTATCCTGGATCTTCCACCGTATTGGCGGCCTGGGGATGATCACCTTTGTCAGTTTACATGTCCTGGCTTCCTTCTTCATGCACGTGGTCGATAACTCAACCGCCAACAGTATCGGGACATTCATTAACCAGATTTACGAGTCAATCTATTTTCAGGTTATTATATACTTTTTCGTCATCTTCCATGTTTTGAATGGTCTGCGGATCATCATCCTGGATACCTGGCCGAAGTTACTGGAATTCCAACGGGAAGCCACCTGGTTGCAGTGGTTGGTTTTTATCCCAGTTTATGGATTGACGATCTTTATCATGCTCATGCGCCATTTTGGCGATTAACCGGAACCCAGGAGGACTGACATGCGTCGCCCAATGCCGCAAGTAGGTCTTAATTTCGAATATTTAATGTGGATTTTCACCCGGATATCCGCACTGGCTTTAATCTGCCTGGCGTTGATGGGGATAATTGGAGCTTTCATTATGGGAGCACGTACTCAGTTAGATATAGGCGCCTTATTCCGCTGGACGTTTTTCCCTATTCCCTTCCATGTTGTCAATAGTAATATCCCGGATGTAACTCAAGGGTGGGTGAACGCATATTGGCAGGTGTTACAGCTATTGATCGTCTTCTTTGGGGCAAGCCATGGCATGAATGGCTTACGGGTAGTAATTGAAGATTACCTGGGACCTTCCTGGCTGCGACCATTTTTCCGCGGTCTGGTTTTTTGCTTGTGGCTTTTCGTACTCATAGTGGCCGTTTTCGTGATCCTGCAGGCTTAATCTCATTGGAGTGGTTATTTTATGGCGAATTATCACCAATTTGATGTCGTAATTGTCGGGGCTGGTGGGGCGGGGTTAATGGCTGCATTGTATGCATCCAAAAACGCCAGCACTGCCGTGTTAAGTAAACTCTACCCGTCCCGCTCCCATACTGGGGCTGCCCAGGGTGGTGTATGCGCTGCTCTTGGAAATATTGAGGAAGACCACCCCGAATGGCACACCTTTGATAGCGTAAAAGGCAGCGACTACCTGGGCGACCAGGATGCGATCGAATTCATGTGCCAGGAAGCCATCCCAGCCGTCTATGAACTGGAACATATGGGTCTGCCGTTCTCGCGCACTCCTGATGGGCGAATTGACCAACGACCTTTCGGCGGACATACGAATAATGTTACCGGCAAACCCGTGCCCCGGGCGTGTTATGCGGCTGACCGCACCGGTCACATGATCTTACAAACCCTCTACCAACAGTGCATTAAACATCACGTAAATTTCTTCAATGAGTTCCAGGTGGTGGATTTGCTGCTTGTGAACGGCGTCACTGCTGGTGTCGTGGCAGTCGAGCTGGTTACGGGCGAGTTACACACCTTTCATACGAAGGCAGTGATCTTTGCCACTGGTGGACACGGACGCATCTGGGAGATTACTTCGAACGCTTACGTTTTTACCGGTGATGGCGTCGCTATCACCCTCCGGAGGGGCATCCCGGCTCAAGATATGGAATTCTTCCAGTTCCATCCCACCGGCATCTACAAGTTGGGCATCCTGATTACCGAAGGCGTGCGCGGAGAGGGCGGTGTGTTGGTCAATGACATAGGCGAGCGCTTCATGCCCCGCTACGCTCCCAGAGTAAAAGACCTGGCTTCCCGCGATGTCGTCAGCCGTGCGATGTACATGGAAATGCGTGCCGGGCGCGGCATTGGTGGTAAACGGTACCTCTATCTCGATATGCGTCCTGATGTAGTGAACAAATACGCCGCAGAAGACGGTCGAAAACGCCCAGATGGATCACCTTATTTGACTACTGCTGAAGAGTTGCTACACAAACTGCCTGACATTATCGACTTTGCTCGCACCTACCTGGGTATTGACCCTGTTTCTCAGCCGATGCCGGTACAGCCCACCGCTCACTACGCCATGGGCGGCATCCCCACCAACCTGTATGGCCAGGTTATTATCGATGCCAATCGGACCATCTTACCTGGCTTATATGCTGCCGGCGAGGTCGCTTGTGTTTCGGTGCATGGCGCCAACCGGCTTGGCACCAACTCGTTGCTTGATCTGATCGTTTTCGGTAAACACGCCGGCCTGAATGCAGCGGAGTACGCCCAAGACGCGCCCTTCCAGACCTTACCGGGGGACGCGACAGACTTCACTCATCAACAGATTGACGCCATCCTGAACGCCAGCGGAGATGAAAAAGTTTATGACATCGCCCAAGAGATGAAGCGCGTAATGTTCGAGGACATGGGCGTCTTCCGTTCTGAAGAGAATATGTCGCGTGCCCTGACCAAGGTGCTGGAATGGAAAGGGCGTCTTAAGTTGGTACAGATCAAGGATCGCGGCAAGATTTTCAACACTGAGATGATGAATATTTGGGAATTGAGTAATCTACTCGACCTGGCACAAGTGACGACTGTTTCTGCTCTGGCTCGTCAGGAAAGCCGGGGTGGGCATGCCCGGGAAGATTACCCGGCACGCGACGATGTTAACTGGTTAAAACACACCCTGGCCTGGTTGAAACCTGACAACACCGTTCAACTCGGTTACAAGCCCGTTACCATCACGAAGTACCAACCTAAAGAACGCGTTTACTAAGCCGGGAGGATCCATGCAGGTCACATTAAAGGTCTTTCGCTACAACCCTGAGAAAGATAAAAAACCTCACTATGAAACTTATCCGGTAGAAGCAGATCCGACGGATCGGGTGCTTGATCTCCTGGAATATGTCAAGGGAAATTTCGACGGGACACTCTCCTTCCGCCGCTCCTGTGGGCATGGCGTGTGTGGCTCTGACGCTATGCGGATCAATGGTCGCAACTACCTGGCCTGCAAGGCTCTGGTCAATGAACTAGGCTCGCATAAGATCACCGTCGAACCCATCCTTGGATTGCCCATTATCAAGGATCTAATTGTGGATATGGAGCCATTCTTTGAGCATTATCGCTCAATAATGCCTTATCTGATTAACGACGAGCTGGCGCCGAAACAAGAGCGACTGCAAAGCCCGGATGAACGGGAACGCTTCGACGACACAACCAAATGCATCCTTTGCGCGGCCTGCACCACTTCCTGCCCGTCTTTCTGGGCGAATGGGAAATATATCGGTCCGGCTGCCATCGTCACTGCCCACCGCTTTCTATTCGACAGTCGAGATCGCGCCGCTGCCCAGCGGTTAGAAATCTTGGGCGATGAATTTGGTATCTATCGCTGCCATACCATCTATAATTGCACAGTAGCCTGCCCACGCGAAATTCAGATTACACGGGCCATCGGGGATGTCAAGAGAGCCATCGCTACCCGAAAGCTCGATTGATCGGTCTCCAATATGCTATAATTCAACCTGTGCCCCAGTAGCTCAAATGGACAGAGCAAAGCACTCCTAAGGCTGAGGTTGTGGGTTCAATTCCCGCCTGGGGCATTGGGCAAAACTGCAACGAAATTGCAACAGAGTCTTACGATGATGTGCGGTAAGATGGTTTCGTTGAACGCCAGGGTGCCCCCCTCACCCTGGCGTTCAACATTTAAAAGGACGAAAACCTATGCCTATTCAATCCCAAAGGATGACCGAACTTGACCGCTTCCTGGCGGTCATGGATTATAAGCCTGTTGACCGGGTGCCTAACCACGAAGTAGGCGTCTGGCAGCAGACCATGGACCGCTGGGAGCAAGAAGGTTTGAATATACACGACCTGACCTGGGACTGGTTCACCGGCTGTGACTATTTCAACATGGACGCACGTGAGTATATCCCGATCAACGCCGGTATGTTCCCACCCTTCGATGAGGAGACCCTGGAAGAAAACGAACGCTATATCATATTGCGCCATCCCAACGGCATCGTCACTAAAGCTCTGAAAGAGGGTACCTCACGTGGTATGCGCACCAGCATGGATCAATACATAGACTTCCCGGTCAAATACACAGAAGATTTCCGCGCTCTAAAAAAACGCTTCGATCCCCACCTGCAAGGTCGTTACGCCCCACAATGGCGGAAAATCATGTTGCCGCGCTGGAAAAACCGCCAGCATGTGTTAGTACTGGGAGCCAACTGTTCTACACTGGGCTTCTATTGGCGGGCACGGGAGTGGATGGGCACCGAAGCGCTCAGCTATGCCTGGTACGATCAACCTGACCTGATCAATGAGATGATGGAATTTGTGGCCGACTTCAATATCGAGATCACACGCCCGATTCTGGAGGAGATCGCCCCGGATTATGTCTTTATCAACGAAGACATGGCAATGAAGAACGGCCCGTTACTCAGTCCCGCGACTTACCGCAAGTTCATCTTCCCACACATGCGCCGGCAAGTGGATTTCTTCAAACAATATGGAGTACGATACGTTATTGTAGACACCGACGGCAACAGTGAACCACTGATCCCGTTGTTAATGGAGGCCGGTGTGGATGGTCTGTGGCCGTTAGAGCGCGCCTCCGATATGGATCCTCTCGCCATCCGAAAAAAATATGGCAAGGATTTACGTCTATGGGGTTGCGTGGATAAGCGCGAGCTCGCTAAAGACAAGCGGGCCATCGATGATCACCTGCGTACCCTGGTGCCACTGATCGAGGAGGGCGGGTTTATCCCTACCGTAGACCACATGGTCTCACCGGATGTGTCGCTGGAGAATTTCTTGTATTACATGGAACGCAAGCAAGCGCTGCTAGCCGGACAATTCTAGAATCAATTTTAAGGATTCCTTCAAGCGGGTAATCTCAACCAATGTGTTGTAATGTACCGCCCCGACCCGTACCAGGCCACCTTCACCTTCTAAACCCAGGCGCTCTGTGACCGCCAGTGCGTAATAATTGCCATCCCAGACATATATGTTCTGGTTGGCCAACTTCTCAGCCACCTGGCGAGGGTGCCAACCCGCCAGCGTGAAAGAAAAGGTCGGGACACGCTCTTCCAGCCGGCTTACATCAGTCAAGCCGTAGATTTGCAGACCGGGAATCCCTTCCAAGGCATCGAGTAAGGCGCGGCTGATTTCTAACTCATAGGCGCGAATAGCTGCCATCGCCTGCTTGAGGTGTAAGCGGCGACCGGTGAAACGTTGGCGATACGCTTCATGGTAATCCTGACCGAATAACTGACCCACCCATGCCAGGTATTCCAGGGCGCCCAATACGCCGGCGATCCCTTCGTGGTTTTGGGTGCCTGTCTCGAACTTACCTGGCAGTTCGTTCGGCGCCGGGCGCACTTTATAGGCAAATAGCTCGTTGAGCAGGTCGAATCTTCCGTACAAAATACCCGCATGGGGGCCGAAGAATTTGTAAGCCGACGAAACCAGGAAATCACAACCAACCTCCTGCACATCCATCGGCCCATGCGCAGCATATTGCACAGCGTCAATATAAACCTGCGCCCCGGCTGTGTGCGCCATTTGTACCAGCTTTTTTACCGGATTGATCGTACCCAGCGCATTGGAGGCATACCCAAAGGCGACCAGGCGCGGGTTAGTTTCTAATGCGGCAGCGAAATCCTCCAGACAAAGCGTACCGTCTTCTACATCAAAATCAACCCACCGTACATGGACGCCGCGATCCTGAGCAGCTAACACCCAGGGAGTGATATTGGCGTCATGATCCAGGCGCGTCACGATAATCGTATCCCCGCGCTGCCAGGTGCGTGCGAGCGAACGGCTGATGTACAGCGTCAGCGTGGTCATATTGTTACCAAAGATAATTTCTTCGGGGCGAGCCGCGTTGTAGAAGTCCGCCATCGCCGCGTGCGCTTCCTCCAGCACGACATCCGACTGCAGGCTGGTTGGGAAAGCGCCGCCATGGTTAGCATTATGCTGTGTCAGATAAGCCGTGATCCGGTCGAGAGAGGTCTGGGCAATTTGAGTGCCACCCGGGTTATCGAAGAAGATCGCCGGCGAGGGCAGTTGCGCCTGACTACGCAGGGTTGGGAATTGACTACGAATAGAAGATAGATTTAGGGGCATCTGTGGATCCTTAAGACAAAAAATTGGAATTCTACCGTTTTTAATATCTACCATTCACTGAGCAACGCAGCTAGCAGGGCTGCCCGTTCGGGCAAGCTGGCGATCTCCACATACTCACGTTCGGAATGCGCTCCGTTGCCTAGCGCCCCCAGCCCATCCAACACCGGCACGCCCAACGGAGCCACATAGTTAGCATCCGAGGCGCCGCCTGTGCTCCCCTCGGCGATGGTCAATCCGATTTGACTGGCAATCTGCTGGGCTTTTTGAAAAGTTACCGCCATGAGATCGTCGCGTGGCATGGGAGGGCGATTGACAGTCACTCGTGCTTCAACTTGCGCACCGGGAATGACTGGCTGGAGCGCAGCCGCCCATTGAAGCAAGCGATCGACCTCCTCGGGAACTGCCAACCGAAAATCCGTCCAGGCGTGTGCTTCATCTGGCACCACATTGGTACGCGTGCCGCCCCGGATGATTCCTACATTGACTGTCGTGCCAGAAACGTAATTCGTCAGCCGCTGCGCAGAGAGAATATGATACGCCAGCTCTTCGATGGCGTTGCGACCGCGCTCATGGTCTGCACCCGCATGTGCGGCTTTACCACGCGTGATAATCTCGATCTCACCCGTACCCTTACGAGAGGTTTTAAGGGCGCCGTCCGCTAAAGCTGGTTCCAGGCATAACACCAGGTTCGATTGCTTCGCCAACTCTTCAATCAGTGGGCGCGAGTAGTCGCTGCCAATTTCCTCATCTGTGGTGAACAAGGCGGTGATCGGTCGAGCTGGCATAGCGTTGGCCTCTTGCAAAACTCGGATCGCAGTCAAGGCCAGGACAATCCCGGCTTTCATATCAAGGACGCCCGGACCGTACAGCTTCCCGTCCACTACCCGTAACGATTGGCGCGCCAGGGTGCCGGTGGCAAAGACTGTGTCCAGATGACACAGCAGCAAGATGCCTGGCTGTCCACTTGCCGTATTCCAACGCGCAACAAGCTGATCGCCAACCTGGCTCTGTCGTTCGATGGATAACTCGGCCTTGAGCGCCACTATTTCGTCCGCAACCAGGCTTACAAGATGGTCCACAGCAGCTTTTTCGGTGGAAGGCGATTCAATCAATACGATTCGCTTTAACAAATCGACAATGTCTGGTGTCCAGGCAACAAAATCGGCTACAGTTAACACAGGATTACCTCCAAAGACTTAGATCAAACAGAGCTTTGCTTGCGCTCCAATTCATTCGCTAAAGCCGCGGCCTTCTGAAACTCGTGCGGCGTATTCACATTCCAAAAGCTTAACAACTGTGGATCATAAACCCGGATTTCTTCTAATTCAATATACCGTAACCTGACCTGGTCAAACCAGGCATCCACGCGCCACTGGCCTGCCTGAATAACCTGACACACAGCCGGGAGGCAGGTTTCCCGGAGATAAACCGCATGGAATGGTTCCAGACCGCTTCCGGTGCGCGGAATAACTGCATCAGCCTGCGCCTCGAGCAACAGATCTCTTTCCCTGACCAACAATTGGGAATTTACAAACGGCATGTCGCAAGCCAGGACAATTACCAACGGGTAAGCAGCAGCCTGCAAAGCGCTATACAGCCCTCCCAGAGCGCCCCGTCCCGGAATGCTATCGGTGACTGTTCGCAGACCGAGAAAGCGGTAAGCCTCTGGTTGGTTGGTAGTGATTAGAATTTCATCAGCGACTTCCGCTACCCGCTGATAAATGCGCTGCACTAAAGGCTGGCCAAGAAAAGGCAGCAAGGCTTTATCCTGCCCCATTCGGCGTGAACCACCGCCCGCCTGAATTACCATCGTGGTAAGCACATATTGATTATAATAGGTGTACGCTAAAGGAGAGTGGGCAATGAGGAGTGTAGCCGATATTCTGGATGCCCTGACCAAACCTGGGGAGCTATATGAGCCGCTCCCAAACGGGGAGGTACGCTGCTACGCCTGTGGGCACCGCTGCCTGATCCGACCTGGACGGAGGGGAATTTGCCAGGTGCGCTTCAACCGGCAGGGCGTTTTACAGGTTCCCTGGGGATACGTGGTTGCGTTGCAAGTGGACCCGATCGAAAAAAAACCTTTCTTTCATATCTTGCCGGGTGCAGAGGCACTAACCTTCGGGATGCTGGGCTGTGATTTCCACTGTGCCTATTGTCAGAACTATTTCACTTCCCAGGCGCTGCGTGACCCGGCATCAGATCCGGCGATTGAGTTGGTGCGGCGCGTCACCCCTGAGCAAATTATCGCCTTTGCACGGCGCAGCGGTGCCGAAATTGTGGCATCCTCTTACAACGAACCCCTGATCACCTCGGAGTGGGCGGTTAGCATCTTTCGCCTGGCCAAAGAAGCCGGGATGAAGTGCGTCTACATCTCGAATGGTAACGCAACCTCCGAAGTATTGGCGTATCTACGCCCCTATTTGAATGGCTATAAAATTGATCTCAAAACCATGCAGGATAAACAATACCGCCAGCTGGGTGGTGTGCTGGCGCATGTCCTGGACAGCATTCAGTTGGCGCAACAAAGCGGGTTATGGGTTGAAGTGGTCACCCTGGTCGTCACAGGCTTTAATGATAGCACGGAAGAGCTATTGGACACCGCGCGCTTCATCGCTTCCGTTTCACCAGATATTCCATGGCATGTTACCGCCTTCCATCCGGATTATAAGATGACTGAACCACCGCCAACCTCAGTCAGGACGCTCTTGAAAGCTGCTGAGATCGGCCAGGAAGTTGGCTTGAAGTATGTATATGCAGGAAATATTCCGGGACGGGTAGGTGAATACGAAAGCACCTATTGCCCACAGTGCCATGCCCACCTGATCGAGCGAACCAGTTATGTGATCCGGAGCTATTCACTCACCGCCCTCGGCGCCTGTCCAAAGTGTGGCACACCGATTGCCGGCATATGGACAGACCACCCTGGGCAGGTTAACCTGGAAGGTTTTGGAATTCCCCGGTCGGTGATCTCCTAGGCCCCTACCCCAGGTTTAAAAAAACCGGTGAATTATCCTGGCAAGGTTCGCCGGACAACTGCCCGGGCAATGTAGCGCGTGATCGCCCCGAAGCGGTATTTATAATCTTCGTCACCGCGCATGAAATCAAACGCAGCGCGCTGGTTGGCATTCGCCCACTGCAGAAGATAACCGAGCAACACCCAACCGGGTGAGAGTTCCCGATAGTTGAAATCCAGACCGGAGTTATACACCCAGATATGACCGTTGTAATCGAAATTCAAATACGCCGCGACCTTTTTACCACCTACCTCCAGAAAAGCCAACTGCAGCCAGCCTTCCCGCGCCATCAGTTGAACCGTCTCCCGCATTTGTTTACGCATGGGCTCAGAAAGGAAACGCGCCTTGTCGGTATCCTGGCTCATTAAATCCAAGAAAGCCTGAATTTCATCATCCAGATTTTCGTCAACCTCAGCAAAATACCACCGGACAGGCGCCTGGTTCTCTTCGGCGCGGCGGATCTTACGACGGATTTCGTGGCGCTGTTTCTTGGCGATGCCAGACAGGTAGGTCTCCCAATCACCGGGCAAGGGAATATACGGACAGGGTTGTAAGCGCTGCTGATGATAAGTCCACCCCTGCCTCCCCGTAGCAATTTGCAAAGCTGATAAAGTCGGCGAGTTTTCGGGAATGTTATACCAATCTAACACCGTCCATGGCAAAGTCAGATCTCGATCCAAATATTCGAGCAGTGCCTGGACAAAAACGGATAAATCCTGCCGGCGGACAATTAAATCCAGATAATCAGAAATTTCGATGCTACCTATGAATAAAAGGGCTGGTTCACCTTCCCGGTTCTCGGTGAAGAATAACGGCGCCACACCAAAGAGCTGGTCATCTTCATGGCGCGCGGTGACAACACATAGCTCTCCGTGGCGCCATTCACCTCCGCCTAAGGTTTTCCACCAGGAAACCAGATATTCATTGCGCAAAAACGGCACATGACTTGCACTACAACAACCAAGCAGGTCGTTCCATTCTTCTGCAAGTTCTTGCACTTGATTTAGTTCATTTATCAATTCGATCCGCATACCCAGTTCAACCGTCCCGCATTTAATTTTGCTATGTTCATCCACTCAAAGCATTTTACCAGTATAATTTAGTTTACGCTTGTGAAAAACAGGTAATCACCTTTATGACCAATCGGTTCGATTTACACGTTCTCTCTTTAACCCGCGCTACAGGTCAGGAGCAGCCCGACCTGCCAGGACTTTACCTGGCTGAGCAACCGCGCCGGACAGCCCGCGGGAGGGAGAACGATCGTTTATTTTTCTATGCTCGCACCCTGCCAGACCCTTCCCTACAGCATAACCAACAACGCCAAATCCTGGTGGAGTTAGCGAAAAGTTATTACCAGACATCAGGCTCGGTGACTTCGACGCTGCGTTATATCATCGAAAAATACAACCAGATGTTGTTTAACCAAAACCTGCCCAACCAGACCAGCGGACAGCGCAAGATTGGCCTGTTTATAGCAATTGTCTTACGCGGCGAACAAATTATCATCGCCTTATCGGGACCAATCCATCTTTATACACTGACTGATTCTGGCGCTGATCACCTCTACGATCCTGAAATCTCCGGAAGCGGGCTTGGAGTCAGCCGGACAACAACCATCCGCTATTTTCAGGCTTCTCTCCAGGCCAACGACACCTTTATTCTTGTCGCTCAACCTGACTCTCCCTGGGAAAGCGGTCAACTAAACGGATGGTATGGTCAGGGTCCGGAAAGTATTCGCCGGCGCCTGGTCAGCCAGGCTCAAGATGACCTGGCTGCCTGTCTCATCCAGGCCAGACCGGGAAAAAACCAGGTCCATATCCTGCGTGCGGCCCCTCCCCAGGGAATCATCCAGCCCGACACACCCCTCCATAGACCAGCCGCGGCTACCTCTAGAGGCGTGGCGCCTAAATCATCCACCACAACACAACAAATGGGGTACCCGGAACCTGGCAAAGCAGTTGCAGGACAACCAGCAGCATCCCAATCAGAAACACAATCCGGTTCCCCAAGGCCCTCTACACAAGGAGCCTTCTGGCGGTTGCTGGCTACCCTGACACGCCCGATCGTTGGCCTGTTGCGATGGCTTGGTCGTGTTTTCAGGTTACTTTTTACCCGGATTTTGCCAGAAGGAGAACAACAATTATCCGGTTCTATGATGGCATTTATCGCCCTGGCCGTGCCAGTGGTGGTAGTGACCATCGCTTCAGTCGTGTACCTACGGCGCGGGCTGTCAACTGAAGCTCAGGCAATCTATCAGCAGGCGGTGGATACTGCTCGATCAGCCGAAAACCAAAAGGAACCCGCCACTCAACGAGAAACCTGGCAGAAAGTACTTCAGCTTATTGACCAGTCAGAAGCCTACCAGAAGAGTCCGGAGACCGATGCCTTACGAACAAAAGCGACGAATTCACTCGATGAATTGGATCTGGTGAGACGGTTAAATTACCAACCAGCCATTGCCGGTGATCTTGCTGAGTCCTTCAAGATTGCCCAAATCGTGGTCAGCAATAATACCCTCTATTTACTAGATGGTAATAGTGGTAATGTACTGCAGGCCACCGCCACCGGTCAGGGATATAAATTGGATTCTTCTTACCAATGCGGACCTGGAGCAACCGGAGGTATTGGGCCACTCGTCGGTCTGGTCGCCTGGCCGGCTGAGTATAAGCCCCAGGCTGATATTGTTGGAGTAGATGCTTCAGGCAGACTGGTATATTGCAGTACTGGAAAAGCTCCTACGCTAGGTTCACTGACCAATCCAAAAGATACCAACCTGGGAACGATTGCAGCCATTATGCTAAACCTGGGCACCGTTTACCTGCTGGATACATCCAACGAGGCTGTTTGGATCTATCTAAATGGCGTTTTCGATAAGCCTCCAGAGCCTTTCTTTGAAAATAAACCTCCTCGCTTGAGTGATGCGATTGATCTGGCAATAAACCACAACGAGCTTTATGTGCTTCACAAGGATGGACGGTTAACTTTATGCTTCTCCGGGATCGGTGATACTGTCCCAACGCGCTGCACCAGCCCTACGCCTCTGATGGATGTCCGTCCCGGTCATGAAAACAGTCCAATGACGCTTGAACATCCCTTCAGCCATCTGTTTTTCAGCCCGCCGCCCGATCCTTCGTTGTATTTCTTAGAACCCGACGCTCAGGGCATTTATCGTTTTAGTTTAAGAAATGTGATCTTCCAAAATCAATATCTACCCCAAAGTAATTATCGAGGCCAGGTAGCCACTGCTTTTGCGATCAACCAGGTCGAACGGTTATTCTTCCTGGCCTTAGGAAATCGGGTGTATTACGCAACTATCCCCTAAAAATGTATTTCCAGCTGGTTAAGGTGGGCGTGTATTCGTCGGCCAGGGCGATAAGGTAGGTGGAGGTTGGATTGTCTTGATTACAATAGCTGTGGGAGCGAGAGAGGTCCAGTTTAGAGACGCAGGTTCTAAGACCACCGTCTGCGTCGCAGTGGGAGAGACCAGAACGGAATTCACAGACGCTGCCACACTGCTCAAGACCGGGATGGAGGTTGGCGTTGGTTGGGGACGGTTCACATACCAATAACCCGCCAGTAATGCCGCCAAACCGGTGATCAATACCACAGCCGCTGCCAGACCGCTCCAAATATATTTACCCCACAGATGCGCTTCACGGCCAACTGTAGGCGTTGAGCGCGGGACTTCCAATGCAATCGCTGTAATGTTATCGTGACCACCTCGCTGATTAGTCAGGGTGATCAGTTGATCCAAAGCCAGTTCCTGGCGGTGATTTTTCAAGGTTGCCAGGATTTCTTCTTCTGAAATCAAATCTGTAAGGCCATCGCTGCACAAGAACACCTGGTCGCCAGGGAATAATCGCAGCCCCTGGTTTGCCTCTGACTGGGCATCCGTCTCACCCGAGTGAAGACGTAAACGCATATCGGGAACTACAGGATTCCGCGAGCCCAGAAATCGGCGGATGACATGCGAGTTTGGGTGGGAGCGAGCTTCTTCCGGGCTCAGGATGCCATTATCAACAGCTTCTTGAACCCAGGTATGATCAACCGAGATTTGACGGATCGTATTACCGCGCACCAGGTAAATCCGCGAATCGCCAACCGAAACCGTATACAAACGATCACCAATCACCCATCCACAGGCGCAGGTAGTTCCCATACCCTCCAGTTGTGGACTACCTTCGGCTGTTTGAATGATCGTCTGGTTAGCCAGAACTGCGGCTTCTCGTAAAACCTCGACCGGATGGGCTGCATTACTCTTCGAAATCGATTTTTGAATCGTATCGATGGCAATCTCTGCCGCTATTTCTCCAGCGCGATGTCCCCCAATCCCATCAGTCACGATGGCCAGCACGCTCGCAACCGAACGACGCCTGGGCAGGCGATAAGCGACTACTGAATAACGATCCTCATTCGTTTTCCCGCTCATCCCCGGATGACTCCGCGCCGCTACAAAGAGATGAGCCTGATTAACCGAGATCATGCCTTGATCTCCTGGTCGGGAGCAATCGGAGTCGCCACCGGCTTTTCCACAAAAGGGGGCTTTTGCAAAGTGAAGCGAAAACCTACTCGCCCGATATGGAGCAGGTCACCGTGTTCCAATGTTGCGCCTTCCTGGGAGACCGGCGTGTAATTGATCCAGGTGCCCGCCACCGACCCTTGATCCGCCAGGCGGAAAGAGCCATCTTCCTGCCGCGCCAGGCGGGCATGTAAGTTTTCAACCGAGGGATCGGTAATCACCAGAGTGGCCTGTCCAGGATCACTGCCGAAGGTAATCTCGTCGGTTGTAATGGGAATCGGTGTTTTTAGCGCCAGCTCATCGGACTCAGAGAGACGGCTCAAAAAAGCATATGCCTGCGGGGTAATGTGCCGTTGCGGCCAATGCAACCGATTTACCCACCCCGGGAGACGCCGGTTTGCGGGTTCACTTTTCACAGGCACTGGTTGAGTAACAGGATCCGATTTGCGGCTTGGTGACCTGGCTTTCCTGGCGGTATGCGGCTTCAATCGCCCCCCAAGAACCAAAACGAGCGCTAAAACTGCGCCAGCCAGGACGACGACCAACCCCGAAAGAACTGGTATATTGCGATAGATCCAGGCCCAAGGGTCAGGTTTTGGGAATTCGATGGCGACCTGAACAAGTGTATCAGTACTGGCGCCAACCAATCCCAGGCTGTCCTCCACTTCAATCCTTAAGGCGTGGGAACCACTTGACGTGTAGCCTACCAGAGGCCAGGTAAATTGCTCGAAGGGCGGTTCGTTATTCTCCACAACAAGCTGACCATCAACGAACAGGGCTGACCGCACCAGGGGTCGCACCCGTTCGTCCGGGAAACTTATTACAATCTGCAACTCCTGTAAGGTGGGAAGGAAGCTATCGGCAGTCAATGCCCCGGCAATGTCAGTTAATGCCAACGATGACTTACGCCGGATCTCCAATGGAGGAGAAACAAAAATTGGTTCGGGAGGTTGGATATTGATGTCGAATGTTTGCGCGGGTGCAGCGATTATTCCCGCGGGGGTATTAATTTGAGCAACAACCGACTGCGTTCCAGCAGCCTTAACCTGGGAGGTATATTTCAATCGGTAAATATTCCGCAAAGATTCCAGGTAATTCTCTAGATCTGGCAAAGGATCCACACCCGTAAAGGGAATGAACTGACCATTGGTTTCTGTTGCCAGTTTAGATATTTGATTGGTTGACTGCAACCCAAAAGCGCCTGGTGAAGCCACCATCCACACGAAAATCCGTACCCCTTGCTGTTTAGCACGGGCTATAAAATTATCCACAGGAATGCTTAAGGGTTGTTCAATGGGCGAGGTGATAAAAATCAGCACCTTCGACATCCCGGAGCGAACTGTGGGATCAGCAGCGATATCGATTGCCCGTGACAGAATCTCGAGATTTGGGGAGACGGCTTGGGTGGAAAGTGCGGTTTTATCCAAGGCGGATAACCATTCATCCGGTTTGGAAAGATGGCTGGCCTCGGTACCATTCGCTACTAACAGGCTCCAATCATCGAGATCAGAGCCAATCCGGCTGATTGCCCATTTCTGGATAACGCCTAATAAGACTTCCCCCCTCGTCAAACCCCGTTTCGTGCGCGTACTGAATGTCTGACCTGGATTAATCGCTACAACCACTTGTACTCCAGGTCTGGTTTCCTGGATTTCATCTACGCTGAGCGAAACCTCATTTTCTTGCATCCGCACATCGATCGCCTGAAGGCCATGAATGAACAGACCCTGCTCATCCCAAACGCCCAAATATGCATCAACCTTCGGAAAAGCTTCAATCTGGGGTCGTGTCAAGACTGCACTCCCAGAAGATTGCGCTTGAAGTCTGGCTTCAATACCATTTCCTGCGAAGATCCCCCCAGTTGATGGGCTACTCACGCGTGAAGACACCCCTGTTAGTTGGAAAGGATTAACTCCACCTGCCAACAACCAAATCAATATCGTTATGCCGTATAAGTACTTCGGCATAGTTAAATTTTAGCACAACTTAACCGGACGACAATGGAACGGGCAATCCTGAATCAGGATCTATCAGGGTTGCCCGGTATTATTACTGACTGAGAACGGTTTTCTATGCCACTGAATCCGGTGTTGGCACCGCGGGCAGTGGCTCTAAGGGCGCGGGCTCTTCGTACACCTTCCGTCCCGTTAATCTCAAGTAGGTCAAAGTCCAGGCTGACTCGGTGTAACTACGCAAAATTCCAGCCAAACAGATCATCACCGGTAAATAAACAATCAAAAGCGCGATGAACAACCAAATTCGGTTGGCGATTTGTTGGAGTGTAATCAAGTTGGCAAACACTGCTCCAAAAACGGCAAAGAACGGTAAACCAATAATTAAACCGCCTGCCAGGCTCACCCCAAGAATCAGAATCAGAGCCATCACAGCCATCACTCCAATGTTTTCCCAAATTACCTTCCAGCCCCGCGCCAATCCCTCCAAGATCCCAAGATTATCCACGACCATGGCAATACTGGATTGGGTAATCAGGACTTCAATAAACCACATAATTGGAACTATTAAACACAGCGAGGGAATCAGGCAAATCAAGGCTAAGCCCAATGACGATATCGTAGCTATAATCGCGTACACCAAGAAACCAACCGCGATCACGAATACCATCAGGCCGACCAACAAGTTCAAGCCGAATACTCGCCAGAAATAAGGCATGCTACCTTTGAACAATTCACCAAATAACAACTCCTTTGTGCCTGAGTCGACGTGCATCGTCCCCCGGATCATCCCAATCCGTCCAATTGTTGACAAAAAGACGGCCAGAATCACCAGGATAAAAATCACAGCTACAATACCAAGCACAAGTAAAACAAATTGCCAGTCCGGCATTTTTTGGAAAAACTCGCTAACTTGGGCGGGTAATTCACCCTGATAGGATACGCGTGAACCACCAGAGTTCGGATTCACACTCCCACAACTGGCCAGAATGCCGAAGATCCAAAGGATCTTATGTTTCCAAATAATTTTCCAAGCATTTAAAAGAACTGATCCGAAGTCCATGAGTCTTTCTCCTTATCTTTTACTAGATATATTTAATATTCTATACGTTCATTCCCACTCGATGGTTGCAGGGGGTTTACTGGTAATATCATAAACTACCCGGTTGATCCCTTTGACTTCGTTGACAATCCGGTTCGAGATACGCGCCATGAGCTCATACGGTAAACGAGCCCAATCGGCGGTCATGAAATCTTCAGTCGTCACGGCGCGTAAGGCAATTACTTCCTGGTAAGTTCGCTGGTCGCCCATGACGCCTACGGTACGAACTGGAAGCAGAACCGCAAAAGCCTGGGCAGTGCCAAAGAGGACCTCCCCGTTACCAGTAGTCTTTAGCAAACCTGCCGCAGCCAACTCGCTGGTCACAATCGCATCCGCCGCGCGCAGACTTTCTAACCGTTCTCGTGTAATTTCGCCCAGGCAGCGCACAGCCAGGCCAGGTCCCGGAAACGGTTGCCGCCACACAAGTTCATGCGGCAAACCCAGCGCCTCACCGACCACACGCACTTCATCTTTGAACAAAATCCGCAGTGGCTCAACCAGTTCAAAGTTCATTTGCTCGGGCAAACCACCGACATTGTGATGGGTTTTGATGCGTTGAGCCCTGCTTTGCGCCGCATTCGACTCAATTACATCCGGATAAATCGTACCCTGCACCAGAAAACGACGCGGAGCCTGCAGCAACCCTAACTGGCGCGCCTGATCTTCAAATGTCCGGATGAACAATTCCCCAATAATTCGCCGCTTTTTTTCGGGGTCGGTCACACCGAGCAAGGAGTTAAGGAATTGATCCGCGGCGTTCACCGAAATCAACTCAATGCCCAGGTTTTCGTGTAACGCCGCCTGCACCTGGGCGCCTTCATCCTGGCGTAAAAGACCTGTGTCGACGAAAATTGCCATAAGCTGGTCACCGACCGCCTTTTGCACCAACGCCGTGGCTACACTCGAGTCGACTCCACCGCTCACTGCAGATATGACTGGCGCATCGCCAACCTGCTTCCGGATGCACTGGACGCTTTCATTAATAATCGAATTCGGCGTCCAATCTGGTTTGGCCAGGCAAATGTCGAGAACGAACCTGCGCAAGATCTCTGCCCCACCGGGAGTGTGGTGTACTTCCGGGTGGAACTGTAAACCATAATAATGACGGGAAAGATCGCCCATGACCGCAACCGGAGAGTTGCCACTTCGACCTAAAACGATGAAACCTAAAGGTAGCTGTTCAATGCGGTCGCCATGCGACATCCAGACAGGTTGGTTTCCGATGGGAAGGAGGGGATTCACAGCAACCACCTCAAGATCAACTGAGCCATACTCCCGCTCTGCCGATGGGGCAACCCGACCATGTAAAGCGTCGGTCAAAGCTTGCATTCCATAACAAATGCCTAATATCGGCAAGCCGGCTGCCAACACATAGGGAAGAATATGGGGCGCTCCAGCTTCATAGACTGAAGCTGGACCTCCTGAAAGGATAAAGCCCTTCGGCTGGATGGCCAGCACCTGCTCCGGCGAAGCGTTCCAGGGAAACAATTCGCTGAATACCAGGTGTTCCCGTACTCGTCTGGCAATTATTTGCGAATATTGAGAGCCGAAATCAAGGATAGCAATGGTGTCCATATCACGACCATGTTACCCGACAAAACATCGCGCCTGGAAATTTGGTGCGTCCATCAGTCCTCAAAAATGATCGTATCCCCCTCCATCGATCGGATACAGGTCAGTGACTCGACCGGGACACCCAGGTAAGCGAGCGCGTTACGCCCACCTTCAAAGATCTTCTCGATTAAAGCGCCCACCCCCACAATAATCGCACCTGCCGTCTGAGCCAGGCGGACTAACCCCAGGATCGTCGCGCCGGTCGCCAGGAAATCATCAATAATTAAAACCTTTTCACCTCCAGCCAGGTATTCAGGCGAGATGATTAATTCCACTGTACGGATTTTCGTATGTGAAGGCGTCAAGGTTAAAAAAACCTGATCGGGCATCGTAATCGGCTTATGCTTGCGAGCATAAACGACCGGAACACCCAGGTGAAAGGCGGTCATCAGGGCTGGCGCAATACCGGATATCTCAGCGGTGAGAACTTTAGTCGTGCCCACCGTTTGAAAACGATGGGCAAATTCTTGTCCGCAGGCATCCATTAACCGGGGATCAACCTGATGATTGATAAACCCATCCACCTTCAAGATGCCATTTCCCAGGTTTTTTCCTTCGCGTAGAATCCGATCTCGCAAGGCCTGCATCCTGTCCTCCCGTTCTCCCATCCAAGAACCCGAAGTTTATTTAAAGAATGTACATCGCCTGAGTCACGAGCACCAGGGAGAGTATGTTAGAATCGAACGATGATGCTAATTTTAGCTTCAAACTCACCCCGGCGCAAGCAATTAATCACCGCCGCGGGATGGGCATTTCGTGTGTTACCGTCCCAGATCGACGAACGCCCATTGCCAAAAGAAAGTCCGGGGGATTACGTATTGCGGCTGGCCAGAGAAAAGGCCTGGACATCCTTTTTGCAGCTATCTGAAGCAGAGAGAACTGGCAACCTGGTCTTAGCTGCTGACACTGCCGTAGTGGATAATGAAGCTATCCTAGGTAAGCCAGCTACCTCGGCTGAAGCAGAAACCATGCTGCGCCTCTTGCGCGGTCGAACTCATCAGGTTTTTACTGCGTTGGCTCTATTCGATACCGAAACCCTTAAATGGTACCAGGATCTATGTGTTACACAGGTTACCCTGCGCGCTTATACAGACAATGAAATAATTGATTACATCGCAAGCGGAGATCCGTTTGATAAAGCCGGTGGGTATGCAATCCAACACTCCGCGTTTCGTCCGGTAGCTAAACTGCAGGGGTGTGCTGCGAACGTGATGGGTCTGCCAGTTTGCCATCTGAATCGATTAATGGAAAAGTGCGGTCAACCGGCCACCAATCAACCCTGGCAAGCCTGCCGGGCCACCCTTGCGACTGAGTGCCTGATCTACGATTAATTATGCGAACGCGTTTCTGGACCGCCCTAATTATCATGCTGGTCATGGCAACTGGATGCACTGACCTTTCCACCCCACAAGAAGGTGTAACCAATCCACCCACCAGCCAGAGCCAACCGGTGGAGGCGAGCGTTGGATTGAAAACCAAGGCCGCTGGCCAGGCCTATCTGGAAGCCTGGAGAGCAGAGCGCTATCCAGATATGTATCAATTGCTGACTTCAATCAGCCGGGACGCTATCAGCGAGCAGGAGTTCACACGCCATTATCAAGGGATCGCCACTGAAGCCGCATTGAAAAATGTAGATTATGAGATCTTATCGGTGTTGACCAACCCAGAGAATGCCCAAATCAGCTACCAGGTCATCTTACACAGCGTTCTGGTTGGGGACATCAAAGCCGATGCCTTGATGAACTTGAGCCTCGAAAACGGTGAATGGCGCGTCCAGTGGGATGACACACTGGTATTACCCCAACTTAAAGGAAGTAATTACCTGAAGATGGATCGCCAGGATTATATTCCGGCGCGCGCCAACATCTATGATCGGAATGGGCATGCGTTGGTCGCTCAAGCTGATGCGACCGCCTTGGGATTATATCCAGATCAGATCGACCCGGCTCAGGCTGCCACCCTGTTCGCTGAATTATATGATTTGACAGGGCTTACGGAAGATACCATAAAAGCCATGTACGCCGATTTTCCCATTGGAAAGGAGTGGTACCTGCCCCTTGGGGAGGTGTCTGCCGATCGGATCGCCAGCCGGTATGAGGCATTATCCCAATTGAGCGGTCTGGTGATGCGTCCATATAAATCCCGCTATTATTTTGATAAAGGGATCGCCCCACAACTGGTTGGCTATGTCAGCCCTATCCCGGCAGAAGAAATTGATGCTTATCTACGCCTGGGATACCAACCCGACGAACGGGTGGGGCGCTCAGGTATAGAGAAATGGGGAGAAGCATATTTACTCGGTAAGCGCGGTGGCGCGCTTTACGTCTATAATGCCCAGGGACAACCCATTACCCGTTTGGCAGAGACTCAGGCCCAACCGTCTCAGGCAATTTATACAACCCTCGATCGAGACTTCCAGTTAGCCGCTCAGCAAGCCATGGGTAGCCTGCGCGGGGCGATCGTCGTATTAGAGCGAGATACAGGTCAGATCCTGGCAATGGTGTCTTCACCTGGCTTTGACCCGAACGCTTTCGAACCGATCAATTTTAATAGTGAAGAACTGCTCTCAGAAATCAATCAGCAAGACCAACCTCTCCTGAACCGGGCAACACAAGGGCAATATCCACTCGGATCGGTGTTTAAAATTATTACCCTGGCTGCTGCATTAGAAAGCGGTCGTTATACCCCCGACACCACTTACTATTGCGGACAAACATTTACTGAGATACCCGGCGCCACCCTCTACGATTGGACTTCCTCATACGGTTTGCCTGCCAGCGGTACGCTGACCCTACCTCAGGGTTTGATCCGTTCGTGCAACCCTTTCTTCTTTCATATTGGATTAGATCTTTTCAACCATGACCTGGCGACAGCCATCCCAGACATGGCCCGCTCCTTTGGTCTGGGTCGCCCAACTCAAATTGAGGTAGTTGACGAAGCTGCCGGGCAGGTGGTCACGCCAACCACGGTAATCGACGCGACCAACGGCGCCATCGGTCAGGGGGATCTGCTGGTCACCCCTTTGCAAGTGGCTGACTTTATCGCTGCAATTGGGAATGGTGGTAAGCTTCTCCGACCGCAAGTCATTGACCACATTACCTCCCCAGATGGAACTATGGTTTTCCAGATTCAACCCAAAGTACTGGGGATACTGCCTGTCCAAGCCGGGACACTGGAAGTCCTTCAACAAGCCCTGTTGGGGGTAGTCAAAAGTGTCAAACCACGCGGCACGGCGTATCATGTCTTCGTGGGGTTAGATATCCCCGTGGCAGGAAAAACTGGCACAGCCCAATCCGGCTCGGGATTGCCCCATGCCTGGTTTGCCGGCTATACCTTAGCCGAACAAGCGGATAAACCCGACATTGCCGCCGTCGTCATCGCTGAAAACGTTGGCGAGGGATCCGACTATGCTGCGCCGATCTTCCGCCGGATTGTTGAATTATATTTTTATGGCATACCAGGCAAGCTCTACGACTGGGAAGCCACGTATAATGTAACCCGGACGCCGGCACCGGAAGAATCAGCTACTCCTATCCCGGCGCCATAATTAAGATGCGTGGTCTGATCGTACGGTCTCAATCGGGGTTTTATACCGTCTCAACGGATCAAGGCAGCTATGTTTGCCGCTTGAGGGGGAAATTGAAACACGGTCCACGCCAGGGCGATATCATCGCTGTCGGCGATTGGGTGAAAATCACACCTTTGGACTCCAATAATGGAGTCATCGAGGCAATCGAACCGCGCCAGCACTTGTTCTCCCGCCTGGCGCCTAACCCCCAGGGTCTCTATCAGCAGGTTTTGATTGCCAATCCAGATCAGATTGTATTGGTCTTCGCCTGTTCACATCCTGCTCCCCGCTTTGGGATGCTGGACCGTTTCTTAGTAATTGCCGAAAAACAGGGCCTGCCAGCCATCATCGTGGCAAACAAAATTGACCTGGTCAGTCCGGAAAAGGCGATTGAATTGTTCGCCCGGTATCAATCGATCGGCTATCCGGTGGTCTTTACTTCATGTACTCACCAGTCAGGTATTAATGAATTACATACAACATTAACGAATAAAATATCGCTGCTCAGCGGCCCTTCCGGCGCAGGGAAATCCAGCCTGCTGAATGCAATTCAAGCCGGTCTAGGGTTAGCCGTCCGGAAAGTCAGCACAGTAACCCGCAAAGGTCGCCATACGACGGTTGTCCGCGAATTATTTCCGCTCGAAAATGGAGGATATGTCGCTGATACGCCTGGTCTTAAGGCCCTGGCTTTTTGGGACATTGAAGCCGAAGAGTTAGACGCTTATTTCCCCGAGATGCGCGAGCGGGTGGCTGACTGCGCATTCAGCAATTGCACCCATCGCCAGGAGCCGGGGTGTGCGGTATTGGCGGCCGTGGCTGAGGGCCAGATCCATCCGGCACGCCATCGTTCTTACCTGCGCATGCGCTTTGGCGGGGAAGAAGACCTTGAAAAGGCCGATGATTAGCCGTGGTAAAATCAATTGAACCAATCGGATTGTCCATGAGTAAATTTATTAACGACAATCCAATAATTTTATGACTGACATCAGCACGCAAGAATTAATCGTCCGATTACAAAGAGGCGATCTTGAAGCGCTAGGTTTGCTTTACGATCGTTATCGGCAGTTGGTATTTCGGACCGCTCTGGCTATTACCGGAGATCCAGATGCGGCGAGTGACTTACTGCAGGATGTCTTCTTACGCCTGCATCGCTTTGCCAGGCATATCGACCGGCAGCGACCCCTGGAACCCTGGCTCTACCGCATGACGACCAATTTAACCTACACCTGGATCAAACGCAACCGGCGTTGGCTGCATTCGCTCGATGATTGGACCGACTGGTTATCCCACCCGGTACACGTCACAGTTGATGCAGTTGTAGAGCAGAATGATGATTGGGAACGCATCCAGGGTGCCGTGGAGCGTTTGCCGTTACCCCAACGGATTGTAGTCGTTTTGTATTTCCTGGATGATCTATCCATTCAAGAAATTGCTGAAATCCTGGAAATTCCAGCCGGAACGGTTAAATCGCGCTTACACTATGGCAGATTAACCCTGCGCAAGAACCTGGGGCTGGAAGGTTTCATCGGCAGTGAGAAGCTGAAAGAATTGAATTACGAGAATTTGTGAGTATTCGATGAAACATGAAATGGATCGCTATCTGGCACGCTGCTTGAAGAATTGGGCGGCCTGTCATCCACCCAGGGAAGAAACTCGTGCAAAATTATTGCAGCAAGCCGCAGCCCAATCCTTATTGATCAAGCGTGCCAGGAGCCAACACTATTATGATGTAACGATCACTGAACCAGCGTGGGTGCAAAAATTGGGCACAGCCCTGGCTCTTTTATATCTCTCTAGAAATGCGGTTAATTCCATAGTCCGCTGACTTCAACTATGCGACGCGCCTGGCGGACTTCTGGTTGGTCAATTCTAATCCTGATAATCTTGCTCTTTAACAACTCATGCAGCGCACCTGATCGACCCACGCCGGCGGTCACGAAGCTGGCGACACAATCAACGATCACTTCTTTAAGCACCCCTTTCACTGGCCAGACAACGGAACCCACTGGTACTCCCAAGCCACCCAGGCAACTCACCATCTGCCTGGCCAGTGAACCCCAATCGCTTTTCCCCTACGGAGATGATTCGCTGGCTGCGCGCAGTGTACGAGCGGCGATTTACGACGGTCCGATTGATCTGGTTGATTTCAAGCCGTCTCCGGTGATCCTGGAAAGCTTACCCAGCCTGGCGAATAACGGCGCCCGACTGGAAGGTATCCAGGTAAACCTGGCGGATCGAATAGTGGACAGCTACGGTAACCTGACCAGTCTTCAAGAAGGCATATCTTATTTCCCAACCGGCTGTCAGGAGACAACTTGCGCTCAGCAATACACCGGGAGAAAACCCGTTCAGATGGACCAACTGGTGGTGCATTTTAAACTGCGTCAGGGGTTGCAGTGGTCAGATGGCACAGCACTTACCGCGGACGATTCGGTTTACGCATTCGAGGTCGCGCGCAGCCTTTATCCAACCGTCCAGGCAGAGCTGTTGGATCACACCGATCTATACCAGACCATTGATCAACAAACGGTTGAATGGCGCGGCACACCAGGATATCGCAATCCAGCGTATGCGACTGCCTTCTTTGCTCCATTCCCGCGCCATACCTGGGGGAATACCCCAGCCAACCAACTGACCACAACCGAAATATCCAGCCGAAAACCAATCGGCTATGGTCCCTACCAGATCGATGAATGGATTAGCAGCGATGTCATCCGCTTATCCCGCAATGCACGCTATTTCCGGGCTGGTGAAGGCTTGCCCTCTTTCGACCTCCTGGTCTACCGCATTGTCCCGGATAGTACCGCCGCCTTGCGAGCTCTCCAGGCAGGAGAATGTGATTACCTTGATGAAAGTTATGGATTGGAAAGCCGGGCGAGTGAGTTGCTGAAAATGCAGGCAGAGGACGTAATCCAGTTAGGAATCAACCGCGGCCTGGCCTGGGAGCAATTGGTTTTTGGTCTGGCCAGCCTGCCAGATTTGAAGTTAAAGTCACCGCTACCGTTGTTTCAATCCAAAGAGGTCCGCCAGGCAATCGCCCAGTGCATTGATCGAGAGCAGCTGATTCAATCCCTCTTTCAAGGTTATTCTCAGGCACCGGACAGTTACGTACCGCCCAGCCACCCACTCGCAGCTACGCAGGTCAGAAAGTATCCGTATGATCCACACGCGGGAGCCACACAGCTCGAAACAATGGGCTGGTTGGATAAAGACGGTGACCCGCGTACACCGCGCCAGTCTCAGGGAGTGCCAGATGTTCCAGATGGCACGACATTTACCTTCTCACTGTTGGTTGACCAGAGCCAGATGCGCCAGAAGGCTGCCTCGTTCATCAAGGAATCGCTGGCTCAGTGTGGAGTGCAGGCAAACATCCAAAGCCTTTCCCCTGAGGAGCTGTATGCCCCCGGACCTGAAGGTCCGCTCTTCGGGCGCCATTTCTCAGCAGCCCTGCTCGCCTGGACGGTAACGGCAGAAGCATCCTGCGGATTATTCCTCAGCTCTGATATTCCGGGAGTGTATCCAGAATACTCAATGAGTTGGGGCGGCGCCAATGCCAGTGGCTTTAGCGACCCGGAGTTTGATCGAGCCTGCCTGAAAGCCAGGACAACACTCCCGGATGAGCCGGCTTACCAGGCAGCGCAGATCCAGGCGCAAGGTATATTCAGCGAGCAATTGCCGGTCCTGCCCCTGTATCTACATTGGCAAATGATCGCAACGCGTCCAGACCTGTGTGGGATAAAGAATTCCGTCTGGAATAATAGTTCATTATGGAATATTGAAGTTTTGGATTATGGCAATGCATGTAAATCACAATGATCTTTTAAAACAGGTTGACCGCTTTTCAGTTAATATGGTATAAATTAAGATTAAGAAAACATCCAACGCAAGAACAAGCTAGGCATTCCCAGGCTTGTGTTTGCGTCCTTAATTGGAGAGGAGGTGGTTGATTAGCAGAAGTAATGTCTGTGGTTTGAGAGGCCATCTGGCCAGAACATTTCTACAAACATTTTATCCAATCTATTTATTTTGTATGGAGGAGAAACCATGAACGTTCGATCTAAAGTATTGGCTGTGTTCAGCATCATCATGATTCTGAGCATGGTCCTGGCGGCTTGCGGAACAACAACCGTCGTGGAAACCAAGGAAGTCATCAAGGAAGTCACGAAGGAAATTCCTGGCAAGGAAACCATCAAGGAAGTCACGAAGGAAGTTCCCAAGGAAACCGTTAAGGAAGTCACGAAGATAGTTCAAGTCACCGTGGCTCCCCCTACCCCCGTCCCCTCGACGCGCAAGGGCGCCTGGGTTGACACGGTTGTCTTCACTGAGCAGAACTCGGCTCAGGCTGCCATCAAGCAACTGCAGGCAGGCGACATTGACGTGTACGCCTACAGCGTTGCGGATGCCGGAGTGTTCAAGGAACTCAAGGCAGATCCCAATCTGGGCTACACCAACGCCTTCGGCTCCTACAACGAGATCACCTTCAACCCGGCCGGTCCGGTTTTCGAGGGCTCCAAGAAGTTGAATCCCTTCTCCGTCCCCGCGGTCCGGGAAGCGATGAACATGCTGATCGACCGCAACTACGTGGTCCAGGAAATCTATAGCGGCCTGGCCATCCCGAAATTCACCAACCTCAACGCCAACTTCCCTGACTACGCCCGCTACGTGGATGTCTCCCGCAAGATCGAGGCCCAGTATGCCTACAACCTGGACAAGGCCAAGGAAATCGTCACCAAGGAAATGCAGACTCTGGGCGCCACGCTTGTCGGTGATAAGTGGAACTTCAATAACGAGCCGGTCGTCCTGATCGCCATCATCCGCGTCGAGGATCAGCGCCGCCAAATTGGCGACTACTTCTGCAGCCAGCTCGAGAAGATCGGCTTCACTGTTGATCGCCAGTACAAGACCCGCACCGAGGCCTCCCCGATTTGGAACCAGAGCAATCCAAATGACGGCAAGATGCACTTCTACACCGGTGGCTGGATCACTACGGCTGTCAGCCGCGATGACGCCACCAACTTCGGTTACTTCTACACCCCCTTGGGCAGCGGCTCGCCGCTCTGGCAGGGCTATAAGCCCTCGGAGGAATATTACTCGATCTCTAAGAAACTGTGGGTCAACGATTTCAAGAGCATGGACGAACGCAAGCAGCTCTTCTCCAGGGCATTGGAACTGAGCATGCAGGACTCCGTACGCGTTTGGGTCGTGGATCAACTCAGCTTCGGACCCCAGAAGGCCAATGTGACAGTTGCCTATGACCTGGCTGGCGGTGTTTCCGGCGGCTCTCTGTGGCCTTACACGATCCGCTTCAAAGATCAAGATGGCGGTGTGATGAAGATCGCTCAGCCCGGCATCCTGGTTGAACCCTGGAACCCACTCGCCGGCAGCAACTGGATTTACGACCAAATGCCGGGTCGCGCCACAATGGACTACGGCACACTTTCTGACCCCTACACCGGTCTGGTCTGGCCGCAGCGCATCGATAAAGCTGAGGTAACGGTGAAAGAGGGCCTGCCGGTCGGCAAGACTCTGGACTGGTTCACCCTCAAGACCGCCGCAAGCATCGAAGTTCCCAAGGACGCCTGGGCGGACTGGAACGCCAAGGATCAGAAGTTCATCACGGTTGGTGAGAAGTTCACCTCAACCGTGACTGCCAATGTCAAGAGCGTGGTCACCTACCCGGCTGACCTGTTCAAGACGGTCAAGTGGCACGATGGCAGCACTCTGTCGATTGGCGACTTCGTGATGGGCATGATCCTGACCTTCGACCGCGGCAAAGCCGACAGCCCCAACTTCGATGAATCAGCTGTGCCCGCTCTCGATGCCTTCATGTCGGCATTCAAGGGCTTCAAGATTGCCTCCACCGAACCACTTGTGATCGAGTACTACACGGACCAAATCTATTTGGATGCCGAATATAGTGTGTACACCATGTGGCCCAACTATGGCTTTGGTCCTGGTGCATGGCATAACCTGGCGATCGGCCTGATGGCCGACGCCGAAAAAGATGTTAAGAAGGCTCTGGCTTTTTCAACCGACAAGGCCAGCAAGCGCAAGGGAGTAGAGTGGATGAGTTACATCGCTGGCCCCAGCCTGGCAATCCTGAAAGCCGACCTGGACAAGGCGACAACGGATAACTACCTGCCCTATGCCGCGACGCTGGGCGCATATGTCAAGCCGGAAGAAATCGCTCTGCGCTACAAGAACTTGACCCAATTCTTCAAGATCCAGGGTCACTTCTGGATCGGCACCGGTCCCTTCTATCTGAACAAGGCCTTCACGACTGAGAAGACCCTCACCATCAACCGCTTCGACGGATTTGTCGATCCAGCTTCAAAGTGGGCGCGCTTCGGCACGCCGATGATCGCTACGGCTGAGCTGGATGGCCCAAGCCAGGTCACGATTGGTAAGGAAGCCAAGTTTGACGTGCTGGTAACCTTCGAAGGCAAACCCTACAAGAACGCCGACCTCGCCGAAGTGAAATTCTTGCTATTCAACGCCAAGGGCGTCCTGGTAACCACCGGGGCAGCCACCCCGGTCGAAGATGGCAAGTTCTCCATCACGCTGAGTGCGGATATCACCAAGCAGCTCGAAGCCGGCTCGAACAAGCTGGAAGTCGCAATTGCTTCCAAGCTGGTCAGCATTCCAGCGTTCGCCCCCTTTGAGTTCGTAACGGCCCCATAACCCTTTCATTTACCCCATAAATCCGATAGGAACATGGTTTACCCAACCATGTTCCTATCGGAATTCTACTCGATCAGAATATCATTCACCCGTGTGTGCCCCCTTCGATAGAATTTATCAAAAAAGTAAGTATCTGCCACGGGTCGATGCAACATCTGAACGTGTTGCCTTTACTGGTAGTATGAATATCAGAAAATTATTTCAAATCAGAAAGTGAGCTGTTATGAGCGAAGCAACACAGGTCATACCAGTCGATGTCAGCGCTACCGGGCGCAAAGCGTTCACCAGTACCTTGAACCGGGTGGCGCGCTATGTAGTTGTGCGGACAGCCACCCTGTTCGTGACGGTCGTCGTTGGCGTCTACCTGACGATCCTGATCGCCAACATGGGTGGATATGTCGACAATATTCGCCGTGGGCAGATCCGCGAGAATGTCCAAGGACAGGTTTTGAATGATCCCATTTATAAAACCCTCTCTCTCGAGGCCAAGGAGAAACGCCTGGCTGAGCAGGTGCGTTTGCAGGAAGAGCGGCTGGGCTTAAACCGACCTTTCCTGGTGCGCAGCCTTGGCTTCCTGACGGACGCACTGACGCTAAACCTGGGGTGGGCTGAACAGATGTACAGCGACGCAGGCTCAAAACAGGTGCGTAATATCATTCTAGAACGTCTGCCATCGACATTAGTCTTATTCGGCACCTCCGGTCTGATATTATTTTTTATCCAAATGTTCATTGCGCTATCCTTATCTAGAAAATACGGCAGTTTCTGGGATAAGTTTTTTGTGACTCTTTCACCGAGTTCCGCTGCGCCTGCCTGGTTTTATGGGATTTTTTTGCTCTTAATTTTTGCTGCCTTACTGAGGGTTCTACCCTTCAGCGGGATGGTGGATGCACCACCGCCCGAATCCCCGGTCGCCTATGCGCTCAGCATGATGAAGCACATGATCTTGCCCCTCATGGCACTCACCCTGAATTCATTGTTCATCAGTGTATATGGCTGGCGGACTTTCTTCCTGATCTATTCGAGTGAAGATTACGTGGATATCGCCAAGGCCAAGGGGTTGGCCTCCCGTGATATCGAACGCCGCTACATTCTGCGCCCAACCCTGCCATACATTATCACCAACTTTGCGTTTTTCCTGATCTACGCCTGGACGGGTGCGCCAATTTTCGAAACGATATTTCAGTGGCCGGGTTTAGGGCGAAAATTCATTGAAGCCGTCGGCCTGTATGATACCCCCGTGATCGTCGGCTCCACTATTATTACCGCTTACCTGTTGGCCATCACCCTCTTCCTGCTGGATTTTATTTATGCCCTGGTTGATCCACGGGTTAAGGTTGGCGGTGAAGGGAGAACCTCATGAAGCGCTTACCTAAAACACTTCAGGAACTCTTTCGCTATCCATCGGCGATCGTCGGACTCTTGATCATCTCATTGCTACTGGTTTTATCGGTGGTTACCTTAATTGTCATTCCGTACGACAAAGCCATCACTCTGTGGCGCGGCGGTGAAGAGGTGTGGTATAAGAACCCGAAATTTGCTCCACCAGAATGGACCAACCTCTTTCGCAAAGAAAAACTGCTCTCGTCATTCAGTCTGAGCACCTTGGATGGCACAGCCAAGAAAACAACTGAAATCGTCCAGGGTGTGACGAAAACAGCGATTACTTTCAGCTTTGACTACCAACTTGACACATTTCCATCGGAAATGATTTTGTATTTTAAGTCCAAGTTCCAAGAAAAGAAACCCAACGTGGCCATCACCTGGTGGACCCCGGACCAGCGCGAAATCCGGGTGGCGGATTTTTCGGTAGATAAAACCCAGACCTTTCGCTTCGATCAGGACGCCAAACTGCTGCGCAGGATGGGAGGGATTGACCCGCAGGTTGGCTTATTCGTCGCGGATCCGGCGATCGCAAATCCCCCAACAGTCAAAGGAACCTATGAGCTGCGCATCAGCGGCTTGATGTTTGAAGAGAACTGCGACCTGGATGCCGAGTTAGTCGTTTTGGGCCAGGTCTCCGGTTGGGCGGGCACCGACCACCTGCGCCGCGACCTGGGTGTGGCGTTGCTATGGGGTACACCGATCGCCATATCCTTCGGTTTGATTGCCGCGCTGGGCACCACGCTGACGACCATGGTGATCGCCGCCATCGGCGTGTGGTTCGGCGGCTGGTTGGACGAGATCATCCAGCGCATTACCGGCGTCAACCTGGTCATCCCTTTCCTACCCATTCTGATCATGATCGGCACCTTTTACTCGAAAAGCATCTGGGTTATCTTAGGTGTCACGATCTTGTTGAGTATTTTCGGGCAAGGGATTTTAACTTACCGGTCCACGTTCTTACAGATCAAGGAATCGCCCTATATTGAAGCAGCACGTTCGTATGGCGCCAGCAGTTGGCGGATCATCTTCCTCTACCTGACGCCACGCCTGATCCCCTTGCTGATCCCTGGCCTGGTGATTGGTATTCCCACCTACGTGTTCCTGGAGGCTTCCCTGGCTGTGCTGGGCCTGGGCGATCCGGTCTTGCCGACCTGGGGCAAAATTATCAATGACGCTCAAAACAACGGCGCTTTATATAAAGGGCTTTATTACTGGGTGCTAGAGCCGGCAGTTCTGCTCATGCTGGCTGGTCTGGCCTTTGCTTTCCTGGGCTTCTCTTTAGACCGCATCTTCAACCCAAGACTGCGAGGGCTATAAAGGCATGGCTGCTGACAAACTGTTACGCATCGAAGATCTGAAGCTGTACTTCCGCACCACGATCGGTCCAGTTCAGGCCGTGGATGGCGTGAACTTTAGCCTCGATTACAACCGTGCCGTCGTCATTATCGGTGAATCTGGCTGTGGGAAGAGCTCATTGGCCAAGGCAATTTTACGGCTCCTACCGCGCAATGTTGAGACCTACAGCGGGAAAGTGTTCCTGGATGGTAAGGATGTGATGGTGCTCGGTGAAGAGGAATTCCGCCATAATGTACGCTGGGTGGCGATGTCGCTGGTGCCCCAGGCGGCCATGAACGCCCTGAACCCGGTGATCCGGGTTGGCGATCAGGTGGCTGAACCCGTCATGATTCACCTGGGAAGCAAGAAAGAAGAAGCGCTCGGCGTCGCCGTTAAAATGTTCCAGAGCGTGGGTGTGCCGGGTGATTTCTTGACCCGCTATCCATTTGAGCTCAGCGGTGGGATGCGGCAGCGCGTGGCGATCGCCATGGCGCTGGTCACCTCGCCCAACCTGATCATCCTGGATGAGCCGACCTCGGCCTTGGATCTACTCACCCAGGCCAATATCATGAATGTGCTTAAGAAGATCAAGCAGGGTTTCGGGACGAGTTATATCTTGATCACCCATGACATTGCCACCTCCAGCGAACTGGCTGACGATGTAGCTGTGATGTATGCCGGTCAAATCGTTGAGACAAGCGATGCTGCCCGTTTCTTCACCGCCCCACTTCACCCGTATTCCCAGAAACTGATGGCCAGCGTTCCCCGGTTGCGCGGCACCCAAGAACCTGAGTTTATCACCGGGCAACCTCCCAGTCTGATCAACATCCCCGCTGGTTGCCGGTTCGCACCTCGCTGCCCATTCCGTTTTGAGAAGTGCGACCAGGATCCGCCCACGCTCGATAAAGAAGGGCGCCTGGTTCAATGCTGGTTGTATGTGTAGGAGCCGGGTATGACAGACACTACATACGACGAAAAAAAATCTGGGGAACTACAAATGGAAAATCAAGCCAGTCAAGATGGTGTATTGCTTACAATCGACAATCTCCGCGTTTGGTTCGAACTGCGTCGTTTCGGATTTGGCCACGCCGGCTATGTGCGAGCCGTGGATGGCGTCAATTTCAATCTATACAAGGGTGAAGCCATTGCGGTGGTGGGCGAAAGCGGTTGCGGAAAAACAAGTCTTATGAAGACAATCCTCGGTCTGTATCGCCCCACCCAGGGGAAGGTTGTCTTCGATGGTAAGAATTTGAACGACCTAGATTCCAGAGGGATGAGTTGGTACCGCGCCCAGGTTGGCTACGTACAGCAGGATCCGTATGGAGCCTTAGCGCCGTTTATGCCTGTGCGCCGCATTTTAGAGGAACCTCTCATTGTGGGTGGGGTGCGAGACAGGGCTGAACGCAACCAGCGGATGGAGAAGGTGATGAATGAAGTCAAGCTGACTCCGCCATCTGATTTTATAGAGAAATTCCCGCACATGCTCAGTGGTGGTCAGCAGCAACGCGTTGTCATTGCCCGGGCGATGATTCGCGAACCTAAATTAATCGTAGCAGACGAACCCGTTTCAATGCTCGATGCTTCGGTGCGCGTGGAAATCTTAAGGTTATTGCGTGGTCTACAGGAAACCCACGGACTATCCTTTATCTATATTACCCATGACCTCTCGACGGTGCGTTACTTCTCGGAACGGGTTTTTGTGATGTACGCCGGGAAGATTATCGAGCAAGCCAAGATCGGGGATCTGCTGCGCAATCCTCAACACCCTTACGCGAATGCACTGCTGGCTGCAACCTCCGATCCGGACGCTCGTAATGCCGCCACCTTCAAGGAGGTGCCGTCTGGAGAGCCCCCGAGTCTGGTTAAACCACCGCCGGGATGCCGTTTCCATCCCCGTTGTACCAAGGTAATTAAAGGATTGTGTGAGGTACAAGAACCTCCGGACCTCATTACCGAAAAAGACCATATTACCGCCTGTTGGTTGTATAAAGATGCCGTCATTACGTCCTGAGATCCTCATCTTGATCGGTTTTCTCCTGGTCTTGTCCGGCGCGATGCTCCCCTGGCTGATAGTGCTTCGCGTGCTCGAGTCGACTCTCTTCTTGAACTTCTTCTCTTTTACGGCGTCCGTCGCCGGGCTCTTTCTGGGAATGATCGGCTCAGCCACTTATGTCCGCGAATATCGCAGGAAGAAAAAAGACCGTTGAGAAATTTCAGTCCTTGATATCAGGTTGATCCCAGCCTGAAGCCACACAAGCTAACCCGTCTTTACTTCGCTGAAGGTGAAGGCGGGTTTTGATTATGGGTTTCCGTAGTAAAATGTTTTATTTAGGATGTATCCTGCTCGTCTGAAGGAGAGGTTGCATGAATTCTGATCAAACGCTGTCGCAACGCGAGATTATATTAGAAGTCAAGGGGTTGAAAACATACTTCTACACAGAAGACGGGGTGGTTAAGGCGGTGGATGGCGTCGATTTTATCGTTCATCGCGGTGAAGTGCTTGGTCTGGTGGGCGAGTCGGGCTGCGGTAAAAGTGTGACCTCCCTTTCAATCATGCGCTTGATCAGCCAACCGGGAAAAATCATCGCCGGTGAAGTTATTTTTGAGGGAAAGGACCTGGTGAAGTTGCCTGAGGCGGAGTTGGTCAATATCCGCGGCAATAACATATCCATGATTTTCCAGCAACCGCAGAGCAGCCTTAACCCGGTTTTTAAAGTCGGCGATCAGGTGGCTGAGGTTTTAAGGATTCATCAGCAGATGAATAAAGACCAGGCCTGGGGAAAAGCAGTTGAGTTGTTCAAACTGGTTGGCATCCCCGACACCGACCGCAAGGCGCATGCTTATCCGCATGAAATGTCCGGCGGTCAGGCTCAGCGGGTGATGATCGCCATGGCCTTAGCCTTGAACCCTCAAATCCTGATTGCGGATGAGCCGACGACAGCCCTGGATGTAACCATCCAGGCTCAAATCTTGGATCTGATGCGCGCCTTACGTCGGGAAATGCAGACTGCTGTGATTCTCATCACCCACGACCTGGGCGTCATCGCTGAAATGGCGGATGAGGTGGCAGTGATGTATGCCGGGCGAATCGTCGAACAAGCCGGTGTGGAAAGGCTGTTCGTTCATCCGCTGCACCCTTATACCCAGGGCCTGATCGCCTCCATACCGGTGCTGGGAAAAGTAAAGGATCGGTTGGAAGTCATCCCTGGCTCGGTACCAAATTTGATTAATTTGCCTGCCGGCTGTCGCTTCGCGCCACGTTGCCTGGCCCGTCAACAGTATCACCTTGATATCTGCACAGAAACTGAACCGGACTTATTAACCGTGGAAAAAAATCACACGGTACGATGCTGGTTATACCTGGATCATCCGGATCATCAAGCCCCCCTTGGCGACCGGATAATCTGAAAGACATATACTGATTAGAATAATCCTTAATAAGAGTGAAACAAAATGACTGAACAGACCCAAACTGATACGAAGGCAATTCTGCAGGATAGACCGAAAGATCTGGTCGTGGTTAATCATTTGGTCAAGCATTTTCCTGTGCGGGGTGGATTGCTTCAGCGAGTGCAGGCTTGGGTACAGGCAGTTGATGACGTGAGCTTCACTGTCCGAGATGGCGAGACTCTTGGCCTGGTGGGCGAGTCGGGCTGTGGAAAGACTACCGTTGGGCGGACGATGCTGCGCTTGATCGAGCCAACCGCGGGAGAAATCTACTTCAACGGGGTGGATATTCTGAAGTTAAGCGGGAATGAACTGAAGGCAATGCGCCGGAATATGCAAATTATCTTTCAGGACCCGTACGCCTCCCTGGATCCGCGCATCCCAGTGGGCGAGTCGATTGGGGAGGGATTGAAAATCCACCATATTGGCGACAAGAAGACCCGCCGGCAAGTTGTGCTGGATACGATCAAAAAGGTCGGCCTGGAGGAGTACCACGCCCGGCGCTACCCCCATGAATTCTCGGGCGGTCAACGCCAGCGCATTGGCATCGCCCGTGCTCTGGCCCTCCAGCCCAGATTTATTATCGCGGATGAGCCGGTATCTGCTTTAGATGTTTCCATACAATCCCAGGTGCTGAATATTTTAAAGGACTTACAGAGTGAATTTAACCTCACCTATATGTTTATCGCCCATAACCTGAGTGTTGTCGAGCACATCTCTGACCGCGTGGCAGTGATGTACCTGGGGAAAATCGTAGAGATGACGGACCGGGAAGAGTTATTTAGAACCCCTCTCCACCCGTATACCCAGGCCTTAATGTCGGCCATCCCTATCCCAGATCCGACGATTCGCCGTGAGCGCATCATCCTCCAGGGGGATGTACCCAGCCCTGTGAATCCCCCCATAGGCTGCCGCTTCCACCCCCGTTGTCCGGTGGCGATCTCAGCTTGTTCACAAATGGAACCCCCTCTCAAAGAAGTCAAACCCGATCACTGGGCAGCTTGCTGGCGCGTGGCGTAGGTTGAATATTGCCAGTCAGGGCTGGCTTGTGATACAATTCAACTCGCCCGGCTGGCCGGGCGGAACTTGAACGGATGTATTTAATAAGATTGGGGCGTGGTGCAACGGTAGCACAGCGGACTTTGGATCCGTATATCCTGGTTCGAATCCGGGCGCCCCAGCCTGACCGTTCAACCCAAAGGACGAGCCTGGTTAGCCGTTTCGGCATAACAGCGCTCGTTGTTTTTTAACGAAGGAGACTTCATGAGGACCACCGCCGTCATCCTGGCCGCTGGCAAAGGCACACGGATGCATTCCAAACTCACTAAGGTGCTTCACCCGTTGATGGGACGCCCGTTAATCCAATATGGAATTGATGCAGCGCGTTCCACCACCGGCGAAACGCCGATTCTGATTATCGGGCACGACGCTGAGGCAATCCGCCAGTCCACCGGCGAGGCGGCGCGCTATGGGATCCAAGAGCCGCAATTAGGCACAGGGCATGCCTTGTTACAGGCAGAAAGCCTGTTAAAGGGGCAGACAGACCTGGTTTTGGTCACAACCGGGGATATGCCCCTCTTAACTGTCGAGACACTTGCCCAGGTTGTCGCAGCACAAAAATCTCACCCTGGTCCACTGACGATGCTGACGGTTATCGCAGTTGATCCGCACGGCTTTGGGCGGATCGTGCGAGATGCAGCGGGCAAGGTGCAGGCCGTGGTGGAAGAACCCCAGGCAACCCCCGAACAACTGGCTATTCGAGAATTGAATACCAGCATATATTGTTTCACCGCCGATTGGCTTTGGGAAGCTCTGCGCCGGATCCCTCTTTCCTCAAAGGGAGAATATTACCTGACTGATATTGTCGCCATTGCAGTACAAGATGGGCAACCTGTTCAGACAATCCTGGCTCCAGATGCGGAGGAACTCATCGGGATTAACACCCGCGCTCACCTGGCTGAAGCAGAGGCGATCATGCGTCGGCGAATTAACGAAAAGTGGCTGTTAGCCGGCGTCACATTGATTGATCCGCACACTACGTACATCGAACCTACCGTAACCTTAGGGCAGGATACGGTCATCTGGCCCAATACCTACCTGCATGGGGATACGACGATTGGAGAGGGCTGCCTGATTGGTCCGAATACCATCATTTGCAACTCCCAGATCGGACGACGCTGCAAAGTGGTCTTCAGTGTTATCGAGGAAGCTATCTTGGAGGAGGAGGTTGAGATTGGCCCCTTCGGGCACTTGCGGAGTGGATCACACCTGGCTCAAGGCGTCCATCTAGGCAACTTTGGCGAGGTGAAAAATTCCTACCTCGGACCAGATACGAAAATGGGACACTTTTCCTATATTGGGGATGCCAATATTGGCCCGAATGTTAATATTGGCGCGGGCACGATCACCTGTAATTTTGATGGCGAGAAAAAGAATCCCACCGAAATCGGCGCAAATGCATTTATCGGCAGCGACACCATGTTGGTCGCACCAGTTAAACTCGGCGAAGGGGCGCGCACGGGAGCAGGTGCGGTGGTTACCAAAAACGTGCCTGCCAATACCCTGGTAGTGGGTGTGCCAGCCCGAGCGATCCGGAAATTAACGAAACGTGATTGAAACCCACTACCTGATTCTCAGCCTGATCCTGATCGCCTTGCTTGATGTATCGGCAGTGGCTGTCCGAGCCGCGTTTGCCCACGCCAGCCATGCACGCTTGTTAACGCTGCGTGAAAAGAAAGAACGGTGGGCTAATCGAACGCTCTATCTTTTCTCAAAAGAAGATCGCCTCCAGGCAAGTGTGAGTTTAGTCCTCATCTGCTTGCGGATATCCATCGGTGGTATCTTCCTGGCACTGTATAATCCCCTGACGACGAGTCTGAACGTGTGGGCTATCACAGGGCTATTCCTGCTGGTGGCAGCAATACTCTTCTGCCTGGAATACTTCATAACCCACTGGGTCTCTGGAAATGCTGATAAATGGGCGCTTTCCCTCACCCTGTTTGCCCAATTGATCTATGGACTTGCTACCCCCGTAGTAGGTTTATTAAAATTCTTCCTGAGGAAAGAAAAAGCCAGGAATGTATCACCGGCTGTCACAGACAAAGAATTATTTACCCTGGTCGATACCGGACAACAAGAAGGGGTGTTTGAGCCAGGCGAACAAGAGATGATCCACTCGATCATCCAGCTAGGAGATACACTGGTCCGTGAGATTATGGTACCACGCATGGATATCCTGGCATTGAACGTTCTGACTCCTGTTTCAGGCGCAATCGAGGCTTTTATCAGTTCAGGCCACTCCCGGGTACCTGTCTACGAAGACACGATTGATCACATACTCGGCCTTTTGTATGCCAAGGACCTGTTACGCGTTTGGAAACAAGGCAACCAACCCACCTCGCTGCATGGTCTGCTCCGACCAGCTTATTTCGTCCCCGAGACCAAGAAGGTTGATGAACTACTGGCTGAAATGCAAAGTCGACATGTCCACATGGCGATTGTCGTTGATGAATATGGAAGTATTACCGGCCTGGTGACACTCGAGAATATTACCGAAGAAATCCTCGGTGACATCCAGGATGAATATGACCAGGGCGAAGAATCGCCCTGCCAAGAGTTACCGAACGGAGAATATCTGTTCCTGGGTCGGATCAATATTGATGACTTTAATGAATTGATGGACAGTCATCTTCCTAATGATCAGGCAGATACTTTAGCTGGCTATCTCTACAGCCGCTTAGGGCATGTGCCCGAAGCAGGCGAGCAGATCGAGGATGATAATTTAATCCTTAAAGTAGAGCTGGTCAGTGCCAGGCGAATCCGCAAGGTACGCGTCTGGCGAACTACCCCTCATGAAATCGAAAAATCAGGTGATCAGGATGTTGACAGATGAACTACGCCAAGAGTTGATTCGCTCAGCGCTGGAAGTCCGGCAATGGGCCTATGCACCCTACTCCAATTATCCAGTAGGCGCCGCGCTACTGACCGCCTCTGGTCGAATTTACGAGGGGGTCAATGTGGAAAATGCGGCCTATCCAACGGGTATGTGTGCCGAACGGGTAGCAGTTTTTAAGGCTGTCTCGGAGGGAGAGCGCCAGTTTGTCGCGATTGCCGTGGCGACGGCCAATGGGGGCTCACCCTGTGGCGCCTGTCGCCAGGTCTTATCCGAATTTGGCCAAGATATGCTAGTTATGGTCGCCAATCAAGATGGAGAGGTAGTCTGGGAAACCAGTCTGGCGAATTTACTCCCTGGCGCGTTTGGCCCAACAGATCTCATAAAAGACATCTGATAACACCCTGGGCGCCGATCCAATAAGAGGCGTTTAGGATTTTGGCGTCGGTGTCGCCGTCACCAAGAGACTTTGCAATATCCATCCCTGGACATTGTCAGGCGCCACAATTTGTACCCATACCAAACCATCTTTTTCAACACTGCCGGGTAGAACCTGTACGACAGTACTGTTTGCCAGCACACCCAGGATCTTACCGCCAGGTTCGGAGCGGTAATTCGCGCCGTTTCCAGTTTGCGCCTGGACGATCGCAAACCGTGGGGTGGGGGTTGGGGTTAAAGTCGGCGTTGATGTTCGAGTGGGGGTTAATGTGGGTGTTGGAGTATAAGTCGCCGTAGGGGGAACAGGGGTAGAGGTTGATGTTGGCGATAAAGTAGGTGTAAAGGTAGCGCTCGGAGTGAGGGTGGGTAACGCTACGCGGGTGCTGATTACTGCGCCCGCCCCGCTGAGAATGATCAGTAGAATGACCCCTAACAGGGTGACAACACCCCCCAGGGTATAACCAAATAAAGAAAGCGGGCGAAAACCCAGGATCGCCAAAGTCACCGCCCCTAATAACGCACCCCACGCCAGGTGTAAAGCAAAGACGACCAACCCGTCTGGCCACAGCCCGGGCACCCCCCGCGCCAGACCAAAACCAGCCGCGGTCAGCGGGAGGTAAAGCTCATAAGCCAACGCGACCGAGGGCAAACTCGGGCTACGATCTGGATTGGTGATCGCAGCCGCGGTTAATATCGCGCCAACTGCCAGGACCAGCAGGTTTGACCAAGAAAGCTGTGTGTACAAATGCACTTGAGGAAATCCTGACGCTGGAGGAGTCCAGGATAGTAACGCCATCCCGACTCCATAACCTGCCAGGAATACGAACAAACCGCCAATCACCAAACCCACCAGGCTGCGCAGGAAGAACTTGATCGAACCAGTGACTGTCCCAAAAGCCAAACCAGCCACCGGCACCAGTAAAGGCGCCAGAATAGCGCCAAGCACCGATAGACCCGGCGCATCGAACCAGATCCCCAGGCTTATCACAACGGCAGAGAGCAGGGAAAACAAGTAAAAATCAAAGGAAGGAGATACGCGATGAGCGAATTCGTCAAGAAATGCGGCTCGTTCGTCAGCATCCAGCGGCGCTAATAAACGGCGCGCCCGGCGGCGGCGAGCGGGTGGAAGTTGATCGGGATCATCAGGAGTTTGTTCAGTGTGGGGGATATTCATTTTCTTAGACTCGCAACAATTCGCAATGGTTTTTCGAGCAATTCCAACGCGGCATAGATATCGGCGACCACTAAATCAGCCGCCAAGAGAGTTTCAACTGCCACCCCCTCCACCGAAAACACACAGATACCCAACGCGGCTGTCCGCAGCATTGCCGCATCATTGGCGCCTTGGCCAATCGCCACAACATGCTCAGCGCCTAACTGGCGGACATACTCCGCTTTTTGGGCGGCTTCATCCCCAGGCTGGATGCGGACAGCCTTCAGGCCCAGCTGCTGATCAATTACGACCTGCTTGCCATGCGTGTCCGCCGTCAGCAGGTGAATTTCCAGGCGATCGCGCAAGCCCTTGATCAGTCGCGGCAAGCCTTCCATTAACTGACCGTCCACAGCCAGGGTGCCATTCACGTCGCTAACCAGATACTCAAGTTGGAGGTCTCCCCTCCCGGGGATATTCATCTCGATCATGTGAATATTATAAAGTTATTTCTTTGGTTTGTCATAGTAAAATACAGACCAAGGTGAAAACACACAACCACCTTCCTTTCATCATTTTCTTTCTGGCTTTATCGCTGATAAACCTGGCAGGAACTGGCTGTAGTTCGGCCACGACCACGCCGTCACTGCCGGTATATGACCAGACGCCAACAGTCAGCCTTCCCCCTGCAACGGCAGCGCCGTTACCTTCCCCAAGCCCACCTCCTCCACTGGTCCTGCTCATCGCACCAACCAACGCACAAAACACACTGAGCCAACAGGTGCAGACGATTTTGACGAGGTTATCTTCACAGGCAGGGTTTCGCTTGCAAGTTCAGGCTGCTTTGACTCCAGACTCTTTGGCGCAAAACCCGAAACTCGTTGTAGCCCTGCCGCCGAACTCCGACCTGGCAGAGCTGGCCAGCGTTAACGCCAACATACAATTCCTGGGGATCGGTTTTTCAGGATTGAAACTTGCCAGCAACTTGAGTATCCTTCTTACCGCGACCGATAGGCCTGACCAATTAGCCTTCATCGCCGGCTCGATCGGTGCGGTGATCACGCCAGATTGGCGCACAGCTATCCTGGTGCCCAAAGATTCGCCTGCCAGCCAGGTTGCCAGGCAAGCTTTCCTGAATGGCGCCAGGTACTTCTGCGGACTTTGTCGTCCGGCATATCCACCATTTAATGAATATCCGACTGCTATCGAAATTTCTGACCCAACTGACCCACTGGAAGAAAAGGCAGTGCTCGATGAATTGGTCCAGCAGAGCGTGCAAACGGTTTTTGTCTTTCCAGGCAGTGGGGAGGACACACTTCTAAAAAGTATATCCGACCAAGGATTGAACCTGATCGGCAGCCAGGATCCACCGACCGAAGTTTTAGAACATTGGGCAGCGACCATCGATGTGGACCTGGAAAGTACCCTTCGCACCCTCTGGTCCACATTAATTGCAGGACAGGGGAATCTGCAGCTCGAAGCCCCGCTCCGCATTAGCCAGACCAATGAACTTCTCTTTAGTGCTGGAAGGCAGCAATGGGTCAACCGAATACTCACCGATCTGGTCGCTGGAGCTATTGATACCGGTGCGCAATCTATTCCACTCACACCCTGAATGTTTTATTTCCACTGGAGGTGACAACCACAATCCGGATTACATTGGCGTGTAAAAAAGTGAAGAATGACACATTGCACACTTACTCATTTCGTGCTAAACTAAGCTTGGGTAATTAGATATAAGAGAAGATGAAGGAAAGGAGGTAAGCTGATTAAAAATCGATTATCTTCAATTTCTCGTTGATTTACTGACCCAACTCACAACTTTCACATTTTTTCATTAAATACGGAGAAGAAAAGGTCATGTCTAAGAAACTGTACGTTGTTATGTCCATTTTCATTATGGCCGCCCTAATTCTTTCGGCCTGTGGCGGCGCAACAACCAGCAAGAAACTCAAAATTGGCCTGGTAACTGATACGGGCGGCGTGAACGACAAGTCCTTTAACCAGTCTGCCTGGGATGGCGTTCAGAAGGCCGTCACAGAATTTGGCTACGATGCAAAATACATCGAATCCAAGCAACCCACTGACTACGAAAAGAATATCGATCAGTTCGCCACCGAAAAATATGACGTCATTGTCACGGTAGGCTTCTTGATGGGCGACGCGACGGCGGCCAAGGCCAAGCAGTACCCGAACATCAAGTTCGCCATCATCGACAATGCCTACTTCCCCACCAAGGATTCAGCCGCTTGCCCTGACACGGTCAAGGACTGCTATGTCGATGGCGGCCTGAAGAATGTCACCAGCTTGATGTTCCAGGAAGACCAGGTTGGTTTCCTGGCGGGCGTTTTGGCTGGCGGAATGACCAAGACCGGCACCGTCTGCACCGTCTCTGGCATGGAAATCCCCCCCGTTGTGCGCTTCGTGGTGGGTTTCCAGAATGGCGCCAAGTGGATGAAGAGCGACGTCAAGGCTCTGAACGTTTACATCCCCTCCTTCATCGATCCTGCCAAGGGTAAAGAGACTGGCCAAAGTATGATCGGCCAGGGCTGCGACGTCATCTTCGGCGTCGGCGGCAACACTGGTAATGGTGGCTTGCTGGCCGCCAAAGAAAAAAGCCTGATGGCGATCGGCGTTGATGTTGATCAATACAACACCTATGCTGAGGTAAAGGACGCTTTGTTGTCCAGCGCGGCCAAGAACGTCGACGCGGCGGTTTATAACTTCCTGAAGGCAGTTAATGGAAAGACAGACAAGGCTGGCATGTTCACCGCCAACCTGCAAAACGGCGGTGTTGGATTAGCCCCCTTCCATGATTGGGATAGCAAGATCCCACAGACTGTCAAGGATAAAATCTCTGAAGCCAGCAAGGCTTTGATTGACGGTTCACTACAAACCGGCTACAAATAAATCCTGATTTTTCAATCGAAGAGGGTGCTGTGCAAACAAGTGCAGCACCCTTTCTTTCAATATAATAGGAGTGAGGCATGCCCCCAGCTTTACAAGCGATCGGAATAACCAAACGTTTCCCGGGCGTACTCGCCAATGACCTTGTGGATTTCACCCTGGAAAAAGGTGAAATTCATGCTCTACTGGGTGAAAATGGGGCGGGAAAATCCACCCTCATGAATGTCCTTTATGGACTGTACCAACCTGACGAAGGCGAGATGCTCGTGAATGGGCAAACGGCCCACATTACCAACCCACACGACGCGATTGCCCTGGGGATTGGTATGGTTCACCAGCATTTCATGCTCGTCCCACCCCTGACGGTTACCGAAAACATCATGCTCGGTCAGGAGTCCGTCGTCGGCAGGTCCGCAGCTCTGGGAAAACTGGCCATATTAGATCGGCGCAGTGTGGCTAAGCAAATCCGTGACCTGAGCGAACGCTACCAGCTTGCAGTAGATCCTGATGCAACTATCCGTGATTTACCCGTGGGCTCACAACAACGCGTGGAAATCATTAAAGCGCTTTACCGCCAGGCGGATATTTTGATCCTGGATGAGCCAACGGCAGTATTGACACCCCAGGAAGCAGATGACCTGTTCGTAATCATGCACAATCTCATCGAACAGGGCAAGTCGATTGTCTTTATTACCCATAAATTACGCGAAGTCTTTGCCGTAGCCAACCAGATCAGCGTGATGCGTGATGGGCGGATGGTCGGCACCGTAAAACCAGCCGAGGCAACCCAATCGTTATTGGCCGAAATGATGGTCGGACGCGAAGTCATCTTACAAATTGACAAATCCGATGCTCATCCTGAGAAACCTGTTTTAGAGGTTGAAAACCTGCGAGTGCTGGATGACCGTCGCCACATGGCCGTGGATGGGGTATCGCTTACGGTAAAACAGGGTGAAATCCTGGGAATTGCTGGCGTTCAGGGTAATGGGCAAACCGAGCTGGCAGAAGCCCTGACCGGTCTGCGCCGGGCGATGGAGGGAAAGATTGCCATCTTTGGTAAGAGCGTGACCAGCGCGACGCCTCGCCATATTATCGAAGCCGGCACAGCTCATGTCCCGGAAGATCGCCATAAACATGGGTTGGTGCTTTCATTCCCGGTCCGGGATAACCTGATCCTCTGTTCTTACTATGTACCGCCCTTTTCAAGTGGTATTGAGATGAATTACCCAGTAATCAAGACTCAGGCAGAAGAGTTGGTAAAGAAATTCGATATCCGCACACCCTCCATTCTAACCAATGCCGGTTCTCTATCGGGTGGTAACCAGCAAAAAGTCATTGTAGCGCGGGAGCTATCCCGTCCATTTCATTTGTTAATCGTCAATCAGCCCACCCGTGGCCTGGATGTAGGCAGCATTGAATTCATCCACCGACAAATTGTCCAGGCGCGCGATCAAGGCGCAGCGGTCTTGTTGGTCAGCGCCGAGTTGGATGAAATCATGAGTTTGTCGGACCGCATCGCAGTGATGTATAAAGGCCGTATATTGGATACATTGGATGCAACCGTGGCGACGCGCGAGCAACTAGGATTGTTGATGGCTGGTTTGACCCAGGAGGTTGAGTATGTCAACTAGACCAGCAAGCACTTCAAAAGAAAATCATTCCACTCAGCCCTCCCGCTGGAGCCAGCTCTGGGAAACTTCTCGCCTACCGCTGGTGGCGATTGCCTCCGCCTTCATCGTCGGCGCGATTGTTATCTGGATTACCAGTTTCTTTATTTCAAAAAACTTACTCGACTCGCTGGAGACAGTTTGGCTGGCCTTAAGCGGTTTAATTCGGGGCGCCTTCTTCAAACAACGCGGCTTTTCGGAAACCTTGGTCGCTACCACGCCTTACATTTTCCTGGCTTTGGGCGTCGCTTTGGGCTTTAAAAGCGGCTTATTCAATATCGGCGTCGAAGGACAATTCTATATCGGAGCAATTACGTCTGTCTATATCGGTTTCGCTTTACCTGGCTTACCCGCTATCATCCATCTACCCCTGGCTATTCTGGCTGGAGCAGTAGGAGGTGCAATTTGGGCAGGTATTCCCGGTTTCTTAAAAGCCCGCTTTGGCGCCCACGAAGTAATTACAACAATCATGATGAACTATGTGGCATTTCGCCTGGTCGAGTTTCTAATCAGTGGACCCGTAAAAGATCCGAATAGCACCGCCACGCAAACTCCACCTACTAAAGCTTCCGCCCAACTGTGGGGCGTGTGGGAAATACCCCAACGGCTAAAAGATCCCATGAATGCTTTGATGGTCGCTTTACTAATTGCGATCATCGCCTATGTTTTTGGACGCTGGTGGTTCAGCCAGCCGCGCTGGCAAAAGCGTTTGGCCACGCCACCGCAGAAACGCCTGGCAAATATGATCTTCTCCGTCGCGGTTGGCGTGATCATATTCTTTGTAGTGCCGTTATTGACCCGCTTGTGGTGGCCCTTTACTGACCAATACGACCGCTTACATATCGGCATCATTCTTGCGTTGCTGATGGCGTATGTGGTCTACTGGTTGTTGTGGCAAACTACCTTGGGCTTTGAGTTGCGCATGGTCGGCTCGAATCCAAGCGCAGCCCGGTACGCCGGGGTGAATATCACCCGCAATCTCGTGATCGCCATGGCGCTTTCCGGGGGATTGGCTGGGATAGCCGGGGCTATCGAAATCCTGGGCGTGTCCACCTGCCGCTGCATGCAGCTCTTCTTCTCTAGCGGCTACGGCTTCGACAGCATCGCCATTGCTTTATTGGCCAAAAATAATCCTTTCGGGATTATCGTATCTTCCCTCCTGTTTGGCGCCATGCGTAATGGGGCGGACTTTATGGAATTGAACTCCGGAGTTTCAAAGTATATTATTTCACTCATCCAGGCTTTACTGCTGCTTTTTGTGGCTGCGCCGGCAATTGTGCGCGGCATTTATCACATGAAAGCGGTCAAGCATGAAGAAGAGATGGTTGAAGCGCGTGGATGGGGGAGGTAGCCATGACCACACAAACCAAAATGATGCCTCGTTCTCGACTGGGTCTGCGTGGGGGTTGGTGGGTCATGGCGCTCTTCAGCATCTTTATCCTATTCTTTGCCTGGTGGTTGTTGAACCTGATCATTAGTGGTCAATGCCAGGGGCAATGTGTCATTGACACACTGGCCCAAACCCTACGCTATGCCACACCCATTGCTCTGGCAGCACTGTGCGGTGTGATCTGCGAAAACGCTGGCGTGGTGGATATCGGCATTGAAGGGAAAATGCTGGTATCCGCCATGATCTGTTATGGGGTGAATCTGTTTGGTTTCCAGTTGTTGAAGAATTGGATGGATCCGGTCGCGGCTGGCAATATCAGCCGTTGGGTAGCACTGTTATTCGGGGTGCTGGCATCAATTCTTGTCCAGTGGCTGCATGCGGTAACCTCGATCAAGTACAAGGTTAACCAAATCATCAGCGGCACGGTCATTAATATGCTGGCCCTGGGCATCACGGGCTATTTTTACCGGGCTTTCCTGGCTGAGAACCTGCCCGCCGGTCCGGGCACTTTCCCGATTATCAATATTCCATTGCTTAGCAAAATCCCCGTGATCGGACCGATTCTGTTCTCCCAAAAACCGCTCGAGTATTTGATGTTGATCCTGGTATTCGTCTTGTTTTACATATTGTACAAGACGCCCTGGGGCCTGCGGACCCGCGCGGTAGGTGAGCATCCCCGCGCCGCTGATACATTGGGCATCGACGTTTTGCGCGTACGCTACATCAATGTGCTGGCCGGTGGATTGATCGCCGGATTGAGCGGCGCCTGGTTCACACTTGAGGCGGTAGATGTTTTTAACCCGGGCATGACCGCCGGTTTAGGTTTTATTGGCCTGGCGGCCATGATTTTTGGCAAATGGATGCCTTTTGGTGCTTTATTAGGTTCGTTGGTGTTTGGTCTGGGTAGCAGCGTCACCAGCACCATCAGCATCTTCCGGCCGGACATTCCATCGTACATTCCGCAAATGTTGCCGTATCTACTGACCATCATCGTCTTGACCGGCGTGATCGGACGGGCGACACCCCCGGCGGCGGATGGGGAACCGTACGAGAAGCAGTAGGTTTGATATCGAATTTTCAAGCTCTTCAGCCCTGAGTTTCGCAAATAAGCGTTGCTCAGGGCTTTGTTTACCACAGGTGATTTGGACATGTGCCAGGGGCTTTTACCAACCGCTCCTAACCCTGCCCGTTTTGACGGCACTCCCAACTTCACCAACTCTCGGTATCGGGTTGTGCCTCGCTTCCAGCGTTTCCAGATCATTTGCCTCAGCCTTCGTCAGGCGGCGGAGCTTCTCTCGGAACAGTTCCAGGCTCCGGTTAGCTACTCGACCGTTCAGATAGACTCGGATCAGTTTCAGCACTCGTTTGTCTTTGACCACCCGTGCCACCCTCGCCATGAGCATGTCGTGGTTCACCCGGTCAAAGAATTTCTCCAGGTCTATATCTACTACCCCCATAGCCTTCTTGCACATACTTCTGCGCCTGCTCTATCGCTTGATGCGCACTCCGTCCAGGTCGATATCCGTAACTGGCTGGTGAAAACAGCGGCGTTAGTACCTGTGCGATCGCTTGTTGGAGTAAACGATCTGTTACTGTCGATATCCCTAACAGCCTCACCCCTCCGTCTGGCTTTGATATCTCTACCCGCCTCACCGGGCTTGGCTTATAGCTTTGCTGGTCTAGCTTTTCCCTGATCTCCAAACCAGTGCTCTTTCAGGTCCGGTCGCAGTTCTTCCACCGTCATCCCGTCTATGCCAGGTGCTCCGCCGTTTCGCTCGACCCGCTCTACTGCTGTAATCAGGTTCTGTCTTTCCATCTCCTTCTCCCACAGCCCTGCGTCGGTCTTTCCTTCGTCTCGTGTTGCGGACGGCTCGGCCCTCTGGTCAGTCCCAGGAAGCTTCACTTCCCTCCTCTGCCCAGTAGTTCCCCTATCCGGGATATTCTGCCTCCCTTGTTCGTCTCGCAAACTGCTCATTCTACTCAG
>CAYGZL010000169.1:0-22930 GCA_964354345.1 uncultured Anaerolineaceae bacterium | reverse complement strand
GTTGGTTGCTGGTCCCCTGGCAATCCCCGTCTCTGATCTTTCTTCCTTCCCAAGAGATAATTTCACCTCACGTGTCCTGGAAAAATACACCGAGGTTGAATCTGGAGTGGCATTTCCCCCGATTGATCAGGGTCCGGTTGGCCGCTACCCGGATCCTGCCCGGGTTAACCTGGCCAACGAGCAAGATCGCCTGCTCGCCTGGCGCTATTACCGCTGCCGGGAGGACCATTTCGTCGATTTTAGCGTTTTTTATCCCACCTGCCACTACCTGTGTTCCTGGGCTTATGCCCAGGTAATTTGCCAGGCTGCTCCGCAGCAGGTCGAGATTGTTTTAACCACCAACGGTCCCGCCGACGTATGGTTGGATGGTCAGCATTTATACCGCCAGCAAAAATTTACCGGTCAATTTCCGCAGAGTGTTGCGATCCCTGCCACGCTTTCAGCGGAACGGAGTGAGCTCCTGCTGCGATTTGAAACCGTTGCCCGGCGGGAAACGCCCTATGTGCTGGCATTCCAAATCAAAGGGCTGGAGGAGGATCAAGCCAGGATAGTTCTTCCTACCCCTGTTGAACTCCAACAGATCGACCATCGCCTGGCGATCGAAAAAATCATTGAAAGCGCCTATTTGGACCGCTATGTGTACGGATACTTGACGGGCGATCGCTATAATCGGAATGAGCCGGTTACCATCCATTTCAGCCAGGATCTGGATCTTAAGGGTCAAATTTCCAACCGTATGCAAAACCTGGAGGGTTGGATCTTTCAGGATGCAGCCGTCGCGGCCGAGCCGGGGGGCTTTCAGGAGCATGCCAAATTATTCCCGCTGCGCAATGGGCCGCATCACCTGGCCATGCTTCCGCTCCCTGAGGAATACTATATCAAAAAGATGCAATTTGAGCGTAAAGACCTGTTCTATGTCGTCCGCACACCCTATGCTCAGGTCCCTTATGGAACCCAGGAAGAACGCCAGCAAGAAGCCCTGCAAGACGCCGCTGAACGCCGCAATGACAGTCTCTACTGTGAGATTGCCAAAATTGCTCTAAAACAGGGCCCGAGAATCGATCGCCAGATCGTTGCCCGGGCGGTGGAGCGCGTTCAACGCCGTGAAGCCGGTAGCGTCACCGACTTGTTGGGTCTCCAGGTTTTACGCCGGCGATTCTGGCGCCGTAAGCATAATCTCCAGGATCTGAAATCCGCTATCGCAGCCAGTATTTTAAATTATCGCTATTGGGAGGATCAACCCGGCGGGGATAGCCTGGATTTCAGTTCGGAAAGCGACCAGATTCAATATCACACCTGTGAAATCCTGGCTGGTCAGCTCTTTGCCGAGGGTACTTTCAGCGCCTCTGGCCAATTGGGCCGATGGCACAAACAACACGGCGAACAACTCGCTTTGGCCTGGCTTCAGCAGCGTGGCCAGTACGGTTTCGACGATTGGGATTCGCCAGAGGGTTTCGAAACCATCCTGGCTGCTTTGGCTCAGTTGGTGGATCTGGCTGTGGCGCCGCTAGCTGAGCTGGCTTCGGTCATCATGGACAAAATTTTCTTTATCCTGGCAACCAATTCCTTCCAGGGCGCCTTTGGTACGACCCATGGTCGGAGTAATACCGCCAGCGTGCTCAGCCCGCGTCTCGGTGCCACCTCGGGCATCTCCCGCCTGATGTGGGGCCTGGGCAACTTCAACGAAAATATTATCGGCACGGTCAGCCTGGCTTGCTGCCAGAATTACGAGTTGCCCGAAGTTTTACGCCAGATTGCCGTGGATCAACCGGCTGCCTTCTGGAGCCGTGAGTCTCACGGCGCCTCCCGGCGGGTCAATACGGTGACCTACAAGACCGCCGACTTCATGCTGTCTTCAGCCCAGGATTACCAGCCCGGCGCGTCAGGCTCTCAGGAGCATATCTGGCAGGCGACGCTCGGTCCGGATGCGGTAATTTTCGTCAACCACCCGGTGTGTCTGAGCGAGAGCGACGACCACCAACCCAACCTGTGGGTCGGCAATGGCAGCTTACCGCGAGTTGCCCAGTGGGGGGATGTACTCGTTGCTTTCTATCAACTACCCGGGGATGACTGGCTGGGCTTTACCCACGCCTATTTCCCCTCCACCACCTTCGATGAATACGCCTTGCGCGATAACTGGGCCTTTGCCCGTAAAGGGAAAGGCTACCTGGCCTTGACTGCCGCCCGCGGCCTGCAATGGATCACCGCTGGACCGACCGCCCTGCGTGAGCTGCGTTCCTACGGCGTCGAAAATATCTGGCTCTGCCACATGGGTCAGGAGCTGCTGGACGGCAGCTTTGAGTCTTTCCAGCAAAAAATATTGGCCATGAAAGTAGATTTCAAGCCTCGTGCGGTGGAATTTAGCAGCCTGCGTGGTGATAATATTACTTTTGGTTGGGAAGGTCAATTGCGGGTCAATGGTCAGGAGCAGCCGCTCTCGAACTTCAGCCACATCGAGAACCCGTATTGCATGGCTGTCTTTCCCTGCACACAGATGGATGTTATCTATAATGACCAGGGTTTGCGGTTAAAATATGACTCCCTTTAAATAAGTCTTCCGCTTACTCGTAATTATTGGTGATCCAGTAATTCTATCTCAGTCAGGCGCGCCTTTGACAGACGGAAATTGCCGGGAGAGGCTGTCAGCGGATTTTCGGAACGGATTGAACGGATTTTGAACAATACTGATTATTGAGCCTTAATTTTGTGGTGAATCCTGTTGCATAATCCTGTTGATAAATTATGTCACGAAATAAGTCTGTCTCGACACCAAATGACGATTTGACCTATAAGAATTGGTTGTGCGATACGTATTATCCCACCCAAAAATGTCACTGAACATCAAGTCAATCTCCAGTGCCTTTTTGTTCCCGACTGGCTCAAACCTGCGTCGGGCGAAGGGTAACCATCGACAGTTATTCCTAAAATCCGGACAATCCGTTCCCTGAATCTGTTGACAGCTTTCTACATTTGTTCAGATACATCAACTCGCTTGGACCGGTCAGCTTACTCAAACGGTTATATCCGTATATTCGGATCCAGCGCGTCACGCACCCCATCCCCCAGGATGATCCAGGCCAGCATTGTGATCGCCAGAATTAACGCCGGATAGACCACCAGGTAAGGGAAGGAGCGTACGTAAGTCTGATAGACCCCGATCATCTGCCCCCACGAAGGCGTCGGCGGGGGGATCCCCAATCCCAGGAAGCTCAGTCCCGCTTCTCCGAACATGGCGCCCGGCACACCCAGGGTCATCGAAACGATCACCGGCGAGAGCGCGTTGCGGATTATATGCGTGCGCGTGATCCAGGAAGTATTTCCGCCCATCGAGCGCGAGGCGCGCACAAAATCGGACTCTTTCAGGGACAGCACTTGACCGCGCACCAACCGTGCGATGCCGATCCAACCCGTGATGGTCATCGCCAGGATGATGTTGGGCAGGCCCGCGCCCAGGGCGATCATCAGCAGGATGTACAGCAGCAGTCCTGGGATCGAGCTTAAAATATCGATCAGGCGCATCAAGACATAATCCAACCACCCACCAATTAATCCGGCCAGCGCTCCGATCGGCAGGCCAATCACCACCAATGCAATCTGGCTCAACACGCCTACAGCATAAGACACCCGCGTCCCATAGATAAGCCGGCTGAGTACGTCTCGGCCCAGGTCATCGGTTCCCAACCAGTGCTTGGCGTTGGATGTCTGCTGGTAAGTGGCTGCGTAATCGCTGTAATAGGGATCATATGGAGCGATGTACTTGGCGAAGACGGCTACCAGGATTTCAAGCAGGATAAATGCCAGCGCCACTACGGCCGCTTTGCGGGTCAGGAAACGCCGCCAGGCGAGGGAAAAACTGCTCGCCCGGCGAACCTTCGGGAGTTGTGTGACTGCGTTAGTTGTGGTGCTCATCAACTCACTTCTCCTTTGTATAGGTCACGCGTGGATCAATCATCGCGTAGGCCAGGTCGGTCAGCAGGTAGGTTAATGAAATGATCGCCGTCCAGGCCAGGGTGGTGGCCATGATCAAAGGATAATCCCGGTTGGCCACTCCGCTGACGAAGTAGTTGCCTACTCCTGGGATGCGGAATACGCTTTCGATGAAGAACGAACCTGTGACTAGCCCCGCCAGCATCGGACCACCCACGGTGATGACCGGGGTGAGCGCGTTTTTAAAGATATGAATGAACGTGACCCGTCGTTCGTTTAACCCTTTGGCGCGCGCCGTGCGCACATAATTTGAGCGCAAAACATCCAGCATACTGGCTTTGGTGTAGCGCTGTAAGATGAGTACCGGTCCTAATGAATTGGCCAGGACGGGCAAGATCCAATGCGCTGGGGTGTCCCAGCCTCCCGTCGGCAGCCATTTCAATTTCACTCCAAAGATGATCACCAGGAAAAGTGCCAGCACGAAACTGGGGGTTGCCAGGCAGAACAAGGAAACTGCCGTACCCAGGTAATCCACCCAGGTGCCTTGTTTCATTGCCGCCCCGATTCCAAGCCCAATCCCCACAATAATCGAAAAGCCCATCGTCAGCAGGCCCAACTGAATCGAGTACGGCCACTGAGTCTGGAAGATTTCTACAATCGTTAAGCCATTGAAATAGAAAGAATAACCAAAATCCAAACGGACCGCATTTTTCATGAACAATATATATTGTACGATGACTGGCTTATCCAGACCGTACTTTTTAAACAGTTGTTCCTTAATTTCATCGGGAATGGCCTTATTAGCGTTGACGGCCATCATGTCGAACGGGCTGCCTGGCACGGCCTTCATCAGGATAAAAGTAATCAGTGAAACGGCAAGGATCACGCCCACCATCCCTGCCAATCGCCCAAGAATATAACGACCCATAGACTCTACCTCCTCTCCCGTTCAGGCAAAGTGACAGGCTGTAAAATGGTCCGGGCTCAACTCGCGCAGGCGCGGGCCTTCGACTCTGCATTGATCCCGCACCATCGGGCAGCGCGGATGGAAGGGGCAGCCGAATGGCCGGTCAATCGGACTCGGCACATCGCCGGAAAGAGACCGTTTACCCGCTTTCACCTTGGGATCAGGTTCAGGCACCGCGCTGATCAACGCCTGCGTATACGGGTGGCGAGGTTGGTGGACAATTTCCTTGCTCGGGCCAATCTCTACCAACTTCCCCAGGTACATCACCCCGATGCGCTGGCTCATAAAGCCAGTCACGGCAATATTGTGGGAGATGAACAGGTAGGTCAGCTCGAACCTGGCCTGTAGATCGCGTAGCAAGTTCAATATTTGCGACTGCACCGAGACATCCAGGGCAGATACCGGCTCATCGCAGATAAGTAACTTGGGTTGGAGCGCCAGAGCGCGGGCAATGCCAATGCGCTGCTGTTGGCCTCCCGAGAATTCGGTTGGAAAACGTAACGCGGCATCTTTCGGCATGCCAGTAATTTCCAATAAGCGGTTGACCTCCTCGGTCCGCTCTTGGGATCCCCCAATGCTATGGATATCCATTGGCTCCCGAATGATCTCCTCGACCGTCATACGCGGGTCCAGCGAGGCCAGGGGATCTTGGAAGATCATTTGCATTTGCCGGCGACCTTTGAGCAACTCGCTGCTGCTTAGCTGGGTGAAATCTATTCCTTCAAACAGGATGGAACCGCTGGTCGGCTCATACAGACGCATGATGGTCAAACCCAGGGTGGTTTTCCCGCAACCCGATTCTCCCACCAGGCCCAGCGTTTCACCTTTCCGGATGTCCAGATTGACATGATCCACTGCCATCAGGCGGAAATGGTGTTGGCCAAAGAATCCGCGATGGATCGGGAAACTTTTTTCCAGGTCAATTGTTGAGAGCAGGATATCGGAACTACTGTTTGGCGGCATGCACTGGCGCTCCTTTATTTTCCCGGATTTATCCTGCTTGAGCAACCCAACACGCGCAGAGGTGGTCGGGTGCGCTAAGTGAGACTTCGTGTAAAGCTGGATTTTCGTCCTCGCAGCGCTCGATCCGCTCGATACAGCGCGGCGCGAATGGACATCCAACGATCGCCTCTGTCAGACTGGGTGGTGCGCCTTCGATGGTGGTCAATCGCTCCGGCCAGTAGCGCAGGCGTGGGATGGAACCCATCAGGGCTTTTGTGTAAGGATGTTGGGGTGTATCGAAAATCGTTTCTACTGGCCCATTTTCGACGATATACCCGGCGTACATCACCGCTACCCGCTCCGCCATCCCGGCGATCACGCCCAGGTCATGCGTGATAATGATGACTGAAGTATTAATTTCATTTTTAAGCTCGTTGATCAATTCAATAATTTGCGCCTGGATCGTCACATCCAAAGCAGTCGTTGGCTCATCCGCAATTAACAGCTTTGGTTGGCATGCGACTGCCATGGCTACCATCACCCGCTGGCGCATCCCCCCCGAAAATTGGTGTGGATAATCTTTGAGACGGATAACCGCTTCAGGTATTCCAACCCGCTCCAGTAGATGAATGGCTTCTTGCTTCGCTTCAGCATTCGACATGCCACGGTGCAGCTTCAACGGTTCTATCAACTGGAAGCCGATGTTCAACACCGGATTGAGCGAGGTCATTGGGTCCTGGAAGATCATCGAAATTTTGTTGCCGCGCACATGTTCCATTTCGCCCGCCGGCAGGGTCAGTAAATTGGTGCTATTGCCGTTATCCCGCAGCCAGGCCTCACCTCTCACGATCCGTCCGGGTAATTCGATCAGGCGCATAATCGAAAGCGCCGTCACACTCTTCCCACAACCCGACTCGCCCACAATCCCCAGCACTTTGCCCTCGTCAACGCTGAAGGATATCCCATTGACTGCGTGGACAGTCCGATGGCTGAGGCGGAACTCGGTTATCAGGTCTTTGACTTCAAGTAAGGGGGGCTGTATATCGGAACTGCTGTTCCGCATCTCTTTGCGGGGTAGCGTCATGGTTTTATGCTGCCTGCCTATTATCGGAACAACACTTGAAGTTAGATATTAGATATTAGATGGTACTCCCCCTATCTAATATCTAATATCCAACATCCAAAGTCTAATTTAGAAACTCTTCTTCATCGTATCCACATCTTTGTGGATATACATCTGGAAGCGGGCGATATCCAGGTAGCGGTAAACCACGTTGCCGCTCTTGTCGGCGTGCATCCCCACCACCCACGGATACCAGACCTGGAAGATCACCTGGTGCGTGATGAAGGCGCCACCCACCTCTTCGCACAGGAGCTTTTCGGCGTCCTGGAACATCTTGATCCGCTTGGCGACATCCGTTTCGCTGCCAGCATCGGTCACCAGCTTGTCGAACTGCTCGTTCTTCCAGGCATGGCGCGGTGAGCCCCAGGGTTCTGTCTTTCCTTCAGGAGCAGGCACCGAGCGCCACAGACCGGTCAGCATGTTGGATGGATCGAGGAAGTCATACTCGTAGGGGCCCTTGTAGGCCATCATCTCGTGCTTGGAGCGCTTATCGGCCCACACACTGCCTTCAACCTGGATCAAATCCACCTTGATGCCCAGGTTAGTCTCCCACTGCTGCTTGATGAACTCCATCCTGGCGTCGCGAGCGTTGGTATACAGCTCGATCTTGATCGTGGCTGGGTCAGTCACACCAGCATCGGCCAGCAATTTCTTGGCCTTCTCTAGATCGAAGACCTGCAGTTGCTTCAGTTCGGGATTGTAGCCGGGGAAACTCGGCGGCAGCATGGAATAGCCAGGCAAATACGTGCCGTTCATCACCTGGAAGCACATCGTTTCTCGATCAATCGCGTGCGCCAGAGCCTGCCGTACTTCCTTCTTATCCACCGGTGCCATATTGGTGTTGAAAGCGATGTACTCGCTCTGGAAGTTGTTGAAGAAGTGCAGCAACGGGTTGAGATTGGGAGTATTGCGTACCGTAGCGAGCTGCGGCAGGGTCATGTTGGTGAAGAGATAGGTCTCTTTGTTCAGCCACGCATTGAATGTATCAAAGGTGCCGGAGTAAATCGTTAGATTTACTTTTTGGATCCCAGGTTTATGCGGCCCGTTATAGTTCGGGTTGACATCCAAAACAGCCGATTTTGCATGCTCCCACTTGGTGCAGACATACGGACCGGCGCAGACATAGCCCTCAGCATTATCCGCCCAGTGCTCAGGGTCTTTCTCGGCGGCATGCTTGGGGACGAGTACAGAGGCCTGGTAAGAGACCAGGGCTGGCAGGTAGGGGATCGAGCCGTACTGGCCATAGATCTGCACCGTGCGATCATCCACCTTCTTCGCGCCGATGCCATCGGCAGTGCCTTTACCCGTCGCAAAATCAGCCACACCCTTGATGTCAAAGTAGAACCACACCCACGGGTTGGCCAGTTTTGGATTGGCCAGGTGCTGGTAAGTGTAGACCACATCATCGGCAATGATTGGCTTTCCGTCGGACCACTTGGAATCCTTACGGATGGTGAACTCCCAGTACTCAGCTTTCGGGCCGGGCTTCCAGGCTTCCATCGCCGCTGGTACGATCTCGAAGTTCTCGTTATTTCGCAGCAGGGGCTCGGTCAGGAAGTTGATCGCGAACATGGCCGAATAGATGTCTCGCGCCACATCCAGGAACTTGGGCTCAGAACTAAAGTCCGGCCAGACCTGCTTATCTAGCGGCGCGGCGTCATCTGGCAGCTCGCGACCTTGGGGTGTCTTAATTTTGGGCAGCGGTGTCGGAGTTACCTGAACAACTTTCTCTTTCGTGACGATTTCAGTACTCTTTTGGATGACAATCTGCGTTTGGACCTCGGGTGGTACCGTTTCCTTGACGATTTGTGTAACCACCTGTGGGCTTGCAGTTGTTCCTCCACAAGCCGCCAGGGCGGCTGCTCCTGCAGCCAGACCGCCAATCTTAATAAATTCTCGTCTTGTTAGTTTAGACATCTCTTTTCTCTCCTATCATAAAAGGGTAAACATTGGTTTGGATCGCTATGACGCAAACCCTTTAGAATATTTCTTAACCCCCCGCGGGCGAATAAACCGTTTCACCTCCTTCTCTCTGTAACGCAGGCAAAAGTAAGTCACCAATAGCCTGTTCATTTTATTCTAATTATAGACGTAAAGAATTCTTTGTCAATGGTCGGTCTTTGTCCTTATTTGATCTGTCGATCTTGTATTATTGTGTAAAGCTGTCTGTAACAGCGCTGCAAGTCCGGTATAGTACAAAACTGTGCAGGCAGGTGCCAGCGTTGTCTGGAAATGGTCTGCTTGCTGCGCAATCACCTTTTGCTCGAATAGATCGTAGATGATTTCTACGCTTGTTGGCAAGCGGAAGGTCCTTTCCCCACCGGCAGTTGTGTGCACACCGAGTAACTGGGGGGTTGCATACAATATATCGCCCTGGTCATTATAAAGATGGACTCCGGCGAAGTGGGCGATGCCCCGCAACACCGGCGCGGGAATATTCGGCGCCGCGATGTAGATCGAAGTCCAGTCTGCGAAGGTCTTCACGCCAAATCCCGGCACACAGCGGCCTTGCGAATACACCACCTGACCTAAGATCGTCGCCCCAAAATCGGCCAGGTGGAACACCGGCCCCAGGCGGCTGTTGGTGCCCCAGAACAGGTCTTGAGATAGAGCCCGCGTGATCGGATGCTGGAAATCAAGGATGTGCATCAGCGGTCCCCAGGGTGTCTCGCTCATCCCGAAGCTGAAACCGGTCAGGTCGGTCATATTCTTGAGCGACAGGTTCTCCTGGATGTAACCGGGCGCATAAATCCACACCGCCGTCCGACCATCGCGTTGGATTTCTCGCTTCAGAGCAACCCGGCGCGACTCATCGAGTTGGAAGGCGTTCAAAAAGATGTACAGCTTATAAGGTGGCAGGCGGCTTTCAATCAAGTCCTGAAGCAGGTAAGTATCGCACGGTGCGCCCAGACGCGGCAGCCCCCACAGTCGCTGTTGGAAAATCAACGGTAGATCCAGCTCATTTAGCACGCTTTCATAGAAGAAGCTCTCATCGTCCAGCAGCACAGCAATTTCGGCTTGAGGGTTACGATCTAGTTGGAGTGCAAAGGTGCCCAGCTCCTGGAAGCGCTTAAGTAAGGGCCGAAAGGCGGGTTGCTGTGAAAGCTCGATGTGCGGCGTGGTCGGTCCGCCGCCCGCCAGCCACCAGATCCCCTGGCCGTGGGTGAGGACATAGGCAAAATTGCGTTTCAGCACCGCAATGCTATCCGCCAGTGTGTTGGTCTTGCCGTAGTTGGGGTGGTCGTGCCAGGTCAGGTGCGTGCGCGAGTCTTCTTCAAAAATGTACAGTTTGCCATGCAGCCGCACCGATTCAGAAGGCAGCATGCTGGGCCCCTCGCCGCCGATCCCGCGGAAGCCGTAGCTGTATGGGCTGACCAGAAAATCAACCATCGGCGAGTGTAGTACCTGGCGCAGTCCCAGGTGTCCACTGCGCTGGTAGGTGGAGTAGGGGCTTTCCAGGCCCTCGCCAAAGAACCCCGCATTCCAGGCCAGCTCCATCAGGTAGCCGAAAAACGCGCCTGCCAGCGCCTGCCCTTGGGTAGCTTCTTTGACAGTCGTACAGAAATCAATCACCAGCCCGCCGCACAGTTCAGCCAGGCAGCGATAATAATCGATCACCCATTGCTCGCGTTGCGGATCGCGGAAGCAGGGTTGACTGGTGTGGAGTTGCTTTTCGGCTGGCGGCGCCTCAGCGGTGTCAAATGTAATCCCTGGCATGGCCCAGGCGGTCTGCAAGCGCCGCGTATCCCCCTGGTAGGTTTTGCGCAGCCATTCTCGGAAATGCTCCTGCATCGGTCGGCTGTAATCGCCGCACACCGATGCCATGGATCCCTCGCCTTTGACCCATTCGCCAGTGTGCCCGGCGCCAACCTGGTAGGCGATCACCCGTTCAAACAATCCCACTTCCCGGACATGGGCGACCAGCGCTATCAAAAACTCCTTGGCTTGCGCCCGCCATAGTTTTGAAGCGAAGGACTGGCACGCCTGCCGCCCGTCAGAGAGCAGTTCGCATTCTTCGGGGTGCAGTGTTTGCCACCAGGCGGGCATTTCCAGGTGCACGCGCAGGTGGAAACGCGCTTCGGGGTCAGCGTCAATGACCTGTTGCAGCCGGTCTCGGAAAGATGAGAAATTAAAATCCCCAGCCAGGCCCGCACGCGGACCACACCATTCAGCTGGCGAACCCTGTGAACCGATATCAAAAGCATACAGATGAATCCCGGCCTCCCCGTAGTAGCGGGCGCATTCTTTCAGTGGGTATTTATCGATCGTTGGCGCCGATCCCCACATCAGTCCATCGAAGGCTGGTTGACCGTCCAGGATCAGGGTGGGTGTGCCGTTATGCAATTCTACTTTGGCTGTCATGGCTTCAAGTTCCTTTGGTTAAGTAGCTTTATGTTGTTCGGGTTGCCACGCAAACCAAACAACATAAAGAAAAACTATTGCGGTTCATACGCCTTCCAGCCGGCGAACTCACGGATCAATGCCACCACCTCGCGCGTCGCCACCTCGAACAACTCAGCGCCTTTCTCAGGCGTGGCGAGTTCCGGATGGCCGAGCGCGCCGCTGCGGCTGGCTTGCGGCAGGGTGCGCGCCACCGTGATGCGGCTGGCTCCGCTTGAATCCGCCGACCAGAAGGCTGAATCGAACGGGAAACTCGCCCCGCGCGCCGCCTCCATCTTGACCAGCTCGGGGCGCAGGTACAGGATCATGCTCGTCTCCAGCTCGCAGGCGTGCGTGACATGCTTCTGCTGCAAGGAGGCGATCTGGGCAATTTGCTCTCCTGCCACCGCGAACCAGGATGCCAACGCCAGCCACAGATCAGGCAGGTTGGGGTGGCGGATTTGCACCTGATTGATGGCGTTGCTGGCCGGTCCACCGTTGCCACCGTGCGAGTTGAGCAGCAGGATGCGCCGGAATCCATGCGTGATCAGGCTTTCAATAATATCGATCAGGAGCTGCGTATAGGTGTCGCTTCCAGCGCTAATTACCCCTGGCAAGCCGAAATGATGGTCTGATGAGCCCACCCACAGCATGGGCAGAAACAGCGCCTCGTCACCCAGCTCCGCCTGAGCCCGTCGCACGATTTCGCCACCGATCAGCGAGTCGGTTAACATTGGGAGGTGGTGACCGTGCTGCTCGAGCGAGCCAATTGGCAGCACCACCACTTTATTCGCCAGCTCAGGTATTTGACTAGAAGTTAATTCTCCGTAATTCATATTTTCTCGCTTCATTTCAAATCTAGTTGATGTGGATTGCGGAGCAATTCACATCAACTAGATTAAAAATTATTCAAACACCGGTGCCTGTTCCGCCCGCCTGTACAGCTCTTTCCACTCTTGTGTCCCGTCATCGGGGAGTGGCAGCAGATGCGCCCCGCGCTCATGGATCGGGAAATTACCATGATAGGCGTCTGTCCAGCACTGTGAGATATTGGCATAATAGCGCTTGCGCCCATCCGGCCACTCGATCAGCAGAAGCTGGCGGATGCGCGGCAACTGGTACGGCGGCTCCATCTTAAAGCGTACCAACGCCTCTTCGTCCACCTCAATCCCCAAACCAGGGCCTTCCGGTGTGCGGGCATACCCTCCCTGGATGGTGAGCGGCGTCGTCAGCAGGTCGTCACTGTAGATATTCAGGCAGTTGACCGCCGGCCACTGCGCCATCGGCAGCACCGCCCCCAGGTGCAGCGACAGGGCTGTGGTGATGCCCGTGCCCACGATTTGTAAGAAGAAAGGCTTGTCAAACGCAGCCGCCAGCGTACCCTGCCCCAACACACTGCCAATCCCGCCGCCGATTACGAAGCCATCGCACGCCTCACCCCGCACTGCGCTCGGGAAAGGCGGATCTCCAAAATGCAACGCGATCGGCTTTTTGATCTTTGATCGTAGCATCCGCAACCCCTCTATGTCGCGTTGCATGATCGGTGACTCATATAGCGCCACAATATCATACTGATCCAGGCGGGTGAGTACCGGCGCGGCGTTGCTTTGATTGGCCAGCATCTGGTTCCAATCGAGATCGATGTGGTAATAAGCCGGTGTGACTGCCCGGATGGCCTCGACGATCGCGTAGATGTCCCACCACGGTCGGGCTTTGACTTTATGCGAGGCATAGCCGCGCTTCACCGCCTCCTGCGCCTCGGCGGCGAAATCCTCCGGCGACATATCCACATTCCACCACGCAATCGGGCACCATTCGCGCACCTTGGGCAGGTTGAACAGCCGGTATGCCGGCACTCCCAGCGCTTTGCCAACCACATCATAGATCGCCATCTGCAGGCCAGCGCCGAGTGTGTCATCCCCCAGGTAATCAGCCGGGTTATGGCCCTTTACTCGCTCGATCGCCGCCTCGGAGACGCGCCCCCACGTGTAGTGTGGCATCGTTTCCCCATACCCCACCAGGTCGGGCACGTCCGTGGTGATGCGCAGCACCTCGCTGATATCCCACTGGTACTGTTCCCGCGCGCACCAAAACTGGCTGCGCGGGGTGTAGGGGACATGCACGGTGATGCGTTCAACATCCATGATTTTTAGTTTCATTTGGATACCTCTTTATAATAAAGTGAATCGAAAATTCTCCTCAGCAATGCAGTTGTCATTGCCCCCGGTGAGGATCACGCTGATCCTGTCAAGACAGGATCATTTTAACATCAATCACTCATATCGCAAGGCTTCTACCGGCTGCAAGCGCGAGGCGCGCGTCGCGGGATAAATCCCGAAGAAAAGACCCACCCCCATCGAGAATAATGTCGCCAGCAGGACGCTATCTACTCCCACCACCGCCGTAATCGCGCTTCCGCCAAGTTGGATCTGTCCAATCAAGAGGGAAATCAACCAGCCCACCATCACCCCAATAATCCCGCCCAACAGGCTCAATACACTCGACTCGACCAGAAACTGTACCAGGATATCCCGCCGCCGTGCTCCGATCGCTTTGCGTAGCCCAATTTCTCGCGTTCGCTCTGAAACAGTCGTCAGCATGATATTCATGATCCCAATCCCCCCTACCATCAAGGAGATGCCTGCGATGCCGCCTAAGAAAATAGTCAATGTGTTTGTTATCTGGGTGACCGCTCCGATGGCGTCTTGCTGGCTGGTCACCGAAAAATCATCGCTGTCGACCGTGGTCCGGTGGCGGGTGCGCATCATCTCCGTCACCGCGGTAACCACATCCGGGACGATATTCGCATTTGTTGCCTTGACGCTGATCTGGCTGACCACACTCGCCCCTCGGAAGCGTCCCTGTCCTACCAGCCGCGTTTGCGCCGTAGAAAGCGGCACGAACACTTGGTCGTCCTGGTTCATAAACCCGGTGCCGCCTTTGCTGGCCAGCACGCCCACCACCCGATAGGGTTGTCCATTGATTCGGATACTCTGCCCAACCACGCCTACGGTATTCCCAAACAAGGTGGTCGCCACTCCGCTGCCCAGCACAACTACGGAGGAACGTGAGACCTGGTTGGCATCCGTAATAAACGCGCCGTCAGCTACTGTTACACTATGCACATTCTGGTAGTTGGAGGTTGCACCGACCAGGCGTGTGTTGGTGTTCTGCCCTAAGTAGGCTACCTGGGCACGTCCATCGGCCTCCGGCGAAACTGAAACGACCCCGGCCAGGCCGGTTAAGGCATTGGCGTCCTCGATCGTAAGCGTCCCGGCGGTTCCTTGAGCGCCCATAACACCCTCCTGGCTCGTGCCTCCCGGCGTTACATACACCAGGTTGGTGCCAATGCTTTCGATTTGGGAGGTGATCGCACTTTGCGCGCCGCGCCCGATCGACAGCATCGCGATCACTGCCGCGACGCCGATCACAATTCCCAGGATGGTTAACATCGAGCGCAATTTATTGGCGTTCAGGCTCTCTAGTGCTTCGCGTAAATTCTGGTAAATAATCATGGCTTTAATCGTTCACAATTAAACCATCTTTGAGATGGATAACGCGCTGTGAATGTGCCGCAACGGTAGGATCGTGAGTGACCAAAACCAGGGTAATCCCCCGCGCCTGGTTTAAGCCCAACAGGATATGCATGATTTCTGCACCGGTTTTCGTATCCAGGTTGCCGGTCGGTTCATCTGCCAGGATCAGGCCGGGCTCATTGATCAGGGCGCGGGCGATCGCCACACGTTGCTGCTCACCACCGGAAAGCTCGAGCGGTCGGTGCGACAGACGATCCCCCAGCCCCACCGCAGTCAATATTTCATCGGCTCGTTGCGCAGCGTTTTTGGCTAGCTTTCGGTCATACAGTCCACTGTATAAAACCGGCAGCTCGACATTGCGGCGGATCGTTGCCCGGGGCAACAGGTTGAATGTTTGGAAGACAAAGCCGATCTGTCGGTTGCGCACCTCAGCCAGTTGGTCATCGTTCAACTCAGCCATATTCTTTCCATTGAAAAAATATTGGCCGCTGGTCGGCAGGTCCAGACAACCCAAGACGTTCATCAGGGTGCTTTTTCCAGAGCCTGACTGCCCCATGATCGCCACCACCTCGCCCCGCTCTATCCGGAAGGAAACGCCGCATAATGCGTGAACATCCACGCTTCCCAAACGGTAGGTTTTAGTCAGGTTAACTGCTTCGATCATATTACGGCGTTGTCCCCGGGGTGGCTGGTGTTCCGGGCATAATTAAAATCTGGATGGCGGTGAGGTTTCCATTCGCGTCCCTTTCGCCGGTTATGAGCACCTGCTCACCCGCTTGGAGATCGCCAGTCACTGCCGGATCCGTCTTTAGGATCTGGGTTGTAGCGCTAAGCGTTACCTTAGTTTCGTTCTGCCCGGTGCTGATAGTCAGCGTATTCCCACTGATGCTTTTCACCTGCCCATTCACACCACCGCCGCCAAAGCCAGCCGCCCGTCTTTGCAGGTTGTTCGCATCCGGCGTGCCAGCCGGCATACCACCGCGTTGTCTGAAGAAATCCGCTTGAATCTGGTTCGCCTGGTTACGTTCCGTGTTCGTACCATACGTCATACCCCCATAAAAACCGCCTGCGCCGGTCGCTGCGGCCAGGAGAACCGCTAACAGGACAAGTAGAACCTTTTTCATACTGCCTCCTTATTCTATGGCATAAATTCGCCAAAACCGCCGCCAAATGGCCGGTTGCGGTTGTTATTATTCGTCTGTACTGCGCTGGATGCTGAAACCACCACTGCATCGCCTTCTTTCAACAGGTCGCTTGACACTTCACTGATCGTCTCATTCATCAAGCCCACTGTGACTGGTACAGATATTTGTTGGCCATCGAACAGGATCACCACCGTCCGCTGGCTCCCACTCACTCGGATCGCCTGGTTCGGTACGACCAGCACATTGCTGTGCTCGGCGATCGTTATAATCACAGTCGCCGTCATCCCAAACTTGACATTCTCATCCAGGTCGAGAATTTGCACCGTGATCGGATAGTTCACTACGCCTTGAGATACTGCTCCGATCGTTCCAACTTTGGTAACCTTCCCCTGGTATTGCTGGTTGGGAATCGCGTCGAAGGTCATGCTGGTTGGTTGGCCAACTTTCAGGCTGTTGACATCTACTTCCGCAACCTGTAGATCAATAAAAATCGCCGAGAGATCATCGATCCGGAAAGCTTGTTTACCTGAGTTGACCAGGTCCCCTACATTGACGGTTAAATCTGTAATCGTCCCGGCGAAAGGCGCCAGCAAGTGCATCTGGTCCAAAGTAGCTTGGGCTACATCCACCGCGGTTTGAGCTGCGGCGACATCGTCAGCACTGGGGCCATTCTTCAGCAGAGCCCACTCCCGCTGGGCGTCAGCCAGCCTGGCTTCCGCCAGAGTGATTTCAGAGGATGTTGGCCCGTTTTTCAGCGCCTCCCAATCTGCCTGCGCCTTGGCCAGGTTGGCCTCTGCCATGGCAAGTACGCCATCCGCCTGTGCGATATCGTTAGCGCTGGGTTTTAGCAGATACCAGTTGTAAGTGGTCAATGTGCTGTCCATTTTTTGCTTGGCCGCCAATAAATTTTTTAGCGCTCGCGCTCGCTCCGGATCCGTCAGCGCTTTATGGTCAACCATGTTAAACGCTTTCAAAGCCTCGTTATAGGCTTTTTTGGCCATCTGATAGTTCGTTTCAGCGTTCTGGATGACCAGCAGATCGGTTGAATGGGGATAATTCATCGCATTCCGCTTTTTTTGGGCATCGACGAGTGCTTGTTCAGCCTTCGCCAGGTTTAATTGTGCCTGGCTGCTCTTCTCTGCCGCGCCTTGCTTCAGGCCACCCAGCGCACTCTGCGCATCCACCACGGTCTGGAGCGCCTGCGCCTGTTGGAGCTTGGTATTCAACAGGTTATCCAGCACCTTTTTGGCGTTGATCAGGCTTTGCCGGGCGTTGATCATCGCTGCCGATAAGGCGTTTTGATCAAGCGTCGCCAGCTCCTGGTCCTCCTGAACCTGGTCGCCTAAATTAACTTTCACTTCCCCCACTTTGCCGCTTGTCTGCCAGCTTATGATGGCGCTTTGCCCTGAGCGAACGGTTCCTGCCGCGTTAATCGTCGCCGCTACCCTGCCGAGGGTAACCTGGGCGGTTTGTACATCCGTAGTAGTCGAGGTTTGGTTGCCAGCCAGCGCTCGATAACCGAAAAACCCTCCCCCGCCAACCACCAGGAGAATGACCACAATCCATAAAATCTTTTTCATCTTTCTCTCCCGCAGAAATCCTCAATACTCCGAGCAAGCTTCAATATTGGCTAGATAATCTTAACCTTGTCCATTATCTCAAGGGAAGATGACAATCCGATGAAAGTGAAGCCGGTTTATTCTTGTCATTCGTCATCTGGTTTTCATCTGATCCGAATATAATCATCTTATGCGCCTTTTATTAATCGAAGATAATCAACGTTTGAGCGCCTCGCTCAAAGCCAGCCTGGAAGAAGATGGTTACGCCGTTGATCTCGCCTATGATGGGATTGAAGGTCAAGAACTGGCTGAAATGACCGCCTATGACGCCATCATCCTGGATATCCTGCTCCCAAAACGGGATGGTTTGGCGGTCTGTCGCGACCTGCGTCAACAACGGATCAAAACCCCCATCCTCATACTCACCGCTCGCGATACTGTCGAAGACCGCATTCATGGCCTGGATAGTGGCGCCGATGATTACCTGGTCAAACCTTTTTCATTGGGCGAGTTGCGTGCCCGCCTGAGAGCCCTCCTGCGCCGTGATTCGCCCAACAAGTCTGGCCTTCTCGTCGTCGCTGACCTGGTTCTTGATCCCGCCACGCATGTCGTCACCCGCAACGGTCGTCCCATCGACCTGACTGCCAAAGAGTATGCCTTGTTGGAATACTTGATGCGCAATCCAAACTGGTTGATTACCCGTGAAATGGCGGAGAGCCATGTCTGGAGTTATGATTACGAAGGCATCTCCAATGTCGTGGATGTCTATATTCGCCGCTTGCGTCGTAAGATCGACGACCCGTGTGAGGTCAAGCTGATCGAGACCGTGCGGGGTTACGGATACCGTCTCTGTACAGGGTGAAGGCTTTGTTAAATCGGATTTCCCAACTGCTTCACAGTGTTCGCTTTCGCCTGGTGGGGTGGTTTGTCCTGATCCTCGGTCTGGTTTTGTTTACCTTCAGCGCATTTATTTACCTGCGCCAGGCGCGTGAGCTGCGTTCGATCGCCGTCGATCGCCTGGGCTATAAGACTCAAAGATTGGCAGTTTTTTTTCGCTTTGCAGAACGCGCCCAAATTTCCATTGATCCCTTTCTTGCACCAGGTGGCGTTCAGCCCGGCGAAGCCTTGCTCCAGCAAGGCGACATCCTGGCGATTTTCTCCCTGGATGGTTCTGTGGCTCAGAGTTGGGGGTCGCTCACCCCCGTTGAAATTCAAAACCTGGTCGGGCTATCGCCGCAGAGCGTTGCGCCTGGTTTTTATTTCGATCCGCAGGTTATTCCCGCATCCGCCAGTACGCCTCAGCGGATTGAGTATGTCTTCGCCAGCGCCCCCCTGGCTCGGAATGAGCAATTACAGGGTCTCCTACTTCTCGGCAGCCCGGTCGATCCGAACCACCAGCTCCCGCGCTTGTTCATCTCCTTAATCCTTGGCGTTTTCTCAACCCTGGGGATTGCCCTGGTTGGCAGCTTCTGGCTGGCTGACCGTGCCATGCGCCCTGTGAAGACGATCACCCACGCCGCCCGCATTATCGGTGAAACTGATCTCAGCATGCGTTTAAACCTGCACAGCAAAGATGAGCTGGGCGAATTGGCGGATACCTTTGATCAAATGCTTGCCAGATTGCAAATTGCCTTCGAGCGCCAGCGCCAGTTCATCGCCGACGCCAGCCACGAGCTTCGCACCCCCCTGACAATCGTCGAATTGGAAACCAGCCGCGCCCTGGGTAATCGCCGGACGCCCGCCGAGTACGAGCGCGCCCTTACGGTCATCCATTCCGAAAATCAGTTTATGATTCGCATGGTCAACAATCTGCTCACCTTAACTCGCATGGATGCCGGTCAGATTGCCTTGAAAAAAGAGCCGCTGGATTTGAGCGATGTCACCCTGGAAGTGATTGAGCGTCTGGCGCCGCTGGCAGCCAAATCTCAAGTCAACCTGTCTGCCGGCGAACTGCCCGAAGTGTTTGTCTATGGCGACCGCCAATACCTGGCGCAAATGATCACCAACCTGGTCGAGAATGCGATTAAATACATCACCGGTCCCGAGAAGCGCGTTCAAGTAGAAACAGGCTCCGACCTCGCCGCGGATGCTCCGCTTGCCTGGGTGCGCGTCACCGATAGTGGCCCGGGGATTGCCCCCGAACACCTGCCGCGTGTGTTTGATCGTTATTATCAGGTGGACCGGGCGCGCACGCGACCCGCGAACGGCGACCAGGATGCCTCAGAATCTTCGTCTGGCACGGGTCTGGGTCTGGCGATTGCCCAATGGATCGCCCGTTCCCATATAGGCGAGATCCATGTCCACAGCGAAGTGGGGCGTGGCTCTACTTTTCAAGTGACCCTCCCCCTCTTGCTTCCTGCAACGAAAAACCCTCCGTCCCATGGAACAGAGGGTTGAGTAGATCTCGCTGCAGAACTTTACCGGTCAGGACTGCGGTTTTGGTTCTTTCGGTTGGGATTTCTTGGCTTCTGAGCCTTGCGTCTGGTGTGTGGAACCAAATATTCCCCGCTTTCCCTTGGCCGGGACGTCGCTCGCCGAGTAGCCATATTGACCATTCCCGGACCTGCGTGAGTAGTAATAAGAGTAATAGTTATAGTAGCCATCCATCTTGGTCGAAAGACGGTTGACCACCACGCCCAACAGGTTGGCATTCGCCTCGCGCAGCCCGTCCACACATTGCTTGAGTTGGTTTTTGGGTGTGTTGTCCGCGTCAATGACCACTATAACCCCGTCCACCTGATTGCCTAACACCATCGCGTCCGTCACCACCAGCAGCGGTGGACAGTCAATTATCACGTAATTGAACCGCTTGGTCAGGGCTTCCAGAAGCTGCTTATTTTTCTGTGAGCTGAGCAGCTCCGACGGATTCGGCGGGATTGGGCCGCTCGTCAGCACAAGCAAGCCATCGATTGGCGTTTTTTGGACCAGTTGGTTAATCGATTCGTCTAACCTGCCATCTGGATCCTCAAAGCGTGCACTTTTTAGCAGGTCTGTCAGTCCATATCGGTTTTGCAGCGCAAAAATCCGGTGAATCACGGGCCGGCGCAGATCGGCGTCAATTAATAAAACCCGATTTTCCGCCTGCGCTAACACGACCGCCAGGTTAGCCGCAGTGATGCTCTTGCCTTCCGAAGGGTTGGGGCTGCTGATCAGCAGAGCCATATTCCCGGGCCGGTCTACCATTGAAAATTGGATGCCGGTGCGCAGCGAGCGGTAGGATTCGGTGATCGGCGACAGCGGTGATTTGACCGTGACCAGTTTGTCTGAGTAGTGCTCCCCCGTGATGATCGGAATGCCAGTCAAAACCGGCAGGCCAGTCAGTCGTTTGATCTCCTCCGGGGATTTCAAGGTGTTATCCAGGTATTCCAATAAATAGGCCGCCCCCACTGCGATCGCCGCGCCAAACACTGCAGCCGTCAGGATCAACAGCACCTTGTTCGGTCCCACCGGCGCGCTTGGTAAGCCGGCTGGCTCGATCACAGTCAGGCTGTTGATCGCGCCCCGTTCAGAGTTTCCCAACAAACTGGCATAGTTATCTCGCAAAGTCAACAGCTTGTTTTGCAGCGCTGCGATCTGGTTTTGTACATCCGCGATCTGCCGCGCGCTGACCAGGTTCGAAAGCTCCGTCTGCCGGGCGTCGAGCTCGTTCTGGGTTTGTTGGATTTTAACCTCCAGATCGTCGAGCTGTTTATTGATAAACTCCTGGCGTTGTGCTACACCGGGTCGGTTGGTCGGAGATTGCAAGATCAATTGCTGTGCCAGCTCGTTCGCCACCGCCTGTGCTCGCGCCGGGTCGGTATCGGTCACAATAATTTGCAGCAGTTGCGTCTGCGCTACCGGCTGTGCCACGTAGCTGGGCAGCCAGGTCAGCCCCAACACTTTCATTGTCCCCTCGCGCACCGGCTCACGCTGCGCCACGTCGGCATAGGTTGTCGCTAACGACTCGCTTAAATATAAATTATTGATGTCAGGGTTTGGATTCTGTATGGCGCTTCCGATTAATAGCGTGGTCGATGTCTGGTAGATCGGATCTTGGTTCATCACCGCCACCAGGCTGAAGCCCATTGCCACAATCATCGCTGCCGCAATCAACCACCACCACCTGGTGATAGGCGCCAGAAATTCCCTTAACTCCATCATTACCCTCGAATCGAATAAGCTATTTTATTTATACCACAAATTCCCGGATCGCCGCAGCCACCCCTTTGATTTGCTCATCCGTGAGCTCTGGATACATCGGCAGCGAGAGGACTTCACCCGCCACTTGCTCGGTCACCGGCAGGCTCCCCAACGCATATCCGGCTGATGCAAACGACTGCTGCAAATGGGTGGGTACCGGATAATGGATTCCAGTGCCGATCCCCCGCTCATTCAGCCAGGCGCGCAGCGCTTCGCGTTGCGCCAGGCGGATCACATACAGGTGATAGACATGCTGGTTGTAGGCCGCCGCGTGGGGCGTCTGCACCCCGCTCCCCGCCAGCGCCCGCTGGTAAGTCGCCGCATGCTGCCGGCGCAGTGCGTTCCAGTGCTCCAGATGGGGCAGTTTGACTCGCAGCACCGCCGCCTGCAGCTCATCCAGCCGCCCGTTCCAGCCGAGCATCTCATGATAGTAGCGTTTCTCAGAGCCGTGATCGCGCATCATGCGTACTTTGCGCGCCAGCTCCGCATCATTAGTGGTCACCATCCCCGCTTCGCCGTACGCTCCCAGGTTCTTGCTGAAATAAAAGCTGAAAGCCGCCAGCGTTCCCAGCCCACCCGCCCGTCGTCCCTTGTAGATCGCCCCATGCGCCTGGCAGGCGTCCTCGATCACCGGCAGGTTGTGCCGGCGCGCAATCTCCATTATTGCATCCATATCCGCGCACTGGCCATACAGGTGCACCGGGATAATCGCCCGCGTTCGCCGGGTAATGGCCGCCTCGAGTTGGGCCGGATCCATCGTGTAGGTCAGCGGATCAATATCCACGAACACTGGTCGGGCGCCAGCCAGCAGGATCGCCTCCGCCGTGGCGATGAACGTGTGCGACACCGTGATCACCTCGTCCCCCGCTCCCACATTACAGGCGCGCAGCGCCAGGTGCAGGGCGGTCGTGCCGTCACTCACCCCGATCGCCTGCTCCACCCCCAGATACGCCGCGTATTCGCCCTCGAAAGCCTGGACGTTAGGTCCCAGGAACAGGCGCATACTGCTCAGCGCCTCGTCCCACGCATGCCGGATTTCATCCTTCAGCGGCTCATACTGAGCCCGCAGGTCAACTAACGGAATTGGATTATTCATCATCCTCTACCCATCGTAAGAATCGTGCCGGGTTGCCAGCCACGATCGCCCCGGCTGCCACATCTTTCGTCACCAC
>CAYGZL010000168.1:0-2001 GCA_964354345.1 uncultured Anaerolineaceae bacterium | reverse complement strand
AACACATTCCTCATCTCGATCGCGGTGGCTGGCATGACGCCGGCGATTTTGACCTGGCGGCTGGCTCGCAGGCGATGACCATCTGGATTCTTGCCCTGGCTTACCAGGAATTCGGTATAACAAGCGACCAGACCACTGTTCAAACCGATCAACGCCTGGTCATTCTTCACCAACCCGATGGCATTCCCGACCTCGTTCAACAAGTCGCTCACGGCGTCGAAAACCTGCTTTCCGGTTACCATGCCACACGCACTCCTAACGACCCCGGGCACAGTTTTATCGGCATTATCGAACCTACCCTTTACCACTACACCTTACTTGGCGATACCGCCTCGATGACAGATAACCGGATTGATAACCCGAAACCACCCGTAGAAGGTGCTGGCGTTCTCCCCAGCAGGTCATACGACGACCGCTGGGCATTCACGAACCGCAATACCGCGCTCGAGTATCTTGTCGTCACCGCCCTGGCGGCCGCCAGCCGTGTTCTCCGAGGATGGTATGTTGAGCTGGCTGCGGAGGCCCTCACCACCGCCCTGGCTGTGTGGGACAAAGAACACCGCCTGCCTCCAGTTGATGAACCGAACTGCTATGTTCCCCGGCACTCAGCAATCCAGGAAATCATCGCCGCTGTTGAGTTACTCTTGACTACTCATGAGCCGCGCTTTGGCGACCAGCTCAAAGCTGGTTGGCCTGTAATCCAATCCTATCCTGGTGAATTAGGCTGGACTCTCGGGCGCGTTTTACCTGAGTTGAATGACCCTGTCTTCGCAGCCAACCTGTATCAACGAATACAGGTTTACCAGCTTGAAGTGAAGGTTGATTTAGCCAGCAATCCCTTTGGCGTACCCTTCCATCCTCAGGTCTGGGGCGTCGGTTGGGACATTCAGCAACATGGTGTTCAAGCCTATTACTTGCAGCGTGCATTCCCGGACCTGTTTAAACGCGAGTCAGTCACCCGAGCGCTGGATTATGTTCTCGGTATCCACCCGGGCTCCAGCACTTCACTCGTCTCAGGTGTCGGCGCCCAATCCCTGATTGTCGCCTATGGACAGAACCGCGCCGACTGGTCCTACATCCCCGGGGGCGTTGCCTCAGGTCCAAACCTGGTACGTCCCAATTTCCCTGAGCTTAAGCAACCTTTTCCATTTCTATGGCAACAATCCGAATATGTCATCAGCGGGGCAGCGACTTATTTATTCCTGGTTTTCGCTGCTGATCAGTTTGAACGCGCCAGGTAATTGATCCATTGCGCCAGTAAATATTGGGCGGCCAGGTTATTTCGTAAACCGGATGGCTGGTCGCCCAACCCTCCTTGAAAACGAAGTGTAGAGACAATCAACTTGCCTCCTTGATGATTGGTGTATTCAACTACGTAATCGTGCAACTCCATCCCGCGCATGTCCAGCCGGCGCAAGAGCGGCTGGCGTAGCCAATGTCGGTTACTCAAGGATGCCGAATATTGCCTATGCGCAGCCCGCCTATTTCTTCGCGCTGGTTGAATACCCATCTCACCCCAGCGAACCTCACCCTCACCCGCCAGGGCGCAATCGGTAGCTAATCCATAGAATTGCATCCCCGGATTCTGTTCATGTGGGTAATCTCCCCAGGCTGGGTGCGGTTCAACGAACTTCAATGCCTCTCGCCAGAAAGGCAGTCGTACCGTCGTTAAGAGACCAGGCGGACTGCTTGCCCCTTGTAGTAATAAAACCTTTCCACCCTTAGCTAATAATTCTACTGTCTCAGGAGTCCAACCTGTACTCACCAGGACAACACCTTTATCTAACTCAGGCATCCGTTGATCTGTCAATAGCGCGGGTAAATCTTCCAGCCATCCCTGCGGATCCATAAAAGTAAACGGCGCCACCCTTTCCCAAAATCCAGTCGGATAAATCCACAACGACCAGGTATTCTCACTCAGGATGTCGCCCATCCTTGCCCTCACCCGTAGATCAATCCGGCGAGGATGATTTATTTCGGGTAGTTGAAATTCGATCACAC
>CAYGZL010000167.1:0-1505 GCA_964354345.1 uncultured Anaerolineaceae bacterium | reverse complement strand
GCCCTGGGCGGGACCCGTGATTTCCTGATGGGGCTGGGTGGGGACGATATTTTATATACCTGTATGCGCGCCCGCCAGTTTGATGTGTTTGCTCGCACTTTCCTGGCAAATCATCCTGGCGGGTTGGTGGTGGATTTGGGCTGCGGACTGGATACGCGCTTTGAACGCCTGGATGATGGGCAATGCCGCTGGCTCGGTGTCGATCTCCCCGAAGTGATTGACCTGCGCCGTACGGTTCTTCCAGACACGGAACGCTGTCAAACCATCGCCCAGTCCATGCTGGAGACTTCCTGGCTTGATGAAGTTGAAAGGATCAACAAGCCGGTCATCTTTCTGGCCGAAGGCGTGTTCCCTTACTTCAGCACAGCTGTGGTTAGACCGATGATTACTGCAATAGCAGAGCGCTTCCCAGCCGGGGAATTGGTTTTGGATGCCACCGGTCCCCTGCTTTCCAGGCTGCACAATCTTTCCAGTTCTGTGCTGAAACGCTCCGGCGTTCGCATCCAGTGGGATGCAAAGGCTCCGGAGGAGCTTGAAAGCTGGGGGCTGCAACTGCTAGACCGCTGGTATTATTACGATAAGCCCGAACCGCGCCTGGGCGCCTCGAATTGGTTACGCTTTATCCCGGCCCTGGCAAAGGGAATTGGCATCTTCCACTACCGGTTGACAAGAAAGTGAGTGGCTATGCCCGATCCAGCCGATTATTACCTGCAGCGAAAACGCCGTTTTTTGTGGATGTTCGACCTGATTGTGCGCTCTGTTCATTCTGTGCTGGAAAAAGCTTTCGCTGGCGAAAATATTGCGCTGCTGATGACAGAGACGCGCCAGGAATTTGGGCGTTTGATCCCCCAGCTGCCCTACATCGGCGGGAAGCACCCTTTCACTGAGTTTCTCGTTTTTACCGCCATGCTGCTGGCGCTCTATCGTGTCAGTAAAGCTCACAGCAGAACGGTGGAGCAAACCGGTGAACTGATCTATGCGATTGGTCGTGCTTTTATAAAAACATCTCCGGCATTCTTGCTTCGTTTGTTCACCCCGATGAACTTTTCCGGGAGATATTTGAAGCGTTTGAAACAACGGGCAGGCGAAAGCCACCAGCGCGAATATCCTGAAGATTATATCTACGATTTTGTTGAAGGGGATGGAAAAACCTTTGATTACGGTGTGGATTATTGGGAATGCGGCTCATGTAAATTCCTGGCAAAACACGGCGCACCGGAACTTGCCCCTTACATTTGCCCGGTGGATATCCTGTACAGCGAAGCTCTTGGATGGGGGTTGATACGTACCCAGACCCTGGCTGAAGGCGCAGATCATTGTGACTTTCGCTTCAAGAAAGGTGGTGCAACCAGGGTGGCTGTGTCGGCTGTATTGCAGCGAGACATTTCTCAACAGGGATGATCCCGGGTTGCGTTGAAAGCTGAGGCCTGCAAAATGAACACTCCAATCGATTGGTTACTTGAGGGTGAACCTTATATTGAGTACCGAACTCGGCGCGATCTGCT
>CAYGZL010000166.1:0-4175 GCA_964354345.1 uncultured Anaerolineaceae bacterium | reverse complement strand
TGCCAAAGCTGCGAGCCAATTGGAGTGCTGCTCGGGGATGGCATCCGTGGTTGTTCGGTCAAACATGAACTGATACTCATCCAGCGTGCGATCGTGCTTCTCCGGGCTGTCAGCACAGCAGTCCTCTACCACGGCTGCGAGGAAACCAAGTTGGGCAGCCGATGCTGCTGTGAACAAGACGCAAACCGAAGTAAGCAGCCCTGCCACCAAGATGACCCGTTTGTCGTTCTCGCGCAGATAGGAAACCAGCTTTGGCGTATGAAGTGCATCGAATGTCTGCTTGAAGATAACCAGCTCCCCAGGTTCACTAGCTGCAAAGGATACCGGCTTTTCTCCCTCCTTCCCAGCTACGCAGGGGTGATGACTGACGGGCACGCGCCGCAGGCGGTACATGAGCATCCAATCGGACTTGTCCGGCTTGAACCTTGAGCGCACATGGATTATGTCCAGCCCTTCGGTCCGGCACAAAGTCAACAGGCGCGCTACGTTCGCAGGGAAGTTGGGGAAGTCCGGCCTGCCACGCGCCGGCCAGAAGCTCTGCTGAACATCGACGAGAAGAAGAGCGAAGTGTGACCAGTCGCGTTGCTCATGTTTCACCATATCTGAACCTCCATCTGGGGTTGCTGCCTAACGAATTAAGGTTTGATGTGGCGGAAAGGGTGAACGTACAAACTTCGATACAACTAATTAAGGTTTGATGTGGCGGAAAGGGTGAATGTCCAAACATCGGTACATTGCGCCGCCACATCAAACCGAGTTGAACTAAGCCGTCTTAGCCGAGTTAACAGGTTATTTGGAATTTAAGGCACTCTGCCAGGTCAAAACCGCTTTCTTGCAGATAGCTATGCATCCATTGTACAACCAAAAAGCCAGTTAGCACAAGCCAGAAATGTGGCGAAAAAGCAGTTTGGGTGGATTGTTCTAGGGCCGAGGCGAATCGAAGCCTGGGTGCAAGACAGAAATCGAGCATCCAGAAAAATAAGACGGGAGAAACCAATGCGACTCATGGTGGGCAGCGTCCAGTGGGCTGAATAGTCCGTTGTAGTAGCATCGGCTGACCGCAGTTTGGGCATATCGGTTTTGGTTGGGGATCTGAATCGACTGGGTCTGGTGTGGTTTCAAATGCTTCCAGGTTCTCCGGATATTTCTGTTCGAGCGGTTGGCGCAACGCAGCCAGGCATTTACGTCAGCAAGGCGCAAAGAAGCCAAAGTAGCGCACCTTGACAAAACCTTTGGGCAGCACGTGCTGCAAGAAACGGTGGATGAATTCTTCAGCAGAAAGGGTGCATAGCTTGAGTTGGCCAGTATCAGTAGTCCGGTAACGAAAAGTAACTTGATCGTTTTCCAGCTTGACCATGCGGCGGTTGCTAATAGCAACGCGGAAAACGTAGGGGGCCAGGTATTTCAGGGCCGTGCGCCCATTCCCCACCGGCTTGCAGTGAACGACCCAATCCTGCTGCCAGACCCTGGCAGGAATCTGCGGGAAGAGGGCGGTCTTTTGCAAGGCCTACCGGAACTTGCCGCGAAATATTTTGGAGAGCGCCTTGACCGGCAGCAGAAAATCCTGGCGGGCAGGCAGCCAGGTCTGCGCATTTGTCGCCAGGCCGCCTGCCGGAACCAGGTAGTGGATATGTGGATGGTAGGCCAGATTGCGTCCCCAGGTATGCAAGATACCCACCATGCCGATCTGCCCGCCAACAAAGTGCGGATCGTTTACCAAATGCTGTGTGGCAGCAGCGGAAACCCGAAATAGCAGATTGTAGAGCAAAATCTGGTTGCTGCGCGCAATTTCGTTTAGAGCTGCAGGCAAGGTGAAAGTCAGCATGAAATAGGACACGGGCAAGAGCAAGTCTTCTTGTGCTTCCAACCATTCCTGAGCCTTGTCATTCTGGCACTTGGGGCAGTGACGATTGCGGCAGGAATGGTAGCTAAACTGCACTTGACCGCATTCTGGGCAGGTGTAGACCTGCCCACCCAGGGCCTCCGTGCGGCACTGCTCGATGGCGCGCATGGCCTGCTGGTGACTAAGCAGGATTTGATCGGAGAACTTCTGCCGATAAGCTGGACCGTACTGGCGAAAGATATCGGCCAGTTCTAATCCCACAATCCCGCTACCACGCGATTGACTGCCTGGATCGCCAGATCTTCGCTCGGTTTGGTGAGATGAGTATAAATGGCAGTCGTGTTGGGCGAAGCGTGTCCCAGGTAAGCCTGGATCAAACGCAGGTTCAGCCCGGCTTCAAGTAGATGGGTGGCGTATGAATGACCCAAGGTATGTACTGTGGCCGGTTTCTGGATGCCACTATCCAGGAGTGCACCGTGAAACGCCCTCTGTAGCCCACTGGCATCCATTGGACCTTTAACTGTCTGATGCGTAGATGGAAAAATCCAGACCGGATCGCGATGGGTAGCCCAATACTGGCGCAACATTCTCAGCACCGGTTCGGGCAACAGTACATAGCGATCTTTGCCACCCTTGCCGTGGCATACATGCAATAACTGGCGCGCTCCGTCTATGTGGCTGATCTGTAAGTGCAAGCCTTCCTGCAAGCGTAACCCGCAAGCGTAGATGGTGCTCAGGCACGCCCGGTAGCGCCAGCGCCGCACCCGCTCCAGCACCTGGCGCACTTCTTCCACGCTGAGCACCACCGGCAGCTTCTTCTCTTGCGGCGGGCGCAACAGTGCCAATGTCGCCCACTGCCGCTGCAAGGTGCGCTCGTAGAAGAACTTGATCCCACATAAAGCCAGGGTGATTGTGCTGCGCGATGCTTTCTTGACGTTCTTCAAGTACAAGCAGCTAAGTTGGGTTAATTGGTGAAAGCTTCTATAACAGACTCAAGATCGGGTAGAATATCTCGAACTCATTATAAAAGGAATTCACATGGCACCGAATACCCCACCCTCCACCCGCAACCTCGTGATCTACGAGATCTATGTCCGCAATCACACCCCAGAAGGCACTTTCCGTGCCGTTGAAGCCGACCTGCCACGCCTGAAAGCCATGGGCGTGGACGTGGTCTGGTTCATGCCCATCCACCCGATCGGGAAATTGAACCGTAAAGGGTCGCTGGGCTGCCCCTACTCAATCCAGGATTACCGCGCAGTCAACCCGGATTATGGGACATTGGATGATTTCCGGAAGATGATCGAGAGCGCCCATGCCCTGGGACTGCTGGTCTGGATTGACGTGGTCTACAACCACACCGCCCACGATTCGGTGCTGCTCCAACAGCACCCTGAGTTCTTCCACCAGGATGCAGACGGAAATCCGTTCACGACTGTGCCGGCATGGAGCGATGTAATTGACCTGAAGCACCCCAACCCGGCCCTGACCCGCTACCTGATCGACAGCCTGTTGATGTGGTCGCAGTTGGGCGTGGACGGCTTCCGCTGTGACGTGGCTTCCATCGTGCCACTGGATTTCTGGCTACAAGCCAGGGATGAAGTTGCCCGGGTCAATCCCAAGACGGTGTGGCTGGCTGAGAGCACACACGCCAGCTTTATTGAACACCGGCGCAGCGTGGGACTTTCGGGCGTCTCGGATTGTGAGCTCTTCGCCGCCTTCGATATCCTGTATGATTACGATATCTGGCCTATCTTCCGGCTGGCTGTACAAGGCAAGCTCCCCGCCCGGCGCTTCCTGGATCTGCTGCGCTTCCAGGAGGCGATTTATCCGGCCAATTATGTCAAGATGCGCTGCGTCGAAAACCACGACAACTGGCGCATCCAGAAACTGGCGCCCAACCGGGAGACCGCCCTCGCCTGGACGGCCTTCATGGCATTCTGCAAAGGAGCCTTGCTGATATACGCCGGTCAGGAAGCGGCTGCCGCGCATACCCCCTCTCTCTTCGAGATCGATAAAATCGAATGGAACGATTATCCCATGCAAGATTTCCTGAGGCGCCTGGCGCAGCTTAAAAAAGATCCGGTTCAGGTGGCAGGCAAGTTCGTGATCACCCGGGCAGAGCCGATCATCCAAGCGGCCTGGGTGCATGCCAGTACCTCCCAGGCCTCCACGAGCCTGTACGGGCTGTTTGACCTCGAGGATCGTGCTGAGCCAGCCAGTGTTCCGCTGCCCGACGGGGCGTATCCGGACCTGCTTAATGATGGTTTAGTGCAGGTAAAGGGCGGTCAGATTGCGCTCACCACCCCGGCAGCCATCCTGCGCGTGGGAG
>CAYGZL010000165.1:0-2441 GCA_964354345.1 uncultured Anaerolineaceae bacterium | reverse complement strand
TGAACCGATCAACCACCTGGATATCCCTTCGCGCACCCAGTTCGAGCAGGCGCTGGCGAATTTCCCAGGCGCGGTTTTGGCAGTTGTCCACGATCGCTACTTCATCGAGCGTTTCGCCGAGCGCGTGTGGCGCGTGGAGGGACAGCAAGTGAAGGTTGAGTATCGCGAGCTGCCAGGATTTTAAGGAATCGCTGAGTTTGCCTTTCGGTTGCTTACGCTAGCTCTTTGCTTGGTGCGGCCAGGGTGTGATCGCCGCGGTGGCTGCCCCCAGTTCAACCGCGTTTGGCAGATAGGGTGCGTCGCGCAAGAACTGGAACAAGATGCGCTCGGCTTGAGGTCCACCGGCGATATACGGTTTTTCGATTTCCTTACAAGATTTACCGACCGGTTTGGGTTCGAGAGGATCGCATGCTGGCACTTCAACCGGTCGGTATTTGAGCAGGCGCTGCTCAACCGCTTTGGGCACGGGTAAGGCAATCCAATCCGGCTCGCGGCCGTTCCAAGGATCTTCGAAGCGATCGATCACCAGCGGCAGGTAGGATTTCCCTTCGCCCCAAGAAGTGTAAACTGCAAACTGCTCGAAATTATGCTTCCAACCTGTTTCGGATTCATTGACACTGCCCAAAAACGCCACCTGGTTCCCTTCGGCATCATTAAAAATGCCTGACTTAGGATGGTAATAATCCTGGGTTTGGGCAGCCGGGATGGGCAATCCATCCATGTCTGTGGGCAGCACCACTTTGATCTCCAATGTGCCTCCCGCCACCATCCAGGCCAGGACCGATAAGCGCTCTTTCAGCAGCGCGTCCTGGGGATCGGGGAAGTGTTCCAGTAAACGCTCGCTGAGTTTCGCCTGCAGGTCATATCCTTTCCGGATGGCATCCACATCCGCCTCAGACAGCTCAGCCCCCACCAGCAAACGCATACGACCGATGTTCTGGATCAGGCGCGCCACGCCAGCCGCGGCCACCGCCAGGGCGGAGGAGCTGAAGTAGCCCGCGCTACGGTCGTACTGCATGCTGACCGATAAGGCGGGTATGTAAAAGTTTTCCAGCGGATTATCGGCCGGTCCGTAGTAAATGCGAAAGGAGTGTTGAGGCAATGAGGGCGACATGGCCATTTTCCCCCGCAGGATTCACTTACCTGAATTGTTCATCATCACATTAGTGTTGTTTCCCGCTTCGGCCCATCCAGCAGGATGCTCAAGCGGTTTAACACATCCCGGCCCAGGATGATCTCGTTCCCTGGATCGCCCACTACCTCGACGGCTGGCAAGCGCAAATCAGCGATGCCCAGATCAACCGTATAAAGACCAGCCAGATGTGTTTCGCCCCATTGGCTGCGAACGCGGATTTGGTCTATCAACGGTGCACCCAGACGATCGATCAAACCTTATGGGACGAGTGTGCCATCCGCACCGGTATCTACCAGAGCATCCAGTGGACCCAGGCTCAGATCTTCCCCTGGGTAACCTAACCTGACCGGCAGGCTTGGAAAGGCCGGGAAATATTGGGACAGGTAAGCGGCTTTCATGGAGCCGGCCGGGTGAAACGGGGGCTGCGAAAAGTCCAGGTTCGTTCGGTCTCAGCACTCACATGGCGCAGCAGCACCGGTTGGCGGCCAAACTGGCGACGGATCCGGCTGTGGAGCGTCTGGAAATCGCTGTCATGATCCACCAGCTTGCCCTGGTGAATGGCAACATACTCATTCCGGTAATTCTTTAACAGATCCGCTTGCAGCGTAGAGAAAGCAGTGATGTTCTCCTGCATTGCCTCTTGTTCGATTTGGCGTAAATAGCTACGCACAGCTTCCGCCAGGAACTCGTTGACATCCATCGAACGCCGGGCGGCAAGCTGTTCTAATTGTTCTACAAGTTGGTCATCTAGATGAAGATCGGACATGGCGTTGCTTCCAATTCTCGCCTGGGTAATCGGTTGGTTTCGACAACAATTTTATTATAGCCGATTTAACCTGACTACACACTTTCGTCTTCCGATTCTGACTTCCCTGCCCACATTGGCAACTGTACGCCTTCAGGCAGTTTCACTTCATCCTCCACCGGCGCGGTCAGATCATCGAAGAACACCAGACGCATGTTCTCCAGTTTCCGCCTCAGGTCAAAGGAACTTACCCTTGATGCGCGTGCGTGGGATGGCATTCAGCAGCGCCTGGATCAGGGCTTTGAAGGTGCCATCCCGGCGCAAACCACTCTCACGCAGAAAAACCTCGCACGGCCCGGCGCCATCTTCAGAATAGATCATCATGGCGGTGTGAGCGGCATCGATCCAGTACTCGAAAGCGCGGGCATCTTCATCGACCATGCCTCGCTTGCGGCGCTGACTAGGTTGTTGCAAGATAACGAATTCACCTTTCTCAACCGCCAGGCGCTTACTCGCCATCAGGTCGTGGTCCAAATCTACACCGAGGGCAATGGCCAGCTT
>CAYGZL010000164.1:0-4533 GCA_964354345.1 uncultured Anaerolineaceae bacterium | reverse complement strand
TGTGCCCACGATTGTAAATGTGGTAATAGTGGTCTGGCAAAAATTGGATCGTTCTTCTAGGCATTGTATTCCCTGGAAGACTTCCGAAGTTTTCAGAAACTTCGGAAGTCTGGATTAATTTGTCCTTCTACCCAGGCCAGTAGCAGCGCGGCGCGTTCCAAGGCCCGGCGAGCTTCTTTCTTGTTAATCGGCTCCCATTCTCCTGGGTAACGCGTCTGGACTGCATATTGGGTCAGTTCAAAAGCCTCATCAACGTCCTGCGGAATCGCCACGCCATTTACCTTGAGCAAATCCAGCAAAGTTTCCAGAACATGGGTGCGCGGAAAAGCGATACCGCGCTGGGTGAGTAATGCCTTCAAGGCTTTCTCTGCGCACTGCTGCGCATGGAAACAGGCATCCTCTGGCAGCACACCGCGGGCGCGTAAAGCCGATCGTCCAAGATGCAAATCGGAACGCGCCCGTTCTAGCCACGCTTGCACAACCTCAAACGGCTGAAGGTCGTTCATAAATCACCTTCCCTTCTGTAAGCACGGCGCGATAAATTAGTCCGATGGTGTTTCGGTGACGTTCAAGTTGCTCGGGTGTGGCAACGATAATATCAACTGGTGCGAGCAGGCCGCGCAAAGCGCGGCGCAAGCGGACACTCTCGGAACGCGGCGAATCGACTTGATCCATGACCACCATCAAATCCAGATCGCTGTCGGGACCATAATCCCCGCGTGCATAGGAACCAAAAAGGATGATCCTTTGGGGATCGCTTACGCCTAAAATCCGGCGAGTAATTTCGGATAGTTGATCCAGACTGGTCATAGAGGTCTCCTTCTCTTACTCGATCTCAACCACCAGCAGCTCATCCTCGCTGCCTGCCGCAAACTGGCCTGATAGGAAGCGCTCGAACTCCTGTACGATTTGTGGAACATCACCTTTTTCCAGGGTGTGCTTACTCGGTTGAAAATCGCTCATATGCACTTTACGCACAGTGATGCGTTGCAAGTAGCGACGCAGCAGTTCTAATTTTCTCTCCACGTCACTGTCCAATGTCTTCGACAACTGCTCGACCAGGATTTTGGCCAGGGATTGCGGCGACTCCGCATTCAGCAAGGCATCGATAAATGGCTCGCCTTTCCCCTGGGCCAGGCGGTTACGCAGCGCCTCGCTGTACAGCAGGGCCGCCTTGTCCAACAGGGCGCTTTGCAGCGCTGCCAGGCAGTCTTGCTGGCAGTCGTTCGCGGCTGCAACCCAATCCGGGGCGTTTTGCAGCGTCAGTGGACTGGCAGCCGGCTGCGGCCAGCGCGCCAGCTCGCGCTCTACCAGACTGCGCGTGACCTGCGCAGGGAACAGGTCTGGGCATCTTCCTGCTTCTGTAAAGCGCCCATTCAACATCTGAAGGGTTCCGGAAGCCAGTTGCGGCACTTGCTCCAACCGGTCTATCGTCAAGTATTGTTGGTGAGAGGTCAGCCTGTAGATCGACAGGCGCGACTGTTCGGTGACGCTGACGACCTGGTCGAAGACATGTAGATAGCGCGCACTGTAAGATTGGATCGCTTCGGTTGCCGGGTCGAGCAGTTCACTCAGCAGGCGCGCTTCGTTGGTCATCAGGTCAGGCAGGTTATTCAAGCGTACGCCGATCAGATCCAACGCTGACCGCAGTGAGGTTAGCGCCGGCTCATCGGGCAGTGAGATCTGGGCATAGCGGGAAGCTGCCCGCAGGCGCTCGCTATACTGTAACAGCTTGCGGGCTTGCTCGATCTCGACCTGGCGCGTGGCCAGGTCATCCACATCCGCCTGATCCACCTGTTCTTCCTCATACACTACATAGCCAAAGGCTTTTTGCAGACTGTTGCGTAGATAGGGGATTGGATCAGCCGCATCCACCGGGCTTTTCAAGAATTTCTCCCAGGCGGCCAGACGCTCAGCCAGTGGGTTGGTTTGTCCCAATTCGATAAACAGGTCCGCCAGCTCGGATCGCATGCCCTGGAAAGGTTTTAATTGTGCGTTCTTGAAAGTCATCAGGCGCTGGATGGCCTCCTGGATGTCGGCATCTTCATGCACGGTGCGCAACCCCGGATCATCCAGCAGCACGGCTGCGAAGGGCGCTAAAGTCTCCCAACCCTCCGGAGGCTTCAACCGCTGCACCTGGTGAAAAGCATCCAGCACAGCCACCTTAAAGTCAATCCCCGCCAGGTTGCTGTAGTCAATTACCTCGACAGGTAAATTCTTTCCAGCCAGGCTGATCCGCAGCCGTCCTTCGCCCACCAGGCATAGCAGGTAGAGTTGCACCATCCGTTTGCTCAGACCGTAGTGCACCCCGCCCGGGCCGTTGATGCCCATGAAGTTCTTGTAGATAGTCTCCGCCGGCAGTGTTGTGGAGGTATCGCCTAGTTTTGCTTCGATCCAATCCATCAGGTTTTGGGTGTAGCGGCAGTCGCGTAGGTCTAGCTTGCGATCGTTCGGGCGGCGCATGATCTGCAAGGCGAAGCCGTAGTTTTGTGAAGCTGAAATTTCTTTGGTCGGCCTGGCTCCCCGCGGGAATGCGCCGGCTTTGACGATGCCGTTGATCACGTTGATCGCATTCACATCGTTAAAGGGCGCTGGAGCGTCGAATTCGATCTCTCGGCAGATGTAGACGGTATCCAATACCTGTCCCGCCAGTGTGGTTAAGATCGCCGATAGCTCGCCTTGCACCGTAAAAGCCATCTGGGTATGATCCTGGGCGGCGATGCGCCCGCGCCCGTAGCTGTCCGAGATAATGCGGTAGATTGCCCCGATATTAGCGCCCAACTGCCCTTGCACCCATTCCAGCACGATGCGCGCCTCTTCGGTATCTTTGCCCACATATTCCGCCGCCATTCGCCGGTAGGTAGCAAAATCTACCAACATGGACTGCTCGCTTGCAGTCAGGGCGTCTGGAGACCAGAACAGCACGCGCGGGTCTTTGTGATCCTTGATCAGTCCATCCAGCTTATCTATGCAGGGCGTTGAGCTAACGAACAAGGCGTAGTCCAACCCGGTGGCCGGGCTGTTGATATTGGGTAACAGTGCGGCCCGGTTGGCGATGCTCAGCAGGTCACGCATATAAACCCGCCCGCTGACTTCCCGCCCGTGCCATTTGATGGCGATGTCCGTTTGCGAGGCAGGGGCTATGCTGCTGAAGATTGAGCGCACACCGTGCGCCAGGTCGAGGGTCATCAAATGCGTGGTGATCAGCCAGCCGTCCATCGCCAGGAGCTGTTCCCAGGCCTGTCGCCGTTGATTCTCATCCTGGGCAGCTTCGGCGCGGTATGTTTGGAATATTTCTGGCGGGCTGATGATATTCCCCATCTGATTAAAACGATACTTCTGCCCAACCTTCTCCACCTGCACCAGCTCCAAATCGAGCGTCTTGAGTAGACTCTCGTAATGATCCAGGTTATCTTGCAGATCAGCCGCCTGGTCTGTATCTTGATCGCGCCATTCCATCACCGAGTTCATCAACTCCTCTGCGCTCAGGCCGTTTGGGGCCATGTTGGCGACATGGTATAGAAACAGCGTCTTGACAATTTTCTCGCAACGGCTGCGATATACTTTAAGATAACCCTTAGTAGCGGCATTGATCTGTTGGCGAGCAAGGTCATAGGCACGCCACTCATTCGGAAACTTGGTGCGTATGCTGGCGATGCTTTTAGTAGTACCTGAAGGATCTTCTGCGTAATTGACGACATCCTCAAAGAGCGCCCATAAGGTTACTAACTCCTTTGAGTCTCGTTTACATTGAGTCTTCAGTGTTTGCAGCATGAAATAAAGCGCCGAGCGGATTGTGGTCAGGTTATAAGATACTGCTCGCAGCACATCCAAACTGGGGGGATAGAAGGGGAAAAAGCGTTGAAACTGGTCCTTGCCCGTGGCTGCCGGCCAGCTAAAGGCGCGCTTGTAATCCTCGTAATATTGTTCTATGGCGGTAGGTTGTGTGACCTCTCGCACGCGCGCCAGGGCAATATCGTAATAGTTATCCTTCTGGTTGAGTAACGGCACCAGGTCCAGGCGTTCACGGGCGATGATATTCATCACTCCAGCCATCGTTGTTTCAATGGCCTGCTGGGCAGAACACACTGTCCAGACCGGCAGGTTCTCTAGTTTTGCCAGGCGATTAGAAAGCACTACCAGCGCTTTTTCATCGTCCGCGCGCTGGTTGTCTGAGCGATCTTTCATAAAAAGAGATACTTCGTCCAGGATCAATAACAGCCCGGCATAGCCTTCCTCTAGCAATCGTTGCACCATGTGCCGCAGCACATCCTCGGTTTCGATCGGTATGCGCGGTGTGATCCCCAGATCACGCGTGTAGAAATCCCATAAACGCTGGCCGCAGTCGCGTTGGATTGCCGGATCCGGATTGTTGCGTAGATCCTCCAGAAAAGCCTCGAGTTCTTCTTGGGCTTCCTCATCGAAAAACTTGGGATTCTTCAAAAACTTTCTCAAACGGGGCTGGTATAACTCAAAATCATCGGTGTTTAAAAAACGATTGGCCAGGATCTGGGTCGGATAGATGGGCAGAGA
>CAYGZL010000163.1:0-8814 GCA_964354345.1 uncultured Anaerolineaceae bacterium | reverse complement strand
GCGGCTTTCATGTCAAGGCAGAGCATGTCACCCAGGCTCTGGAAAGCGCCTGCGGCGGTCGCGTGCCGGAAGGCAATGTCGGCGGTGGCACTGGGATGATCTGCTACGATTTCAAAGGTGGAATTGGCACGGCCTCACGCGAGCTCCCGGTTGGTGATCAGGTGTACACACTGGGTGCGCTGGTGCAGGCCAACCACGGCGACCGGGAAAACCTGACTATCGCCGGTGTGCCGGTTGGTAAAGACATCCCAGACTTGCTGCCTGAACGACCGCCGGTAGAGCAGGCCAAAAACAGCTCGATTATTGTGGTGGTGGCTACGGATCTGCCGCTCTTGCCCCACCAGCTCAAGCGCCTGTGCCGGCGGGTGCCCATCGGGTTGGCCCGTACCGGAGTGGTCAGTCACTACTCTTCCGGCGATATATTTGTCGCTTTCTCTAATGCAGATCTCGGCAAAGAAGACGAACACGGCTTTCGCCAAGTCACCACCTTCGATGACTGGAGGATGAATCCTTTCTTCGAGGCATTGGCGCAGACGGTTGAGGAAGCGGTGATCAATGTGCTCTGCGCAGCCGAGACGATGACCGGCAAGGGAGGTCTGACGGTGTATGCCATGCCGGTAGAGCGAGTGTTGTCGATTTTGCAGAAATATAATCGGCGGCTGTAGAAAACACAGCGGTTGTAAAAACCGCAGCTTGGGCAATTGACATATTTGCTACTGAGTTGAACAGTTTGTCGTGAAAGGATTGTACAAGATGAGCGAAATTTTCAACCTGGCAGATGCACGTAGTAATTACTTATGCTGGCTGACCGTGCCAGTGCAGGTAATATTTATGTAATTTCCCGGTGCGGCCGGAAGCTGGCGGTTTTAATGGGGGCGGATGAATACCGGCGGTTGAAAGCTCTGGAGGAGCAGCAGCGCATAAAAGATTTCGATATTTTGCTCCACCTGGTTTGAGCCGCACGACGATCCGCTCACCGGTTGCTGCCTCAGGCAACGTGACTTCTCCCTTGAACCAACCATACTCCTATTTCGCCCCCCACTTGGTTCCAGGGGGCATCGGCTGAAACTCTTGCTCCAGCACCTATTGGCTGTTATGTGAGCGATAGTGGCATATCCGCTTAATTCGATCGCGCCAAGTGGACGATACAGGTTCTGCCATAACACACTGATCCAGCGTTCGATGCGGTGTCTTCATTCCTCTGTCAGTGCCATTGAAGGTTTCCTTTCTTTATAAGAAAATATAACAGAGAATATTATAATGGTTTTGAATTGGTAAGAAGAACAATGTCGCTGAATGGCAGAAAGTGATTGAGCACTGTCAAGAGCGGCTGGCTCTGATTAAAAGGTTATATACCTGCAGGAGAGATTGACCACTCAACTGGAGGAGGTACGTCCGGGTATGGGTGAGTCGGATTCCACTGTTTTAATGTGCCATTCGGGCGCCCTCAATCCGGATTTACTGCAGAAAATTATCTACTTTCTGAGGAAGAATTCGATCTGGCGATTGTTGATATTCATCGCGTCATCAGACAAATTGATGCTTTATTATGCAGATTTTTATGGATGGGTTGGTGTTCAATCTACAGCTTCAGGGTATCCGGTACATAACCTTGTTGGAATCTTGTTTCAAGGCAGTGGATTGTTTTCAACGCTTAACCCAGATGATAGGAAGATAAACCCGGATTTTTAGGGGGGATATCGAACCTTGGGTAACTGTTGGGGTGGGTGTAAGGAAGTTGGCTGCCGTAGGCGTGGAAGTAACAGTGGCAGTAGAGGTAAGGGTACTAGTGATCGTAGGCGTATGAGTTCCGGTTGGCGTCAATGTGTTGGTGCCTGTTATGGTAGGGGTTGCTGTGGTGGTGAGTGTACTGGCAGGTGTCAGTGTGTAAGTGCCTGTTAGGGTGGAGGTGGGTGTGCCAGAAGCAGTCGCGCTTGCGGTGGCTGTTAGGGTGGGGGTAGGCGTGCCAGAGGCAGTGGCGGTTGCTGTAGTGGTGAGTGTGCTGGTGGGTGTCGGTGTGTAAGTGGCTGTTAGGGTGGGGGTAGGCGTGCCAGAGGCAGTGGCGGTTGCTGTAGTGGTGAGTGTGCTGGTGGGTGTCGGTGTGTAAGTGGCTGTTAATGTGGGGGTAGGCGTGCCAGAGGCAGTGGCGGTTGCTGTAGTGGTGAGTGTGCTGGTGGGTGTCGGTGAAGGTGTGCCAGAAGCAGTTGCGGTTGCAGTGAATGTACTGGTAAGTGTCGGTGTGGATGTGCCTGTTAGGGTGGGGGTAGGCGTGCCGGATGTGGTCACGGTTGCTGTTGTGGTGACTGTTGCCGTTGAGGTGCTTGTCAGTATTAACGTGGGAGTGACTGAAGGCGTCCGGGTAGGGGTCAACGTTGGGGTGCTAGTCAGTGGGATGTAGGTCACCAATGCCACATCATCTACATACAGGTTGCTTAAATTAGAGGCATCGGTATCAATCTGGATCTTGAGGTTGATAGTCTGGTCGATATAGCTGCTTAGATCTATGATTACATTGACCCACCCGCCAGTATTTCTAGCGATGCACAGTGTATAGGATGAAATTTGCATCTCGTTAGCAAAGACGCGGGCAAAATCCCAGCCGCAGGTATCTTCCGAGTCAATCCAGTGCCAGTAAGACAGGCTGGGAGTTACAGCGGTAACGGTGACATTCTGTAGCAGATAAGCTTGCTCGTTATTATCGCCCCCTAGCCAGGCAGTCCACGAGCCAGAATGAGGAATGATACCAGTTGGTAGCTCTGTGTTAATCAAGATAAGCGAATATCCCAGGCGTGAGTATTCAATCCAGCCCGGTCCAGGGCCGCTTTCAAAATTACCGTTAATGAATTGGGTCCCGGTCGGAGCTGCCAGCAACGGTTGAGCGGCGAAAAAAACACTCATCAGCACCGCAAATGCACCAAAGCCATACCGCCATAGATTGGATCGCATCGCTAAGTTTCCGGACCACGAACGCGAGATCGATTACCCGATAAGGATACATAAGTTTCCGTAGCCGGATTGCTCTCTGGAGCAGCCCGGCTACGGAAATGGCGAAACCAAGTTCTGAATATAGATTTATGCCGGGTAGCGCTACACTGGTTGGCCGGGCTGCACCGGTCCAACGCGGTATGGGCGCATCATTTCATTGTCCTCGTGCTCGATAATATGGCAGTGCCAGACATACTGGCCATTCAGACCGAATCGGGCTTTGAGGCGCGTGATCTCACCCGGGTAGGCAGTCACGGTATCTTTGGTGCCTGTCTCCCAACTTTCCGGTGGGCGAGATAGGTCGCCGATTGGCTGGCGATCAACTACCTCAAACATGACTTGATGCAGATGAATCGGGTGTGCATCGGCAGTGAAGTTGTAGATCTCCCAAACCTCTGTCGCGCCATTTGCTGGATTCTCGGTAATCGCGTCCATCCATTTGAGAGGTAACCCCAGTGGTGCAACAGGATTAGTCAGGTCGACTGTGCCGAGTTTGGCGGCGACAGGGATCTCCTCCAAACCAATCGGCATAAACATCTCTTCGTTGAGCGAGACTTGGCGGGTGACGCTGGCAGCAGGGAGGGGAGTGCGGGTTGGCAGGATCAGGTTCATTGGAGGTGTGCTGACATCGCGGCGGGTGGCAGGTACTACCCGGAACTGCATCACCACGCCGGTTGTGGTTGGGTCAGCTGGCGGCAAAATACCCCCGGAGCCATCCGTCAGGCTGCCGTCTGGGTTGAAGCCCTTAAACGGCTCGTCGGGACCGAGATTGAGCAGCGTCAGGGTCGTGCCGACCGGCAGGTTGGTAAAATCGACGATCACATCGGCGCGCTCGGCCGGACTCATTAGTAGTTGGGTCAGCGGGACGGTGGCGGGTAAAAAGCCGCCCTCGGCGCCAATTTGGTAGAAGGTTTGGTTATTATCGAATTTCAAGATCAAGAAGCGCGCATCACAGCCATTCAGAAGGCGGAAGCGGTAGCGGGTTTGTTCAACATTTAAATAAGGCCAGGTGCGTCCATTCACCAGCATACAATTCCCGAAGAACTCCGGGTTCCAGATGGGTGCCACCGGCGTTTCTGGGCTGTAGGGACCGGGATAGCCATCGAAGAAAACACGGCTATCCGGATAGAATAACGAGCCATTGTCATTAAACGAACGGTCCTGGATCGCCAGTGGGATTTCGTAATAAGTGCTGAAGGGATTTGAACCGATCACGGGTGCCGGACCAGGTAGTGTGCCCGTAGGAAGATCATCCGGTCCGCCGCGCAGGAGATAAAAACCAGCCGGTCCAGCATAGACATTCAAGCGGGTCATACCCAGAGCGTGATCGTGATACCACAAGGTAGTAGCCCGCTGGTCGTTGGGATACTGGAACGTGGCAGATCCAGGTTCCCAGGTTACGCCATATTGGGTTTGAAACTTGTTTTTAAAGAAGTTATACCAGGTTCCTTCAGTAAAATAGCCAGCAGGTATATTGTTAGCCTTGGGCAGAAACCATGCTTCGGCGTAGCCATCGCTTTCATCGGTGGTATGTGCGCCATGAACGTGAGTGACCATTGGAACTGGCCCGGTGTAAGGTTCTTGCTCCATACCCATGCTGTCGCGTGGGCCTGGTGGGTTGGCCCAATGGATGGTCTGATCGACGGGTAATAAGTGTGGCAGATAGCCACCGTTGATGTCAGTCAGATCATTGACCCATTTGACCCGCATCGGCCGTCCCCATCGGGCTTCCAGGGTAAAGGATGGGTAGTTGAATGTACCCCCCTCTGCAACCGTGCCGGGATGGTTGATGGATCCATAACCCCACACGGTAGTTTTGGGGAAATTCGTCAATCCGGCGGTGTTGGTTGGTACTATTTGTTGCTGGAACTGGCGTACAGCGATGACATAGCTATCCGGGTTTCGACCCAAATTAGCCCGGCTGCGCCCTGCGATGGGCATGGCAGGCGGAATGACCAGTGGCCAGCCAAATTTAGGGATCAAGTTCGGATCCAGCGACCCTCCCGGGATAGCAGCCCGCGCCTTCAACAGGAACTTGCCCTTGCTGGATAGGATCAGTCCGGCTGTTCCTGCCAGCATTAATTTAAGAAAACCTCTTCTAGTTATCGACATATTCACTCCTTTATCTAAACTAGTGGTATTACCAGCAAAAACGGTTGCACGCAATGTTAATAATACTACAAAGTGCAATTTACCTCGAATACAGGTAAATATTACAGGAAAAGGAAAGATTAATATCCGTAGAAAACACGGAATTCCTCTCGGTATTTTCTACGGATATTTGAGTATTTAGATTACCCCGTGTTCGGTGGCATATTTTACCAATTCCACGCGGCTGTGTAAACCCAATTTGTTAATCAGGTTGGCGCGGTGTGTTTCTACTGTGCGGATGCTCAAGACAAGCTCTTCGGCAATGGCGCGGTTGGTATAGCCGGCTGCGATCAGGCGTAGAATCTGGGTTTCACGTAAGGTGAGGGTTACTTCCACTCTTTTTACCTCGGGAGGCGATGTTTCTTCCAGGAGTGCATTCAACAGTAGCGGGTGTACATATTGTTTCCCGGCTGATAGTTGGCGTATCGCCTCGATCAATTCCGTATCGACTGCCTGTTTCAGAATGTAACCCGCAGCTCCGGCTTGCATCGCTGCCCGGATCAGACTTTTATCTTCATGGATGGTTAACAACAGAACGCGTATTTGGGGATAGCGCTGGACAAGTTGGCGTGTAGCTTCAATCCCATCCATTCCCGGCATGCTGATATCCATGATTACCATCTGTGGTTGGAGATTCTCGACCAGACGAAGAGCCTCACCTGAATGGGCTGCTTCGCCAATCACTTGCAGGTCGGCCTCGGCGTTTAACAAAGCCCGCAGTCCAGCCCTCAAAACGCCATGATCATCAACGATCAAGATTGTTATGGGCGCCATCATTTCCTTCGGAATCCGCGGTGGTGAGACGATCATTCCAGCGCGGTGATAGCGGAATTTCGGCATAAATGGTCGTGCCCTGGTTGGGTATACTTTCCACCACAAACCTTCCTCCCAGCATCTCAGCCCTTTCGCGCATGCTGAACAGGCCAAAGTGATGGTTATCGAAAGGTAGGGTTGGATCGAATCCACTACCGTTGTCTTCGATGATCGCTATCACCCTTTGGTTGCGCTGCTCAAGCAAGACGTCCACTCGCTTCGAATGGGCATGACGGATCACATTTGTCAAAGCTTCTTGTACGATGCGATATAGGGCCGTCTCCACCTCTGTGGGCAGGCGTTCATCCAGTCCAAGTGTAACAAACTGCGCCTGTAGATTGGTCTGCTCATTAAGTAGCTCTAGAAGCTGCTGCAGGGCTGGCACCAACCCGAGATGATCCAGGCTGGCTGGACGCAGGTTCGCCGCCAGGCGGTGCAGGTTATCAAATAACTGATCGACCTGCTGGTTCAGTGAGTGGATAATTCCTCGCATCTCTTGAGTCGGAACTCCCGTTTCGGACTGGTTAGCCTGGATATTGAGCAAATGTAATCCCACTTTGAGTGAAGCTAATGCCTGTCCGGCTTCATCGTGCAACTCACTGGAGATATAACGTCGTTCGTTTTCTTGAACTTCCACAAGACGGCGAGAAAGGGATAACAGCTGTTCTCTGGCTGCCTGTGTTTTCTCAAAAAGCCGTGCGTTTTGCACGATGATGGCTGCCTGCCGGATTAATATTTCCGTTATGCGCAAATGTTCGCTGGAATAAAAGCCAGGCTCATTCTTACCTAATATACACAGACCGGTGACTTTCCCTGCAACGACCAGTGGGATGCTGATTAAGGAGCAGATCGATTCTCCACTTAAAATAGCTTGCCTGATCGATTGTGATAAAAAGGAACTATTGATGTCAGAAAGCAACATGCTGTTCTGATCCCTCACCAGTTGGTTCAAATACGGGTCGTCATATGCATTAAAACTTAACCTCTGCTCAGGATCGGTGACCTGGACTAGATTGTCTGGCAATCCTGTATTGCAAGCAATATCTGCTACTCCTTCGCATCCACGTTGCGCTGCCAGTCGAAAGATCGTTTCATCCTGGGTCAGATAAATTATGGCGTTATCATAAGGTGTTAGCTTGTGCAGATAATCCAACAGGATTTCCAGAATTTCACCCAGATTCAAAGTTTTAGTCAATGCCTGGCTGGCTTCTTGCAAGGCTTCAGCGATTTGGCGAGTGCGCAACTCGTTTTCATATAATCTGGCATATTGAATGACAAGCGCTGCTTGATTGGCAAAAGCCTGCAGTACACTCCCTACTTCTGCCCGGAAATAGCCGGCTTGATTGCTCATCAAGACCAATAACCCGACCAGTTTCTCGTCCATTAACATACCTGCCGAGGCATAAGATTGCACCCATTCCAGTCCTGGAATGTTCTGTCGGTGGGGATCGGCATTAGAATCCTGCACTACCAAAGGTTGATGAGTGCGGAAGATCGTGGCGATTGGTCGAAAGACATCTATGGAGTGGCTGTTGGCTAACAAAGGCGCCAGCTCGGGAATAGTTCCCAGTCCCAGATGGCTGGCAACGCGCACCCTGTCGTCATCAATCAGTACCAGCATCGCAGCTTGGCATGGGATAGCGCACTGGGTTTGCAGTAAGATGCGATCAAGCACTTGCCCAGTGTCGGATCGGATATTAATCAAAGACGCCACCTCTAATAGCGCTTGGGTCGGTTCGTGTTGAGCGTCCATCTTACCTGTGACTTTTGGATCGAGTGTGTCCATGAGCTATATTTTGATTGGTTTTCGTGATTTTGACAATGGTAGAGTTTAGCCATTTACCCCCCGTAAAGGCAGTTTAAGCGCCACTCTAATTGAGCCATATGAATTAAAATGAATTGGAACTATTTCACGATGGATGAATTTCTCTCTACCAGTGCACGCCAGTTCGGTTTTACCTATGGCCTCCAGGCGACAGCTGAAGTCGCGGCGCGCCTGGAGGCGGAGGGCGATTCTTACACCGCTGCCGTGCTTACTCCTGCCGAATATGCCTTGTACGCACCACTCACTGTCTGGAGACGAAGGGTCGAGTGGTTAGCGGGACGGTTAGCCGCCAGGTGCGCTTTAGCGGGATATTGGACTGCTTCGGGGCGCCCATCCGGACGCGCCCATCAAGACGCCTCAAGCGTCTCGATCTTGAGCCATCCTAACCAGGCGCCATTGATCCAGGAGCATCCTGAGCTGCACCTCTCAATCAGCCATTCGCATGCATATGCCGTGGCGGTGGTTGCCCTGTTCGAGATCGGGGTGGATATTGAAAAGGTCGAGCCGCGCCCTCCTGCCCTGGCAAGCTATTTTTTCACTCCGGAGGAGCGTGGTTGGCTGGGGCAAGGGGACCCGTCGCCTAAACAGGCCGCGGCGCGTATCACCCGGCTCTGGTCGCGCAAAGAGGCCCTCACCAAATATCTTCAACTGGGCAGAGCCCTGGCTTTTAACCAGATCAATGTTCTGCCCGATCAGGTCTGCCTCGCAGAAAGAAAACTGGCTCCAATTCATTTGGTCTCCGGATTCCAGTCTGACAGCGACCCAGAATCCGATGGCTACTGTATTTCGATTGCAATCCCTGTATCAGGAGAATTACACGATGAAACCTCGAGCACGTGAGTCAGGCATTCCCTTCGATGGGGATCCCGGTCCCTCAAATGCCATTACCGATGTACCCGGCGTATGGGTTGGGCATACCACCCTGATCCACGAATCCGAGCGCGGGTCGGTGCGCACCGGCGTGACCGCTATTCGGCCGCGTGGCAATCAGCCTGAGCGAGTCTATGCTGCCTGGTACTCGCTTAACGGTTGTGGCGAGA
>CAYGZL010000162.1:0-6480 GCA_964354345.1 uncultured Anaerolineaceae bacterium | reverse complement strand
AGTCTGCATGCCCTCATCAATTCGCTCCTTCACCCACCGAAGACGGATAACATCCCGCTCCGAATATAACCGGTGCCCACCGGCTGTCCGCTCGGACTCCGGGAATTCATATCGGCGCTCCCAGGCTCTTAATGTGGCCATGGAGATGCCAGTCATACGCGCGACAACGCCAATATTATACAAAGACTTTTCACTGCCAACCTTGACATCTGGTAAAGGACTCATAAGGACCTCATCACACTAAACAAGCCTACCATTGGTAGGTATCATTTTGTCTGAAGTTACTATATCATGAAGGATTTTATTCGTCAAGTTATTTGTACAATTATTATACAAATCCTTGACGCCCTAAGGAATCAGGCATATAATCTTCTTGTCTTTTCGTTATGGGTTTACTCAAAACCAGGAGGATCTGGAGATGCGCATCATCCTGACCGGTGGAACAGGTTTGATTGGAAAAGCACTGGCAATCGATTTCATCAAGCAGCAGCACGAAGTGTTTGTGCTCAGTCGCGACCCCGAACGACGACCAGGTCAGTTACCGGCAGGGGTAAAGCTGGTTAAATGGGATGGACGGAGCGTAGAAGGGTGGGGGCATCTGGTGGATGGCGCAGAGGCGATTGTAAACTTAGCAGGCGAGTCTATTGCTGCAGGTCGTTGGACTGACGAACGCAAACAACGGATCCTGAACAGCCGATTGAATGCCGGTCTGGCCGTTGTACAGGCGGTCGAGCAGGCTTCACAAAAGCCCAATGTGGTAATCCAGTCTTCTGCAGTGGGCTATTATGGTCCGAGTGGAGACCAGGATATCACGGAGGGAACACCTCCCGGGAAGGATTTCGTCAGCCAGGTTTGCGTTCGTTGGGAGGGTTCCACAACTAATCTTGAGAAAATGGGTGTACGCCGTGCAATCATCCGCACCGGTATTGTCCTGGATGCGCATGAAGGCGCTTTGGTTCCTATGCTGCTGCCTTTTCGCCTGTTTACAGGAGGATCTCTTGGCAATGGGCGCCAGTGGTTCCCATGGATCCACCTGGCAGATGAGGTTTCTGCGATCCGCTTCCTTATTGAACATCCAGAAGGATCTGGACCGTTCAACCTGGCTGCGCCTGATCCACTCACCAATGCCCAGTTTTCCCGCATGCTGGGGAAAGTACTCAGACGACCGGCGTTGATCCCTGTCCCTGCTTTCGTCTTGCGTCTTTTATTCGGGGAAATGGCAACCGTCCTGGTAGATGGACAAAAAGTATTACCAAGCCATCTGGAAAACCTGGGATATCAGTTCCGCTTCCCGCACATTGAACCGGCTTTACGGAATATATTAAATAAAGAAGGATAAGGAACTGTCTATATGCCAGATGCCACTGATCTTATCCCGTTGGGTAAAACCGAGCTCCGAATTTCACCGATCGGAGTTGGGGCCTGGGCATGGGGTGATCGCCTGTTTTGGGGATTTGGTCGCGGCTATCAGGAAAATGATGTCCATTCCGCCTTCCAGGTGAGTCTGGAAGCTGGAATAAACTGGTTCGATACAGCCGAAGTGTATGGGCAGGGACAATCTGAACGGATCCTGGGGCGCTTCCTGGCTGAATCTGGTGCTCCCCTGCTCATCGCTACGAAATTCTTCCCTTTTCCCTGGCGCCTCAGTAAGGGAAGTCTACTACGGGCTCTGCGAGGCAGCTTAAGACGTCTAGGTCGGGCACAGGTTGACCTCTACCAGCTCCATTGGCCGTATCCGCCAGTTGCCATCGAGACCTGGGCGGATGCCCTCGCAGATGCTGTACAAGCCGGGTTGGCCAAAGCAGTTGGTGTATCCAATTATAGCTCCGACCAAATGCACCGCGCTCACCAGGCATTGGAGAAACGGGGTATTGTGCTGGCCTCAAACCAGGTGGAATATAACTTGATTAAACGCCAGGTCGAGTTCGATGGCACTTTGAAAACATGCCATGAGTTGGGCATCAGTGTTATCTCCTATAGCCCCCTGGCGCAAGGCATTCTGACAGGCAAGTACACCCTGAATAAACCAGCGCCGGGTTTCCGGTTGAGTAAGTACAACGGGGAGTTGTTGGAGAAGATGCAGCCATTAATCAGACATATGCGTGAGATCGGCCACGCCCATGATGGAAAAACACCCGCTCAGGTGGCCTTGAACTGGTTGATCTGTAAAGGGACAGTTCCTATTCCTGGCGCAAAGAACGCTGCACAGGCTATTGCAAACGCGGGTGCGCTTGGCTGGCGCTTATCGGAGACTGAAGTCGCCGGGTTGGATGATCTAAGCGTCAGGTTATGACAGGACCGCTTTCCACGGCCATTTGGTGGGTGCGGCGGGATTTGCGGCTGACAGACAACCAGGCCTTGCAATCTGTGTTGGAATCGACCGATCAGGTAGTGCCGGTCTTCATCCTCGATCCTAATTTATTGTCCTCACCTTATGCCAGCGAGAAACGCACGGCATTTCTAATGGCTGGTTTACACTCCCTGGATGAGCAATTACACCAGTGTGGCAGCCGGCTAATCATCCGGCAGGGCGACCCGTTGGAACAACTGACTTGCCTGGTAGGTGAAATCCAACCTGTCAACGCCATTTTTGCTGAACCAGATTATTCCCCATACGCTCGCCAGCGCAATGACGCAGTCGCCCGCAGCCTGCCAGTTCGTTGGACTGGCAGCCCAGCCATTCATCCACCCGGAAGTGTGATCAAGGCCGATGGTCTTCCATACACGGTATTCACTCCATTTAGTCGGGCATGGAAAGCCCTGCCATCCTTCCAAAGCAATATCAACTTCACAGTTCCTGCTCGCATCAATACACGTAAGAACATAGACAGCCTGCCCATTCCGACCGAACCGACATTACCCGCAACTGTGCTTTTTTCGGCTGGTGAGGGCGAAGCCCAACGACGATTAAGAGACTTTCTTGGGGGAGGCATGGTCAATTCTTATGCCACACAGCGTAACCGAGTGGACCTGGACGCTACATCGCAGCTTTCCCCCAATTTTCGCTTTGGTATGATTTCTGCTCGCCAGGCGGCGGTGCAGGCAATCGCCGCGCAAATCACGATCCGGGATAAAGAAGCTCAAGAGGGCATCGAAATCTGGCTAAATGAATTAATCTGGCGAGATTTCTATATACACATCCTGTATCATTTCCCCCGCGTACATCGGTTTAATTTTCGCATGAAAAACATTCCCTGGAAAAACGATCGAGATAATTTTATCGCGTGGTGCAATGGACATACTGGCTATCCAGCGGTTGACGCAGCCATGTGTCAGTTAATTCAAACCGGCTGGATACACAACCGGGCGCGAATGCTTGTTGCCTCCTTCCTGACGAAAGATTTACTGACTGACTGGCAATGGGGTGAACGTTTCTTCATGCAGCATCTGATTAATGGGGATCCGGCTGCTAACAATGGCGGTTGGCAGTGGACGGCTGGCACTTGCGCTGACGCGGCTCCCTACTTTCGCGTCTTCAATCCAATCATGCAAAGCGCTCGTTACGATCCTGAAGGCATCTATATTCGACATCGGGTGCCCGAACTGGTCCAAGTTCCCCAGGAATATATCCACACACCCTGGAAAATGCCCAGTGATATCCAGCAATCGACCGGTTGTTTGATCGGTCGCGATTATCGAGCGCCTATCGTTGATCATGCTGCTGCTAAAGAACGTGCTCTGGTAATGTACGCCTCGGCCAGGTAGATCCAGGATAACCCATTGCCACACGGGTGTTTTTACGTCAAAATCAGTTTATTTAGAGACACCCGGAAGACTACCAGACATATCATGTTCTACGCCAGGTGGATGAGTGTGTCGCCGATTGTGAGCCCGTTGCCATCCTGGGGAAGAGCGGCCGTGGGAAAATATCTTGCTGGTCACCCACAGCGCGGAGGTTGTTACTTGTGTTGGTCGGATCCCGATGCTACGAGATGTCAAGCCAGAGGAAAACCACTCAGAAACAGTCGCCGGGCGTATCCCCAGAAAAGCAGTATAATCCCGACAACTTCATTAACCATTTTTTAGGAGGATTTATGCTAACCATCGAAAAGATAGACACGAATAACAAAGCTCATGTGCGGCGGTTCACCCGGCTTCATTTCCAATTCTACGCCAATACCCCCCAATGGGTTCCACCGCTGCTGATTGACCACGAAAACCAGCTCAACCGGAAGAAGCATCCCTTTTACGAACACTCAGATGGCGATTTCTTTATCGCAATCAAGGATGGTAAGGATGTTGGCCGCATCGCGGTCTTCGAAAACAAAAGCTTTAACGATTACCATAAAACCCACCAGGCACAATTTTACTTCTTCGAATGCGCCGACGATCAGGAAATCGCCAATGCTTTGTTCGAACCGGTCTTCGCCTGGGCAAAGCAGCGCGGTTTGGATACTGTGGTCGGTCCAAAGGGTCTCGGTCCGCTCGATGGTTACGGACTACTCATTGAGGGCTTTGAACACCGCCAGGTGATGTCGATGCTAAACTATAACCAATCCTACCTGGTTAAGCTCGTTGAGGCACTGGGTTTTGAGAAAGAGGTGGATTTTATTTCCTGTTACCTCAACCCGGATATATTTAAAATGCCCGAGCGCATTCACCGCATCGCCGAACGTGTGCAACAACGGGGCACTTTGAAGGTCCATCGGTTCAAAAACAAACGCGATCTGATCCAATGGGCGCCGCGCATTGGCGAAGCCTACAACAAAGCCTTTGTCAATAACTGGGAGTATTATCCATTAACCGATCGGGAAGTTAAATTCGTCCTGGATAACATCCTGACCATTGCTGATCCAAAGTTGATTAAAATCATTATTCACGGTGAGGATGTTGTTGGCTTCCTGTTTGGCTTCGCGGATGTTTCCGCGGCAATTCAACGCTGCAAAGGCCGGTTGTTACCTTTCGGCATATTCGATCTGCTGCTTGAATTACGCCGGTCGCAGTGGATTGCCTTGAATGGCACCGGTATCCTGCCGGAGTTCCAGGGTATTGGTGGAAATGCCTTGATGTTCTCTGAAGTCGAGAAGACAGTCAAGGAGTACGGCTATCAACACGCTGCCCTGACCCAGGTGGCGGAGTCAGCCGTGCAGATGCGGCGTGACCTGATTAACCTAGGCGGACGCCCCTTTACCAATCACCGGGTATTCCATAGGAAACTGTGAAACGGGTATTGTGCTGCGGAAGACTCTCGAAAACCTTGGTTAGCGGTATCTGATCCGTCACCCCTGGCAGTGCATGCTGAGGATTGTCGGCATCCTTTAGGGAATGGCGGTTGTCGTAGCAGTTGACTTGATCAATTCCGGCGCAAACCGGGCATATGATTTATACACGAATGAAACGCTTTCTACGCTGGTTATTAATTATCTTGGGTATCCTTTTTCTACTTGTTCTGGTTGTACCGCTGTTGATCCCGGTACCGCCCTTGCAAGGCACTGTATCCGTGGATGAACTCGCTGATCCCGATAGTAAGTTCATCGAGGTCAAGGGTTTAAAAATTCATTACAAAATCACCGGTCAAGGTCAGACGGCCATGATCTTGCTACATGGCTTCGCTTCCAGCGTCTACTCCTGGCGAGAGGTGATGGAACCATTAAGCCAGCTAGGTACGGTGGTGGCTTTCGACCGGCCTGCCTTCGGATTGACAGAACGCCCCATGCAATGGAGTGACCCAAACCCCTATGGTCCAGATTTTCAAACCGAACTGACCGTGGCATTGATGGATAAACTGGGTATTCAAAAAGCTATTTTGATTGGCAACTCTGCCGGCGGCGCGGTGGCAACCCTCACCACGCTACGCTATCCTGAGCGAGTGCAAGCCCTGGTATTGGTGGATGCAGCCATTTATTCTGGCGGACCGGCAACATCCTTAATGCGTTTTCTCTACCAGACACCGCAGATGAACCATATCGGGCCATTGATTGCCCGACAAATTCAACGCTGGGGACGGCAGTTTGGCGAATCGGCCTGGCATGATCCAACGAAACTCACCGAAGAAATTTGGGCAGGTTATTCCAAACCCACCCGGGTTAATAACTGGGATCGCGCCTTGTGGTATTTCACCGCCGCAAGTCGAGATTTGAGATTAGGCCAGCAGATAAGTCTATTAAAATTGCCTGTCCTGGTGATCACCGGGGATGATGACCGCATCGTGCCGACCACCCAGAGCTTGCGCCTGGCCAATGAAATTCCTGGTGCGGAGCTCGCGGTGATAGCCAACAGTGGTCATGTACCCCATGAAGAACAACCAACTGATTTCTTGCGAGTTATCATTCCATTCATTGAGAAATATCATTAAAGTTGGAGGGATTTCATGAGTCGAAACGTTGAGGTCAACCGTCTTGCCCCGGAATTCACCTTGATGGATTTTAATGGACAGCCGGTCTCTCTGGCGGATTACCGCGGCCGCAAGAATATTCTGCTGGTCTTCAACCGGGGATTTGTCTGACCGTTTTGCCAACGGCATATGGCGCAGTTGCGTCA
>CAYGZL010000161.1:0-8788 GCA_964354345.1 uncultured Anaerolineaceae bacterium | reverse complement strand
GTGGATCACCCGGAAGCGCGCTCATTCCTGGATCAATTCCTGGACGCCAGCCCCCAGCCCCGTCTGGGCGGGCAGCCGAAACAAACTGCTGGTATGGAGTCGACTGAACCTTAGTCAACGAAGTGGATTTGAATAATTTTGGGAGGTAGGGATGTCCCGTAAAAAATTGTTCACCCTCTTTATCAATCACTATTTCGTCTGGAGTGTTCCTCTTGGCGTCATCCTCGCTTCGGCATTTCCCCTGCAGACCGTGATTCGTCAGGGGCTGATCGGGGTGCTGCTCATCTGGTTCACAATTACGGTGATGCTGTCTGGCCAATAAGGAGGGTGATCCGGTCAGGCAACATTCCTTTTCCTGGTTAACGTAGAGACGCAACAATTCAAAGGCGCAAAGGTATAATACCTCTAACGCCTTATGCATCCTGGCGATATTGCGTTAAATATATATCCCATCCCTATGAAAGGTGTTGCTCATGAACCTGCTGGAAAAAATTACTCCCGATTTCCTGGCCCTTAACTCCTTTAGTTGGCTCAACCCACCCCTGGGTTGGGAACCTCTCCCAGGCGTGGGGTTACACGTGATTGTACCTGGTAAAACAGATTACTTTCTAAACCCGGATGGCAGTTCACCCAATTTGAATGCATCCTTCCTGTGGCGACCCGTCACGGGTGATTTCGTTGCCCAGACGTATGTCCGGCCAGATTTTCACACCACCTGGGATGCCGGCGCGTTGATGGCGCGCCTGGACGACGGACATTGGGTCAAGCTATGCTTTGAGAAAACCGACCTCGGCACCACCGCGGCTGTCTCGGTGGTTACGAATGGGATTTCTGATGACGCAAACGGGGTTGATCTGACGGTTCCCGCGTTATGGCTGCAACTCGTGCGCCTGGGGCACCAGTTTGGCCTGCACTACGCCCTGGATGGCCATTCCTGGCGCATGGTGCGCGTCTTTCGCCTGGAGTTGCCTCCGACCATCCAGGTGGGATTGGTGGCGCAAAGCCCGGCAGGTCCCGGCACCACGGTTGACTTCCTGAGCTTCAGCGTGGAAAGTCGTTCGATCGGGAATATCCGCGCTGGGGTTTGAAGAGATCCAGATGAACCCATACCAACAACCCATGGCTCCCTATCCGGGTTGGGGTCATTGGACCAGGCAACTGGCGCTGCCCCGAGCCGGATTGGATCTGTTTTGTTATGATACCGGTGCATCTTCTGCAACCTCACCCTCGCTGCCAGCTTATGTGTTGATTCACGGGCTGGGCGATGAGGCTGATACCTGGCGCGGCCAGCTACCGCTGCTCGCACAGCAGCAACGGGTGATCGCCCTGGACTTGCCCGGCTTCGGACGCAGCGCCAAACCACGGCGCACCTACACAGTACCCTTCCTCTGTGCTGCGGTTCTGGAGCTGATGGATCTCGCCAGCGTGGCGCAGGCAGTCCTGGTCGGTCACTCCCTGGGCGGGGTCATCGCCCACTGCTTGACGCTGTCCCACCCTGAACGAGTCCAGCGGTTGGTGCTCATCTCAGGTTCGTTGCTGGTGAAAACTCAGAAATTCAACCTGCAAACCCTGTTGATGCTCGCGCCAGGTCTGGGTGAATGGCTTTACACCCGCCTGCGCCGTGACCCGCAGGCTGCATACCGTACGCTGGAGCCCTACCATGCCAACCTGGCGAATCTCTCCGTAGAGGAACGCGCCTTCTTGCTTGAACGTGTCAACCAGCGGGTTTGGGACGATGCCCAACGCGCCGCATTCTTTTCGACACTACGCCATCTCGCCCGCTGGACTGCTGGACAGCAACGCGGCCTATCTGACCGCCTGGCTCAGATGAGGACGCCGACCACAATTGTGTGGGGGAGCGCTGACCAGATCATGCCGGTCGATAATGGTCGTTGGTTAGCGAAGCTCCAGCCGGGCGCGGTGTTGCATGAAATCCCCGCAGCCGGTCACAATGTGCAACAAGACGCCCCCCAGGAAGTGTTAACGGCTATCCAGTGTGCTTAGCCTGATTTAGCTCTCCGAACAAACCGAGGGTGTTGTATAATAGTCTTCTGTATTAGCGTTGGATTAACGGATTGCCATGTTATTTACTTTCAATTATCAACCTGTAACCTTAAACCTGCAAACCGTATTAAGGAGGGTTTATGCCACTTGAGCCAGGACAAACCTTAGGCCCCTACCGTATCGTCAGCCAGCTTGGGGAAGGTGGGTTTGCCACCGTCTATAAGGGCTATCAGGCTGAATTCGATCGACCGGTGACGATCAAAGTGTTGGATGAGCGATTGGCGCGAAATCCGCGCTTCATTGACCGTTTTCGCCGCGAAGCTGAGGCTACTTTTTCACTGAAGCACCCCAATATCGTCGAAGTGTACGATTTCGCTCAGTCCGGCGGTTTGTATTTCATGGTCATGGAATATATTGATGGCCCCACCTTGCGCAGTATCCTGGCCAAGAAGGGCGCCCATGATGTGCAGGAAGGAGAAGACGAAGCCACCCGCCTGCGCGAGAAGCTCGACCTGGATGTCACGCTGGAACGGGAAGATGAGGATGTCACCTTATTGCGGGAATTAGCCCAACCCTACCAGGCGCTCGAGGTGGGTTTGGTGGTGCAGGTAGCCGCGGATGTATGCAACGCCTTGGCTTACGCCCATGAACACGGCGTGATCCACCGTGACCTGAAACCGGACAATGTGTTGATCGCTACGAATGGGCGGGTGATGTTAATCGATTTTGGTATCGCCCGCATCCAGGAAGATACGCACTTTACTCGCACCGGTATGCGCATCGGCACGATGGCTTATATGAGCCCCGAACAAGTCCGCGGCGTCTCTGATCTGGACCGCCGCTCAGATATCTACTCCCTGGGCATCATGCTGTATGAGCTTTTGACGGGCACAGTGCCATTTGTGGGCAATGAGCTGGCGGTGATGCAGATGCATACCAAGGAAAAGCCTATCTCGCCCACCGCTCTGCGCGATGGCATCCCCGCCAACCTGGAGAAAATTGTCCTGCGCTGCCTGGAAAAGCAACCCGATGACCGATATGATACCGCTCTCGAAGTCAGGCAGGAGTTACTCGGTTCAGCGCGACCCACACCAATCTCTTCTTTGTTTGGTACGCCCAGTCGGGAAGCGGAAGCGAAAAAAGTAGATGAGCGTGGTGGTCAGGGCGCCTGGTTGTGTTCTCAATGTGGTTACACCTTCGACAGCGAGGCTGACCAGCAGAGCTGCCCGGCCTGCGAAGCCCAGCTCTCTCGCTCGGTTGGTTGGCAAGAGCATGACAGCCTTCACACGGAAGGACAGAACTTTCTTGATAGTTTCAAACTTGCCCCTGGGATGTCATTGGATGTGCGCGCGTATGAGTATGGGCGCAGCATCGCCCCCCAATTGCGCGAGCGTTACCAGAAAGCAGTGGAGGCCTGGCGGCAGGTGTTGGTGCATGGCAGTGTGGCTGTGCCTACCAGCGAACTCCAGTCCCGAGCGGAACCGGCGAAGGTGCTGGCCGCCGCGCGACATTTACAGCGGTTAGCCCTGCTTTGGGAAAGTGCTGAGCTAGATCCCTTCGTCGTCAAGATTGATGACCGCCGTGAGCGCGCTCAGCGCGTTGGCGAATTGCGCGGGCGCGCCTACCAGCTCATTGGCCTGTACCATTCCTTGCGCGGCGCGGCCGGTCTGGCGACCGCAGAGATCACGGCTGCCTATCAGACTGCCCAGGTCTGGTATGCACGGGCGGAGGAGACATTGAGCGCCTACAAATCTGACCTGGCGCGTGCGGTTCACCTTTCTGCCCGCCTGACCTCGATTGTGCTCAACTTTCCCCAGACGCCCGAAGACCCCCTGCCCATCCTGGACTACAAGGGTGTCCAGGCACCCGGCATTGAGGCTGATCGAGCGGCCTATGAGTCATACCAGGATTCCCTGGGTCGTGGGCGCAGCCGGATTGACCAGCTCAAGGATGAAGCGCGCAGGTTGGTTGAAAAGGCGCGAGACCTGATTGCCAAAGCCCAGGTGCGCATGCAGGAGTTGGATAAGGAGGATAAACAGATCCAGGTGCAGCATGAGCAGCGGGTATCTGACATTCACAGTCAATATCGTGCCAAGACGGAACGTCTCAACGTTACTGTAAATATCATTCGCTGGGGAATAATCATCGCGGCATTCATTCTGGGTTTTATCGGATCTAGTGTGGTAGAAGCTGGTCGTGGCTTTGCTTACCTGGCATTTCCGCTGGCGGCAGGCTACCTGGCGGCGAAAAGTTACAAGGTTCGTTTTTTTGAAAATTATGATTTGGGTGTGATCGGCGCGATCGCCATCGCTGATTACCTGGCTCTTCAAGACGCAAGATCAGAGTTGACTTTAATTCTTATTATCGGTTCGTTGGGCTTGATTATATTTGGCATCTACGCCTTCAGCGATTACATCAAGAAAGGTACCAATGCGGGTGGTATGTACCTGCTCGGTGCGTTAGTGTTGCTTGCTGCGCTATTATTCTGTATGGCTGCTGGCTCACAGAATGATGAATTCACCGGTCCATTCTTCATGGTTGGTCTGCTTTTCTCTGCCGGTCTGGGTGTCGGGAGTTATTATCGTCGTTCACGCAGCGGAGTTGATTTGATTGGGGAGCAGGAACAACAGGAACTTAGGCAAAATACTGAGCAGCGTGAACAGCAGGGATTAAAAGCCAGGACCAATCGAAGAGAGGTCGCTTCTCAGGCAGTTATGGCTGTCCAGCAGGTATCCCAGGAAGTACTGGGGAAATTTTCCCAGGTATTGATCGAAGCGCATTGGTTGGCAGCACGCTTTTTGGGCACTCAGAATGAAGCGGAGCTGGCCGGGGTGCAGACCCTTGAAGCTGATCTCACCGGCATCCAAAAAGCCATCGAACCGTTGAAAACTGTTGCCACACCGGCGGATCGCGCAACTCGTTCTGAATCAGCCTCCCCGGCGCCATCTGGCGATCTCGCGCCGCGGATCGAGCCACGCGGCCCGATCAACCGACCGGATATAAAACTCGCTCCTGTTGATACTCGCGCTCCGTTAATTACACCGGAGCGCTCAACTCCTTCAACCGCAAAGCCTTCTGAAACCCCCACACCAGCTCGCCGGCCGGATGTGAATTACTTTTCCGATGTACAACCGATCCTGCCAGCAGACAAAATATCCGTTCCAAGTGTTCCCCCGGCACAACCAGTAGAGCGAACCGTTGAGCTCCGAGGTGGCTGGGTGATCCCAAAACAAGGTTTATTAGGGATGTCACAGGATGTCGAATTGAACGCCGAAGTGAAGGTCGGGAATGGCGCTCCGGCGCTGACAGAAATCATTAACCAGACCAGAAACTATTTTTCTACCCGGGCGAAATACAAAGTAGAAACCCGTACCCCATCTGTATTGTTCCTCAGTCGCGGTTCGACCAGCGGGAAGATGTTGAGTGGTGATATAAAAACATTTCCCACCGATGTTCGCATAGAGTTCAACCCTCTCTCCACTGGTCCTTTGCTGATTACCTTGCGTGGGAAGGTGGCCTCCAAGGGCTCCCTGGCTACTAACTGCGACGAGCTCCATAAAGAGCTGCGCGGCTATATCGAACAGTTGAAACGATAATCTTCATTCATGATTTTTAAGACTCGTCTGCGCTATTGGATCATCACGGTTGGCGGGGTTCTCCTGCTCTATCTAGGGTTGACCGCGGCCGCCTTCTATTTCATGGATCAGACCCTGCTTATCCTGAGCGCGGCCGGTTCATTGATGATGCCTTTCTGGCTGATCGGCGTCATTTATAGTGAGTTGCGCACCCGGGTGCGGTTGGACGCCCAGGAAATATCCGGTCAGATCGGCGCCCAAACCTTCCACCTGCCCTGGGCGGATATCCGGGCGGTATGGACCAGCAGTGATAATATCCCGGAGGTGCTGTTCCTGGGCAGTAACGAGATAATTATTGCCGTACCACTGCGCTACCTGGATGGTCCAAGCCTGTGCAAAGCAGTATTTTCACGTGTTCCGCAGGAGGTTGCTGCAGCCGATTCCTATAAAAAACTTCCCCAATATATCCGCTGGCAGAAGGAGAGCGCAGCTTTCCTCGCCAGCCTGGCACATCCGCTGCGGGTAAATTTCTACCGCTGGGAGAAAATAATCGGGTGGATTTTCCTCGGGTTAGGCGGGGTGATCTACTTGTTAATGGCCTCGCAGCGGTCAGTCGCCGGGCAATGGAGTGCGCTGGTGCTGGTCATTCCGGGTTACTTGTTGGCGTTATCCGTCTCGGGCTGGTTGGAGATGGATCCATTCCGCCTGCGCGTGAAGAAATGGCACGGTGAATATGGCATCGAGTGGAAAGATGTGCGCGGGGTATTGATCAGCCCGGCTGGTGAGGCGATAGTAATGATTGGCGAGGAGAAACTCCTGGCGCTTCCCGGTCCGGGGAAATGGTATGGGCCGAACCAACGCGCCCTTAAAATTCTATTTATGGCTCGCCTGCAACAATTACGCCTCCCGCTGCAACAGTCTTATAAAGCCCTGTGGCTGTGGTCGCGGCGCACCAGACTGTAAGGGGCACGAACCGGGCAGCCGGTCCTGAGTCGCATTATTTCAACATCAGTAAAAGCATGCTGACCGGGGTGCGGGCCAGCAGGCTGTGGGGCAGATTGGCGGGCATGTGCACCCAGGCGCCAGCCTGCGCTTCGTAGCTGTCCTCGCCCAGGGTCAGGCGCGCCTCGCCGCTCAGGATATGGATAATCGCTGGCACGGAGGCGGTGTGTTGGGAGAGCTCCTGTCCTGGGGCGAAACCGAACAGGATGGCTTTGAAATGCTCATCCTGGAAGAATGTGCGGCTCAAGATGCTGTCGCTGGGGATTTCAGGAATGGCTTTGGTCAAATCAGGTTGGAAATGGTAGGTGGGGGGCATTGTTTTTCTCCAGTTGGAACCAATATGCGTGTAGTTTAGCGCCGGTTATGAATGATATCTTCATTAATTTCGGGGTTAATATTGTACTTGAAAAAATAGACTCCTTCTGGTATGATTTCTCCGTTCTAGGCATATCTATCTGAAATGAGACCTGTATGACTCGCTAACACCTCAACAACCAGACGCAACCCTCAACCGGCGATTTCCCGGAGGGTATTGGTTTTACGCCGTTGGCGTATCGCGGAACAATTGTTCCAGAGGTGTGTATGTTCAGTATTCATCAGGTCTCGAAATCCTTCGATCTGACCCCTTTATTCGAAAATGTTACCTTCAGCCTGAATCCCGGTGAGCGGGTCGGGCTGATCGGTCCGAATGGCTGCGGGAAGACGACTTTACTGCGCATTCTGGTCGGCGAGGAGCGCCCCGACGCCGGGCATGTCCAGCGTCCAGCGGACATTCACCTGGGTTACCTGCGCCAGGGCTTTGAGCTTGATCCGCTGGCGACTCTCGGCCAGGTGATCGGGCAGGCGACTGGCAACGCAGCAGCTCTGGAAACCGAGCTGTCTGCCGTCGCCCAGGCATTAACTGAACGCTCCACCGAGCCGGGATTACAACAGCGTTACGACACGCTCTTGAACCGGATCGCCTGGTCGGAGGGTGGGCAGGCTGCCACGATCCTGAACCATCTGGGATTGGACGGTGTGGACCCGTCGCTACCCTGTCGCGCTTTGAGTGGCGGGCAGAAGACGCGCCTGATGTTAGCCCTGGTGTTGCTCGGTCAGCCTGACTTATTATTGCTCGACGAGCCCACCAATCACCTGGACATCGCCATGTTGGAGTGGTTGGAGGGTTGGCTGGCTGATTTCCCGGGAGCTGTGTTAATCGTCTCGCATGATCGTACATTCCTCGACCGCACCGTCACGCGCATCCTGGAGATTGATCCGTTGCTGCACCGTCTGAAGGAATACTCCGGCAACTATAGCGCCTATCTGGATGAGAAGCTGGCAGATCAAAACCGCCAATGGGCAGCCTACCGCGACCAGCAGGAAGAAATCCGCCGCGTCCACATGGATATTGTCCGGATCAAGGAACAAGCCCGCTGGACTGAACGCCAGGCGAGCTCGGTGCGCATCGGAGGCGCGATAATGAAGCAAAAAGGGGCGAAGGACTACCACCGGGCGATGGCCAAGAAAACGGCTGCTAAAGCCAGGGTGCGCGAGAAAAAGCTCGAACGCTACCTGGATTCCCAGGATCGGGTTGAAAGACCACAGAAATCCTGGCACATGCGCCTGGAGTTCAGCGATCCGCAGCACCAGAGTAAGGTGGCGGTACGGTTGGAGGAGCTGAGCGTGGGTTACCCCGGGATACCCCCCTTACTCGTTGGCTTGCACCTGGAGCTGAACGCCGGGCAACGCGTCGTACTCACCGGTCCCAATGGCTGTGGAAAAACCACCCTGTTACGTACAATCATTGGAGAGCTGGCGCCTCTGGCTGGTCAGGTCTGGCTGGGCGCCAGCATCCGCCTGGGTGTAATGACCCAGGAGCAAACCGATCTCGACCCGGCATTGTCGGCTTTGGCCACACTGCAGCACTGGTTCCCGACCGAGACCGAAGCCCGCTCGTTCCTGGCCTACTACCTTATCACCGGCGACGAACCGCTCAAACCCAACGCCATGCTGAGCTACGGTCAGCGCGCTCGCCTGGCGCTGGCGCGGCTTGTGGCGCAGGGCTGCACCTGCCTGCTGCTCGATGAACCGATCAACCACCTGGATATCCCTTCGCGCACCCAGTTCGAGCAGGCGCTGGCGAATTTCCCAGGCGCGGTTTTGGCAGTTGTCCACGATCGCTACTTCATCGAGCGTTTCGCCGAGCGCGTGTGGCGCGTGGAGGG
>CAYGZL010000160.1:0-2317 GCA_964354345.1 uncultured Anaerolineaceae bacterium | reverse complement strand
ACTGCGTCACGGTAGCCCAGGGCTACTTCATGGTCGGAAAGCGGCGTGCCGCAGCGTGGGCAGTATGGTACTACTTTATAGCCCTGGTAGAGCAAGCCCTTATCCCAAAGCTGCCTGAGGATCCACCAGACGGATTCAATGTATTCGTTGGTATAGGTAATATAAGCGGTGCCGAAATCCACCCAGTAGCCCAGGCGGTCGGTAAACCGCTCCCATTCTTGAATGTATTCGAAGGCTGATTGGCGGCACAACTCGTTGAAAGGCGCGATGCCATAGGCCTCGATCTGGCCTTTGTGGGCGATGCCCAGCTTCTTTTCCACGCCGATCTCAACCGGCAGGCCGTGGGTATCCCACCCGCCGCGGCGGATGACATGCCGGCCGCGCATCACCTGGTAGCGCGGAAAGACATCTTTGAAAGCGCGTGCCAGGGCGTGATGCACACCAGGTTTGCCGTTGGCGGTCGGCGGCCCTTCGTAGAATACCCACTCCGGTTGACCTTTTCGTTGGGCGCCGGTTTTTTCGAAAATGCGGTGCAATTTCCAGAAACGCAGCACCTGTTCTTCTACCAAAGTGAGATTAAGACGAGGCGAGACGGGCTTAAAGGCCATCCGATGATAACTCCTGATCTCGTTTTATGGAATGGATGGACGACTATGCTGTCCATCCATTCCATAAATAAAAAATTACTCGCAATATTCTACCACGCCCGACCTCCGAGATAGGGGCAGGCGTGATTTGTATGTTTCACCGTCTGGATCTCTTTCCACCGGATACTATTTTATAGTTATCGTGGCTTGATCGAGAATATCCCCTTCCATCGAGATGGCATTCAACTCAATTCGATCCGTATAGATCTCCATCAAAACAAAATGTGTACGTCGAACGTAGATTTGGCTCTCGGGCAACGAGTTGCCCTGGGCGTAGAGAATCGATGAGCCGCCGCCGGTTACGATATAAGTGACGCCGTTGGCGCTCAGGCGCTCATAATTGTGGTAATGTCCTGAGAAGGAGAGCGGGACACTGGTGCTTTCAAATAGTGGTCCCCAGGTATAACGCATGGGCAGGCCGTCATCAGGGTGTACAACGCTGCTGCTGTAGGGGGCGACATGAAAGATTGGGATGCTGACGCGAAAACGTGGATCGGTTAAGCGCTCGTTCAACCAGGCTGCCTGACCGGCGCGTCCCTCCACTCCGTAGAAGACCTGCGAGTCGAGCATCAGGAATTGGACATCCTGGTAGGCAAAGGCGTAATATTGATTACCCCTGCGGGACTCGGGATAGCTAAATATTTGGTCGGGGAAGGGCGGGAAGGCGTAATCATAAAACGGCGTTCCCTGCCACTCCAGGCTTGCATCGTAATCGTGGTTTCCCAGCACAGTGTAGACTGGCAACTGGTGCAACAAGGGGGATAGAGGTTCGTAGAACTTGAGCAGGTAGGAGTTGACCAGGTCCGTGGGATCGGTTTCGTAGACTACATCTCCGGTATGGAGGACGAAATCCAGGTTTTGGGTTGCCATCCAGGCGACCAATTTCTGCGTGGACTGGTCTCCAAAGCTGGCATCGCCCAGGACGCCAATCCGTAATGGAACCACATTCGACGCGGTGCGGAAACTCACCGCACCCCAGGCTGTTCCAGCGAACCCGGGTTGCTGGAAATCCGCATTACTATCGCCGAGTACCACCAGCGCCTGGTAAGAAACCCCCGGCGACAATCCTTCCAGGGTGATCATATGGCGCGTTTCACCGGCTGATATTTCTATTTCACCCTGGATGGGTTGCTCGGGGATCGTGGAGCGGTAGACCAGTCGTCCATTAGTTGGATGACTTAGCTCGAAGAAGAGCGTGGCGCTTGCTTCGGTGACATGCCGCACGGTCAACGGGATAACGAAATTATTCTGGCTGAGGGGGTAAGGAACTGAAAAATCCGCTGGTGCAGGTGTGGGTGTGGCTGTTGGCAAGGATGTCGGCGACGAGGTAGGGGTACTTTGGATTTCAGCCAGGCTTACTGTGGGTAAAAGATACATAAACGGGGTAGGGGGCAGACTGGATGGCAACGGGGGTGGGGTAAGGGTCTGTGTTACGATAGTAACCGGCGTGATCGTTCCCTCAGGTGAAGTACACCCGGATTGGGCTGATCCAAGGAAAGCCAAAACCAGCAGGAGAAGGAATCGAGCGGCGCGTCGCCACTCAATGTATCCGCAGATCCTTATGACTTTTCGTGGCGCACCATATTCCGGCATGCGCGCGATTATAACCTATGCTAGATTGCCGGCAGACAGCTTCACTTTGCGCTCAACCGACGAGCATACGTTTAGGG
>CAYGZL010000159.1:0-40105 GCA_964354345.1 uncultured Anaerolineaceae bacterium | reverse complement strand
CTGACCGACGAAACCTGTCGGAGAGCCGTGTGAGGGAAAACTTCATGCACGGTTCGATGAGGGGGGACTGGAAACACGTCTTGATTGCGAGAAACGGCTTGTACATGGGCAACCCTACAAGATGAGCCTCGTCCCGAAGGTGCGCCAGTCCTCCACTCTACATCTCTGTGAATCTGAACGGGTGGGGGTCTGGGGGCGGTTCTCCGCCCCCAGACGCGCCGTTTATTGAGAGCTGGCTTAATTCTTGCACGGTATGGGTAGAGGTCCTTTATGCCTGAAGAAATGGTGATCTTTACCCGTACATTCGATTTTCTGACCTGGCTGTTGCCGATTACCAATCATTTTCCTAAGGCGCACCGCCATACTTTTACCAGCCGCCTTCTAAACGCGGCTTTTGATTTGCGTGAGCAATTGGAAGCTGCCAATCACCGGACTGGTCGGTACAGATTGGCCCAATTGCACGCCGCAGATGAATCGCTTGACCGCATTCGCTTGTATCTGCGTTTAGCGGTGAAATGGGGTTGGCTTTCAGCAGGTCAGTACCAGCATGTTGCGCAAATGGAAGCAGAAATTGGCCGATTGTTAGGTGGTTGGAAACGCACTGTAATAACTGAATAAACCTGGTTCTACGGGGTTGTCTTTACCCCAGTAAACGGGGATAGGCTTACGGGACTCCCGTGTGTTGCGGGGCGGCGCCTTCAACAATAATCGTCAAAACGCCCGCTGTGCTTGTCGCAACAGGAACAATCCGAACAACAGGAACAACAATAGGGGTTTTCGGGTGGCGGTTGTCCCCATATTTTTCTCAACCGGAAATGCAGCGTGTGTCGGGTTTTCACCTGGCTAAGGAAAAATTCCTGCGCTGCCGAGGGAATAATAGCGGAGCCTATTCCTGGCCGAGTCCTTGTTTGATCATGAAACAAGGCCGGGCGAATAGCAATGGCTCCGCGCTCTGGGTGCGTCCCTGGCGCGGAGCGCACATTAAGCAGGTGAAAAGCTATGTATGAAGAACTATGCTCCTGGGAAAATCTACTGCTGGCCTATCACCGCGCCAGTAAAGGCAAACGCGGCTGGCCGGGCGTGGCGATCTTTGAACACCGCCTGGAAGATAACCTGCTGACTTTGCAAGCTGAGTTGCACAGCCGCGCCTATCATCCAGGCGCCTATACCAGCTTTTATATCCATGAGCCCAAGCGTCGTTTGATCTCAGCAGCCCCCTTTCGAGACCGCGTCGTGCACCATGCCTTATGTAACCTGATCGAGCCAATCTTTGAACGATCCTTCATTTTCGATTCTTATGCAAACCGGATTGGCAAAGGCACCCACCGTGCGTTAGACCGCGCCCAATCCTTTGCCCGCCGGTATCGCTACGTCTTACAATGTGACGTATGCCAGTTCTTTCCCAGCATTGATCACGCACTCTTGTTCGACCAGTTGTCGCACAAACTGAACGATCCGGGTGTGCTCTGGCTGATCAAGCAGATTCTAACCAGTGGTATAGGCGTCCTTAGCGAGCAACATCAGATGGTTTACTTTGCATTGGATGACTTGTTCGCAGCTTTGCGCCCACGTGGTCTGCCGATTGGTAATCTGACCAGCCAATTTTGGGGCAATGTTTATTTGAATTCTTTCGATCATTTTATCAAGCGTGAGCTGCGCTGTCCTGCTTATCTGCGCTATGTGGATGACTTTCTATTGTTTGGCGACGATAAAAGCATGCTATGGAAATGGAAAATGGCTGTCGAGCGCCGCCTGGCGCGTTTGCGGTTAACCATCCACCCGGCTGCTCAGCCACGACCTGTTGGAGAAGGTTTACCTTTCTTGGGATTTATGATCTACCCTGAAAAGCGCCGTCTGAAACGGCGAAAGGGGATATATTTCCAGCGTCGATTGCGTACCTTGCGTTTGGCTGTCGCGCGGGGCGAATTGTCTTTCGATCGAGTGAATGCCAGTATTCAAGGCTGGGTCAATCATGTCCGTTATGGCAACACTATCGGATTGCGGAAAGTTGTGCTGAATAGGAAAATATAATTCTGAAGAGATCGGCGAATCACACAGAGCAACCTGGGAACATGTCGCGGTTAATGTCTATTTTTCCGTACCTCCATTAATTTCCTTTTCCTCGAACACTACCTCTTCCTTCCCGGTTAACTTTTCCTGCACTTTCTTCACCACCAATTCCAGGTGTTGAGGGTTGGTGACGTAATCCAGGAAATCAGCCGGGACGACCAGCACAGGACACAGGCTGAAATGGGCGATCCAGTCTTCATAGAGCGCGTTGAGGCGGGTCAGGTATACAGCGGAAATCTGGCGTTCGTAGTCCCGACCGCGCTGGCCGATGCGCTGGATCAGGGTCGGTACCGAAGCGCGCAGGTAGATTACCAGGTCGGGCGGGGGTAGGAACTCAGTCAACACCTGGTACAGGTCCCAGTAGGTGTGATAATCGCGCTCGCTGATTTGCCCCTGGCGATACAGGTTGTGGGCGAAGACCTCGGCATCTTCGTAGACGGTGCGATCCTGGATGGCTGAGGTGGGATGATCAACGAGCTGGCGATGGGCGCGCAGGCGGCGGGTGAGGAAGAAGATCTGGGAGTGGAAGGCCCAGGCGCGCATGTCCTGGTAGAAGTCGGCCAGGTAGGGGTTCTCGCCCTCCGGCTCGTAGAAGGGCTGCCAATCTAGCCGGTCGCACAATTTTCTAACCAACGTGGATTTACCCACACCGATATTGCCCGCGACTGCAACAAACTTTTTCATGGTTGACTCCCGATGGTGGAAAGAAATCCGCAGGTGCTTGCGCCTCCTACGGTATTGGATTGTGCTCTAAAAACGCAACTGCTTTGCCCATTTCGTCATCCATCACCAGCTCCAGGTGGTGATGGGGACGGTAGGCGGCGACCTCGATCACACGCAGGCAGGCTGGCAGGTGGCTTTCATCTGGCAGGAAGTTGGGCGCCAGGTTGGGAGTGTGGTAAAAGAAGCCGCGGTTGAAGATCGCGTCGGGATCATCCAGGTAGATCGCCAGCGGGTAGATGTTCGATTCGACCAGATCCTGGAAAAAATGAGTGCCGAAGGAGGCCTCCGGTGCCTGACCGATGCCCTGTCCGGTCAATTCGATCAGGGAGCGGGTATTGTAGATATCGGCATAACCAACTGATACGCCCAGATCGGGATTGACCGAGCCCCAACGCCCAGGGCCGACGCAGATGAAGTTCTTGCCTTTCAAAGCAGCGTTCAACCGTCCGATCGCGCGTGCCAGCCCGGAACGTACGGAGGGATTGGGCAGTGCAAAATAGCCCTCGGGTGTGATGAATACCACATACTGAACATCACTCACCCGACCTTGCGGAGCCATGCGGGAAGTGGAAAAGATGATATCGTCGCCGCGCAGGTGCTGTGGCAGGTGAGCATCTAATTCTTGTAAATGGCTCTGCGGCCGGCATTGCAGGAGGCAAATTCGCACCTCCGGCTGAACGGCGGTGGGGTCGGGTACATGGAGGGTGAACTCGGTATCGACAGGACTGTGATAATGCTTTTCAAGGAGCTTCAGCATCTTGGTCAGGCGTTGAGCCAGCGGAGTGCGACGCAGCAACTCATCGAAGGTCAGCACCAGCATACCGCGGTTGGCCTCGCTGAGCAGGATGCGCAGTGGAGCAAGGTAGTCGTCCTGTTCTACCTGCACCAGATAGCGCAGCATAGGGTAACGAGCCTGGAGCACCTGGTCTATCGGCAGGGTAAGGAACTGGTTCTTTTCCAAATCAATCAGGTCGACATATTGCTGCGAATAACGGCGGATGGCCTTCGCCGACGCCTCGGGGTGCAGCAACGGGTGGCTGAGGGCGACCAGGCGTGGGTAATCATTGCCCACCCGGTCCACCGCCCGCGTGCCCAACCCCCACACCAGTCGAACAAAGCCGTCATCGCGGCGGATCTGTGGCGACCAGCGGTACAGGTTGCGACTGAAGGCCACACCGGCCGCCTGGGGCAGGAAGTAATGCCCGAACTGCTCCCCCTCGACCACCTGGATGAGCAAGGCCATGCGCTCATCGTAATCCTGTAGCCCTTTGGCGCGGCGGTAGAGCAGAGCATTCGGGTTGAAGATGCTGGCGTAGATGCTGGCGATAGCCTGGGTCAGGTCGTGTAGATTCTGGGCTGGCGTACCCTGGTTGGGGCAGAAATGACTCTCGTATTTACCAGCAAATGAAGTGCCGAAATTGTCCTCCAGCAGGCTGGATGAGCGTACGATCAAGGGTTTCTTGCCGACCAGGGCGAGTAGTTCATGGAGCTTTTCCAGGATATCGGGGGGGAACTGCCCTGTCAGGAAATCGCGCTGGATGATTGGGTAATCGTTGCGGATCTGATCTTCGAGTTTGTATTTCTGGTCACCCCAGTGCATCAGGCTGTTGATGGCCATGAAGGTGTAAGTCAGGTCGGCGCCGAGGAAGAATGAGGTGGGGATGTGTACGTTGGCACGAATTTCGTCATCGCCGATTTCTTGCAGGATGCGCCAGGCCAGCAGCATGCCGGCCGTTTTTCCGCCGATCTTGCCCGTGCCTATTTTGCTGGTGCGGATTTGGTTCAGGTCAGCGATGGTAAACCAGTCCTTGGCGATCTTCACATAGGCCAGTTGGTCGCTGATCAGGCTGCGGATCAGCACCACCTTGATTTCTTGCAGGCGGGCTTCTGCTAGTTTCCGCTCTTCGACGGGCAGGCGCTCAATCGCAGCCGCCTGCTCGAAGAGCATATTTTGCGGGGCCAGTTCGGGATTGAAGGCGTAGAGCTGGTCGAACTCCGGTGCGCCGCGTTCTTTCAGGGTTTCGACGACGATCAACTCAAAGAGGTCAAAGGGCAAATTGTTGGCGAAGTAAAAATCGGTCAAGTGATCGCGCACCCGCATCAAGCGCAGCTCCCACACGTCAGCTGGCTCTTCAATGTAAGGATCGTGCAGACCTTCCAATTTCTGTGAAAAGATTGCCTTCTCGCGTATTTCAGCCTCAAAGGTCTGGGAGGTGATCACGCCCCGGTTAAACAACTCGCGCCGCATGCGGGCGCGAATCTGGGTGCTCAGGATGGGATATTGGGCTAATCGGAGGTAGATTTGCAGGGTGCGGTCAAAGGGAGCCGGTGGGAGAGTCATACAAGTCACCTTCCCGCGCAGAAAACAATCCAGCAGGGATGAGTCGCCAGGTCTACCTCTGCGATTCCGGGTTCGGGCTAATTACCGAGGTGCATCGGCATGATGACGTGGAAAAACTCGCCCGCCTCCGGCTGGGCGCCCACCGGACGGATCACACCCGGGCTGGTGTTGTGGGTGGTCTCTAGAACAAAGTTGGGTGTGCGGATTATATCCATCACTTCCCTTAAGAAGCGTACGTTGAAGGCGATTACCAGGCCTGGTCCCTCAATAGTAGCGTCGACCAGGTTCTGATTGTAGCCGGTTTCTTCCGACTGACCAGAAATTTCTACGGTACCGGGCTGTAACTCAGTGCCCGGTTGGATGTTCACGCGGGCAATGTGAGAGCCTTCGCGGGCGAATATTTCGGCCTGTTTGCAGGCTTTTTGGAAAGCAGAAGTAGAGATGATGGCGCGCGTTTCGCAGTGATGGGGGATGATTTGCTCATAATCGGGGTAGTTACCTTCGATGAGCTGTGAGATGAGCTCGATATCCCTCAGGCGGAAGATCACTTGACCGCGCCCGGTTGGCAGAGCCATGGTGATCTGCTGATCGCCGTCGGAAGCGATGCGAGCCAGCTCGATCAAGGCGCGGGCGGGGACGATGGCGCTGACTGAACGAGCAGCCGGAGTCGAAAGCTCAGCCTTGCGCACTGAGAGACGAAAGCCATCGGCTGCTGCCAGGGTGAGCTTGTTGCCGCGCACCGTCATCATTACCCCGGTCAGCACTGGTCGCGCTTCATCGGTGGCGGTCGAGGCGGCGAAGGCTACCTGTTGGATCATCTCTTTCAGATCAGCAACATTGAGCAGTAAGCCCTGCGATAGATCGGTTACCGGCATAGGCGGGAATTCCTGAGCGTCAATGCACTTGATATCGGTGTTGGAAGCGCCGCAGCGGATATTCAGGGTTTGTGTGCGGATGGCCAGCGACAGGTTGACATTTTTTTCCGCAAGGGTGCTGACCAGATCGGTAAAGGTGCGCGCCGGCACGGTTGTAGAACCTTCCTCATCAATTTTTGCGCCGATCCAGGATGTGATTCCCAACTCTAGATTGGTGGCCGATAGGCGCAAACGGCCTTCATCCGTCGCTACCAGGATATTAGATAGTACGGGCAGTGTACTGCGTGGCGATACTGCTCGCGAGACAGTACTCAACCCTCGCGATAAATTTTCTTGTAAGACGGTTACTTTCATATTACTATTTTCTCCTCGGATGAATCCGCCGGATCCGCTTATCGGGTGGGTGATTTACTCAATATTCTTACGAGATGGAGTATAAACGAGGGAATCGATTTTGCCAAGAATCCAGGGTAGTTTTATGTTTTCTCTTCAGCCAGACGGCGCACTGCCTGGGCGACCTGGTTGGCCAGGGTGAGCATGCTCGTCCGGCGTCCAGACACCCATACCCAACCTCTGACCGGAGTGGGGACTACCAGGCGCGGGCCTGGGTAAGACTGCAGCCAGATGCGTATGGCCTCCGCAGGTCGGGCGATCAATTCGGCGGGCAGGATCACCGCCCGCGCCATGGAAAGAGTTTCATCGGGAACGCCCTGGCTATAATAGTGCACTGCCACAGGCATGGCAGGTGCTTGCTGGTGTAGGGCGCGCACGATTTGCCCGGCAAAACCGCCGGTCGCCTCGGGTTCCTCTTCGTCTGGAGCCAGAATCAGTACGGGGAATTGGGCGTGCAGGCGAGCCAGGGCTTTCTCCGCCAGACGCTGGTCAGTGCGCAGGGCTCCTCCGTGCCAGGCCAGGATCAGCCAGAAGAGCAAAGAGGTTTTTAACTGTTGCAGAATCTGGAAAACGAAGTCGGGCTCGGCTTTTCCGAACAGCGGGTTCAGGAGTTGGTACAGCATGGCACCAGTGCTGATCATCCCACCAATGACAGCAGAGAAGGATATCAAGTAGAGATAACTTTTACGGAAGAGCGATCGGCGGGCGTGGTCGCCTGGCGCGCCCTCTTGAGCAGCCCGGCGCGCCATAGGTCGCCAGGAGAAGATCCACAGCGGCAGGCCAGCGATCAGCAAGGATAGCGCATCAGCCAGATTGTTACGCATCCCGGGCGCCAGTGGCGGGATGCCAGCGGCCATATCCAGGAAATAACCCAGGAAGAGCTGGAGACCGATAAACGCAGCTGCCAGGCCAAGGAATGCCAGGACATAGAAGTACAATCGCTGCAGGCTGGCGTGGCGCGCCTGAGGGTAGAGTAAGGAGCTATTGGAAAGCGAAGCCTGCACTGCCTGATCTAACAGGCGCATCTCCAAGTCGAGTTGGCGACCGTAATAAATCCAGATAGCTATACAAGGAATGGCCAGCGAGAGTGGGGTGGCCATCTGGCTGAGTAATGGACCGATTGCTAATTCACCCGCCAGCAAAGAACGCAGTGCCCAATCCAGCGCCTGGCTGGCTGAAGCCAGTACCACGACTACACTGATAAAGACGATACCATAGAGAGCAACCAGGCGGATGAATGACCTGGCGCCGGTAGGCTCAACAAGGATGCGCCGGATCAGACGGCTGGCCATAATCCAGGTTGGCAGGCCAACCAGCAGCAGAGTCAGCCCATTCGCCAGGCCAGCCAGGTTTGTGTCAGGAAATGCCTGTCCACCTTGTAAACCAGATTGAATAAGCTGCGCCAGACCCAGCGTCCCTAGAGCCATTCCAATGAAGAGCCAGATATAGCGATACAACCGCCTTACGCGTGCCAGCTCGGCAATAGCACCGTCTGGGTACTCACCAGAAAGGATCAGGTGGCGCCAATCGTTGCGTAAGATCAGGGTAAAGCCGCCAGCCGCAAGCAGGTTGATTGCCACGATGACCAGGTCTTCGAGTACGCTCCCCTGACCCTTGGAGAATCCGAGTGCAGAGTCCAGGCGGAAACCCACCAGAACCACTCGGTTAAGCAATGCCAGAAAGTTTACAACACTGGCACCGAGAGTGGATAAAAGTACTCCGTAGAGGAAGAAGGCGCGGCTGCGGGCGGTGCGTTCCTCAGGATCTTGCGCCAGACTGCGTTGAACCAGCCACCCGTGAAAGGCGAAAACAGGCAGGCCAGCCAATACCAGTGAGAGCGTACCAGCGAGGCGAGATGTATTTGCCGGGAGGCTCAAACCAGCGAAAGCCAGCCGCGCCAGCCCGCAGACCCCCCACAGGATCATCTCGAGGCTAATAAAGGTGATAGCGTACTGATATATCCGGCGAATCGTCGGCATAGTACCTCATCGCCGTCGAATATATTCGACGGGGGGTCGGCAATAAATTTAAGAAGAGAACCAGCCGCGCAGTTCCATCGCTTTCACAACCCGGGCAATGGCGACCATGTAAGCCGCGTCGCGCATATAGACTTTCTCACTCTCGGCCAGTTCCAGAACGCTGTGGAAAGCCTGGGTAATTTTAGTGTCCAGACGTTGTAAGACTTCCTCGCCGGTCCAATAGAAGTTCATGTCGTTTTGTACGCTCTCGAAGTAGGAAACCGTGACGCCGCCAGCGTTGCACAGAAAGTCGGGGATGACGAATACATTGTTTTGTTTTAAGACTTCGTCGGCTTCTGGGGTGGTAGGGCCATTGGCGCCTTCCGCCATCACGCGTACGCGGCTGCTGATGCGTTTGACGCTGTCGCCGGTAACTTGACCTTCTAAAGCTGCAGGGATCAATACATCGACATCTTTAGATAACCAGGCGTCGCCGTCTTCGATGGAATAACCAGCTGTGCGAGCCTTATCTTTATCAATGGTGCCATATTGGTCGGTAATACTTTGCAGGAAGCGGGCATTGACACCATTCGGGTGGCTGACTGTATAGGGTATGCGATCCGCGCGATCCCAGTATGAGACACAGACAACTTTCCCCCCCAACAACTCGCTGAAACCAATTGCGGCATATTGGGAAACGTTGCCGAAGCCCTGGATCGCGGCGAGTGACCGGGTCGGATCAAGTTTGAGGTGTTTCATTGCTTCGCGGACGGTATAGATGACACCGAAACCAGTAGCCTCTTTGCGGCCCAGCGAACCACCCCCACCGATCGGTTTGCCCGTGATCACGCCCGGGGTGTATTGGCCAACCAGTTTGGAATACTCATCCATCATCCAGCCCATCATTTGAGGTGTGGTACCCACATCCGGCGCCGGGACATCCTGGCGTGGGCCGATATTGCGCCACATCTGGTCAATCCATCCCCGGCATAGCCGTTCCTTCTCCCGTACGGTGAGGGTGGCCGAGTCAACCGGCACACCGCCCTTGCCACCTCCCAGGGGAATATCCGCCACGGCGGTTTTCCAGGTCATCCACGTTGCCAGGGCGCGCACGGTATCCAAGGTTTCGGAGGGATGGAAACGGATGCCGCCTTTGGCCGGGCCGCGGGCATCATTGTGCTGCACCCGGTAGCCAAAGAAGACACGGATTGAGCCATCGTCCATATGCACGGGAATCATGAATTTGAACTCTCTCATTGGCCAGCGCAGCATTTCGGCTACTTGTGGATCCAGGTTTAACAACCCTGCGACATGGTCAAACTGACGTTGAGCCATCTGAAAAGCGTTGATTAATTCTGCCATTCGAAATACTCCTGTTTTGCGATTTATGTATTAATTTCTATTCATTAGATCAGTATTCAATCGATCCGGGTGACATCTTTCCTGCCTCGGCCTCAGCTAACTGCGCATCTAACTCGCGTTGGATCACCTGGGGATTGGCCTGTCCATGAGCCATTCGCATCACCTGGCCGAACAGCCAGCGCGCCACGGTAGTCTTTCCAGCAAGATAAGCAGCCACGGCGTCCGGATTCTCGGCCAGGACGGTTTGTACCAAACTGGAGATCAAGTTAGAGTCCGATACCTGGCACAGGTTCCGTTCACCAACAATCGCTACGGCGGTACGTCCGGTTTGGAACATCTCGTTTAGCACCACCTTGGCTGTGGTCTGGTTGATCTCACCCTGTGCAGTCATGCGGATCAACTCGGCCAGATTGTCGGGCGTGATCTGCCCCGCCTCGATTGATGCCCCAGCCTGGTTCAGCAAACCGAAAAGATCTCCGGTGATCCAGTTGGCGACCACTTTCGGCGTGGCTTCGGGCGCGGCATGGACTGTCTGCTCGTAGAAATCAGCCACTGCGGGTTCTACGGTCAGGACGCTGGCATCATAGGGATTGAGTCGGTATTGTTCTTGAAAGCGACGGGCTTTTACCCCAGGAAGCTCAGGTAGGCTGAGACGCACCTGCTCCATCCTGGCAGGGGCGATGATTAACGGCGGCAGGTCGGGCTCAGGGAAGTAGCGGTAATCATCCGCGCCTTCCTTAATCCGTTGGGTGAAAGTGACCTCACGTTGCTCGTCCCAACCGCGCGTCTCTTGAATAACAGCTTGACCCTGGCGTAGCAGATGGCTCTGGCGCTCAATTTCATACGCCACAGAGCGCTCGAGGGCGCGGAAACTGTTCAGATTTTTGATCTCGCTGCGTGTGCCAAACTCGCTCTTGCCGACCGGGCGGATGGAAATGTTCGGTTCGACTCGCAGCACACCTTTCTGCATATTACCAGAGTTCACCCCCAAATAGCGCAGCAGGGAGCGCAACGCCATAGCATAGGCGCGCACTTCCTCAGGGGTGTGCAGGTCAGGTTCGGTAACAATTTCCAGCAGCGGTACGCCGGCCCGGTTCAAATCAACCAGTGAGTAAGCGTTGCCGGTAGAGGTAATGTGGGTCAACTTCCCGGCATCCTCTTCCAAGTGAACCCGGCGGATACGCACCAGGCGTTCACCCTGGGAGGTTTCGATAAACAGGCGCCCATCTTGCGCCAGCGGTTGTTCATATTGAGAAATCTGGTAGCCTTTCGGCAGGTCGGGGTAAAAGTAATTCTTACGGGCGAAGATGCTGGTCAGGTTGATTTTACATTCCAGGGCTAGAGCAACGCGTAAGGCGAATTCTACCGCTCGCCGGTTGACCACTGGCAGTGTTCCGGGCATGCCCGCACAAACCGGGCAGACCGCGGTGTTCGGCGCCACCTGGGTAGAATCGACCACTGGACAGGCGCAGAACATCTTGGAACGCGTCTGCAACTCGGCGTGGACTTCCAGGCCGATGACAGCCTCGTAATCAACAGCTGCGGAGTTGCTCGCAGAGCGACTGTTGGTCACCGGATTATCCATAGCGCCGCATGAAACGCTCGATGCGGCGTAGCGCTTCCTCGATTTTCTCGTAGGCGGTGGCGTATGAACAGCGCACATACCCCTCGCCTCCTGGTCCGAAAGCGGCGCCTGGCACGACAGCCACGCGCTCTTCCTGGAGTAGTTTTTGGGCGAAGGTCTCGTCGTCCATGCCGGAGGCAGTAATATTGGGGAAGGCGTAGAAAGCCCCGTGCGGCTCGAAGGTTGGTAAGCCTAACTGGTTCAGACCACCGACGATTAAACGCCGCCGCCGGTCGTATTCGGTACGCATTTCCTCGACATAATTTTCCGAGCCATGTAGCGCTTCGAGGGCTGCCGCCTGGGACATCGTTGGCGCGGACATAATTGTGTATTGGTGGGTGCGCAGCAATCCCGCCATCAGGCTGGCTGGACCGGCTGCATAGCCAATCCGCCAGCCAGTCATGGCATAATCTTTGGAGAAACCACCCAGCACCAGGGTGCGCGCCAGCGCACCCGGCAGCGAGCTAAAGCAAACGTGGTTTACGCCGTAGACAAGCTGGTCGTAAATTTCATCGGAGATGACAATCAGGTCGTGCTTCTCAGCCACCTGCAGAAGTTCCAGCAGCACCTCCTGCGAAGCGACTGCTCCGGTCGGGTTGTTCGGGTAGCCGATCAGGATCGCTTTGGTGCGCGGGGTGATGGCCGCTTCGATCTGGTCGGGACGGAGTTGGAAGTTCTCCTCGATACGGCTGGGCACTTCCACTGCTACGCCTCCCGCCAGGATAACCTCGGCTTGGTAAGCGACAAAACAGGGGGTAGGGATGATCACCTCCTCGCCGGGGTTCAACAGGGCAGTCATTGCCAGGTATAAAGCCTCCGATACACCTACGGTGATGACAAGATCGGTTCCAGGATCGTAGGAAACATTGTAAAGGTTATTCAGGTGCTGGGCGAGAGCCTGGCGCAGTTCCAGCAACCCGGCGTTGGAGGTGTAATGTGTCTCATTTCTTTGCAACGATTGGATGCCGGCCTGGAGTATTCGATCGGGGGTGTTGAAGTCTGGTTCCCCGATGCCCAGGGAGATGACATCTTTCATTGTGGCGACAATATCGAAAAATTTGCGAATTCCAGAAGGCTTTAATGTAGCAACACGGTGGGCGAGATAGGTTTTATTCACATAAACTCCTTTGTTGGATCACCAGGAGAGCAGGTGACATATTGTTTATAAAGTCACAATTGTATTATCGCCTGCGGTCACGATGCCAGCCCGGCGGCGTAGCTCCGCACGACGTCCGACCAACGAGCTTTCCAGGATCACACTGGTGGTTTGCGCCTCATCCTCCAGGATCGAGTTCTGGATAATGCTGTTGGTTACTTTACATCCGGCGCCGACGGAGACATGCGGTCCCAGGATAGATTTTTCCACCTGGGCGGTGGGATGAATAAAGACGGGTGGGACTACCACTACGCCGTCGCGTTGGGAGGCTGCGCTGCTGTTGTCCAGCCCGTGTTCTAGCAGGTAGCGGTTAGTCTCGAGCAGCGCTTCGGGCGTGCCGGCGTCAAGCCAGACATCTACTTTATTAACTCGCATCTTCAAACCATGGTGGAGCATAATATTTATCGCATCGACCAGGTAAAACTCACCTTTGAGGCTGATGTTATTCTTCATTTGTTCAGTGATGGCGTCTAACAGCCTTTGAGGATCTTTGAAGTAATAGAACCCAACAACTGCCAGATTGTTATTCAGGGATTGAGGTTTTTCAATCAAACGTTGCACCCAACCATCCTCATCCACTTCAACGATCCCGAACCGCCGTGGGTCAGGCACCGACCTTACCCAGGCGATGGCATCCGCGCTTTCGTCGACCAGGAAGGACAGATTGGTTTCGATCAGCGTGTCGGCAAAGACGATCAGAATCGGGCCTTCGGTCAGGAACTCTCGAGCCAGTTGGATGGCATGCGATTGTCCGGTAGGGTTTTCCTGGACCACGAAGTGCATTTTGAGATGCTGGTAATGCTCGCGCAAATAGGCCTCGATCTGATCGCCCAGGTAACCAACGATATTTATCAGTTCGAGGGTTTCAAAATTGGGTGTGGTCTTGAGGGTATCCAGAACATGGTCAATGATCGGTTTACCCGCCACACTGACCAACTGTTTTGGTTTGCTCCAGGTGAGGGGTCTCATCCGAGCCCCCAAACCCGCCATTGGGATGACGACTTTAAAAGCTCTACTCATAAACTGCCTTATTTCGGTTAACTATGCCCCAGGATGGGGTGGGGTTGGTAAAGCTCTTCGAGGAAGTTCAATTCTTCCCGGGAGAGCTGGATGTTTAAGGCCGCCAGGGCTTCATCAAGCTGGTACATTTTACTGGCACCGATGATGGGAGCGGTGATGCCAGGTTGGTGCAGCATCCAGGCCAGGGCGATCTGCGCCGAGCTTACCTTACGTTGCTGGGCGAGCGATATCACCCGGTCGACAATGGCGAAATCCGTGTCTTGATAGTATAGGTGATGAGCGAAATCATCCGTTTTGGACCGCACAGTGTCGCCAAAACGTTCTTTCTGGCGATTTCCGGCCAGGAAGCCGCGCGCCAGGGGACTCCAGGGGATTACAGCAACACCCTCTGCTCGACAGAGAGGTAGCATTTCGCGCTCTTCTTCCCGGTAAACCAGGTTGTAGTGATTTTGCATGGAGACAAAACGCGTCCATCCATGCTGGTCAGCCAGGTAAAGGGCCTTGGCGAACTGCCAGGCGTACATGCTGGAAGCGCCAATATAGCGCGCCTTCCCAGATTTGACCACTTCGTGCAGGGCTTCCAGGGTTTCTTCAATAGGTGTCTCGGAATCCCAGCGGTGGATCTGGTAGAGATCAACGTAATCGGTGTCCAGACGGCGCAGCGAGTCATCAATCGAATGAATGATATGCTTTCGGGAAAGGCCGCGCTGGTTGGGTTTGTCACCCATCGGGCTGTAAACTTTGGTAGCAATCACCACTTCATCCCGACGGCTGTAATCTTTCAATGCCCGACCAAGCACCTCTTCACTCACCCCGCGCGAGTACATATCAGCAGTGTCAAAGAAATTAATCCCTGCTTCAACGGCACGCTGGATGAAAGGTCGGCTCTCATCCTCATTGAGCACCCAGCTTCGCCATTGCGAGGTACCATAGGTCATGGCTCCCAGACAGATACGGGAGACGATTAATCCGGTATGGCCTAAGTTTATGTATTGCATTAGTGTTCATCCAATAATCATAAATGCGGCTGGCGTTGGTGCCAGTTAGTCGTCTGTTGGTAGGCGTGCACCGCCTGGAAGAGCAGCTCTTCCTGGCAGGCTGGGCCGAGTAACTGCATCCCAATGGGCAAGCCCTGCTGATCCGTGCCGACCGGGAAACTCAAACCGGGTATACCCGCCAGATTAGCGGGCAGGGTGAAGATATCTTCCAGGTACATCGCTAACGGGTCCTCATTGTGTTCGCCGATCCGGAAAGCGGTGGTGGGTGTGGTAGGCGTAGCGATCAGGTCAACCGTCTCGAAGGCACGGGTGAAATCTTGTTGGATCAGTGTACGAGCTTTTTGCGCCTGCCCATAATAAGCATCGTAATAGCCGGCAGATAATGCGTAAGTACCCAGCATGATCCGCCGTTTGACTTCGGCCCCAAATTTCTGTCCCCGCGTCTGCCGGAAAACCTCCCACAGGGTTTCAGAAGGCAGGCGCGGTCCATAACGAATGCCATCATAACGGGCAAGGTTGGCTGACGCTTCCGCCGGAGCGATCAGGTAATAGACTGGCAGAGCATATTCTGTGTGCGGCAGAGAGATGGGTTGCGCCCGGGCACCCAACTCTTCCAGGACCTGGATCGCCCGGCGAACCGCTGATGTAACTTCGGGTTGGATGCCAGCGATAAAGTATTCTTCGGGAACGCCGATGCGCAATCCCTGGAGCGACGGTTCGTGATCCAGGCGGGGTTGGATGGCGGTGAATGGGATTTCCAACGTGGTCGCATCCAACGGATCAACACCAGCGAGGGCATCAAAGAGAAGTGCGGCGTCGGCGGCGGATTGCGCCAAAACACCGATCACATCCAGCGACGAGCCAAAAGCGACCAGACCGTAGCGAGAAACGCGTCCATAGGTCGGTTTCAGGCCAGTGACGCCACAGAAGGCCGCCGGTTGGCGCACACTGCCACCCGTATCGGTGCCCAGGGCAGCCAGGACCAGGCGAGCGGCTACCGCAGCAGCGCTACCCCCACTCGAGCCGCCAGGTACACGCTCGAGATTCCAGGGATTATGGGTGGTGCCGTAAGCGGAGTTTTCTGTCGAGGAGCCCATGGCGAACTCGTCGGTGTTTGTCTTGCCTAAGATGACGACTCCCGCGGCTAGTAAGCGCGCCACCGCAGTAGCATGGTAGGGAGGCACGAAGGTTTCCAGAATACGCGAGCCGCACGTACAACGCACCTGGGCAACGCAGATGACATCCTTTACGGCGATCGGGATACCAGTCAGAAGGGATAGGGGTTGATCCGGATTTTTACGCCACTCGGCCAGGCGTTGGTCAGCGCTCTTCGCCTGCTCCAGAGCCAATTCGGGCGTCAGGGTCAGAAAAGCATGCAGCGCGGGTTCTTGCACTTCGATGCGCGCCAGGTAAGCTTCAGTCAGCTCACGGCTCGAGAATTCACCCAGGCGCAGGGCCTGAGCGGCCTGGAGCAAGGAAAGATCACTAAATTGGGTCATAAGCAGTAGGGGGGATGTCGGCGACGCCAGTCCCAATGCATTATTCGATCACCAGAGGAACCCGAAATTGCCCCTGCTCAGTTTGGGGCGCGTTACGGAAGAGCTCGTCCGAGGCCAACCCGGGATGTGTTTCATCCTCTCGCAGCCGGCTGTGGCCTGACAATAAGTTGAAAGTCGGCTTAATGCCAGTTGTATCCAGGGTTTGTAACTGGGCGACGTGATCCAGGATGGCTGAAAGCTGCTGTTTGAAGCGACATTTTTCCTCGTCGGTTAATGCTAAACGAGCCAGTTGGGCAATGTGATCAACTTGTGCGGAGGTCAATGTCATAGCGAGGATTATAACACGCCGGTTCAACTGTTCCCGACGCGGAAAAACCCGCAGACGCGTACTAATCGTTATTGGGTTAGTGCACAGTACAGTCCTGGTTCTGCGGGTGGATCCACGCGTGGGTAGTAGAAGGTTAGCGCACTTCTACAACAAATCTGATCGCAGTGCGAACTTTCCCTTCGATCTCAACATCCACGAATTCAGGAATACAGATGATGTTGTAACCGTCTTCCTTCAAATACCCTTTGGCCAAGACCAGGGCTTTTACCGCCTGGTTTACCGCAATTGCACCAATCGCCTGCACTTCAGCGCGTTGGTGTTCTCGGAATACTCCTGCGATGGCGCCTGCCACGGCGGACGTCCGGGAAGTCCCTGAGACTTTGATGGTATTCATGTTGCGATCCCTCCCTGGCGATCATCAGATGGATACCCGGCGGTGCAATTGAATTGTAAATTCATATAAAATTGTACAGGATTCTTTATCGCAAAGCAAGCACGAATTGCCCGAATTAATAAATTTCTTGTAGTAAACTAATTGAGCGGATTGCGAATTTCACTAAACTCGCGGTTGTTATTGCCAGCAACCGGTTATATCTTTCCTTCAGAGGAGGGCGTATGCAGACCAGTGATTTCAATAGCGGTACTCTTAATCGCATATCCCCGCGGATCCTGCTGGGTCCGGGACCAAGCATGGTGGCGCCGCGTGTCTTGAGCGCGTTGGCAAGACCGCTCTTGGGTCACCTGGATCCAGAATTCTTACAGGTGATGGAAGAAGAGCGCATCTTGCTCCGGCAAGTGTTTCGCACGCAAAATGAGTTAACGCTGGTCATCCCTGGCACTGGTTCAGCGGGGATGGAGACTGCCCTGGCAAATTTAATCGAGCCGGGAGAAGCAGCATTGGTAGTTGTGGTAGGTTTCTTTGGCGAGCGGATGTGTGAGATGGTTGGGCGATATGGCGGTCAGGTTGAGCGCTTGGAAGCGCCTTGGGGACAGGTGGCCGACCCTGAACGGGTAATTGACCACTTGAACAAGAAGCGTTATCAGCTCGTTGCGCTGGTGCATGCAGAGACATCGACCGGAGTCTTGCAGCCCGGGATTGCAGAGATTGCGGTAGCCGCCCATCGCCAGGGGACTCTGGTGGTGTTGGATACCGTGACTTCGTTGGGTGGGTTGCCGGTAGAGGTGGACGCCTGGGGTGTGGATATTGCCTACAGTGCCACTCAAAAGTGCCTGTCCGCCCCACCCGGCCTCTCACCGATCACGGTCAGTCCACGCGCCTGGGAGAAGATCCGTTCCCGTAAGACACCGGTGAGGAACTGGTACCTCGACTTGACAGGTTTGGAGCGTTATTGGAATTCACCGCATGCTTACCACCACACTGCGCCGGTTAATTTACATTTCGCCCTCCGGGAAGCATTACGTATGGCGCTTGAAGAGGGCCTGGAGGCGCGTTTTGTTCGCCATCGCTCTAATGCAGAGATGCTCTGGGCTGGGCTAGAAGCCTTAAACCTGCCTCCGCTGGTGTCGTTACAGAACCGCCTGACAACATTGACGACGCCGCGTCTGAAAGCGGGCATGGACGATGCAGCCCTGCGAGGTCAATTATTGGAAAAGTATAATATCGAGGTGGCGGGTGGTTTCGGTCCGCTTAAGGGGAAGGTATGGCGAGTAGGGTTGATGGGATACAGCAGCCAGCCTGAAAACGTTCATACATTGCTGACTGCCTTGGGACAACTCTTGAGTTAGCCCACGCCCATAAGGCTCTCTACCACACCAGGCGGCTCGCTCTTGTCCGGGTGGGAGTCCTGTGGGACAATACGGCAATGTTGACGCGCTGGCTTTTTTTTATCGCTTTCATCGTCATCGGCGTTGTCTTGGGTCTGCTCTTCGGTTGGTTCGTCTATCCCATCGAGTATGTCGATGCAGTTGCCCCATCCTTAGGGATAGACTATAAAACCGATTACGTGTTGATGGTGGCAGAAGATTTCCAGCTTCACCCTGATCGCGACCTGGCAGCCAACCGCCTGGCGCTGATGGGTAATCGCCCAACAGCAGAAATAATCATCCAGGCAGTGCGCTTTGCTGAGCAGATTGGGTACGCGAACAACGACCTGGCCTTGATGAGAGCGTTGCTGGGAGCTTTCCAGGAAAGCCAGCCGGTGTTGGAGACACCCGGCTCATGAAAAATTCGCGCGGTTCCTGGTATTTGCTGACTGGCCTTTTGATTGGTATTGTCTTGGGTTTGGTGTATGCCTGGGTGATCCGACCTGCGCCTTATAAAGACATCCATCCGGTCACACTGCGCATGGCCGATAAAGATCAGTACAGAGCGATGATTGCAATTGCTTTCGTGGCGGACGGTGACCTCGTCCGGGCACGAGCGCGCCTGGAGTTGTTGCAAGAGAAAGATCTTTATCGTACCCTGGTAGAGCAGGCACAGCGCATCCTGGCGGAAGGTAAACCAGCTGAGGCGGCGCGGGCGCTAGGCCTCCTGGCTGAAGCGATCAGCCAGACCAATTCGAACAAATAACTCGCTAGCCAGATTTCCACCTAGCGGTCGCGCAGGCGCCAGTCAAGTGCTGTAAAACGCTGTGCTACTTTATTATTCCGGGTCGCGATATTGATCGCCCGTCGGCTTCCAACCAGTACACACAGTTTTCGGGCGCGGGTCACCGCGGTATAAAGCAGGTTGCGCTGCAGCATCAGGTAATGCTGCGTCAATAGTGGAATCACCACAGCGGTGAACTCCGAGCCTTGAGCTTTATGAATAGAAATAGCATAGGCCAGGACAAGCTGATCAGCCTCAACCCATTCAAAGGCGACTTGTCTGCCTTCGAAATCAACGGTTAGTTTTTGGTCAACCATATCCAGCCCGATCAGGTAGCCGATGTCACCGTTGAAGATATCCTTATCGTAGTTGTTCTGAATCTGCATCAACTTGTCGCCCATGCGCAAGAGCTGACCAAAGAGTTTCCTTTCAGGCTTTGTCAGCGCGGGAGGGTTCAAGCTATTTTGTAAGCGTTCATTTAAAGCGGTCACTCCAGCCGGACCGCGGTACATCGGTGCCAGCACCTGAATATCGTGTAGGGGACGAAACCCGAACTTCTTGGGGATCCGCTGGCTGACTAAATCCTGCACCCAATCGGCGGTTTCTTCAGGTGTTTCAGCGCCAAAAAAGAAGAAATCATCGGCTGAAGAACTTGTCACCTCGCCAATCGTCTGGCAAAAAACTGGCGACTGCCCATGGTTGATGCGGTGAGCATTGGTAATGATCCGCGAGTTGGCTGCCTGGCGAAAGATCTGGTGTAAGTGAGTGACTGGAGCCAGGTCGCTGGCGATAACATCGCGCAGAACATCGCCCGCCCCCACTGAAGGAAGTTGATCGACATCACCGACCAGGAGCAGGTGCGTGCCTGGTCGTAGTGCTTTCAGCAAGTGGTGAGCCAGTACCAGATCGAGCATCGAAGCCTCATCCACCACCACCAGGTCGACATTGAGTGGGTTTCTATCGTTGCAGGTAAAGCCTTCGACCGGTGAGAAGCCCAACAGGCGGTGAATCGTGCTGGCCGGGTGGCCGGTGGCCTGGGAGAGGCGCTTGGCAGCGCGACCGGTGGGCGAAGCCAGTGCGTAACTTTTAGAAGCCGACTCCAGGACTGTGATTAAAGCTCTGAGAGCCGTCGTCTTGCCAGTACCTGGACCGCCGGTCAGGACGCTGACCGGATGGCTCAGGGCAGTGCGGATGGCCTGCTGTTGTTCGGCTGACAGAGTTGGGTCCAGGCGAATGAAGGCCGGTGGCAGATCGCTTAATCGGGTGGGGATGGTTTTAGCCAGATCGCGCAGGCGTTCAGCGACGCCAATCTCACTGTGGTAGAGCGGTGTCAGGTAAACGGCTGGTTGGCCATACGAGGCGGAGGTTTCGCGCGTCTGGCGGGCGGCAGCCGGTGGTAAGCTGTTTTCACCAGGAGGCGGCAACGCGTCCGGGCGAACGCGGTCAGCCAGGATCAGGCGTTCGATCGCCGGAGGAATTAGCTCGGGCGCGACGCCAAGCAATTGAGTTGCCTGTTCTGTGAGCAAGTGAGCTGGAGTATACACATGACCATCGTCGGTTGCTTGATTCAGGGCGTAAACTACACCAGCCTCCAGCCGCGAGGGGTGATCGGCAGGCAAGCCGAGCGATTGAGCAATCCGGTCAGCCGTCTTGAAGCCAATGCCGAAGACATCGCGCGCCAGCCGGTAGGGATCGGATTGCACCACCGCTAAGGCCAGGTCTCCGTATTGTTTGTAGATCTTAACTGCCAGGTTCGTGCTGATTCCATGACTGTGCAGGAAGAGCATGATCTCCTTTACCTGTTTCTGCTCTTCCCAGGCGCGGGCGATCAGGTGGGAGCGCCGGGGACCGATGTCCGGCACTTCTTGGAGGCGGGCAGGCGCTCGTTCGATTACCTCCAATGTCTCCATGCCAAAGTGGGCCACAATGCGCTCAGCCAGTCGCGGACCGATGCCCTTGACCAGTCCGGAACCCAGGTAGCGCCGAATCCCAAAGATGGTTGCAGGGAGAGCCTGGCGGCATATTTCGACCTGGAACTGCACGCCGTGCTTGGGATGGTTGATCCAGTTCCCACTCAAGTGCAGATACTCGCCCGCTGTTAGCTCCGGTAAATTTCCGGTAACGGTTACCAACCCCTCGCGATCGATACCTGGCATCCGCCCATGTTCGGGGCGCAAGCGCAGTACGCTGTACCCGTTTTCTGGATTATAGTATGTGATGCGTTCAACTGAACCGAGCAGGGTATCCATATACTCACTTACGCATCACGAAAGCGGTGCTCTCTACCGCTCTTGGAGGTTATGGCAGCGGATTTTTAGCGGTCCAGTCATTGCCCAGGGTGATGGTGATATCTACCGGGCTGTTCGGATCATTGGTGTAGCGGATGCGAAAGGGATCGATCTTGAACAGGTCAACCAGGTATTTAACAGTGTAGGGTTTACCGGAATAAAACATGATCGAGGTGTACGGAGCGATCTTTTGGGCATTGTTGGAGCTGGTCACGGTGATTCCCTGGGTTTTCAGGTAATCAATTGTTCGCGCCGCCAGACCAGCCGTGGATGTCCCGTTCAGGAGACTGATGCGGGCAGCTTCGGTCTGGATCAGTGTCTTTTGATCCAGGTTAGCCGCCAACGGGCTGGTGGGACCGGTGGCGGTAAATATTTCATCGCGCAACAGGCGGATCTTTTCGGTGATGGGCTTGAGCACCTGTTGTTTTCCATCCGGCGAGACGGCAAAACTGACCTGATCGGGTGGGCCAATGATCCCGCGTTTGTATTTTTCCGCCGGGATTTGGGTTGCCAACCAGCCTAGCCGCAGTACCTGATCCAAATTCAGGTTTGTACGGACGCCCTTGGAAAGCGTGTTATAGATCTGGGGGGCTTTGGTAAGCAGCGTTGGCAGGACGTCTTCGCGCAGTGTCTGGCTGCGGATGGCCATTATTACTTGCTGTGTCCGGTCGGCACGGTCGAAATCGGCGCCATCGGTTTTGCGGGTGCGTGCGTAAGCTAAAGCCAGCGATCCATTGAGTGTCTGCACTCCGGGTTTCAAGGTCTTGATCTCCCCATTGATCGGATCAACCTTGATCGTCTCTATTATATCCAGCTTGACGCCCCCGATGATATCAACGAATTGTTCGAAAGCGAAGAAGTCAATCTGCGCGTAATAATCAACGGGCACCCCCAGGAACGCCTCGACCGTCTTCATCGCCAACGCGGGTCCTCCGCCAGGATACTTGACTCCTTCACCAATCTGGTAGGCAGTGTTGATTCGCCCATACCCATAACCTGGAATATTCACCCACAGGTCGCGCGGCAGTGATAACATCCCAATGGTTTGGTTGATCGGATCCAGCGTTAGCAAGACCATTGTATCGGTGCGTGGCGGCCCTTCGCCGGTTTGCCAATCGCGGTAATCCAGCCCCATTGCCAGCAGGGTAACCCGTTGAGCGCCATCCCACGCCGGCGGCGTTGGACCAATATCGAGCTGCAACGGATCTTCAGCGTTATTCACGACCGGCAGTGCTTCGCTCCCGGACACGAAGGGTGTAGGCGTAGCATCGTGGACAGCAATCCCCGGTAGACCGGTCATCTCCCAGCCTTGTACCAGGTCACGCATTGCTACGAAGGTCAGGTAGGCGATCAGGGCTGCCGCAATCAAAAAAGCGACCAGCAGGACTGTGCGTAACCGCTGGTTTAATCGAGTCGTCGGCATGTTTTCTTTCTCTGTCATTTTAATTCACTGCTCGCCTGGATAGCAGGCGGATTACCAACCCGCCCCACGCTGATCTCCGATCAGCCCGCAGACCACCCGGCAGTTGGGGGATTATAACACGGTATAATGAGTACCTATTAAGTCAAGTGAGTGAGATCATTGAGCGATGTCGTTATTGAGTGCGACTGACCTGTCCAAGTCATTTGGACCGGTGGATATTTTTACAGGCATTAACTTAAGCATCCCAATTGGGGGGCGGATCGCCATTGTCGGACCGAATGGCATTGGTAAGACGACCCTCCTGCGTATTCTGGTTGGTCTGGATGAACCGACAGCCGGGAAAGTCCAAAAGGCGCGCAATCTCCAGATCGGCTATTTACCACAAGAGGCTGGTCTGACTGGGACGCACACCTTGTGGCAAGAATGCCTGATTGCCATAGCGGATTTGCGTGCCATGGAAGATGAGTTGGCGCGTCTGGAAGCGGTCATGAGCGATCCCGATCAAGCAGAAAGTGCTCTTAACCGCAAGCAGTCCCTGGAACGCTATGGCCAGCTTCAGGTAATCTTTGAGCGGCGGGGCGGCTATACTTATGAAACGCGTATTCGCCAAACATTGAGCGGATTGGGTTTCGACCTGAACGATTTTCATCGTCCGGTATCGCAGCTTTCGGGTGGACAGCGGACGCGAGCTTTGTTGGCGCGCCTGTTGCTTGAAGATCCAGATTTACTTGTCCTGGATGAACCGACTAACCATCTGGATATCGCTGCGGTGGAATGGCTGGAAGGTTACCTGAGCCAGTGGGAAGGTGCAACCCTGATCGTTTCTCACGATCGCTACTTTCTGGACCGGGTGGTTGACCATATCTGGGAGATGAACCTGCGCGGGTTGGAGTTGTACCGGGGCAACTACAGCGCGTATGTGCAGCAGCGCCAGGAGCGATGGGAACTACGCCAGCAGATATACCAGACAGAGATGGAGCGCCTGCTCAAAGAGCTGGATTATATCAAACGCAACATCTCCGGTCAGCGCGTGTTGCAGGCCAAGGGCAAGCTGCGCCGTTTGAGCCGGGAGGTGGAAGCAATTGATAGCCTGGGATTCGAGGCCGTCCAAGGGAAACAGTGGCTGGAGGTGAGTGAGAAAGCCGATATTTCTACGCACAGCATGGGGGTGGAGGAGTTGGAGCGGCGCATCCGTTCCTTGAAAGGCCCCAGCCACCGTCCGCCACAGCTTCATTTGAACCTGAAACCAGTGTTGCGTTCCGGTGATCTGGTGCTGCGTACGCGGAGCCTGGCGATCGGATATCCGGATGAGGGCAAACCGCTATTCCGCGCTCCAGATTTGGTGCTTAAACGCTGCGAGTGCGCCGCATTGATTGGCCCTAACGGCGCTGGCAAGACGACCTTCCTGAAGACGCTCCTCGAGAAGCTGCCTCCTCTCGAGGGGGAGGTGATCCTGGGTGCCAGCCTGCAGGTTGGCTATTTTGCCCAGGCGCATGAGGATTTACATCCAGAGCGTACTCCGGCAGAAGAAATTGAGGCGGTCGCGCCGCATATGCTGCTTGGTGAAATCCGCAGCTACCTGGCGCGTTTTCTGTTCACCGGCGAAGATGTTTTTAAGAAGGTGGAGGTGCTTTCGGGTGGTGAGCGCGGCCGGCTAGCGCTGGCCAAGCTGGCCTTGTCACACGCTAATCTCTTGCTGCTGGACGAACCAACCAACCATCTGGATATCCCATCTCAGGAAATATTACAAGAAGTGTTGGCGGGATATCCTGGCACAGTGTTGCTGGTGTCGCACGATCGTTACCTGATTGATGCACTGGCAACGCAAATCTGGGAGATTGTACCCGGGCAGGCTGTTTTACAGGTATTCGAAGGCACCTATAGCTTGTATCGCGCATATCAGGAGGCGCAGAAAATTGAGGCAGACGCACGGACACAACCAGCTTCACCAGCCCCCAAGGTGCGCACACCAAGGATCTCGCTGGAAGAGCGCCGGCGGCGCACCCGTTTGAAAGAAGTCGAAGCATTGATTACCACCCTGGAGGAACGGCTCAATGAGCTGTCAAGAAGACTGGAAAACCCACCCCCTGATCCGGCCCGTGTGCAGCGCCTGGGTCAGGATTACGTCCGTATCCAGCAAGAGCTGGAGCGCTTGATGGTGGAGTGGGAGAGCTTGCACGAAGAGGTCACGTAATCTGCTATCCTGAGCGAAGTAAAATTAACAGATCTGGTCAGTCAGAGTGCGGATGTGCCAGTATAAGGCCCACACCTGCATCTGGCTGCCAGATCTGAAGGCGATTCAGGTTCCCCAATCGCGCAGATAGAGGAAATCGTAACCGACCGTGCGGTTACTCAGCTTGGCGATGGGTGGCAGGATGCGCTTGAAATGGGTGCGCCGGATGCGCTCCACGACGGTGTGTACAAAGGCTTCGTTGAAGCCGGCTGCCATACAGTCTTCCGGGCTGTAGCGCTGGTCAACCAGCAGGTACAGGAGCTGGTCTACTTCGGCATATGTGAAACCCAATTCGCCTTCATCAGTTTGCCCCGCCCATAGATCAGCAGAGGGCGGTTTATCAACGATTGCCGCGGGTATGCCCAGGGCATGCGAGAGCTGGCGCACCTGGGTTTTATACAGGTCGCCGATTGGATTCAGGGCGCAAGCAGAGTCACCATACAGCGTGGTGTAACCGAGCAGAATTTCGGTTTTGTTGCCCGTACCAATCACCAGACCATGGAAGGCTTCGGATTGATCATAGATCACAATCATGCGGGCGCGCGCCATGATATTGCCGCGGCGAATCTTGCTCATCTCAGGGAAACGGTTCAGCAAGGGATCAACCATCTCGGTGATTGGGATGGTCAATGATTGCATGCCCAGGGTGTCAATCACTACCTGGGCATGGTCTAGCGAATCCGGCGAGGAAGATTGATAGGGCATGCGCACAGCCAGGATATTCTGTGCGCCAAGCGCTTCGGCAGCCAGGTAGCATGAAAGAGCGGAGTCGACTCCACCGGAGAGGGCAATCACGGCGCGCTCGTAGCCCACGCGGGTGATTTCGCTGTGGATAAAGCCGGTCAAGATGCGCCGGGCCAGGTCGGTATCAATCGCCAGGTCAATCATCATTCCCCCTTGTTTCACCGGTTAGCCTGGCTGCTGGAACCCTGGATGCGGCTCAACTCGCGCATCACCAGAGCAGTGCGTTCGTCGCGTAACAGCGGCAAGCGCGCCCGTGTGCGGTGGAGCTGGTTCAGGTCAATCTCGGTCATGATCAGCGCCTCCTGATGATAGGGTCCTTTGAGTAACAGCGCGCCGTTCGGGTCATAGAGCGTCGAGCCTCCCCAGAAATTCAGACCATCCTCATATCCCACCCGATTGGCATGGGCGACGAATGTGGTGAACAGGCTGGCATAGGCCTGGTTGATCTGCTCGACCCAGCGCGCCGACTCGAGCTTAGGGTCGCTGCTCAAGCCACGACCGGGGGAGGCGGAGGTAAACAAGAGCAGGTCGGCGCCATCCAACCAGAGCAGATAAGGCGGCGAGGCGTGCCAGAAATCCTCACAGATCAACATCCCTAAACGACCGAAACGTGTATCGAAGGCACAGATGCTATCCCCCCAGGCGAAGAAGCGTCCTTCATCAAAAAGGCCATAGGTGGGCAGATAGACTTTGTGATGGATATGCAGGATTTCGCCTTGCGACAGGTAGGCCGCGGCGATATAAAAACGGTGGCGTGTATCTTCGTCGACATAACCCACCACCAGGTCAATCTCACGACTGGCTTCTAACAGGTGCCGGAAGACCGGGTCAGTGGTGCTGGGGGTGAGGGCTACACTGGAAGCCAGATCTTGCAGCACATAGCCGGTGAGGGACAACTCAGGAAAGAGCAACAGGTTTGCGCCCCGCGCACGCGCCTCCTGGATCAGGAACAAATGCTTTTCCAGGTTTCCAGCGACATCTCCCAGGCGGGTGTTGATCTGAGCAACGGCAAGAGTCAGTTTCATGCAATTTTCTATGATACCACGTTATCATTAGCTGGAAGCAATCGTCACTTTCAAGGTAAGAGGTGTATAATAACATTAAATAAAAGTGAAGCACTCTCTACTAATAACTGGTAAAAAGAGATGGACGTACTCCTTAATCCCAATGTCGCCTATTTGATATTTGCCGGCGGGATGATGGTGGCTATCCTGGCTGTGATCAGCCCCGGTACCGGTCTGCTGGAAATCGCCGCTGGTTTTGCTTTTCTGCTGGCGGGTTGGGCTGTGTATAACTTACCGGTCAATGGTTGGGCATTGGTGATCCTGGCAATTGGCGTTTTTCCATTTCTGATCGCTGTACGCCGTTCAGGACGGCTGATCTACCTGGGAATTTCGATTGCTGCACTGGTTATCGGCTCAGCCTACCTGTTTCGCGGCGAAACATGGTGGCAACCCGCCGTTCACCCGCTCCTGGCTCTGGTGGTGTCAGTTTTACTGACCGGTTTCTTCTGGATTGCCGTGCGCAAGTACCTGGAGGCGGTAATAGCCCGCCCGGCGCATGACCTGAGATCCTTGATCGGCGCTATCGGCGAGGCCAAGACGGATATTCAAGATGAGGGCTCGGTGCAGGTAGGGGGAGAACTGTGGAGTGCGCGCAGCGATCGCTTGATAATCCACGGGGAGCGTGTCCGTGTGATCGCCCGGGAGGGCTTCCTGCTCACGGTAGAACCAGTTTCTTAAATCTGTAAATTATCCAATCTTTAACTATTTAACTTGTATAGGAGGTTAATAATGGCAGAAGTTCTTCTCCTGATTGGCGCAGTTATCCTGGTGGCGCTGGTGTTCCTGGGAAACGCCATCCGAATTGTCGCCGAATACCAACGCCTGGTGGTGTTTCGGGTTGGTCATTGCATCGGTGAGCGCGGACCAGGCATCGTGCTCTTGATTCCGGTCATTGATCGGGCGGTTAAAGTTGATTTGCGGGAGCAAGTGCGTGAGATCCCGCATCAGACCTCGATTACCAAAGATAACGCCCCCATCTCGATTGACTTCTTGTGGTATTACAAGGTGCTCAGTCCCACGGAGAGCGTACTGAGGGTTGGCAATTTCGAGGTAGCTGCCCAGGGTATGGCGACGACCACCTTGCGTGCGGTGATCGGTGGAATCCCGCTGGACGATGTCCTTTCCGAGCGCGAGCATATTAACAACATGTTGCGCACCCGCCTGGATGAGGTCACCGAGCGCTGGGGTGTGAAAGTCACCAACGTTGAAATCCGCGAGATTATCCCGCCGCGCGAGGTGCAGGATGCCATGAACCGCCAGATGTCAGCTGAGCGGATCCGCCGTGCGGTAGTGACTGAGTCAACCGGTACGCGCGAGGCAGCCATCAACGTGGCGGAAGGTGAGAAGCAATCCGCCATCCTGAGAGCCGAAGGCGAGAAGCAAGGCGCCATTTTACGCGCCGAGGGCGAGCGGCAGGCGCAGCTCTTGCGCGCCGAAGGTTTCTCGGCCGCCCTGGAACGCATTTACATTGTGGCCCAGACCATCGATACCAAGACGATGACCTTGCAATACTTCGAGACTCTCAAGGCAATGGGAACCAGTCCGGCGACGAAGTTCATCTTCCCAATGGAGTTCACCGGGTTGTTGAAAGATTTCCTTAAAACCCGCGAAGGGTAGGCGGTATTCTTTTTATACGATTGAACCAGCCAGTTGGCGCGACTTAAACGGGTTGCGCCAACTGGAACAGGTTTGTTTCCCGCAGGATGCCTGGCCGTTGTGGGATCTGATCGGTGTCCTGACATTGCCCGGCATCGTGCGGTTGAAGGCGACTGTGGATGGTCGGATGGTGGGTTTTATTGCGGGGGATATCCGCCCGGCTGAAAAAATATCCTGGATTGCTACGATCGGAGTGCTGACGGAATACCGGCGGCGCGGGATTGCTGTTGCTCTGCTGCAGGCCTGCGAGGCGCGCTTAACTGAGCCGGTCGTGCGCCTGAATGTACGTATGAGTAATGCTGGGGCGATTCGCTTGTATGAGCAGCATGGTTATCAACGGGTTGGAACCTGGCCGGATTATTATCAGGACCGGGAAGACGCCCTGGTGATGGAAAAGCGGCTATAATTTGGGCATGGCGTTACCGCTCCCCGCTTATGCTCTGATTACGCGGCCATCCGACCTGGAAAAACTGGTTGACCTGCTTCGCCACGAGCCTGCCATCGCGGTAGATACCGAATCAAATAGCCTGTACGCTTACCAGGAACAGGTGTGCCTGGTGCAGTTTTCCACGCCCCAGGCTGATTATATGGTGGACACCCTGGTTCTGGTGGACCAGGCGCCCCTGGCGGAGATGTTTCGTAATCCTGCGGTCGAGAAGGTGTTTCACGCGGCAGAGTACGATCTATTGTGCTTGAAGCGAGATTATGGCTTTGAGTTCGCCGGTTTGTTCGACACGATGATGGCTGCCCGCATTCTGGGGCGTGTTGAAGTAGGATTGGGAACCCTTCTGGAGGCTGAGTTCGGTGTGCAGTTGAATAAACGCTACCAGCGCGCCAATTGGGGGGCGCGTCCACTGCCAGAAGATTTGTTGGACTATGCACGCCTGGATACGCACTACCTGCTTCCATTACGCGAGCGGTTGAAAGCGGAGCTGGAGGCTCGCCAGTTGTGGACATTGGCTCAAGAGGATTTCACCCGCCTGGCCAGGCGGAGCTTTTCACTGCACGGAAATGGCTCAGCCAGAATGGCCGCCGAACCGGAGCGCAACGGAGTACTCCCTACCGCAGATAATCCCTGGCGGGTCAGGGGAGTTTATGACCTGGCGCCGCAGCAAGTGGCCATCCTGGCGGAATTATGCCGCTATCGCGACCAGGTTGCCCAGTCCTTGAATCGCCCATTATTCAAGGTAATCAGTAATGCCACCTTGCTGGCGATCGCTCAGACTGAACCGCAGAATCTCAAAGCCCTGGCGCAAATCCCGGGGATGACGCCTCCCCAAATGCGCCGGCACGGAGCGCGCCTGCTTGAAGCTGTGCGGCGCGGCCAAAAAGCCAAACCACTCTACCCGCCACGCCAGCCGCGCCCCAACGAACGCTACCTGGACCGCCTGGAAGCGCTGCGCGAATGGCGCAAGATGGCTGGCCGGAAGATGGGCGTTGGCTCGGATGTGATCTTGCCGCGCGACCTGATGGTGGACCTGGCGGCACGCGATCCGCGGGGGATGAATGAAATGGCTGAGGTAATGAATGAGACCCCCTGGCGTTTGGAACGTTTTGGCACTCATATCCTGGAATTGTTGAACGAGCGTAGAGGCGAATCATGAAACTAACCATTCATGGCGCGGCGCGTACGGTAACCGGTTCTCAACACCTGCTGGATATTAACGGCTCAATGTTGTTGTTGGATTGCGGTATGTTTCAGGGTCGTCGCCAGGAATCCTTCGAGTTGAACCGCCGCCTGGCATATTCGGCGCGGGATATTAACGCTGTCATCCTTTCGCATGCCCATATCGATCACTGCGGCAACCTGCCCAGCCTGGTCAAAAACGGTTATGAAGGCCCGATCTACGCCACACCCGCCACCGCCCACCTGACTGACCTGTTGGTAATGGACGCCGCTCACATCCAGGAGTCGGATGTGATGTATGTCAATAAGAAAAATTCCGAGCGCGGCTTACCGCTCGTAGAACCGCTGTACACCCAGGAGGATGCCGCCCGTGTGGCACAGCATCTTGTTCCGTGCGGGTATGATCAACCGTTTGAGCCAGTTCCGGGAGTGGCTGCCCGCCTGGTGGACGCCGGTCATATCCTCGGATCGGCGGCAGTGGTGTTGGAGATCGAGGAGAAAGGGCGAAGCAAGCTGCGGCTGTGGTTTTCGGGGGATATCGGCCGGCGTGACCTGCCCCTGATCAATGACCCGGTATTGCCGCAGAACATTGATTACCTGTTGATGGAGTGCACCTACGGTGACAAGCCGCATCAGGCTCCTGAAATAGCCTTTGCCGAGATGCGACAGGTGGTATTGCGTACGGTAGAGCGCAGGGGCAAGGTGATCATACCGGCTTTCGCGGTCGGTCGCACGCAGGAGATTGTCTACAACCTGCACAAGATGATCGAAGCCAAAGATATCCCCGATCTACCGGTGTATGTTGATAGCCCGTTAGCGGTCAACGTCACGGACGTTTTTCGTCAGCACCCGGAGTGCTTCGACGATGAAACCCTGGAGTTCATCCGTCAGGACAAGCATCGCCAGGCGTTGGGCTTTGACCACCTGGTTTACACGCGGTCGGTGGAGGAGTCAAAGGCGATCAACAATCGCCCAGGACCGCTGGTGATTATCTCTGCCTCGGGGATGGCTGAGACCGGGCGCATCTTGCATCACTTGAAGAATAACATTGGCGACACTCGCAATACGATCATGATTGTCTCCTGGCAGGCGCCGTACACGCTGGGCCGCCGCCTGGCCGATCGTGAGCCGCGCGTGCGTATTTTCGGCGAAGAATATGCCGTGCGCGCTGAGGTGGCCACGATTGGCGGTCTTTCGGCGCACGCCGGGCAGGATTTCCTGACTGAATATGCCCTGGCAGCGCGTAGCAAGCTACGGCAGCTCTTCCTGGTGCACGGCGAGCCGAAGGCAGCTCAGGCTTTGATCGATAAGCTGCAAGACGCCCGTTTCACCCAGATCACCTATCCCGAGGCGCACACAACGATCGAAATTTAGGCTATAATGGGCGTCGCCCAGGCCATTGGAGAGGTGCCAGAGTGGCCGATCGGGGCGGTCTCGAAAACCGTTGTGGAGCTTGCTCCACCGTGGGTTCGAATCCCACCCTCTCCGCAGAGCGTATAACTTTCAGAGCATCTTCGCCGGTAGCAACGCTTGGTGAAATACTGTCAAAGTGCTGAAGGTATACGCGAGGCGTGATCTTCACACCCGAGGTCGCTCAGTTCCAGCTGGGCGATCTCGCTTTTAAGGCGCATTATCCTCATTTTACGTACTCCTCGACGCTTGTCAAGACATTGTGGGACATCGGGAAGGCAATTTTGACTTCCATCCCTTCCTGTCCCATATCTTCTTCTACGTCACTAGTCTCCTCATCTGTCTCAGGATAAGCTATCCAGAATCGTCGTTGCTCATCCACGCGCAGGTTGTTCAAAGCTGGAAGAGTACATCAAAATCGGGGCGGGCTTTTATCCAAATGACGCGCTTAGTGGCAACATCAACACCAACCTCCTGGATCATCATGCGGGCTAATTCCTTGCGCTCTTCTTTGGTCGCCCATTCCCAGCTTTCGCGCAGATCGAGTAATGTCCTGGCAGCCCGTTCGATGGCTGGTTCCGGTAGTCTACTGAGCAAGTCCAGCTTTTCTTTCAAGGTGCTGAACTTCTGCCAGTATTGGTACTCTTCGCCTTCGTACAGCCCGCGTTCGTAATTCTCTCGCATCAACCGGATCGTGTTGCGGATATCTTTACGCTCTGGCTTTGGATCAGAGCCACCTCGTTGCTGTTGGCATAAACGACGAACTGAGTCTTCCCAATTGATAGGCAGCTTAAGGGATTGCACCAGTTCACCTACCTGGGCATCAATCGACTCTGCCCGTACACATTACCCGATGTCCGCACAGTCTCGATACCCGCGCAGGTGGGAGTCCTCCCGGTAGTAAGTCGGATCGCGCTTAGGAGTCTGTATCCTCAGTCGTCTTCCACAGCGAGCACATACGATTAACCCTTGCAACAGGTTGATGCGTACAGTCATTTGCAGGGTATCCACTTGCAATCGCCGGCTGGAGCGTACAGCCTGGCATCGTTGCCATAGTTCTTCGGATACTATTGCCTCATGTTGCCCATCGGCAACTTTAGGTGTGTAGAGCGGAAACTGACACCTTTTGGGCGTACACTTATACCTCGGTAACGAATCTTTCCTGCATAGTAAGCGTTACACAGCATATCCCTAATCGTGTCCTTACCGAAAGGATGGCCACGACTGGTGTGTAAACCTTGAGCGTTTAGCCATTCAATGATTTGCATATCGGAGTATCTTCCTGTGGCATAACGTTCGAACATTTCCACCAACACTGGGGCCTTTTCCGGATCTGTAACACCCACCTTACGCTTACCCTGCAGTACACTGTTGTATCCCCCTGGTACGGCACCGTTATGAAGCCCGTGCAAAGACCTTTCAAGCTTGCCCTTATTCGTTTCTTTACTCAAATTATCCGAATAAAATTCGCCGAGTGAGCTGACCAGGTGAAACAACAGCTTGCCTTCCGGCGTGCCAAGGTCGAAAGGGTGTTGGACAGCCTTGAAGATGATGTCCAGGGATTGCAGCTCGTGGACGATCTCCAGCGACCATTCCAGCCGGCGCGCCAGGCGATCAACTTTGTGGACGTACAATACCTTGAACTCCTCAGGTCGGGCAGCTTCGCGCATGGCATTGATCCCTGGACGGAACTTCTTGCGGTAGGCTGACCGGGCCGGGTCAGCATAGACCTTAACGATCTCGACGCAGTCACGCTCAGCCCGTTCCTTGATCTGGTGCAGCTGCGCGTCCAAGCTGAATGAGTCGCTTTGCATCTCAGATGAGTAGCGGACGTAAGCTGCTCCAGGGAGAGGGGATGTGTCTTCTCTTTGCTTGTATCGGTTCACCTTGTTTAATCCTTTAGTTCTAAGTAGTAATGTGGGCTAAAAACCGAGAAAACTATTCAGAATATTTCATGGAACACCTACAATCCAGGAGCAGCCAAGTATTTAGCTGGTGTCGTTCGTCTTTTCCTGGTTGAGCGTAGGTAACGCCGGTTAATGCGCGACAGCCATTCGATCAGGCTCTGTGGGAGCCTATCTGGTAAGTTCTGCTGCTCCTGGGGATGGGTTATATCATCTCCGGAAACCCGATTAACTTGTGGGTCAGGGTTTTTATGAATGTTTTGGCTTCCACTCTCATCTGCCATGATTGCACCTTTTACACTAAATAGAGATGGACATCTGGCCAAGGTGGGCGACATTACTTCGCTTACCAGCCGACCTTCTCCCAGCAGCTTTCGCTGCTTGATGTTCCAGTGCCCAATCCAGCCAGGTTTTGGAATCTCCTAGGATTATCACTGGATTGACCTCATCGGGCAGTCCAGTGTGAAAATCTGGATGTGGATTGTTTACCCGATACTTGGGCTAAAGCATGTTTTTAAGTCCAAAGCAATTTAACCTTAATCATCAAGAGGGTATAATTAAGACCGTGAATATCCGGTTGGGCAATTTGTTGCTTATGCTGCAAAAAACGCCACAATATGGCTCTGCTTAGAGTTCAGTTGTTTGGGCATTTTTCAGCAACCTTTGATGGTGTTCCGCTAACGACACTAAACACACCCCGCCTCCAGATATTATTTGCCTATCTAATTCTCAATCGAACTGCGTCTATATTCCGCTACCATCTGGCTTACCAGTTCTGGCCGGATAGCAATGAAGCCCAGGCCCGCACAAACCTCAGGAATCTGATCCATCTGCTGCGCCAGGCCCTTCCCAATTTTGACCATTTCATCCGGTCTGACGCCCAAACGCTGCAATGGCGTGAGGATGCGCCGTATACACTGGATGTACTTGAATTTGAGCAACTGCTGGCAGTTACTCCAGGAAAGAGTCCGGATAGGGAGTGTCTTGATCGGGCTGTAACGCTGTACCAAGGCGATCTACTACCAAGCTGTTACGATGACTGGATTATCCCCGAAAGAGAGCGTTTACACCGCGCCTTCCTGGCAAACCTGGAAGCGTTGGCAGAGATAGCGGAGAGTTCACGGGATTACCCGGCAGCGCTCGAATACACTCACCGCCTGCTTCAAGTAGAACCGCTGCATGGTGTTGCTAACCGCCAGCTAATCCGGCTATGTTCTTTGGTGGAGGATCGCCCGGCCGCTTTGAAAGCATACCAGGCTTATGCGAAGGTGTTGGAACACGAGCTGGACATCCAACCCGACCAGGAAACCCAAGATCTATATGCTTATTTAAAATCTCGGGCGGGGCAAAAAAATCACTTGCCCGGCCGCTCTACCCAGCCAGTCCTGGTGGGGCGTCAGACCGAGTGGCACAGGTTGCTGGCCGCCTGGCGCAGTGCAGCCTCGGGCAGTCCACAGGCTGTGTTCGTAACGGGTGAGGCTGGGATTGGCAAAACCCGCCTGGTGGAAGAACTGGTGCAGTGGGCATCTCGGCAGGGCATTCACACAGCGGTAGCAAACTGTTACCCCGCCGAAGGCAGCCTTCCTTACGCGCCCGTTGCAAGCTGGTTAAGATCACAACCCCTTCCTATATTAGAGGATGTCTGGCTGAGTGAAATATCTCGCTTACTACCGGAGGTGTTAACCTCCCACCCCAGACTCACTCCGCCCAAACCATTAACCGAGTCATGGCAGCGCCTACGATTGTTTGAAGCCCTGGCGCGGGCCGTTTTAGGCAACCGCCGTAAATTGCTGCTGGTTATCGAGGATATCCATTGGTGCGACCAGGATACTCTGGAATGGCTTCATTTTCTGCTCCGTTTTGATGCACAAGCACCTATTCTGTGTGTGGCTACGGAACGGATCGAAGAAGTTACTGCTCCCGATCATCCTTTACACACTCTGCAAGCCATGCTGGCCGGCGTTGATAAATTCATGGAAATAAAACTTAAACCACTCAATGAAGCTGAGAGTATTCAACTCGCTTCCCAAGTTGCGGAACAAGGCTCTCTTCAACCCCTAAATCCCGAAAAAGGTATGCACATTTTCAGCGAAACTGAGGGCAATCCGCTATTTGTGGTGGAAATGGTCCGCCTCGGATATCCTCTACAGTCCACGGGAGATCTATCTGGTGAGTCAGTTCCAGTTTCCGTAAAAGTACAGGCAATACTAAAACAGCGTATCAACCAGCTCAGTGCGCCAACTCACGAGCTGGTCAGCCTGGCAGCCACTATTGGACGAGAGTTTCGCCTGGATGTATTTAAGCAGGCCAGTGGTTTAGATGAAGATGCCCTGGTGAAGGCGCTCAACGAACTGCTTCAGCGACGGATTGTGTATGAGCAAACCTCCAACCACTACGATTTTACCCATGACAAGCTCCGTCAGGCGGTTCTTGCCGGCTTAAGCAGCGCCCACCGCCGTCTTCTGCATCGGAAAGTGGCAGAAGCTTACCTGCGACTGGATGTGGCCGCGCCGCACCGGCAAGATGCCGAAATTGCCAGCCACTATGAGCGCTCCGGGCTGCATCTCCAAGCTGTCCAACATTACCAACTGGCAGCCGATTCTGCGGCGCACATTTTCGCCAATAACGATGCCCAACGCTACCTGCACCGCGCCATCGAACTGGCTGAAACCCTGGGCATTGGTGAGCCAAACAGCATCTCATTCAGCGACTTCGCTGGACTATTGGAGAGGATGGGAGATCTGTTGGCGTTGAATGGCGAGTATCCGCAAGCCCAAGCTTCCTTCGAACGGGCTTTGGCACAACCCTATCCACCATCGAGGATGTGGCGCTCGCATGTTTTCCGAAAAATCAGCGATGCGTTGATCCAACAATACCAGCACCCACTGGCCTTCGCGGCTTTGGATCAGGCTGAGCAAGCCCTTTGTCTGTCAACCGGAGGAGGTACTTCCCAGGAACGGCAAGAATGGATTCAGATCCAGCTTGCCCGCAGTCAGCAGTCTTACTGGTGCAACCTTCCTGACCAGATCGATGCCATCGTCCAGCAGATCCGTCCAATGGTTGAGGTGGTTGGGCGTATGGATCAAAAGGTCGAGCTGCTCAGGCTGCAAGCTCTGGCCAGATTGCGACACGAGCGCTATCGCGTATCAGAGGAGACGGTAGAGATCCAGCGGCGCAGGTTGGACATGGCAGAGACGCTTGCTGACCCTTACAGCCTGGCCATGGCGCAGTTCGAGTTGGGTTTCTGCCTGCTGTGGCATGGGGAGCCCCGATCTGGCCAGGAGTGGGTGAGGCGAGGATATGAAGCAGCTGTGCGGATGGGCGCCAGGCTGCTTCAGGTGCGTTGCCTGGCTTACCTGGGGGTTATCAGCCGAAAATTAGTCAATATAGATACGTTGCGCCAACAAACCGAGCAACTACTTGAACTGGCTCCCAGGATTGAAGAGCACGCATACCACGGGATTGGTTTAGCCAACCGGGGCTGGCTGGCCTGGCGTGAGGGAGACGATCAGGGTGCGGAAAGGTTTTGTAAAGCCGCTCTTGAAATATGGAACAAATTTGGCAATGGTAATGTTTTCCAATGTTTGTCGATATGGGTCCTGCTGGCCATTGCGGTTTACCGACGGGATTTGGAAGAAGCGGATCGATACGCCCGGGCTTTGTTAGATCCCAATCCCCTCTTCCAGCCGATAGAAGAACCCATGGCGTGCCTTTTGGTTAAAGCGCTGTCAGCCTGCCAGGCTGGAGATCAGGCGGATGCGATGATACAGTTCCAGCGGGCATTGAATAAAGCGCAAGAATTCGGTGATCTATAAACCTACTACATCAAAAACTGGTTGGCGGTCAAGAAATTGACTGCCGATTTTTTTAAATCCTACCTCCACGAAACGCTTTCAAAACGCTCTTTCTTTAGAATCAATGCATATTGACAAAAAGACTTGATATTATCAGGAGGCTCAAATGATTCTTGTCGTAGGTTCAACCGGTTTTTTGGGTGGTGAAATCTGCCGCCGTTTGGCAGCTCAAGGCAAGGTCGTGCGTGCCCTGGTGCGTGCCACATCCAATCCGGAGCGGGTCGCTGCGCTCAAGGCCTCGGGGGTGGAAACTGTAATGGGCGACTTGCGCCAGATGGACACCCTGGCTGCTGCTTGCCGAGGGGTTTCAACTGTGATCTCAACAGCCACGACCACAGTATCCATGCAGCCGGGCGATTCGATCGCCGCCACAGATCATCAAGGTCAGCTAAACCTGGTGCAGGCAGCCCGCGCCGCAGGGGTTAAGCAATTCATCTACATCAGTTACACCAAGAACATCGAGCCGGGGGCTAATCCCAGCCCGTTGACGGTGGCAAAACGCAGCGTGGAAAAGGCGGTGATGGACAGCGGGTTGACCTATACCATCTTGCGACCGTGTTATTACATGGAAGTCTGGCTTTCCCCGGGACTTGGCTTTGACTACTCCAACGCCAAAGCCAATATCCTCGGCGATGGTCACTCCAGGATCAGCTATATTTCCCTTGGCGATGTAGCCCAGTATGCCGTTGAAAGCGTGGACAACCCGGCAGCGCGTAATACCATTTTCGAGTTGGGTGGCCCCAAGGCGCTCAGCCCGTTGGAAGTGGTGCGTACGTTCGAGCAGATCGGTGGAAAATCATTCGATTTGCAATTTGTCCCGGTCGCCGCGCTGCAAGCTCAGAGAGAGGCTGCCAGCGATCCCCTGCAGATTTCCTTTGCATCTTTGATGCTGCACTTGGCGAATGGCAGTGAAGTGGATAGCCGCCCTGCGCAACAGATCTTCGCTTTCCCACTTGCTTCGGTGGAAGACTACGCCCGGCGGGTATTGGGATCATGATCATGAATAAATCGACTCTGTATAACAAACTAAAACATGTCCAGGCCGAAAGTGGCGTCTCGGGTATGGCCCTGGCTGTGGCTCACGGACAGCAGCCAGCAGTAACCTGTGTTAGCGGGAAAGATGCAAAGGGAAATGACCTGGCCGAAGACAGCCTTTTCCCGGTGGCATCGATCACCAAGCTGGCGGTAGCACTGGCGCTCTTGCGTCTTAGCGATCAGGGGCTTGTGTCTGTAGAGGATCCATTAGGAAAATATCTTCCTAAAGCTGCAGCCGCTCAGCCGGGTGTGACCCTCAAGCGCCTGTTGACCCACTCCGCCGGCCTGGCGGACAGACCAAAAGATGCCTGGGTTTGGGATGAGAATTTATCCTGGGCCACCATGGCGCAAGCTTGTTTGAAGGTTCCCCTGGCTATTCCTCCAGGAACGAAAGTCAGCTACGACGGAATAAATTACGGGTTGCTAGGATTAGTCATCGAGCGTGTTACGGGCATGTCCATTTCTCAGGTATTGCCCAGGCTTGTTTTCCAGCCATTAGGTATCGAAGCTTACCTGGGCGTCGAGCCGCCGCGCCAGCCGGCTTTCATCACAGATCCTGCTGACTCACACACCGGCACATCGGTGGAGATCTGGAACTCCCCCTTCTGGCGCGCTTTGGGTGAGCCCTGGAGTGGGTTGGTGACTACCCCGGCTGGAACCCTCGCTCTGCTGCGCGCTTATCTGGGCTACCCAATAGGTTTCCTGCGCCCTGAGACGATAATTACGGCTTCGCAAGACCAGACAGGCGGATTGGGCGGAGGTTTCGATTGGCAGGAATTCCCTCATTGCCCTTGGGGTTTTGGGCCGTTTTTGTATACCGAAGGGATGCAGCATTGGTCTTATCCCGATGCGCCTGCCGGAACCATTGGGCATGGTGGATACAGCGGCTGCATCGTCCTGGCATATCCTGAACGCGAGGTCATTTGGGCCATCCACGGCACGCTGACAGCCGCAGACCCATGGTGGAAAAAAGCCTTTACTGAAATGAGTGCCGCTGTTCTCGGTGCAGACTGACGATTCATCAGGTTCTAGGTAAAGGTCCAGGTCATTCTGATCCATAGCAGAAGATGCGCGTTCCAGCATGCGGTTGCTCCGTTGGCTCAATCTTGCGGTATTCGTCACACAGCGCACTTTACTCCAACCAGCTGTATTATTGTTCACAGGTAAGGTGTAGATATGAAAAGCTGCTTTATTATTTACTTTCTGGTAATCGGCATCCTGCTGGTATCTGCCTGCGCCCCTGGGTTGGGTACAAGTCAGATTTCAACAGAAGATTCCGCACTGGCTATTACACCTCTTGCCTTACAACCAGGGTCCGAAACCCCATTCGCCAGCATGATTGTTCCCACCCAGGATATCCTCGCCGCCTGGCAATGGATCTTCGACTCCCCACCCAATCCAATTGATTTGAACGTGGTATTGGACCCGGATTATGCTGTCGAGGCAGTCATTTCTACGCAGGGCGGTATGTTGACCACTACCGGCACAAATGGCACCCACTATACCTTACAAATTCCTCCCGATGCGCTGGTCGTGGATACGTTGATTCGCATGACACCGGTGCAGAGCGTCTCGGATCTACCCCTGCAGAAAGAAAATACCTCATGGGCAGTGCAACTCGAGCCGGAAGGGCAGCAGTTATTTGATCTTGCCACGCTCACCATTACCCCAACCACACCCATCCCGGTTGACCAACAAATCCCATTCGGTTATCAGGGCGAAGGGGCTAACTTTACCCTCGCTGCCCCAACGGAAGATCCGGCTATCGATGCCAGTGCAATCCAAATCAATTTCATGCACTTCAGCGGTTACGGCGCTGCCAAAGGTTACCTCACCGACCTGGAGCAGGTTCGTCAGCGCCTGGGTGGAAGTGTCGAAGATCGCATCTTTAACGAGATCGCCAAGGACCTCATCCGCCAGCGGAATGGCCAACCTCCCCTGATTGACGATGCCACCTGGCAGGCACTCCTGG
>CAYGZL010000158.1:0-5228 GCA_964354345.1 uncultured Anaerolineaceae bacterium | reverse complement strand
CGCGGGTCAATCTCGACATGGTCATGCCAGTCCAGGTTGACATAGCCGAAGGCCTCATCCAGGAAATCGCGCACGGAGTGGGCTTCACCGGTGCCGATGGCGTAATCGTCTGCCTTCTCCTGCTGCAGCATCTTCCACATGGCGGCGATGTAATCGGGCGCGTAGCCCCAATCGCGTTTGGCGTCCAGGTTGCCCAGGTAAAGCTTGCTCTGCTTACCGGCCAGGATATGCGCCACGGCGCGGCTGATCTTGCGCGTAACGAAAGTCTCGCCGCGGCGGGGGCTTTCGTGGTTAAACAAGATGCCGTTGCAGGCGAACATACCGTAACCCTCGCGGTAGTTGCGTGTGACCCAGTAGGCGAACAGCTTGGCAGCGGCGTAGGGGCTTTGCGGCTGGAAGGGGGTGAATTCGTTTTGCGGTGGCGGAGCGGAGCCGTACATCTCACTCGACGAGGCCTGGTAAAAGCGGATGGGCAAACCGCTCTTGTGGATCGCCTCCAGGATGCGCAGGGCGCCCAGCCCGGTGACATCGCCGGTGTATTCCGGCAGGTCAAAGCTGACGCGCACGTGGCTCTGCGCCGCCAGGTGGTAAACCTCGTCCGGTCGCAGGCTGTAGATCAGGTCGGTCAGGTTGCCGGTGGTGGCCAGGTCGCCGTAGTGCAGGTAGAGATGCACCTGGCCGCCGTTGCCGTGCGGATCGTTGTAAATATGGTCAATCCGTTGGGTGTTGAAGGTGCTGGCGCGGCGGATCAGGCCGTGCACCTCGTAGCCCTTCGAAAGCAGCAGCTCCGCCAGGTACGATCCGTCCTGACCGGTGATGCCGGTGATTAAGGCTTTTTTCATAGATGCATCCCTTAATAGTTTAAAAGTTCAAAGGTTTAAAGGTTTGAAGGTTGATCAGAAAGATCAAGCGTCATATAGTACCTGATCCTCTGAGATACGGCGGGCGTTGGGTTGGGCGGAAAGGTATTCCATGAACTTGTAGAGCTGACGGCTACAGGTTTCTACCAGTGACAACAACTCGTCGAATTCGATCGGCGATAGGTATTCCTGGTCAAGAGCAATATAGAGCTGGGCACGGACTTCACCGGCCGAGCCTCTTGACCTGCCTAAATATTCGATAAACTGTGATTGCGTGCGACTTTCAAACCCCTCAGCAATATTGGACATGATACTGACTGAGGCACGCCGAATTTGTTCACGCAGTCCGAAATCACGAGCGAATTTGCCTTTCTCTGACATCTGATAGACCCGGTTCGTGAGTTTCCTTGCTGTCTGCCAGGCCTCTATTTCTTCAAACCGGTGAATCGTCGGCATTATGCTCTTTTCAACCTTTCAACCTTTCAACCTTCAAACCTTCCAACCTGCAACTTTATGCGCGCTCCGCCATTCCGACATCCTTGTAGATAGCGGAATTTCTACCCCGGGCAAGAGTAATTGATCAGCGCAGGCGTTCGATCTGCCCGGTATCCAGGACGACCGGCACCTGGCGACGGTTGCCTAGAAACTCCAACAAAACGCGCACCCGCTCGTTGCCGGGCAGGCGCGCGTCGAAAATCGCCTCGTAGCCGCGGAAAGGACCGGCGCTGATGCGCACCAGGTCGCCCGGCTGTAATCCATCAAAAATCTCACCGCCTGCCTCGGAAATCTCCAGGACACGTTTGCGCAGCTCGTAGACCAGGTTGTCCGGCACGATGGATGGCTCTCCGCCGAAACTCACCAGGCCGATGGTATGGGGCATCCATTGAAACACCGACAGACCGGCGGCGATGAGATCGACCTGGACAAACAGGTAGCCAGGAAAATAGGGACGCACTTTACGCGAGCGCGGGTTGACCGGGTGGACACGCACGCGCGGATAGAAGACCTCGTATCCGCCCAGGCGCGCCTGCCGCCAGACAACTTCCTCTTTACGCGGCTTGGACCGCAGCGCATACCAGTGCAGTGCCATAATGATTACTCACCTCCCCGGATTTCCAGGGGAAAAGCCTCCAGCACCAATAATAGCAGAAAAGAGTGGCTCCAGCAAAAGCCAGAGCCACCCGATACCATCCAAAATGGATCAACGCGCCGCGGCTTGAACGATCTGGGTAAAATCAGCTACCTTCAAGCTCGCTCCGCCGACCAGAGCGCCATCAATGTCCGGCTGGACGAAGAACTCCGCCGCGTTGGCGCCGTTCACCGAACCACCGTAGAGCACGCGCACCGAACGGGTAAAGACCTCGCCGAAGAGCTCAGCCAGAGCCGGGCGGATCATCTCCGCCACGACCGCATTGGCGCCGATTGCTGTGGCGGCGCGCCCGGTGCCGATCGCCCAGACAGGTTCGTAAGCGATCACCAGCCCTTTGGCGCCGTTTTGGGCCACGTTTGGCATTGCCACCAGGCCAGCCAGCCCCTCGCGCACCTGGCGGGAAACCACCTCGGCGGTCTGTCCGGCTTCGTTCTCGGCCAGCGTCTCGCCGACGCAGACAATTGGCACCAGATTGTAGGCCAGGGCGGCTTTGACTTTTTTATTGACAGTGGCGTCGGTCTCGCCGAAGTATGTCCGGCGCTCCGAGTGTCCCAGGATCACGTAATGGCACAGCTCAGCCACCATGACCGGAGAGATCTCGCCAGTGTAAGCGCCAGAGGTCTCCCAGTACATGTTCTGGGCGCCCAGACCGATACCGCTGCCTTCAAGGAGGTTGGCCACGGCGAGCAGGCAGGTGAAGGGCGGGCAGATTACTCGTTCCACACCACTCAGCGCCTGCAGACCGGGCACCAGCTCAGATACCAGATGGCGCGCCTCGGCGACCGTCTTGAACATCTTCCAGTTGCCGGCAACGAAGGGAATGCGACCAAACGGTTTTTGCATAGCAGCCTTACTTATCCTGGAGGGCGGCCACGCCAGGCAGCTCGAGCCCTTCCAGCATCTCCAAGGAGGCGCCGCCGCCGGTGGAGATGTGGGTGATGCGCTCACTCAAGCCCGACTGGTTGATCGCCGCGACTGAATCGCCGCCGCCGATGATGGAGGTGGCCTTGCTCTCGGCGACTGCCCGGGCGACGCCGAATGTCCCCGCGGCAAAGTTGGGCATCTCGAACACGCCCATGGGACCGTTCCAGACTACCGTGCCCGCCGCGCCAATCGTCCTGGCGTAAGCGGTGACAGTCTCCGGACCGATGTCCAGGATGCGCCAACCATCCGGCACGGGACCCATGTCCATCGTGCGGTGGTTAGCCTCGTTGTCGAACCGATCGGCGATCACGATGTCCACCGGCAGGCGCAGCTTGCCGCCGCTGACGCCGAGTAGCTCGCGGGCAGTCTCCAGCGCTTCTGCCTCGACCAGGGAGTCGCCGACCGGGTAACCTTGGGCTTTGAAGAATGTGTTGGCCATCCCACCGCCAATCAACACGGCATCGGCGATGTTAAGCAAATTGCGGATCACGCCGATCTTATCGCTGATCTTGGCACCGCCCAGGATGGCGACGAAGGGATGCTGCGGGTTCGCAATCGCCTGGCCGAGGTATTGGATTTCCTTTTCCATCAGGAGGCCCGCCACGCCGGGCAAGAGGCGCGCCACGCCTTCGGTAGAGGCATGGGCGCGGTGGGCGGAGCCAAAGGCGTCATTCACATAGAGATCCGCCAGGCCGGCCAACTGGCGCGCCATGTCGGGGTTGTTCTTCTCTTCTTCGGGGTGAAAACGGGTATTCTCCAGCACGAGCACCGCGCCGGGCTGCAAAGCGGCAGCAGCCGCGGTGGCGAGTGGGCCGATGCAGTCCTCGGCGAAGGCGACTGGTTTCCCCAGCAAGCCGGCCAGGTGCTCGGCCACCGGGCGCATGGAATACTTGGGATCCGGACCGCCCTTGGGACGTCCCAGGTGCGAGCACAGGATCAGCGCCGCGCCGTGCTGCAGCAGATAGTTAAGCGTGGGCAGCGACGCCACGATACGGGTATCGTCGGTTACCTTGCCATCCTTGATTGGCACGTTGTAATCCACCCGCACGAGCACCTTTTTTCCCTTGACATCGAGATCACGAATTGTCTTCTTATTAAACATTGTTGCTCCATTCACGTTGAACGTTTAACGATAAACGTTGAACATCGAATGTTCATCATACTTAGAGGGATTTCGCCATGATTGCCGCCAGGTCAGCGGTGCGCACCGAGTAACCCCACTCGTTGTCGTACCAGGCGACAACCTTGACAAAGTTGCTCTCGCCCTTGCCCAGCACCAAGGTGAAGGGCAGGTCAATCGAGGAGCTGTGTGGATCACCCTTGTAGTCAATGCTGACCAACGGCTCGTCCACTGCCTGCAAGATGCCCTTGAAACGCGGCAGCCTGGCAGCATCGCGGAAGATCTGGCGCAGTGTGTCGGTCGTCGTGGGTTTTTCCAACTCGGCAGTGAAATCCACCACAGAGACGGTCGAGGTGGGGACGCGCAGGGCGTAACCATCGAATTTACCCTTCAGATCGGGGATGACCAGGGCGATGGCCTTGGCGGCACCCGTGGTGGTCGGGATGATGTTCAACCCGGCGGCGCGGGCGCGGCGCAGGTCGGAGTGCGGCAGATCGAGCACCTTCTGGTCGTTGGTGTACGAGTGCACGGTCGTCATGAACGCGCGCTTGATGGTGAATTTGTCATGCACGACCTTTGCAGCCGGGGCCAAGCAGTTGGTGGTGCAGGAAGCGTTGGAAACGACATGGTGCTTGGCCGGATCGTACTTGTCCTCATTCACGCCAATGACGATGGTGAGATCCTCGCCTTCTGCCGGGGCAGAGATAATGACCTTCTTGGCGCCTCCAGCCGAGATGTGGTTGACGGCGCCCTTGACGGTCTTGCCTTTTTTATTCACGCCGTCATTCTTGATGGTGAAAAGACCGGTCGACTCGATGACGATCTCTACTCCCAGATCTTTCCACGGGATGGCAGCCGGGTCAGTCTCTTTGAAGGCTTTGATTTTCTTGCCGTCAATCAACAGGCCCTCATCGGCAAGTTCGACAACGCCGTTGAAGCGGCCATAGGTCGAATCGTACTTCAGCAGGTGGGCCATCGTCTTCATGTCGCCGATGTCGTTGAAGGCCACGACGTCCAGCGTCTCAGGATAATAGTCCCGGATCGCCTTCAGCACTTGCCGCCCGATGCGGCCAAAACCATTGATACCAACTTTCACAGCCATGATACTTTCTCCTTAGAGAGTATGGATTTTGATTACTTTTGGCTCATCTTCAGCATGCGCGAGAACATCAAA
>CAYGZL010000157.1:0-17553 GCA_964354345.1 uncultured Anaerolineaceae bacterium | reverse complement strand
GTTTTGGCAGTGCTTTCACCAGAGGAACTCCCTGATCTTCATACAGTGATATCCGCCGGCGAAGCATGCCTTCCCGAACTGGCTTTGCGCTGGGCCAATGGGCGGATCTTCATTAACGCTTACGGACCGACTGAAGCTACTATTGGACCGACTTTGCACCGCATGGATGGCAGGCAAAACCAACCGGTTTTACCTAAAGGGATCGCCTCGGTGCCGATTGGCCGTCCAATTTCCAATACTCAAATTTACATCCTTGATAATAATCTTCAACCCGTCGCGCTTGGGATGGCTGGTGAAATATTTATTGGTGGAATCGGTGTGGCACGTGGGTATTTGAACCGACCAGAGCTCAACGCCGAGAAATTCATCCCCAACCCCTTCTTAAAACCCAGTCAGCGAGGGATCCAGCAATATTATTCTCCGTACTTGTACCGGACAGGCGATCTGGCGCGCTACCTGCCTGATGGTAGCCTGGAGTTCCAGGGACGGGTGGATAATCAAGTCAAACTACGTGGATTCAGAATTGAATTGGGGGAAATTGAGGCTGTGCTTAACCAACATCCTGCTGTGCAGCAGGTTGTGGTGCTGGTACGCGAGGATATACCCGGTGAAAAGCGGCTGGTCGCCTATATCGTCCCGGTAGAAGATGCACATATCAGCACCGGGGAATTGCGCAACCTGATCCGCGCCAGTTTGCCTGAATATATGATGCCTTCTACATTCGCGATCTTGAATTCATTCCCCCTCAGCCCAAACGGTAAAGTTGATCAACGTGCACTCCTGGCGTTATCGTTAAATGGCACCCACCCTGATTTAGAAGCGAGTTATGTCCCACCCCAGACCGATCTGGAACGGACAATCGCCTCCATCTGGCAAGAAGTGCTTAACATCGAGACTATCGGGCTCAATGATAACTTCTTTGACCTGGGTGGTCATTCGCTCTTAATGTTTAAAGTTCACCTGCGCCTACAAGATGAACTTGAACGACAATTTTCAATGATAGAATTATTCCGTTACCCGACAGTGCGTACTCTGGCGGAGTATCTGGGTCGAGAAGAAGAAGATCGCCCGACTTTCCAAAAAAGTCTCGATCGAGCAGATAAACAGAAAGACGCGTTGAAACGCCAGGTCGAAAGGATGCGGACGATCGCCCAAAATCGACCTATAATTACTCGAGGCGTACCGTTGGCGAAAACCGGTTCACCGGGACGAACAGCTCCAGAGCACCTGGTAGATGACGGATCGCGAAAGAGTGCCCAAGGAGTGATAACAGAGAGAGAGAATCTTCCAGGTAAACCCCAGACAGTCCCAGGAAAGACTGAACAATCCGAAGATTAACCAAAATTTTCATTGGATTTTTCAAAATTTGGGTTAAAATTTCAGCGATTGAGGTCTAGGATCGCGTGAGTTAAAATCCACAAGTCTGGCATAGAACCCTGGTAGTGTAGGCAGTTAAGTATTTGCCAGACACCGGTGGGTTCAAACATCCTGGTTATACCGGGTGATGGGAAGAAGGATGGAAAATGGATAATTTTCGACCCGCAGGGGATCGGGTGTTGACTCAAATCGGTCAAACAGACGCAGGTACAGCGAGTAATGGGATGGAACTCGCCATTATTGGTATGGCGGGTCGGTTTCCAGGCGCCAAAAACCTGGATGAGTTTTGGTTTAATTTATCCACAGGGATTGAGTCGATCTCCTTTTTCAGTGATGAAGAAGTTGAAGCTACTGGAGTGGATCCAGTTCAACTGAAAGATCCTCATTATGTAAAAGCGGGTGGGATTATAGAAGGTGTTGAGCTCTTTGATGCTGGTTTCTTTGGTATCTATCCGAAGGAAGCCGCGATCATGGATCCACAACACCGGGTTTTTCTTGAATGCGCCTGGGAGGCATTAGAAAATGCAGGGTATAACCCGGAAAATTACCCGGGATATATCGGCGTTTATGCTGGCTCAAGTATGAACACCTATCTGGTGTTCAATCTGGTGCAAAATCGAGAAATTATAGAAACAGTTCATGGTTACCAACTCACCATATCCAATGATAAAGATTTTCTTCCGACGCGCGTCGCTTATAAATTAAATTTACATGGTCCGGCGATTAATATTCAGACCGCATGTTCAACTTCGCTGGTTGCTGCTCACCTGGCTTGCCAGGGATTACTGAGCTATCAATGTGATATGGCATTAGCCGGCGGAATTTCGATTCGCCTTCCCCAAAAGCAGGGCTATGTATACCAGGAAGGCGGCATACTTTCTCCAGATGGACATTGTAGAGCTTTTGACGCCCAGGCGAATGGAACTGTCTCGGGCAATGGGGTAGGAATAGTGGTTTTAAAACGTCTGGCAGATGCATTAGCGGACGGCGATACAATTTATGCGGTAATCAAAGGATCAGCGATCAACAATGATGGCTCGTTGAAAGTCGGCTATACCGCGCCCAGTGTGGAGGGCCAATCTGAAGTGATCGCCATGGCACAGGCAGTGGCGAATGTTGGTCCTGCGAGCATCCAATATATTGAGACCCATGGCACAGGCACTGCGCTCGGTGATCCGATTGAAATTACCGCTCTAACCCAAGTTTTTCGATCCAATCAAGAAGAGATTACCCTGGGAGAAGGCCATTGCTCGATCGGTTCTGTGAAAACGAACATCGGTCATCTCGACGCGGCAGCGGGTGTGGCGAGTTTGATCAAGACAGCCCTCGCGCTCAAAAAGGGTTTCATCCCGCCTAGTATAAATTTTACAGAACCTAATCCAAAGATTGACTTCGGTAACGGCCCATTTTATGTTAATACCCGTCTGGCGCCATGGAAAACGAATAATGTACCGCGCCGGGCTGGGATCAGCTCATTCGGGATCGGCGGAACCAACGCTCATATGGTGTTGGAAGAAGCCCCGCAAGAAGAGGAAACAACTCCCTCTCGCCCCTGGCAAATGGTGATGCTTTCTGCTCGTAGTACAGTCGCTTTAGAAGCTGCCACGGATAATTTAGCACAGTTTTTAAAAGCCAATTCCGACTTACCCCTGTCTGATGTAGTGTACACCTTGCAGGTAGGTCGGAAATCTTTTGGACACCGGCGGATGGTGGTGGGTCAGAATATCGCAGATGTTGTAAATGCGCTGGAAAATCGCGATCCACAGCGGGTACTCACTTCGGGACCTGATGAAATCAGCCGCTCGCCTGGCAGTGGGATGGGTGAAGTCACCCAGGTCAGTGCATCAGGAACCCGCGGTGAAAGTCATTCAGTTGTTTTTATGTTCCCAGGGCAGGGTGCCCAATATATCAACATGGCTCGGGATTTGTATGAAAGCGAGTCGATTTTCCGTGAGCAAGTTGATCTCTGCTCTGAAATATTACAACCATCCCTGGGTGTTGATCTGCGAGAGCTAATTTTCATAGATGGGGCATTACACTTAGATTCAGATGAGAGTGCTGCTGAACCCATCGTGCGCCATGATGGGACTGGTGTATCTGAGGCTGGGTCTGAGCGGGTGGTTGGATTACCTGCTGATTCTCTCAAACAAACCGCAATTACCCAACCGGCCTTATTTACCATTGAATATGCATTAGCTCGATTGTTGATCTCGTGGGGAATCCAACCCGAGGCAATGATCGGTCACAGCATCGGTGAGTATGTCGCGGCTTGCCTGGCGGGTGTTTTTTCCCTGGAGGATGCCCTCGCCTTAGTCGCAGAGCGCGGGCGTTTGATGCAGAGCATGCCACCTGGCGCGATGATCAGCATCCCTTTGGCAGAAAGAGAAGTCCGCAATTACCTGACGGAGGGTTTATCGATTTCTGCAGTTAATACACCGTCTCTGTGTGTCGTATCGGGTTCTATCCAGGCAATTGAAGATCTGATTTATCGGTTGGCAAACCAGGGAGTCGAATACCGCCGTCTACGAACCTCACATGCTTTCCATTCGCCAATGATGGAGCCAATTCTGGAGCCGTTTGCTCGATTTGTCAGTCGTGTGGAATTAAATAATCCCCACATACCGTTTATATCGAACCTGTCCGGAACCTGGATCACAGATGAAGAAGCCACCGATCCGAATTATTGGACTCGCCACCTGCGTAATTGTGTGCGTTTTGCAGATGGGGTGAGTGAGTTACTAAAGGATCCCGCGTGGATGTTGCTGGAGGTAGGTCCTGGGCAAACGCTCAGTATGTTGGCTAAGGGTGTTTTGAGCGCTGCTTCACCTTATCTTTCAGCCATCGAGCAGGGAGTGCAACTTACTTCTGGTCGAGTGATCCTGAGTACCATCCGGCACCCACGCATACAAACCTCGGATGTGGCTTTCTTACTCAACACGTTGGGTCGCTTATGGCTTTCCGGAATACCAGTTGATTGGGCAGGTTTTTATCGCGATGAACGGAGGAAGCGACTGCCTCTGCCAACCTATCCATTTGAACGCCAGCGATATTGGGTAGATCCCGATCTACCTTTAGGGCGCTCTCTGGCGCACAGTACAGCCCTCGCACCGCTGCAATCTGCCAGGAAAATTTACAAACGAGATAATATAGCAGATTGGATTTACCGGTGGAGCTGGCGCAGATTGCCAGAACTACCAGGCAAAGGGCAAACGGTTAACTTGTCAGATATGAGCTGGTGGTTAATTGGGAATGGCGATATTAGTTATCTCGAGCAAGCCGGACAAGCCCTTACCAATCGGTTAAAAAAGTCGCGGGCGAATGTTGTTTTAACTTTTACCAGGACAGATGTGGTTGAGGAGTCACCCCAGAACGGCCCTGTCCTCATTGGATCGAATATCGACTTTAAACGCTTGATTGACGCCTTATTTAACGGTGCAGTTCCAGAACGGATAGTATTCCTTTGGCAACCAGTTCGAGGTGTATCTACCGGGATTTCGTTGGATACCATCGAGGATAGATTTGCTGAGAAATTACGAGAGCATTTTTCACGGAACGCACAGCATGGATTTTATCCCCTTTTATCTCTGGTCCAGGCATTAGGAAAGATGAATGTCACCCGGGATGTGCGAATTGACATTATTGTCAATCAATCATACGAAGTAACGGGTGATGAACAGCTTGATCCTGCTCAAGGTTTGATTGGTGCTTTGTGTACAGTAATTAACCAGGAGTATCCAAACCTGACCTGTCGGGTGATCGATCTCCCCATTTCACCTAAAGTTAAAGACAGCCGAACTGTCATCCACCGCTTGTATTGTGAGTTAATTGGACCAGCCAATCCATGGTTGGTTGCCTACCGGGGGAACCACCGCTGGGCGCCATTTTATGAGCCTGTGAAAGAGATACCCAAACTGGTTAATGAGCTACCGATCCGGTTGAGAGAAAAAGGTGTCTACCTTATTACGGGTGGTCTGGGTCGTATCGGATTGACTCTGGCTGCATATCTGGGTCAGAAAGTCAAGGCGCGCCTGGCATTAGTAGACCGAATTGCACTGCCAGATCGGGCAGAGTGGTCTGTCTGGTTGATTAACCATTCAGAAAGAGATGCAACCTCGTTGCGCATCCGGCAGATCCAGGCAATCGAGAATTCCGGTGGGCGGGTTTGGCTTGCTCAAGCAGAAGTATCGAATTTGGTGGATATCCAACGTGTGGTGCAGCAGGTCCAGGTCGAGTATGGAGCGTTGAATGGGGTTATCCACGCGGCTGGCCTGGTAGGTGAACGCGCCATCAAAGCCATCCAGGAATTAGGCACGCCAGATTGTGAAGCACAATTCACTCCCAAGGTATATAGCCTGGGCGTGCTGGCGCAAGCTTTACGGAACTTGCCGTTAGATTTTGTGTTCCTGCAATCATCCTTATCCGCTGTCTTGGGCGGTTTGGGGTTAGGCGCGTACGCAGCTGCCAATTTATATATGGATGGTTTCGCCGATTTGTTGAATATGTCGAGCGAGGTGCCCTGGATTGCAGTTGATTGGGATGGCTGGCAGTTTCCTGATGGGATTCCAGCGAGTGCCGCGGCTGATCTTCCGGCTGGTTCGGAAGGCGAGTCGCCGCGTCCCTTAACTCGAGCGACACTTGAGCAGTTATCTATGACGCCGCAAGAAGGGGTACAGATCTTTGAGCGGTTGATGTCATACGAAAATATCACCCACTGGGTCATTTCGACAGCCGACCTGGAAGCACGCATGGAGCGATGGCTTGGTGGCGGAGATCAGAAGGATATCTTCGAGGAGACTCTACAGCCAGTCGGTGGAGTGGATCAGGCTCCGCAGAAAGGTACGGGTTTCCCACGCCCTAAATTACAAACGCCTTATGTGGCGCCGCGGAATGACTTAGAACAGGCCATTGTCCAGGTGTGGCAGAAGGTTCTCGGTATCGAACCGGTGGGTGTTTACGATGACTTCTTCGAGTTGGGGGGTCATTCATTACTGGCCACCCAATTGATCACACGTGTGCGCGATGTCTACCATGTCGAGCTGCCCTTGCGTAAGCTTTTTGAGAAACCGACAGTGGCTGGTCTGGTTGAGTTGATTATCACTGCGCAGCCGGTAATTTCCCCTCTGACGGAAGAAATACCACTTCTTGGGATTGATCACAAAACTACAGCTCCACAGCGCATCCCACGCAATGACCACCACGGCGATCTGGCCTTGTCATTTGGGCAGCAGCGTTTATGGTTCCTGGATCAACTGGAACCCGACAGCCCACTTTATAACAATTTTGCCGCGCTAAAATTTTTTGGACCGCTCAGTATACCCGCCTTGGAATATAGTTTACGGCAGATAATTCTCCGTCATGAGGCGCTCAGAACGGTATTTCAGGATCGTGCTGGCACGCCGGTTCAGGTCGTCGTCGCTGCCTCGCCTGGAGAGGATAACCAATTACAGGAATTCCAGATACCCCTGACCAGGATTGATCTTCGTGAATATCCTGCCATAGAACAGATGCAGGAAGTCATGCGCCTGGGGGTAGTCGAAGCTCGCCGACCGTTCAACCTGGCGCAGGGACCGTTGTTGAGGGTTACCATCCTCCAGTTAGGCGCTGAAGAGCATGTTTCTTTCCTGACCATGCACCACATTATTTCGGATGGTTGGTCGGTGGGAGTTTTAATTCGTGAGTTAGCAGCCTTCTATACTGGTTATTTATCCAACCAGTCCGTTTTATTACCCGAATTACCCATCCAATATGCTGATTACGCAACCTGGCAACATCAGTGGTTGCAGGGCGAAGTATTAGAGCGACAGTTGGCTTACTGGAAGGAGAAATTGAAAAGCAGTCCGGCAAGCCTGGAATTATTCACAGATCGGCCTCGTCCGGCATACCAAACCGCGAATGGCGCCTCGTTATGGTTTGAATTGCCTGAACGGCTCTCAAAAGGTCTGGTTGTGTTAAGCCTGAGTGAAGGCGTAACTCTGTTTATAACTCTTTTAGCAGCTCTACAAACCTTGCTTTACCGATATTCCAGCCAGGAAGATATTTGCGTCGGTACACCAATCGCCAATCGCAATCGAGCAGAGACGGAAGATTTGATTGGTTTCATCTTGAATACCCTGGTAATGCGCACCGATCTATCCGGTGACCCAACCTTTCGGGATTTGCTCGGTCGGGTGCGTGAAACTGCGTTAGGCGCGTATGCTCACCAGGATTTACCCTTTGAGATGGTTGTGGATGCACTACAGCCCCAAAGGGACATGAGCCGCCCACCTTTCTTCCAGGTTATCTTCGATTTGCAGGTTGGTTCGCTGCAAGCTCTCGAACTACCTGGTTTGAAAATTATCCCCTTAAGGCTGGATAGTGGTACGGCTAAATTCGATCTGGCGCTTTCGATGGAAGAGACAGATAGTCGATTGCAGGGATATTTCAACTACAATACTGATTTGTTTGATCCTGAAACTATCCTTCGTCTTTTAGGTCATTGGATAACACTTCTGCAAGGAATCGTAGCCCAACCCGAAGCTCACATCAGTCATCTACCCCTGTTGACCCCATCTGAATGGCAACAAATCGTTGTAGATTGGAATAATATCGCCACTTTCAATGAGCCAGCGCTGTTTGTTCACCAATGGATCGAAGCTCAAGCTGAACAAAGACCCGGGGAGGTGGCACTGGTAATCGGGTCTGTTACTCTGACTTACCAACAATTGAACGAGCGCGCGGATCAGCTAGCTAATTATTTGCTTGATTTGGGTGTTGGACCGGAGGTCTTGGTTGGCTTATGCGTGGAACGCTCTCCAGAGATGATCGTTGGCTTGTTGGGTGTTATGAAAGCAGGCGGCGCCTTCCTCCCGCTCGATCCAACTTATCCACGTGAACGTCTGGCATTCATGGTTGTTGATTCCCAAATTAGGGTGATGTTAACTCAGTCCGAACTGGTAGCAGGGCTGCAACTGGCAGAATTCCAGGCAGATGGATTAAGAATCGTATGTCTGGATACAGATTGGCCGGTGATCTCCCGGCAAGAGATTCAAAACACCGTCGAACCTCGCACGACTCTGGTCGCCGGGGAAAACCTGGCTTATGTCATTTATACTTCAGGCTCTACGGGAAAACCGAAGGGTGTGATGATTACCCATCAGTCGATCGCCAACCATTGCCGGGATATGCAGCAGCGCTTTGGTACTCACCCGGGGGACCGAGTGCTTCAGTTTGCCTCGCTTAACTTTGACGCGGCTCTCGAGCAGGTATTCGTGACCTTAATGGTTGGCGCTCAATTGGTGTTACGCGAAAATGAAGTTTGGACATCCGCCGAGTTCCATCGAAAAATTGCTGAATATGGATTGACGGTGGTGAATATACCACCAGCTTACTGGTACCAATGGGCTGCATATGCTGTGGGAGATGGAAAATCAGATGTAAATCCCTTACCTCAACTGCGCCTGGTAATTGTCGGTGGCGATGTAATGCCTGTAGATAGCGTAAATCTCTGGCGGCAGACTACAATGAGTCAGGTAAGAGTATTGAACGCTTATGGTCCAACAGAGACAACGATCACGGCTACGACTTATGAAATTCCTTCTTCGATGGATCGTGATTTTTCTCGCTCAGCAGCCTATGGTCGTGTTCCTATTGGTCGGCCTCATCCTAACCGGACGGCTTATATTTTAGATCCCAATGGCAATCCGGTACCAATCGGCGTTCCTGGTGAGCTCCATCTGGGGGGTGCTTACCTGGCAAGAGGTTATCTAAACCGGCCTGACTTGACGGAAGAGAATTTTATCCCCGATCCCTTTCCGTCATCTCGCCGTGGTTTGCCCTATCCCATCCCGGTTTTACGTCTTTATAAGACTGGCGACCTGGCGCGCTTTCTCCCCGGTGGAACAATCGATTTTCTCGGACGGATTGACCAACAAGTAAAGCTGCGTGGATTTCGGATTGAGCTGGGTGAGATTGAGGCAGCCTTAATAACTCATCCTGAAGTTAATGAAGTCATTGTTTTATTGCGGGAAGACACTCCAGGAGATACTCGCTTAGTCGCGTATATCGTTCCGGTTGCAGGCAGCCAACCAGACTCTGATGAATTGCTGGAATTATTGAAAGAAAAGCTCCCTGTCTATATGCTCCCCGCGGCATTTGTGTTTATCGAAGGATTACCCTTAACACCCAGCGGAAAAATTGACCGCCGGGTTCTACCTGTTCCGGAGCAGATTCGTCAGGAGGGTCGCAAGAACTATGTAGCCCCGCGTAATCCTATCGAACTTGAACTCGCTCATCTTTGGGCAGAGGTGTTGAAGATACCCTGGCGTGAAGATCAATCCCCAGTTGGCGTGTTTGATAATTTCTTTGAATTGGGTGGTCACTCTTTGCTGGCGACGCAATTATTATCCCGTGTTCAATCCCTTTATCGAGTAGAATTACCCCTTCGTCAGCTATTCGAAAACCCTACAATCGCTGGTCTAGCAGGCGTGATTGCTGACAGCCTGATTTCAGAAGAAGAGCCAGAGGATCTGGCTGCCTTACTGGAGGAACTCGAACAGATCTCGGATGAAGACGCGACAAAGCAGTTGAAGTCAAGTTCATCCGAGGATCTCGAGCAGGATGGATAATCAACCGAAAATATCTGGATTTATCTTCTCTGTGTTCCAGTAGAATTATGACAATGGATGATGCATCGAATCGGATAGCAGGTCTTTCTCCAGAAAAACGGGCGCTCTTGCTTAAGCGGCTGCATCAACGGCGTGCGGATGCAAGTCGCCAGACCGCGATTCCACGTCGAGGAACACTAGATTCCTATCCCCTCTCCTTTGCACAGCAACGGATGTGGTTCTTAAATCAATGGGAGCCCGATAGTCCATTTTATAATATTTCTTCCGCGGTCAGGTTACCCGGCAGCCTGGATATTCCAGTCCTTGAGCGCAGTTTCAATGAGATTATTCGGCGTCACGAGGTCTTGCGTTCCCGTTTCGTTACAGTGAATGGATTGCCAGTTCAGCAGGTAGAACCAGAATTAATCCTATCGATTCCATTCATCGATCTAGAGAATTTGAGCCAGGATGATCAAGAAAAGCGTATACAACACCTGGCGACGATAGAAGCCCAAAAACCATTTGATATATCTACGGCGCCTCTCATCCGCATATGTTTACTCAAACTTACGCCAACAGAACACGTTTTACTCCTGACCATGCACCATATTGTGTCGGATGGAGGATCGCTAGGGATTTTTATTCATGAAGTAATTGCGATTTACACTGCATTCCTGACTGGACAGCCCTCGCCTTTATCAGAGCTACCAATCCAGTATGCTGATTTTGCTGACTGGCAGCGAAACTGGTTTCAAGGTGATGCTCTCGTTGCACAGCTCGATTATTGGAAGAAGCAATTAGAAGGCGCACCTCCGAGCCTGGACATACCCCTTGACCGAACACGACCGGCGGTTCAAACCTTTAAAGGTGCCCACCAGAATTTTTCATTATCCCCAGCGGTTTCTGCTGGCTTGAAGTCAATCAGCCAATCCGCAGAAGCAACTATGTTTATGACATTGATGGCTGCTTTTCAGGTTTTGTTATACCGTTACAGTGGACAAGAAGATTTCTGCGTCGGTACACCGATTGCAAATCGCACTCGACCTGAACTCGCCGGCTTGATCGGATTATTTGTCAACACACTGGTGATCCGCGCTGATCTCAGTAACGATCCGACTTTTAAAGATTATCTACTCCGGGTGCGTGAAACCTGCCTGGAGGCTTTCACTCACCTGGATCTACCTCTGGAACGGCTGGTAGATGAGTTAAAGATCACCCGAGATTTGAGTCGTACGCCTTTATTTCAGGTTATGTTCACTTTACAAGAAACGCCAGCCGGTTTATCTGGCTTCGATCTTGACCTTCAAACTTCAAGCAATAATAATACCGCAGGTGACTCAGTAGGGAAAGGCGGCATCAGCTACATTGACAGTGACAGTGGCACTTCAAAATTTGACCTGACTCTATTTGTAGAAATAGGCCCGCACGGGTTGACCGGTGGTTTGGAGTACAACACTGACCTGTTCGAAACCGGGACAATCGCCAGGATGATCCACCACTTCCAGACTCTTTTAGAAGGGATAATAACGAGTCCAGATCAAACTATTTCGCGTTTACCTTTGCTCAAGGAGGTTGAAAAACAGCAGTTACTGGTCGAATGGAACCGAACGACAACCAACTATCTCTCCGAACGAACGTTGGCGGAGTCATTTGTTTACCAGGTGGAACAATCGCCAGATGCCGTAGCAATCATCGCAGGACAGATGGTGGATCTTCCTGGGAATCTTCATCCTGCCACCCTACCAAACAATGCCTATACAACAGTTCAGATCACGTATGGAGAATTGAACCGGCGGGCTAACCAGCTTGCTCATTATTTGCAAACCTGGGGTGTTGGACCGGAGGTTCTTGTGGGTGTGTATCTAGAACGTTCGCTGGAGATGGCGGTGGCAACCCTGGCGATTATTAAAGCAGGAGGCGCGTACCTTCCACTAGACTTGGGATACCCAAAAGAACGCCTGGCTTTCATGATCCAGGAAAGCCAGTCGCCAGTGATCTTGACTGTTTCAGAATTACTTCCTAACCTGCCGGACTGGAACAGCGCTTCTACCGCCTTTCCGCACATAATTTGCTTGGATCAAGAAGCCGAGGTAATTGCCAGTCAGAATATTACCAACCCATCGTGTGCAGCAACGACGGAAAACCTTGCTTATCTTATCTACACTTCAGGATCAACCGGCATCCCCAAAGGTGTGCCGATTATTCAGCGTTCAATCAATCGGTTGATATATAATACCAACTACCTAAATTATGGCTCAATTTCACGGATGGCTCATCTCTCCAATCCCAGTTTTGATGCCGCGACTGCTGAAATATGGGGCGCATTATTAAATGGTGTAATCCTTGTGGTAATTCCCCGGGATATCACGCTGTCTTCCCACGCTTTTGCAGACTTTATCCGCGATCAGCGTATCTCCGACCTGTTTATCACATCCGCGTTATTTAACCATATAATAAATGAGGTTCCTGATGCTTTTAGCCAGGTCGACACCCTTATGTTCGGGGGTGAATCAGCGGATGTTAAATCTGTTCGCCAGGTATTACAGTCTGGTGCGCCTCAACGCTTAATCAATGTTTATGGTCCGACCGAATGCACCACCTTTTCTACCTGGTACCTGATCCAAGATCTTCCCGAACAGGCGAATTCGGTATCAATCGGTCGCGCGATCTCTAACACTCAAACCTATGTCCTGGACCGTCATTTCCAGCCCTGTCCAATTGGTGTTCCGGGTGAGTTATATCTTGGTGGAGATGGGTTAGCCCGCGGCTATTTCAAACGTCCGGAATTGACTGCTGAACGGTTTATCAAGAATCCGCATGCCGACCTGCTGCGTCAGGCTTTACAAGCCGACAACCTGCCCTTACCTCACGATGAACGAATATATAAAACTGGCGATCTGGTGCGCTGGTTGCCTGATGGGAATATTGAATTCCTGGGTCGAATCGACACCCAGGTTAAGATCCGTGGCCTGCGGATAGAACTTGGTGAAATAGAGATCATTCTGGGTAGATATCCAGCTGTCCAGGAAACCATCGTGATCGCGCGGGAGGATTCGCCCGGTGATAAGCGCCTGGTGGCGTATATTGTGCCTAAACCCGTTGCACGGTTGAACATAACCGAACTGAGGCGGTATTTAAAAGAAAAACTACCTGAATTCATGGTCCCCTCCGCGTTTATCACCCTGGACTCTATCCCCCTGACGCCGAATGGAAAAGTTAATCGCCATGCCTTACCGGTCCCCGATAGCGCTCGCCCAGAGTTGGAAAAAGCTTATGTCGCGCCACGCACCGTAATTGAGAAGTATATTGTCGAGAAATGGCAAGCAGCATTAGGCCTGGAGAACATTGGCATCTATGATAACTTCTTTGAGTTAGGGGGTGATTCGCTTAAGGCTGCGGTCTTAATGAATCGCTTACAAGAAGAACTGGGAGTGGTCACTCACGTCCGAGCTTTGTTCATGGCGCCAACAGTATCTGACCTGGCATTGTACATGGGCGAATATTATCCCGGCGCAACGAAGAAAATCATAGAGATTATGCGGTGGGACGACCGTTCTGAAGCAGAAGGTTCAGGAGTCGAAACTGAAACAGGCAGACAGGTTTCTATACTGGATCAGGCGGGAGGCCAATTTACATTTCAACAGGAGCTAAATGCTGTAAATCCACAGCGGGTGAATGCAGCCAGGCTGGCTCAGATCCGGCAACTCATTCGACCATTAACGCCACGTTCGCCAGCACAAGAGACGGCTGTGGACAAAAATCCACCAGCAATCTTTGTGCTCTCTCCTCCACGCTCCGGTTCAACATTGTTGCGCACAATGTTGGCTGGTAACCCTGATCTATTTTCACCGCCCGAATTAGATCTACTTTCGTTCAATACCTTATCTGAACGTCGAGACACGTTTTCAGGTCCTTACCAGTTCTGGCTGGAAGGCGTTATTCGGGCAATTATGGAAGTAAAGGGTTGTGAAGTCAATCAGGCTGAACAACTCATGCGTGGATTCGAAGAGCAAGGGATGAGCGTCAAGACCTTCTACCGCCAGTTACAGACCTGGATTGGGGATAAATTATTGGTGGATAAAACCCCGGTCTATGCGCTCGATCTGGAGATTTTGAAACGAGCGGAGGAAGATTTTAACCAGCCTTTCTATATCCACCTGATGCGTCACCCATACGCATCGATTTACTCGTTTATCGAGGCGAAACTGGATCAGGTTTTCTTCCGCTATCCACATCCCTTTACACAACGGGAGCTGGCTGAACTGGTATGGATCGTCAGCCATCAAAACATTCTGGAGTTTCTCGAGACGATTCCAGCCAAACGTCAACTGCGTGTAGCCTTTGAGGAAATGGTTCATCAACCAGAAGTTGTAATGCGCAGGTTATCAGCTTTTCTGGGAATTGAGTTTACCCCAGACATGTTGAAACCGTATGAAGGCAAGAAGATGACCAGCGGGGTGCGACCAGGGGCGCAAATGGTCGGTGATTTCAAGTTTTACCTACGCCAGAACATTGATGCGAATGCTGCTGACCGCTGGAAACATTTCCAGGTTGAGGATTTTCTTAGCGATACAGGTTGGGAAGTAGCCCAGGTTTTGGGTTATGAAAAAGTGGTAAAAGATTCTGAGCGATCATTAAGAACAGGCGTAGAACAATCTACCAGCCTTCCCGGTGGCCAGCAGGAAAGTGAAATTTCAGACAAAAAGAGCATCACTCAGGTTGGTTCAGTTGATTTATTGGCACCTATTCCTCGCCTTGATCGCCAGGCCTTTAGTGGAACTGAACTTCCACTTTCTTATGCCCAACAGCGCTTGTGGTTCCTGGATCAGTGGGAGCCGGGTAGTCCATATTATAACATCCCTTCAGCGATCCGCCTCAAAGGTCGTCTTAACGCAGCAGCCTTAGAGCGTAGTTTAAACGAGATCGTCCGCCGGCATGAGGTGTTAAGGACCGTTTTTATCTCGGTGGATGGTAAACCGGGCATACGCATCGAACCCCATTGGATTATTCCGCTGCCGATTGTCGACCTTCAGTCGCTGCCTATGCATGAACAAGAAAGCGAGGCGCGTCGTCTGGCAGAGGCTGAAGCCCGACAACCGTTTGATCTTTCTCGTGGTCCCCTGTTGCGCGCGCGCTTGGTGCGCCTGGGACGAGAGGATCATATCTTCCTCCTGACATTCCACCATATTATCTCGGACGGGTGGTCTGTTGGAGTTTTCAACCGGGAGCTGGCTGCCCTTTACCCGGCTTTTGCGGAGGGAAAACCGTCGCCATTACAGGAATTACCCCTTCAATACGCTGATTTCGCTGCCTGGCAGCGCACCTGGCTGGAAGGGCAAATTCTTAATCAGCAAATGGATTATTGGAAGAATAAGTTAGCCGGTTGTACCCAGTTGCTGGAGTTGCCCACCGATCGACCCCGACCATCTGTCCAAACTTTACACGGTTCACGGCAACTCTTTGAAATACCCGCTGATTTATCTGAGCGTATCCGCAGCCTGAGCCGTCAGGAAAGGGCAACTCTCTTCATGACCTTACTGGCTGCCTTTTATGTCTTATTATACCGGTATAGCGGTCAAGAAGATATTAACATCGGAACACCCATCGCTAACCGTACTCGGCGTGAGATAGAAGGATTGATCGGTTTCTTTGTCAATACGTTAGTTTTACGTGGCAACCTGTCAGGTAGTCAAACTTTCCGAAATTTCTTAGGGCAGATAAAACAGACCTCAGTAGAAGCTTACGAGCACCAGGACTTACCCTTTGAGCAACTGGTGGATAAGCTGCACCCAGAACGAGAGATGAGCCACACGCCGCTATTTCAGGCGATGTTCACCCTGCAAGAGGCTCCTGTGCAGTCTATACATACGCCGGGATTAGTTCTGCAGCCCATTCATACTGAGAGTGGTACAGCCAAGTTTGATTTGATACTCACCCTGGTTGAGCGGGGTGACATGCTCAAAGGGGTGATGGAATTTAATTCAGACCTGTTTGATCCTGAGACAATCGCGCGCATTTTGAACCATTACCAGGCGTTATTGGCAGGAATCGTGGCCAATCCCGCTGAGTCAATCAGCCAGCTACCGCTCATGTCCATCCAGGAGCATCAAGCATTGTTAACCTGGAGCACCGCGGAGTGGGAAGAGATTGATAAGGGATTATTTAGCACAACGATCCATGCTTTGTTTGCTGAACAAGCCCAGAAAACACCAGAACGATTGGCAGTTTATTATGAAGGTCAGGGATTAAGTTTTAGAGAGTTAGATCTACGCTCAAACCAGGTGGCTCATCGTTTGCGTAAGCTTGGAGTACAGGCAGAAGAATTGGTTGGTTTGTATCTGGAGCGGTCGGTTGAGATGTTGGTTGGATTACTCGGGATTCTGAAAGCGGGAGGCGCTTATTTGCCTCTGGATCCGAGTTATCCAGACGATCGATTAAGATTTATCCTGCAAGATGCACAGGTGAAAATTATCCTGACCCAGGAGAAGCTGCAGGCACGGTTGATCGGACCTGCTTTTTCGCAAGGATTAGCCAGTGAGGGATCGGAACTACTGATTCGCTCGGAACCGCTTCTCACACACCCTACAGTGCAAACAGTGATTCTCGATCGGGACTGGTCTGACGAATTCGCTCAAGACAGCGATACGATACCAGTGGAAATTACGACACCAGCAGGACTGGCGTATGTGATCTATACATCTGGTTCGACCGGGAAGCCAAAAGGTGTGATGATCGAGCACCGTACCGCGTTGAACCTGTGGCAAGGATTGGCGAGTGCTGTTTATGCCGACCTTCCTGGTTCGGAAGAAGGGTTGAAGCTGAGTCTGAATGCACCATTGTTATTCGACGCTTCGGTTCAGCAATGGTTGATGTTGCTGTCAGGCTATAGTTTGTATATAGTTCCGCAAGAGTTAAGAGGGGATGGCGAAGGATTACTGACATATATTCGTAAACACCATTTAGACAGTGTAGATTGCGTGCCATCCCAATTGAAATTATTACTCGAAGCCGGGTTGTTAGCGGTCGAAGGGTGGGTTCCGTCGGTGATGCTGCCCGGTGGGGAAGCGATTGACCAGTTCACCTGGGAGCGACTGGCAAAAGCTGAGCGGACTGAGTTCTACAATATGTACGGACCAACCGAATGTACGGTGGATTCAACCATCTGTCGGGCGAAGGAGTATGGTCTTAAAGTCAGCATCGGACGCCCGGTCATCAATACCCGATGTTATGTAGTAGACCGGTGGGGACAATTAGTACCGGTCGGCGTGCCGGGTGAGTTATGGATAGCCGGTGCGGGAGTAGGTCGCGGTTATCTGAACCGGAAGGAGTTAACCGCAGATAAATTTATTACCGATCCCTTTATTGGAGCAGGGATGGATGCGGAAGGTCAATCCCTACGGTTATATAAGACGGGTGATTTGGTCAGGTATTTACCCGATGGTTACCTGGAATACCTGGGGCGGGTGGACGACCAGGTGAAGCTGAGGGGTTTCCGGATCGAATTGGGTGAGATCGAAACAACATTAACCCAACATCCGGAGGTACGTGATGCCGTCGTTATTGTTCGAGAAGACACACCCGGTGAGAAACAGTT
>CAYGZL010000156.1:0-5958 GCA_964354345.1 uncultured Anaerolineaceae bacterium | reverse complement strand
CTGGATTCTATTGCTTACCTGCCTGCCTGGCAGGAGCAGTAACAGGTGGTTTTGGTTAGCCGCGTAGGTGCGTAGCTTGCTGGCTTCCAATTTGTAGGCGAACATCAGCTCACATTGTTTGAGAATTACAAATGGGTGCTGTTCGAAGCATCGGCGTAACAATTGGTCAAAGGCCTGGTTGAGTTGGCTATCCACTGCTTGAGGTCGGCGGCTTTCGTCCCGCACCATGCGCCGCAGCACCTCGTCTTCAATGCAGGCCAGTAGTTCCCGGTTGAGGTTAACCGGCTTGGGAAATGCCTGCTCATCTACCGTCTTCGCCGGTTTGAGGTCGTTCTTCTCAAATGATTCCAACTGGCTGTATGAACCCAGGACAACATATAGATGCCGCCCAGACTGATTTTGAAGCTGCCGGCGTAGTTCGCTGATCACTTGAGGACCACTTAATGGCGGCATCGGTTCATCCCTCCTGGCTATCATTCCCGCTGCTTGATTTCTCGCGGATGGCCATGTTATGCCGCTCTGGATGCTCAAAGAACCGGCGCAGTGCGGTGGGTTGGTCTACCGCCAAGGTAAACTGTCGCACCGTATCGATCTCGGATACTTTGGATAAGATGTTAAAATCTTGCAAGTTATACAATTGCATTCGCATCCACTCCCGCTCCCAAAGCAACCAACGATGAAGTGGGCTATTGTACAGCGATTCAAAAGAATATATGCCCGGTCTGGGAAACTCACTGGTCAAGATGTATAAAAAACTCTCCAGCGTCCCTTTGCGCAACTGAAACCGCAGGGTTGTCTCGTTCGCTGAGCCAACTCCTAGTAAGTCATACGTATAAAACAATGCGCGGAGCATATTATTCTGTGATGATGTGCCTGCCTCCGGTAAATATCGCAAAACAAACTCACGCATTTGCTCCCGTTCGATGCGTCCGATCGGAAGAGCAGGCCAAATTAACTCTTCTGCCACCTTGCTCGCGATCGGTTCAGCTTGTAGGATATGATAAAAAACAACTTCCTTAAGATCGTTTTGTGATGAACACTGACCGATGAAATAAGTCAGAGGGATATCAAGATCGCCGCCTGGGAAAAAACGTTCAACGATGTTGTTAGTACGTCGCAGGCGCGTTTTGATTGCGTTATAGGGCAATTTTTCATTTAGAAAATGTTTGAAAGCCTCCAAGGTGTGAAATCTGGTTGCTTCAGGCAAAAACTGCAGGGAATTCGTAATTTCATCATTGGTAAAAACGCGTATCGAGTGTTGTTTGACAATTGGCTGCTTATTTGCAGCTTGTACTGTAGCTGTTTGTTTTCCCCCCTTTGGTTCTAATTCAAACAAGGTGAGTTGGGGTGAAGGTGTACTGTGTCTGGTTGGGGTCATTTCAGTTTGATCCTCTGGCGCAATGACTGATATGCTGTGGACTAGCTGAAATAAAGTGGCTGTAGCTTCGCCTACCCCAGTGACCTCGATCAACTTTTCTTGGGGTGCAGTGATTACAGCCTGTAAGCTGCCAAAGCGTGCGATTAATTCTATTGCAAGCGGCGCGACATCTTTACGCGGGATGGCATAGGTTAGCATTAATTCCAGGCTCTCGGTTTCCGAAAGAGCTGTGGGATTCTGGCGAAACTTTTCCCGCAGCCGTTCACGATGTCCTTCAGATAGTTTCATGAAAAATCCATACTCCCAATATCTGATTTTTTACCTTCAAAATTAGCCTGTCCAGCCACCCACTTTAATAACGTGACGCGATGAAAACGCCAATGACGACCTACCTTTTGAGCAGGAATTCTCCCCTCTTGTGCCAACTTGTAAACCGATGAGCGCGGTATTCTGAGTAATTCCGCCGCCTCTTCTACTGTCAAAATATCTGACTTGCGATTTTCCATGAGGAGTATTCGCTTTCTCCAATCCAAGGTCATCTAATCCAAAGATGATTTAAATGTTGTTGTATATTGTTCCATGTTATTGTGAGTCTGTCAATTCCTCCTGAGAAGGTCTGCAACAAAAATAAACGAGCCGCTTTTATACAAACCCAGCTTCATCAATCAGACAACCCAGTCTATGGTTTGGCGGATCTTTTCGAAGGTGTTCACCAACAGTAGATCTAATCACTGCACAAGAACAGCATAGCCGGCACCTTCGACGGCCAGCCCGGCTGGCGATGTCAGTCCAGGGATGAGTCCGGCGAATAATCTTCTCCGATCTTAAGCAAACATTAATCAAAACGCCCTCCCAAATTCTATACAATATGCGATAATTAACTATACATTATATGTACACGCGATCGATTCACCCTTTATTGGATCGCTTTTCGATATCCGCATCACAAACAAGAACTGGAGGCAACAATGTCTGAAGAGAAGAAATTCAAGGGATTAAGGCGTTTCAACCTGATCATGGGCTTTCTGCATTTGGTGCAGGGCGTCCTGATGATCGTATTAAGCAACGCGAAAGCCTATCCGATTTACACCAGCTTTCTCAAGTTCGATTTGATCAATAGGCAGTTGGTTCCGGATCCGAAACTGGCCTTTGAGCTACGCTTCGGCCCGGCAGTGGCGGTCTTCCTGCTGCTCTCCGCCGTGGCGCACTTTTTCCTGGCAACAGTTGGCTATAAATTGTACATAAACAACCTGAAGAAGGGCATGAATCCGGTGCGGTTCTACGAGTATGCGCTCTCTTCATCGGTCATGATCGTCCTGATCGGTATGCTGGTGGGTATCTACGAGCTGGGCGCCATTATTCTCATCTTCGGGATCAACGCCATGATGAACCTGTTCGGGATCATGATGGAGCTGCACAACCAGCGCACCGAGAAAACCAACTGGACCGCTTTCATCTATGGGTCGGTGGCCGGGATCATCCCCTGGATCGTCATCGTGATCTACTTCGTCGGGTCGCTGGCAGGTGGCAAGCCGCCGGCTTTCGTCTACGCCATCATTCCCACCCTGTTCGTCTTCTTCAATATCTTTGCCGTGAACATGGTGCTGCAGTATAAGAAAGTTGGCCCCTGGAAAGACTATCTCTACGGCGAGCGGGTCTACATCATTCTCAGCCTGGCCGCCAAGACCGTCCTGGCCTGGATCATTTTCGGAGGAACGCTGGCGCCGTAAAGGCCAAGCGGCTGACCCATACCTTTTCGTAAACGGGCTGGCTTACAGAAATTGTAAGCCAGCCCGCACAGGAAACAACCATGGCAGCCACCTCCCCACCACCAACTTGAAGGCCGTCAGCCGGCGTCCCACGCAGGCGGGAGCACGCTGGATCAACTGCGCAGCCACTGGGTCGCCGAAATGGTGTCAACGCCGGTTATGCTGCACATCGACCACCTCTTCATCTTCGTCATCCGCGACCGCGCATCAACTCCCTTCCGCCAGCGTTCGCGCCTCTTGGATGGCCTGCTCCATCGTCATCGCCCGGCCCGCAGCCCAGAATGCATTGAAATCCGCCTCGCTCAGCGTTTCCCTAAGCTTGTGGGTGTGCTTTTCAAACTCATACCTGTCCGGAACGGGATCCATTCCCTTGAAAAATCCTTCAAATTGCCCCTCCACAAAACCAAGCAATCTGGCTGCTGCCTGGCTTTGCTTGAGGAGGAGGGCCAGGCCGGCAAAATGAAGCAGCGCGGACAGGACTCCATACGGGTCGGCATGCGTAAGCGCCAGATTCAATGCCTTTGTCAACATAGACCGCGCTTTTTCAGCATCCGGCTGGTTGACCGCGGCAATGCCCCGCGAGCGAATATTCCATGTTTCACCCCATACTTTGCTTGCCACAGTTGAATTCCGGAAAATATCTTCAATTGCACGGAAATAATTTTCCATATCAAAAAACTGGTTGGTCAGATAGGCCGACAAACCCAACGTGCCATAGAAACCAATCGTTGAGCTGGTACCCTTATCTCCCAGGCGTCTTGCGAGAACGATCCCTTGTTTTGCGTATATGCTGCATTGCTCTGGATTATCAGGTAAATAGAGCCAGACGAGCGTCCCTAAGATTAATAATTCGATAACCTGGTCGCCAAGCTGCCTGGAAATTTCATGTGCGGTCTTCGTTAATGGGAAAATCTGTTCCTGTCCACTACCCGTAAATTCCACACGGGCGTGAATCAAATAGATCCAGGCAACCAACCAGCAGGTTTCAGGATCATCCGAGTTGATAAAACCTTGCACCAGAGAGAAGCTTTCTTCACCATCCTGTTGGGCAGTCTCCTTCTGGATGGATGGTTCTGAAGGATAGAAAGTCAAAAACTGATTGATCGCAGCCTTGCGCGTTGCCAACGCCAGAGCAAGTCTCAGGCGGTTTCCGGGAAGGTCACTGGTTTGCCGGAAAAGCGCGATGCTCTGATTCAGGTGATCGAGTGCTTCCCGGACGAAATGTGAATATTGACCTTTTTGCAGTGCCAGGACCAGCAAGCTCCAGGCTTTCAAACTGGCTGCTTGCGGGTCGTCTTCGGGCACGAGCTTGAAGGCGCGCTGCATCCACCCATCCGATTCGAAGATGAGCGTCCGGACGAGCCAGAAATAATAAAGCGAAGACAGGATCCGCAAAGCCTGCACGGCTCCACCGCCATCGTTTCTACCCAACGCCCAGGAAAGCGCCCCGCGCAGGTTGTCCAGCTCAAGATCGAGCTGCGCCAACAGCTCGAAAATTTGGGGTGTGCGCAGCAGTGGTTCGTATGCCTCTGTCATTGACAGGAAGTAGTCCAGGTGGCGCTCGCGCACCGCGGCTGCCTGTCCTGCATCGTCCAACCGCTCCCGGGCATACTGTCGAATGGTCTCCAGCATGCGGTAGCGCGTCTCCACACCGGATGCATGATCCGCCACCACCAGTGATTTCTCCACCAGACCGGTCAGTGCATCCAGGATTTCCCAGTCTTCCAGCCCCTCCCCGGCGCAGACCGCTTCGGCGGCCGGCAGTGTCCAGCCGCCGGCAAAGACCGATAGGCGCTGTAAGAGCAGGCGCTGCGGTACGGGCAGCAGGTTATTCGACCAGTCAATGGAGGCGCGCAGCGTCCGGTGGCGTGGAAGTGCTGTACGGCTGCCACCGGTCAGCAGGCGGAAGCGGTCATCCAGGCGGGCGGCAATTTCCTCAACGTTGAGCATTTTTACCCGTGCGGCGGCCAGCTCAATAGCCAGCGGGATGCCGTCCAGGCGGTGGCAGATGCGCGCGACGGCAGGGAGGATTTCACCAGACAGGCTGAAACCGGGCAGAACCGCGGCAGCCCGCTCTGTAAACAGCCGCACAGACTCCACCTGCTCCAGATCCTCAGGCGATACCCCTCTGGAAGGGTCCGGCGCAGCCAGCGAAGGCACGTAGAAGGCCGTCTCGCCGGTGATGCCCAGCGCTTCCCGGCTGGTTGCCAGCAGGGTCAGCTGCGGGCACTGCTGGAGCAAATGGTGTGCCAGCCTGGCGCAGGCCTCCAGCAGGTGCTCGCAGTTATCCAGTACCAGCAGCATCCGCCTGCCGCACAGATAGCTATCCAGGATGGCCTGATAACTGCTCTCGGTGGTCTTCTGCAGTCCCAGCGTGGACGCCACAGTCTGATCCACCAGTTCCGGGTCCGCCACGGGCGCGAATTCCACGAACCAGACCCCATCTGGGAAACCCTCCAGCAGCTCTTCAGCGACACGCAGCGCCAGCCGGGTCTTCCCGGTTCCCCCCGCACCAGTGAGCGTCACCAGCCGATAATTGCGCACGCGCTGGCAAACCTCCATAATTTCCTGTTCCCGTCCAATAAACGAGGAGAGAGCCGCTGGCAGGTTATTGGGTCGGGTGATTCCGGAAGTCAGGGGCGGGAACGTCTGCGGCAGGTCCGCGACGACCATCTGATAGAGGTGCTCCGACCGGGTCATGCCCTTCAGGTGATGCTCGCCCAGATCGCGCAGACTCACCCCGACGGGCAGCTCGCGCTCCACCAGGTCAGCTGCTTCCTGCGAGAGCAGGATCTGTCCCCCATACCCGGC
>CAYGZL010000155.1:0-3414 GCA_964354345.1 uncultured Anaerolineaceae bacterium | reverse complement strand
AGAGATCGCGCCGCAGGAGGTGGAGCGCGGTTTGGACCTGGCAGGTTTGTTGGGCTTGAGCAAGCCTGCCACGAAGCCTGAAGAGGCTGGTACAGCTACCCGGGGATTAGACCTGAAGGAACTGCTGACCCAACCGAACGTGCTGAGCCGCCTGGTGAAGCTGCTGATGGATAAATTCAAACTGCCGAAGGGATTGGCAGATCTGTTAGCGCAAGGCATGTTGAAGGATCTGGGCAAGAAAAAGCCAGCCCGTAAACGTAAGACCAGCTCCTCGACCTCCAAACCCAAGCCGAAAACCACGAAACGCAGGCGGAAAACTGCTGCTTCAACCGCCAAACCGAAAACAAGCGCCGCCAAACCAAAGAAAAAACCAACCAGGACGACTGCAATCACTTGAGTATTCAATTCCAACCCTACCAGCATCCGGAAGATTACTGGCGGGTGGATCGTTTTCTCATCCAGCACTATCAACCTGGGAACACAGATGGGAACTGGATCGAACCGGCCTGGGAATACATGCACGGCCATCCCATGTTGGATCGGTCCGCGTTGGGAAGGATCGCTCTATGGAAAGATGATGGGGAGATCGTAGCTGTGGCGCACTATGAAAGCCGGGTGGGAGAGGCGTTCTTTCAATTCCATCCTGGTTACCGCCATTTGAGACAGGAAATGCTCGATTATGCTGAGCAACATTTGTATGGCGTTTCGGAGGATGGAAAAAGGACTGTCCGGGTTTATGTCAACGACACTGACGAGGAGTTCGGCTCCCTGGTCAGCGGACGCGGCTACGAAAAGGATGAGCATAACACTCGTCCGCTGGCGCAGTTCATCATCCCCGATCCATTTCCTCGCATCAAGCTACCGGCTGGATATCGATTAACCAGTCTGGCAGAGGGCTGTGAGTGGGGAAAGGTTCATCGCGTCTTATTCCGCGGCTTCAACAATTCTGGAGAGCCGCCGGCTGGCGAAGCGGAGCTTGAAGAGCGGCGAAGGATGTTCGATACACCCAAAGCACGCCGATATTTGAAAATCTTCGTGGAAGCTCCAAACAGCGATTTTGTATCGATCTGTGGAATGTTTTTCGAGTCAACTCACCACTATGCTTACGTTGAACCTGTGGCAACCGACCCGGATTATCGGCGCATGGGTCTGGGCAAAGCCGCAGTGTTGGAGGGCATCCGGCGCTGTGCTGCGCTGGGCGCGAGTGTGGCCTACGTGGGATCCGACCAGGAGTTTTACCTGTCGATTGGTTTCAAGGTGATCTACACCAGCGAGTGCTGGGAGAAACATTTGTAAGAAGAGAAATCATACAGGAGGCGCTTTCATGAAAAATCAATCTACGACCAGCCAGGGCAGCAAACTGGGCGGGGTGGCTGCGATCCTGATTGGCGTGCTGAACATTGTCCTGGTCGTCTATGTCGTCGCGACGCCAGCGGGCTCGCGGTACGATATGGGTGAGTTCTTCAAGTATTTTGTGCAGAGTCCGTTGGCGCTCTCTCTTGCCTGGATCGTGTTCACGGTCTCGGCGATCCTTTCCTATGCCGTCATTCCGGCTGTCAGCGACCTTGTGAAAGATGTCAACCGGGATTGGGCGCGGGCAGCGACCATTTTTGGCATTGTCGGATACACCGTCCTGGGCGTGTGGGCGATCACCCTGACCCGGCGGGTGCCTGACCTGGCGCAGAATTTCGTCAACGGCGACGCGGCAACCCAGGCAGCCATCCTGGCGCAGGGGCTTCCCGAAATTGATCCGGACGGATGGTTCATGTTCGGCGGGATGGGCACCTGGATGATCGTGATGAACATCCTGGCGCTGCGCGGCGGCAGGTGGCCCAGGCTGCTGGGATGGATCGGCGTCCTGGCGGGTGTGTGCGGCTGGTCGACCGTGTTTGGGGCGCTGTTTGAGTTCGAGCCGCTGAACCTGTTCGCTTCGGCAGGTGGGGCGTTATTTCTTCCGACCTGGTTTGTGTGGCAGGGCATCCGTCTGTTTCGGACGGGATAAGGGAGGAATATGAACTACGCAGACCGCCAAGAAACAATAAAGTGTACGTAGAATCTGAACCGCGAAGAACACTAAGAGCGCGAAGGAATATATGAGACGCCTGGGATTGTTCTTATATATCTTTTTTATGGTAACCGTCGCGGGGTGTGGGAATATGACCCGCATGCCGACGCCCACTCAGATGCCATCTACTCCATCGGTGGGCTCGGCGGTTCAAACCCGGATGCCCACTCGGGCTGCTTCGGCTACCCAGGATCCGGCGACGCGCGCGCCGACCGCCAGACAGGCGCTCTCTACCCCAACGCTGACTGAAGCGGCTACGCCAGGAGCTGACTCTGCGACTTTGTGGTATCTGACGCGCGGCGATGTGAAGAGCGACCAGGCCTGGGGCGTGGATACCGATTCTCAGGGGAACGTGTACGTTGCCGCGCATATGCAGCCGGTCGGGAAGCTGTTTTACGACCTGGTTGTGTATAAGTTCACACCCGCTGGAGAAGAGCTCTGGCGGACACAATGGGGCGGAGACCTGCAGGAAAAGGCCTTTATCGTCACCGTCAGCGAGCCGTATGTGTATGTCGGCGGATTGGTGAACACCAAAATGGCGCTGGAAGAAGCCGATATGCTGGTTCTGGCATTGGAAATGAGCACCGGTAAGATCGTGTGGAGCTTTACCTGGGGGCAGGGCTTTGGCTATGAAGAGGTGGATGGGCTGGTTGTGAAGGGTGACTCGATCTATGTCTCAGGCTGGACAACCGGCGAGAAGACCAGCGGCGACATGGCGGTGTTGAAACTCGACTGGCAGGGGAAGCTGATCTGGGCCAAGACCTGGGGTACAGATGGTTTTGATGAGGCCGATGGGCAGATGGTGGTCAGCGACCAGACGATCTATGTGTGTGGACGGATCAACGCAGCCAGCCTGTTGGTGGGGGGCGATGCAGTGCTGGCGAAATTCTCTGCGGAAAGCGGCGAATACCTGACTCACACGACCTGGGGAGGCGCGAACGCCGACGATGGGCTGGGGATGACCAGCGAGGGTGAGTACCTGTACGTCGTCGGTCTGACCACCAGCTTTGGAAACGGCGGGCAGATCTTCCTGCTCAAGTATGATAAAGACTTAAAACTCATCTGGCAGCAGATCTGGGGCGGATCAAGGGGCGAATCGGCGCGCGTCGTGGAGGTGGATGCGGACGGGAATATCCTGGTTGCCGGGTCGACTGCCAGTTATGGCAACGGTGAAGATGACGTGGTCTTGCTGCAATACACCCCGGCAGGGGATTTGAACTGGCAGCAGACCTGGGGCGGACGATTGAAAGACGCGGTGCATGGATTGGCGATCGATGGCAGCTTTGCCTACCTGGTCGGAAACACGCACAGCTATGGCAAGGGCATGGACGACGCACTGGTCATCAAAG
>CAYGZL010000154.1:0-30098 GCA_964354345.1 uncultured Anaerolineaceae bacterium | reverse complement strand
CCTGAGACGGGCAAGGTGGATATTTTACGCTACACTGCGCTGCAGGATGTCGGCCGGGCGATCCACAGGGCCGCTGTGGAGGGACAAATCCAGGGTGGGGTGGCAATGGGAGTGGGTTGGGCGCTCAACGAGGCGTATTATTATGATGAGCAAGGCCGCCTGCTAAACACCAGCCTTTTGGATTACCGGATGCCAACCTGTCTGGATTTACCGTTGATCGAGGTCGTAATCATCGAAGAACCAAACCCGGGCCACCCGTACGGCGTGCGCGGAGTGGGCGAGGCGCCGGTTTTACCGCCCCCAGCCGCGATCGCCAACGCGATTTATCGGGCGGTGGGCGTCCGGCTGACGCGTTTGCCGATGACGCCAGCGTATGTCCTGGAAGAAATAATTAGCGCTTGAAAGTTCGGGAGCGGTCGGTGAGCGTGGTCCCACCACAGGTAAATCGCCAGGAGACTCGCTGCGCCAGCCAACAAGTAATAACTTACGTTGCTGATGACCTGGCTGAGCAGCTCCCACTGGCTGGCAAAGACATAACCGAGGGTGCCGAACAGGAATAACCACACTAATTCACCGGCAGTGTCGAGGAGCAGGAATTTCTTAGGCGAGTAATTGCTGCTGCCAGCGATCAGGTTGACCGGGATGGCGGCGGAAGTCACCAACCAGCGGGTGAGGAAGATGGCATAACCACCGTGTTCTGCGAATAAGTCTTGCGCCTTTTGCCAGGTGGGTTTGTGACCAAAATAGGTTTGCAGAGTACGATGAGAAAGACGACCGAGGGTATACGAGAGCATGTCGCCGATAATAACTCCGATAAAGCCCAATAAGATTGTTGAGAAGGGATCGAGAAATTGGGTACGAATAAAGGCGCCGCTGAGAATCACGACCAGAGTGGTCGGAAATGGAAGGCCGGCTGCGCCAGCCATAATTATGCCAGCGACGAGCGGGGAACCATAGGTTGAAATCCAATTTAGAACCAGTTCATTCATTATTACTCCATTGATTAACTATAGGATAATCCCCGGATATTTAGAATTGATGAAGAAATGGTAGGGAAATTGTGTGAATTCATGCAGGTAATATTTGAAAAGGTATGGTATTGCGGTTGTATAATAGTATGCAAGAATGATACCGAAAGGGATTGCCATGGAACAGATCACATTCCCAAATGCAAAATACCTGGCTGCGACGATCGATGGGGAGATTCACAGCCTGACGGTTGACAATACACCGAATGAGCGTGCTATCCAACGTAAGTATGCGCGCCTGTTGAAATCGGCCAGCGCAGAATTTGTCCGGGAGGTGGCTCTCGAGCTGATGCGAAACCATGGACACCGGGGGTTGGCATATGAGCTGATTGCCAACCACCGCGCTGCCTTTCAGAGCCTGGATGTGAGCATGATCGAGGAGCTTGGCGCAGGGATTAACAGTTGGTTGTCGGTGGATGGCTTCGCCCGCAACCTGTCCGGTCCGGCCTGGCGCAAGGGGCAAATAAGCGATGAGGTGATCGAAGGCTGGGCGCGCTCGGAGGATTTATGGTGGCGCAGGGCAGCGCTGGTCAGCACTGTGGCCTGGAATATCCGCTCGCAGGGGGGCACAGGCGATGTCGTCCGGACACTGACGATTTGCCGGATGCTGGCAGGGGATCACGAGGATATGGTTGTGAAGGCGCTCTCCTGGGCGTTGCGCGAGCTGGTAGTGCATGATGCGCAGGCGGTTCAATGGTTTCTGGATGAATATCAGGATGTATTGGCGGCAAGGGTTAAACGTGAGGTGGGCAATAAAATAACCACGGGGTTGAAAAATCCACGCCGAAGTAAACGCGACGAATAAGGTCGCGTCGGGGGGACGATTGAGTCGAATCATGGCGCATTGGGGGAGCCGAACGCGACGAATGAGGGCGCATCGAACGAGACCGCGTCGAAAGAATTCGACGGCTATTGTGTCAAACCCACTCAAGTGGGTTAATCTGAAACGGTTTACACTGGTTTGGGGATGCCAGCCGGCCAATTGATTGCCCGATGGGTTGGTGATACAATTTGATGCGCGCTATTTTCCATATAGTTGACCTTGCTTGAAAAGATGCATCCACAATGATCAAACCAGGAGCAAGTGTGTGAAAAACCAAAATAAATTTATTCCAAATCTATACCCCCAAAAAACCAATGCAGAGCTGTTCTTCGCGAATGCTAACCGCAGATTAAAATCAGGATTATCCATTATCCTGTTCGTCCTATTGGCAGCCTGTAGCGCGATCGGGAGAGAAAGTCCGACACCCACTCCGTTACCTGCATTGGCCAGTACCGAGAAAGTTATCTTTTCTGTCGAGCGTGGACCGATCGTGGCGCAACGCGATTTTTACGCTGAGGTTGTCCCGGCGCAACAGGAGGAGCTGTTCTTCCGCGCTTCAGGGTTCATAGCCCGGCTGGCTATCGAGGAGGGGGATCGTGTGAAGCAAGGCGACGTACTGGCAGAATTGCAGGTAGACGATCTGCTCAACCAGCTCGAACAGGCGCGTCTGGATTTGCAAACAGCCCAGGACAATGCGAATAATGCTGAGCTGCAACGCGCTTACGAATTACAAAGAGCGACCTCGGATGTGACCATCTTACAGCTCCAGGCGATCCAGGCGCAGCAACGCGCTGACCAGGCCTATGGCGCGGCTAAAGAAGCAGCCCAGACTGACCTGCAAATTACCCAGGAACGCTTGAAAACCGCCCAGGCAGAATTGACGCTGATGCAAGGCAAAAAGGATACGGGCAGCCTGGCGGTGGTCGAGCGTGCTCAACTCACGGTAAGTCGATTGGAAACCCTGTTGAGCGAGCGGCAGATTGTCGCCCCCTATGACGGCATGGTGTTGAAAAGATACGCCAAAGCCGGGCAGAATGTGGACGCCTTCAATCTCGTATTCACTGTCGGAGTTCCAAACAGCCTGGTCGTGCGGATTGCCTATGATGATCAGATGGCGAATGTCCTGGAGCCAACCAGTGAAGCGTACATGTCCCCTACCCGCAGTAAAGAACAGCTCCACCCGGTAAAATACCTGCCGGATTTTTTGCCCGTCACGAATAAAAAGAGCGGTTTGCAAATCCAGGGCAGCGATGTACGTTTAAACTATTTTTATTTCACCATACCCGATGATATTCTCCCAGAACAGCTCAGTGTGGGGGCGGGGGTAACCCTGGTTGTGATCCTGGGACGTAAGGAAGATGCTCTGTTGCTGTCGCCAGCCGCGGTGCGGGGCAGCGACGCTTTCAGGTATGTCATTGTGCTGGAGGATGATACCCATCGCCGGGTGGAGATCCTGCAGGTGGGATTAACCAGCGATAAATATTGGGAAGTGATCGCTAATTTAAAAGAAGGCGACCGGGTGCTGGGTCCATAGGTTTACCTGGCAATGAAAAAAGCGGACCAATTACTCTCCTTGTTCGGTCTGGTATTGAAACGACTGGTTCATCACGCTGGACTGAGCTTCAGCGCCTGGATTGGTATATTAAGTGTCTTGAGTCTGGTGGTGTGTGCGCCAATTTTCGCAAAAGGTGTACTCACCCGGGTGCTTCAATCGCAGCTCGTAGAAAAAGCGGCTACTAACCGGCGCGCCTTATTCAGCCTGCATATTTATTACCGCGATAACGAGAAGTTCACCCCACTCACGGTCACTGATACTCAAGAGATCGCCACTTTTATCCACGAACAAGTTGAACAGAATATGGGTTTGCGCGTGAACAGCATCGAAACCCAGGTAACCACCCGGCAGATTGGATGGTCTCCCATAAAAGTGGCCTCTTCCAAGCCCATGTATCTGAACCTGGGAATGCTTTTCTTTAACAGCGATTTGCTTAAGAGCAAGCTTAAACTGGTTGAAGGCGTCTGGCCAGAGAATGTGAAACAGGCTGAGCCAAACGATCCTATCCCAGTAGTTGTGCAGGAGGATTACGCGGATCAGGTTTTTCTGAATGTGGGGGATATTTACGAAGGAGATGGGATACGGATCCAGGTAGTGGGCGTAGTCCGGGCGCTTGATCCGCGTGACGCAATTTGGTTCTATGATCCGCAGACTACCTTTCGCAACGCAGTCTGGGTGCCGCAGGATGATTTCACTGGGCGCCTGGCAACTCGCCTGGAGCGACCGATTTCCTATGTCTCCTGGTATGTCGTCGTAGATGATCCCAGCCTGGACCTGGCTCGTTCGTTGAGCTATACGCGGCAAATCTTGCGCCTTGAAAATGGCTTACGCCAGGCCTTGCCCGGAGTATCCATCGATTATTCGCCGTTGGATATGTTGCAAGCTTATGACGCCCGCTTAAACGCGATGATGGTGCTATTTTACGCGGCCAGTGCACCGGTGTTGGCATTAGCGCTGCTTTTCATCGGGTTAACGGCCTCGATTGCTGTACGACAGGTCGAGCAGGAAACCGCGGTAATGGGAGCGCGCGGCGGTAGTCCGGCGCAGCTCGTGGCGCTCAACCTGATCGAATCGCTGGCTTTGATCATCCTGGCCTTACCCGGGGCATGGTTTGTGGGCTGGGGGGCAGCGCGCCTGATGGCGCACACACGACTCTTTATGCAGTTTTCCAACCAGGCGGATTTCACATTTTTAATGAGCGATGTGAACGTCCTCTGGCTGGGCCTGACGGCGTTGGCGGTAATCCTGGCGCGCCTGGCACCGTTATTGGGACGCAGGCACCCATCTATTCTGAATCTCAAACAAGAGCGTGCCCGGACGGCCGTCAAACCGTTTTGGGAGCGGTTTTATTTGGATTTATTCCTGCTGGCGCCAGCGGTGTATGCATATTTCAGCCTGCGGAGCAGGATCAATGCTGCATTGATCCCTGGCGCGAGACTCACGCCAGAGTTTGGGGAGGGAGCGAAGGTATCTCAAGCGGTCGGAATTGTGAGTGGAACAGGCGGCAGCGCCAGCGGAGACGGCTATGATCCGCTGATGTTCCTGGCTTCCTCGTTATGCGCCATAGCGCTATGTATGCTGGCTTTACGGCTTTTCCCGTTGCTCCTTCGACTGCTGGGGGCGATAGCGGCGCGCTTACATAACGCATGGGTTTACCTGGCGGTGCAGGAGATCGCCCGCAACCCACGGGATCATGCCAGCGCCAACCTGTTGATCATGATCGCGCTCTCGTTCTCGATCTTTACCGCCTCGATGGCGCGCACGTTGGATGGCTGGTTGCGGGATGCGCAGTATTACCAGGTTGGGGCGGACCTGGCAGTTAAAGAATACGAGTTTACCCAAACTGGGGCTGAGGCGAACAGCACGAGCGCACCGGCTCCAGGTTCGGCGCGAGCAGTAGAAAGCCTGGTCAGTTTACAGCGGCATATCAAGCTGCCTGAAATCCAGGGGGCGACTTATGTGGGTAAGTGGCAAGGGCGTTTCTCGTACGGGAGCGAATACGAAGGTTGTATGGTAATGGGCATTGACCGTTTGACTTTTCCGGATACGGCCTATTACCGGCGCGATTTTGCTGACCCATCCCTGGGCGCGTTGATGAACGCCCTGGCGCCACCCGGACTGGGTGTGCTCATACCAGAGTCGCTGGCGAAGGCGCGTGGGCTGCTGGTCGGAGACAGCCTGAAAATGGAAGCCGCGATTGGAGTGGCAGGGGAGGTGGTGGTCGGCGATCTGACCGTGGTTGGTTTCTACCGCTATTTTCCGACAATCTACCCGGGCGATCAACCGACGCTGATCACCACTTTAGATACACTCTTCGGCGGCCTCGATACAGTCACGGGCGTGGATGTCTGGTTGAAGCTGAAATCTGGCGCAGATACGGCTTCTGTTCTGGAAAATTTGCGCAGCATGGCGGTACGCGACTGGCTGACGGTCGATGTACACGGGAATGCACTCGATGCGGTGCGCAAGGCCACCAGCGAGCCCGAGTGGGTCGGGCTGTTTGGGGTGCTAAACATCGGGTTCCTGTTAACGGGATTTTTGCCAGGGATCGGATTTATCCTCTACTCGTTTGCTTCGTTGAATAAACGGCAAATAACATTCGGCTTGCTGCAAGCGTTAGGTCTATCAACTGCACAAATGGAAGGCAGCGTCGCGTTGGAACAGATCTTGATGATGATCGTGGCGCTGGCTGGAGGAGCCGGGGTTGGACTTGGCGTCAGTGCGCTGTTCCTACCCTTATTGCAGGCAGGTTTTGCTGGCGCCGCGCCAACACCGCCTTTCGCAGTGCAAATTGGTTGGAGCGAAGCGGGTTGGTTATGCCTTGGCTTCGCCAGTATTTTCATCATTACCCTGGCAGTGATGATGGTGATCCTGGCCAGGTTAAAGATAATCCAGGTGATGAAGCTGGGTGAAGCAGTATAATGACAGAGCGGTACAGGCTTACCAGGCGTATGAATATGACCGGGCGAACGGATGGTCGCCCACTTATCGACGGGTGGTAAACCAGGCGCTGCAGACCGTGGCTGAGCGGTTGGGAGAGGCAATCTTCCAACAAGCCTGGCAGGCAGGTAAGCTGCTGAAGCTGGAAGAGGTCATTCGACAAGTTAAGCGGCAACCTGGTATTTAATACCTGTTGCGATCATCATCTTCCTCTTCCAGACACGCAGTATTGAATTCATCGACTTCCTCGACCAGGCGGGTGACGACGGCCTGGAAATAGGCGACGTCAATCAGCTCGAGCTCGGCATTATGCATGCACGCAAAATCCTGCTTCCCTTCAATCTCCATAATGCACCAATAACCAATCTTTTTCTCGGTGTTACGCATCATCAGTTTCGTTGAGAGGGGGTGCGGGATTTCGTCTGTCGTATTGTATACCAATATGCTTAGCGCAAAAAAGGCCATGGTTGACTCCAACCGGACGATGAACAGCAGCTGGTTGCGACCGGAGTCCATAGTAAACTCCAGGACAGCATGCGAGTCATCCAGGCTGGAGATGTCCCAACCGATCTGAGCACAATAGGCGATGATCGTAGATTTAAAGCTACCGGGCGCAAAGCTGTCAATCAAGGCCTGGTCCTCTTCACTTGCCTCCACTTCTTCTTCTACAACAGGCGTAGATGGAGGCGGTTGAAGAGCAGGCGCGGCGGCAGTTTTCTTGGGAGCAGCGGTGGATTTTTTAGGTGCGGCAGCTGGTTTTATTGGAGCAGCCTGCACCGGTTCAGGCTGCGTCTCGATCGGCACCTCGACCGATCGGACTGGTGCGGTAATTTCGGGTTGCGAGACCGGAGCAGTTTGAACCTGGACTCGAGTTTCCTGGGGAGGTGGACCGGATTGGACAGTGGGTCCTGGCTGGGGTTGGGTAGGGGTGATGACGCCAGTCGTGCGGAAGAGCAGACCGCCAGTGGAATGCATGAACAGGACCGGCACGCCCCATTCGATCGTGCCGCGCAGTTCATGGGCGATAGCAATGCGCGCCTCGGTCAAGGCTGATTCCACGGGACGATTTTCCGCCAGCGCGCCGTAGAACTCACGCGCCAGCTCGATCGCCGCCCGATCGCTGATTTCGTACTGCATTGCCAGCACCGCCGGGATGCCCGAGCGGATAAGCGTGGCGGCTACACCGGAGAAGGGATCTTGAGCGCTACTCTTCCCGCCCTCGCAGGCGTTGAGCACGACCAGCTTGAGCGCTTTATGGTTGGCCAGCAGGCGAGCTAATTCAACTGCGGGTAGGGGATCTTCGCGCCCCTCGGAGTCGGTGAGGTATAAAAAGCCTTCCTTCTCAAAACCACCATGACCGATGAAATGGAAGATGTGCCAGATATCAGGTTTTAATGCGTCGCGTAAGTCACGCCAGGTGCTGCCGCGCACCCACTCCAGCTTGACCAGACCGTTGTCTTCCAGGGGTTTAATCGCTTCCTGAAGCCGTTTCTGCTCGGCGACGACATCCAGGCTTTGCTGGTCGCGCGGCACGCAGACCATGCCGAGGATGCGCAAGGGGGGCTGAATGGTCAGGGGCTCCATCGGTTGTAAGACAGTCAGGTGGCGGATGATGGGGGTCAGGCTATTGAGGCAGATGTAGTCGCCATGACGAACGTCGAAGAGATATTCCCAGGGAACAACCACCAGCTCATCGGCCTGGACAGACAGTCGCAGGCGCAAGCCTTTGTTGGCGTCACTGGCTTGCTTGCGGCTGGCGTCGTAAAGACTGAGCACCTGACCATGGAACAGTGCATCGAACAAAACCTGGCCGAAATTCCGCACCGTGTCCACCTCCTGCACTGGACGCACGTGGCGTGTGCGGCTGGAGGAGCTGAGCGCGGCGATGCGGAAATCCTTCAAACGGTTCTCCAGTTCCAACTCCGTGAAAGGCAGGACAGCTTCTATTCCAGCCATCTCTTCACCCGAGGGCGCCCGCACCGCCACCCGGTAAGTCTGTCCTTTTTCAGTCCGGCTGCCGGGCGTGATGGTAACAATAAAGTCAATATACTCGTTAATTGCGCTCATCTTATCTCGCTTTCATCATTACAATACAAAAAACAACTAAGAATTGCGCATAGTCACACGCAATTCAACCTGGGTGATCGCCCAGGGTTTGTCCGCTGCGGTGTCCGTCAGAACTCTGATAGAGCGGCTCTTCATTTCCGCGGTGGGGAGCGACTGATCCGCGGTCAGTGCAGCCAGCAGCTGTTCGAGCGGATCGAGCTGGGCGTGGCGTGCGACACGGCGCGGCAACATGGGTTGGTCGAGGGATGGCAGCTCCAACCAGCGGAAGTTGGTGGTGCGTTGGCTGGCGAAGACTTTGAGAATATCTGTCGTCTCAGTGTAGCCAGGCGGTAGAAAGGCTTCCAGGCGGATTTCCAGGTACTGCCCGGGCTGGACCGTATCGAAGGCAGCGGCTGAGGCCGGGAATATTTGTGTGACGCCCCAATCGGGTTGCAGGTCGAGCACGGTGATATTCAAGATGCGACTGGGATCGTTGGGGTCGGCTGGATTCACTTGCAGACGGTTGTGCACCCGCAGGGTGATCCGCTCACCAGGTGAGAAGGATGCCACACCGCCATTAGATGGATCGGGTTGGGAGCCAGCCAGCTCAGCCCACATCTGGCGCGCTAATCCCGGGTTGGGATTGTCCAGAGCCTGGATGTTGCGGTATTTCGCCAGGTGCACCAGACGGCGAGCGACATGCTCTACCGCAGCTGGTTCATCGACGCGGATGGGTGGGCGCAGGTTGGGCAGCGCATCGCCCTTGCGGTCCCAAATTTCGAATACCGGTATCCGAGTTGAGCCGGAGATCACGACCGCCACCTGGAAATCGAGGCTCTCACCAGGCCCCGCCAGGTGGAGAAAGCCTGCGCCGTGGGCAGAGATGGCGGATTGGAGGGCCAGGATGAGAGCTGGGTCGTCCAGTGCCAGACCGACGGAACGCTGAAGCAGCGGGTTGGAGTGACCGATCAACACCGCCTGTGCGCCGGGTTCGATCGGGGTCGTCTGGTAGGGATCGAGCAGCGCTGCGGTGCAATCGGCTTCGAACACAGGAGGGGTGACCTCCACCAGAGCCTGACGAGTCTGCGGATCAGACAGGTCGGTAGCCTGAGGGGGGTAAATCGCCAACAGGTCACCCGGTTGCACGCCGTGCACTTCACCAGCGTTGAGCGAGACCTGGTGGCGAGGGGGGAACACGTTGAGTACGGTAATGGCGAAATGCGTTTTGCGTGTAGCCGAGCCAAACACCAGCCGGTCGCCCTCGCCTTCGAGCATGGGCGTCTGGATTTCGATGCGGCTGTGTACGCGGGCCAGGATGCGCGAATGGAGCATGCGATAGGTGGTCTCGGGACCGGCGGCACGCAGCGCGTCGAGCAGCCAGTAAGTCAAGGCGCCATTGGTTTCCACACCCGTGAAACAGTCTTCCCAGGCGGCCTCATTGGCACGGCAGGCAGCCAGCAAGGTGTAACCCTGGGGTTCGGTTAACCAGCCGCTTGCAGGTTTGGCGGCGCGCGTGGCGGCTCCGGCGTGGACGCGGGAGGTCGATTGCAACTCAAATCCCGGGGCGACCAGGCTTTCTGCGGGGCGGGGGGTGCGATCAATGCCTGGTATGCCACGCGGCCGGGCGCGACCGACGCCGCGCGTACCGCTACCGGAGTGGCAACTATCCAGCACGATCGTGACCCACAGTCCTTTTTCGACCATGGCGTGCAGCAGATAGGCCAGCTCGATATCGCGCAGGTAGCGCGCAGAGGATGACCCAATGTCTAACGGCACTAGCGCTTCATCCAATCCGTCCGGACCTTTCAGGTCGGGATAGACGGTGACTGCTCGCCCGCCGTGACCAGAATAATGGATGTAGACCTGGTCGCCGGGATTCGCCAGGTTGGTTAGCTTTTGGAAGGCGTGCACCATGTTTTCATAGGTAGGCCAGGCTTCTGGCGGCTCAGGTGGATTGTACACGGCTTCCGGTCGGGGAGGACGCGGACCTGTGTAGCTGGCAGTCAGGAGCAGCAGGTGATCATCGTCCAGACTCAGGTTACGGCGCAAATAGGCTTCCACCAGGTGGATATCCCGTACGCTGCCGTTCAGGCTGGGGTACCATAAACCGCCTGGGAGAGCGTTGGGCAGGTAGCAGTCCACGCCGATCAAGAGGGCATAAAGGGTGGACGCGGCGGGTTGGGTGGGAGGCATTTACGTACCGGCTTTCATCATTTCGAGAGGTAGGATCTACGGTTATCCAATTAATACCGAATTGAAAATAAATTAGAACCTACAATTAAAGTATCGCGCTAAGTGGGGTGAGAGTCAAGCTATTCGGACTGCTATTCGACACTTATTGACCTCAGCAAGTCTTCCAGCCAGACATCCGGTTGAAAGACGCGGTTTTTCCAGTCAGGTATCAGGCGATCGAGCAAGATGGCCTGACCGAAACCGGAGTAGTAGAAACGCGTCTCGCCGCTCCGGTTCTGAATCCGGGGGATTTCGGCGATCTGACTTTTCCAGTAGGAAAGACCATTGGAATAATTTCGAAAGGCGGGGTCAGCAGATGGCGGTTTTTGGACGCGGAGGACGCGGAATCTGCTGCTGGTTGCTGAGGATTGATCGCGATTTTTGGACGCGGAGGACGCGGAGGACGCGGATTCGATTGCTGCTGGCTGATGAATTTTTTTCGGACGCGGAGGACGCGGAGGACGCGGATTCGATTGCTGCTGGCTGATGAATTTTTTTCGGACGTGGAGGATGCGGAGGATGCGGAATTAGCCCTGGTTGCTGAGGATTGATGGCGGATTTTTGGACGCGGAGGACGCGGAGGACGCGGGGCGATTGCTGCTGGCTGATGAAATTTTTTTCGGACGCGGAGGATGCGGAGGATGCGGAATTAGCCCTGGTTGCTGAGGGCTGATGGTGTTTTTTTGGATGTCGAGGATGCCGATTCGATTGCTGGCAGTTGAGGACTGATCGTTTGGATCTATAAAATGAACACCGCGACCCGGAGGGGTCGCGGTGCTCATAGATGGGGAGAAGTCAATTCGATCTGGAGGAGAATTTCATGTTCCTGATGATGTCTACAGTATAAAACCGGATTATTTAAAAGAGATTTAGAAGTGGTTGGGGAATTATGTGGATTTTGGCAGCGTAATTGTAAAACGCGCGCCGTGATCAGGGATATTCTCGGCGGCGAGGGCGCCGTGATGGGCTGCGACAATCGAGCGGGCGATGGCCAGACCGAGACCCGATTCGCCGTTCGCCTGACGGGCTTTGTCGCCCCGGTAAAAGCGGTCGAAAATATATGGCAGGTCGTCGGGAGCGATGCCGCTGCCAGTATCTTGCACAATCATCTGTACGCCAGTCGGGGTAACCTGGATGGAGAGCGTGATCTCGCCGCCCTGAGGGGTGTAGCGGAAGGCATTCAACACCAGGTTATCGAGCACCTGGCACATGCGTTCGACATCCATTGTCAGATCGGGCAGGATTTCTGTGGGTAGGACGCGCAGGGTCACGCCTTTCTGACTGGCGGTCATGGCGTGACGGGCAGCGACGCGCTCCAGGACGATCTGCGGGTTGACCGGCTGTAACGCCAGGGGCAACTCGCCGGCATCAGCCAGGGAAAGGGTGCGCAGATCCTCGACCAGGCGGTTGATGTGGCGGGTTTCCTGGTACAGGATGGCGTAAATTTCAGGTGCACCGGGCAGCTTGCCATCGTTGAGCGCTTCAGCATAACCGGCGATGACGCTGAGCGGTGAGCGCAGCTCATGGGCGATATCGGCGGTCATCTGGCGGCGAGCCTGGGTGGCGCGCTGCAAATCTAAGCTCATCTGGTTGAAGGAAGCCGCCAGCTCGCCCAACTCGTCCCTGGAGCGGACTTTGACCTGCAGGCCCAGGCGACCCTGGGCGATCTCGACGGTGGCTTCTTTCAGCTCGCGGATCGAACGGGTGAGGGTGAAAGCCAGAACGCTACCAAGGGTGAGAGCCAGGAGCGCTGCGATCACGGCGCTGAGAAAAACGGCGGAATTCACATTCTGCAGGAAGGTCCCTTCCGGCGAGTCAGGCAAAAGTGCGCTAACGGATGACGACAGGAGCACCCAACCAGCCGGGGCGCCGTTAACCTGTAAGGGGATCGCCCGAACCAGATCATCCTCAGAGGCGTGTCCACCGATTTGATTGGCAAGCAGGCTGTAAACGATGGTGCGATCGGGTCCGATCAAGGTGAAGCTGCCCCACTGGCGGTTCATTTCACGTGAGCCACGACCGGGGCGCATGGGTAGGTTGGAAATGGCGGGGAGGTAAGCAGTCACGCCGGCCCAACTCCCATTCACCTGGTAATACTCGACCAGATTTTCGACCAGGGTTTGTTGATCACGGTTAAGCAGGAACTGATCGAAAGCGCTGCGGGTGCGGGCGCGCACAATGACCGCTACCAGCACGGCGCCAGTCAAGCCAATGAGCAGGAAAGCCAGGGTCAGTTTGAAAGCGAGCGAGCGCATGATTTCTGGGACTCCGGTTAATTTTGGGCGCGGAAACGATAGCCAGTCCCGTAAACGGTCTCGATATAGCGCGGGTTGGCGGGGTCAACTTCAATCTTCGTGCGTAAGTTGCGGACGTGAACGTCAATGGTGCGCTCATAGCCTTCGTAGGCGGCGCCTTGCAACCGGTCGAGCAGCTCCAGGCGTGAGAAAACTCGTCCAGGGGCGGTCATCAAAGTGGCTAAGAGGTCAAACTCAGAGGGAGTCAGGTCAACGACCCGGCCGGCCACGCTGGTGATATGGCCTTCCCGATCGAGCAATAAATCGCCGCTGCGCAGGAGACCGGGTTCGGCGCTGCTTTTCTCCATGCGGCGCAGCACGGCGCGCACCCGGGCGGTGAGCTCACGCGGACTGAAGGGCTTGGTGACATAGTCATCCGCGCCCAGCTCTAAACCGAGCACCTTGTCGTTTTCCTCCAAACGGGCGGTCAGGATGATGATGGGTGTGTCAGCTTCTTTGTTAAAGGCGCGCATGAACTCGTAACCACTCATCTCGGGCATCATCAAATCCAGGATGATCAGGTCGGGTTTTTCGCGACGGGCAATGTACAGGGCTTCCTGGCCGTCTTTAGCCAGAACGACTTCGAAGCCTTCCTGGGTGAAATAGGACTTCAGCAAGGTACGCAGCTCAGGTTTATCGTCTACGACGAGGAGTTTCTTAGGCATGGGGATATCGTTTAAGGTTTAACGTTTAACGTTCAACGTATACCGTTGAAAAATCTGGCATAGAGGTAGGATATGATTAACCAGGATGGGTTGATTATAAATCGAAATAACTACGATTCGATAGATTGGCCAAGAACAGACCCTTAGAGCGGGGGCACTCTAAGGGTCTGAGACAGGGGACCTGTTCCCCAGCTCCCTTCACAACAGGAGAAGGGGGGTAGAGGGGGGTCAGGTCAGATTGGGGTTAGAGGCCGCCGCTCGAGGTGGGCGACTGGGTCGGATTGGTTGGGATGGTGTTATCGTCCGGCTTCTGATCGAAACCAGGGAACCCACCGGGCTTCCCGCGTCCACCGCCACGACCACCACCACGCGGGCCTTCAAAGCCACGACCGCCGAAGCAACCGAAACCGAAGCCTTTACCGCCTGGGAAGTCATTGGTTGTGGCGTTCTTCAGGATCAGGTCAGCCTGCGCCTGGGAGATCACGCCATCCGTGACAGCCTGTTTGATAGCCGTCTCGAAAGCAGTTTGCATGGCGGACTGGTAGGTTTTGCTGTTGAACAGGGCGTATTGACCCTTGAGCAAGTCAGCCTGCTCCTGGGTGAGGTTGCCAGCCGTGACCGCTGCGTCGATGCGGGCAGTGTAAGCCTTGGCATAGGCTGCCTGCAGGTCTTCAACCTTGATCCCGAGCGCCTCGGCCAGAAGAGCGTTGTAATCAATGCCCTTCTGAGAGAGCCAACCGTCCCAGCGCCCTTCAAAGGGGAAGGCACGCCCGGAGGACTTGAACTCGTCGGCCTGAGCCTGGGTAATCAAACCCAACTCGACAGCCTTGGCCAGAGCGGCTTCGTTCGCCTTGGTATACGCGGCATTGAGCGCATCGGTGGTGATGCCGAGCGCGGTTGCCAGGTCAGAATTCGTTGCGCCGGAGCCCAGCATCTCGCGACCGTAATTACCCATCATGGGGGGCAGTGAGTTAACCAGGATCGATTTTGCATTGCTAAGCGCAGCGCCATTCGCGGCGGATACCGTGCGATAAATCGTTCCGCCGAGGGCGGCTGTGATGGCGAGTACACCTATCACGAGTAACCAAATAGTTGTCTTACGCTTCATAGTTGTTCCTTTCCTTACTTACTGAAGTTAATGATCCATCCAGGATCTATGCGTAAGGATAGCAAGCGGGTATGAAGAAATTGTTAAGAAGTGATGGGGATTATATTAGGGTTTAAAGGTTGGAAAGTTTAAAGGTTTGAAGGTTTAGGATAAATGTTGAACGTTTAACGTTAAACGTTCAACGTTTTACGCTCTGTCCAGAGGGAGAGACATAGGATCCCGAACAGGGTGAGTGCAGCCCAAAAGGCAAAGGGGGCTGCTGGATTAATCGAGGCCAGGCTGTTACCAAGGGGCGGGGCAAGCACATTCCCGATTCCGCCGATCGCCATCACAAAGCCCGTGGCTGTGCCGGCGTAGGTAGAGCCGATGCCTTCGGTTTCGATGACCATGGTCAGGAAAATGGCCATAAATGCGTCGCGCACCAGGCCGGTCATCAGCACTGCGACCCACACCAGGTCGCCACGGACAACGGTGAGTAAACCTGTGCCAACGGCCGCCAGCAGGGAGGCCAGGATCAGCAGCCGTTTGCGGGAGGGCAGCCGGTCAGACAACAAGGCCATGGGTAAGACGAAAATCATACTGATTAAGTGAAAGGCGGATAAGGCGCCATCGGCGCGCAGCGTCTCCCAACCCAGCCCACGCAGGTAGAGCGGCAGGTAACCCAGTACCCCCTGGATACAACCGCCGATGCCGAAAATCGTCAGGCTGAGTAACCAGATATTTTTCAGGCTGGCGACATGGGTTAACGCCTGGCGGATTGAGTTCTGCTGCCGGGTTGATTGCGGATGGCTGGGCGGGATCGTACGGGTAAAAGCCCAGGGGATGCACAGCAACGCGCCGAGAGTCCCATACAGGATCAGCACATTTCGCCATCCGCCGAGCAATGGCGACAACACTGTAGCGCTGAGCAGCGAACCGATGAGAAAACCCAGCGCCATACCCATTGAAATCAAACCATTGGCCAATCCCAACTGGCGGGGAGGGAACCACATCCCGCAGGTTTTTATGCCATTGGTGGTTAGAATAGGGATCAGCGCGCCAACGAACAAGACAACCGCTACCAGTGAGATGAAATCGGATGCCAGGCCGCGGGCCGCACTGATCAGACCCGCCAGTAATGCGCCAGCCATCAAAATTCGTTTTGGACCAATCTTATCTCCGATCGCGCCGCCCAGCAGGCCGGTGACGATGCCAGGCAGTGAGCCAACCCCCCAGACGATCCCCACCTGCACCAGGTTTAGATGCAAATCCTGCGAAATTTCTTTGGCCAGCACTGACATACCCATGGAGGGGATCGCCACGAGGAACAGGTTGGTCAGCACAACCAGGGTCAGGAGGATCCATTTGTAGTTGGCGGGGGGAGGTTTCATTCAATAATAATGTTTACTCTGCAAAGCGGCGGACAAACCAGGTCTTGACTGCCTGAGTGAGCAGGATGTAGCACAGCAGCATGCCAGCCAGTAACAGCCAGTACAACGGCGGCAACGCCACCAGGCCCAGGGTGCCAGCCAGCGGTGAGTAAGGTAGCCACGCCCCAACTGCAACGATCAAGAGCGAGGTCAGCAGCAGCGGTATACTGGCCCGGCTCTGTATGAATGGAATCTTATTGGTGCGGATCACGTGGATGATCAAGGTTTGGGTGAAGAGGCTCTCTACGAACCAACCTGTATGGAACAGCTCCGGATTGTTCCAGCAGTTGAACACATACAGCATGATGAAATAGGTCAGGTAATCGAAGATCGAGCTGATCGGCCCAATAAAGACAATAAAGCGGCGGATCTCACCGATGGTCCATTTACGCGGCCGGGTCAGCCAGGCGGCATCCACTTCGTCGGTTGGGATCGTGGTCTGCGAGAAATCATACAGCAGATTATTGGCCAGCACCTGGATTGGCAGCATAGGCAAGAAAGGCAGGAACGCGCTGCCTCCTACCACGGAGAACATGTTTCCGAAATTGGAGCTGGCTGCCATGCGGATGTACTTGATGATATTTCCAAACACCCGGCGGCCTTCTTTAACGCCCTGCTCGAGCACCAGTAAGCTGTTCTCGAGCAAAATGATGTCTGATGATTCCTTGGCGATATCAACTGCGCTGTCTACCGATATGCCCACATCGGCAGCCTTGAGTGCCGGAGCATCGTTAATCCCATCTCCCATGAAGCCAACCACATGCCCTCTTTTTTGCAGGGCGCGAATAATTCTCTCCTTATGCGCCGGAGACAGCTTGGCAAAAACGCTGACTCCACCGACTGCATCGCCCAGCTCATTCTCGCTCATCGCTTCAATTTCAGAACCCAGCAAAATTTTGTCGATCGGCAGGCTGACATCCTTGCAGATGCGGCTGGTGATGATCTCGTTATCGCCGGTGAGGATCTTGACCTCCACATTCAACTGGTGCAGCCGTTCCAGCGCTTCGGGGGCGGAATCTTTCGGCGGGTCGAGGAAAGCCAGAAAACCGAGCAGGATCAGGTCAGACTCGTCTTTGACCGTATAAACAGGTTGGTCGGTCGCGCCAGGCATCTCCTTGTAAGCCAGGGCGATTACCCGGAAGCCCTCCGCATTCAGTTCCTTCACTCTCTGCCGGCGATGGGCATCATGCTCGGGCAGCACATCCACGATCTCACCCTTGACTTCGACCCGGTTGCACAGGCTCATCACTTCCTCTACAGCGCCTTTACAAATCAGGATGTGCATCCCTCTATCATCTTTGACAATCACCGACATACGGCGGCGGACGAAATCGAAGGGAATCTCGTCTATCTTGGTATAGCGCACATCTGCGCCCAGGTGATCCTCCAGCTCCTCGTGTTTAAGGATGGCTTCATCCAACAGATTCTTCAAGCCGGTCTGATGGTAGCTGTTCAGGTATCCATAATGCAATACCTTTTCGCTGGGATTGCCGCGCACATCCAGATGCCTCTCGAGCACAATCTTTCCCTGGGTAATCGTGCCGGTCTTATCAGTGCACAGCACATCCATGGCGCCAAAATTCTGAATGGCATTCAAGCGCTTGACGATGACTTTCTTGCGTGACATGGAGATAGCGCCTTTGGAAAGGTTTACTGTGACGATCATGGGCAGCATTTCAGGCGTCAAGCCAACCGCCACCGCCAGGGCGAACAAGAAGGCTTCCAACCAGTTGTGTCTGCTTAAGCCGTTGATCAAGAAAACCGCCGGCACCATGACCCCCATAAAGCGGATCATCAGCCAGGTGAATTCGTTGATGCCCTTGTCGAAACTGGTTAGCTGGCGCTGTCCGACGATGCTGGAGGCCAGTGATCCAAAATAGGTCTGACCTCCCGTCTGGACGACAACGGCAGACCCCGAGCCGCTTTCGACATTCGAGCCGAGAAAGCAGATATTGGGCAACTCGAGCGGGTTTTTGATTGCAGCGGCAGCAGGCCCGGCGTATTTTTCCACGGGCATTGACTCTCCGGTTAGAGCTGCCTGGTTCAAGAACAGGTCCTTCGCTGAGAGCATACGTACATCCGCCGGCACCATATCCCCGGCCGCCAGGTGGATTACATCACCGGGAACTATTTGCTTGAGCGGAATTTCTTGTACTTTGCCGTCGCGTACGACGGTGGCGGTCGTATTGACCATTGCTTTAAGTTGTTCGGCGGCGTTATCGGCGCGCATCTCCTGAAAGAAACGCAGCACCACTCCCAGCAGAACCATCACGAAGATCACCAGGGTGGCGCGCAGGTCGCCGGTCAGGTAAGAGATAGCCCCCAGGATGATCAGCAGGATGACCAGGGGATTTTTTACATTATCCAGCAGGCGTATCCAGACACTCTTGCGTTTTTCGCTGGCAACCTCGTTCGGGCCGATTTTAACCAGGCGCGCTTCCGCCTCAACCTGGCTCAAACCGAGTGGTGCGGAATCCAGCTCTTTCAGGAGAATGTCACCTTCAACAGCCGCGCTATCCAACAGCTTTTTGGATAGGTGAGTTGAACTACCATTCGTATGATTGGGAGTATGGGTGGTTTTTGGCAGCATGAAAACCTCATTGGTGATGTTTTGGGGCAGGGAGCCATCTGGCAAACACCAGTTCATCCTACCACAATTCGCAGGAGTTATTGGTAGAATGATATTTAGTGATAAAATTTTACTTGTATGAATTAATTATGAGAAAGGATGAGGAAAATTCTCAAGCTGCATAGAGTAGTTCCATCCGATGTCTCTATGGTTTATAAGAAAGGACGATACAATGTTTCAAAATAAGCTAAAACACCATTTTCTTGCATTTATCCTGATGGTCATACTATTGCTGCTCTTAGCGACCATCCCGGTCAGCGGGCAGGATCTATCCACAGAACGACCGGCGACTCAACCAGGCACTCAACCTTTAGCGCCGCTGGAGGTTGCGCCAGGGTATTGTTCATCTTCTGGTGGCAGCACCTCATATGAAAAAATAACCGATGTAATTTTCGATGCCAACCTGGATGGCACAGTAACCATCACGGTGCAGGTTTATATTTTGAATCCCGCTAACTGCCAGCCAGGACAACCCTGCGGTTCTTATGACTCCAGCCCGGAATACGTCAATCTCTGGGTGGATTGGAACGGCGATAAGGTGTGGGGGACAAACGAGAAAGTGATGGACGAAGCCCTGACGGGTTATGGGTCGATCAATTATCGCGGCACGATGACCGCGGTGAAACAAATCACTATCCCTGCTGGCGCCACAGCAGAACCAACCTGGTTACGCGCCAATTTGGGTTGGGGATATGATCCCAATGACCCTTGCCAGAGTAGCTGGTCGTGGGGTAATGTGATGGATAAGCAAGTCGTCGCAGGGGGGTTGAAAATCGGAGATATCACGGTTAAGGGCGTCGGCACAGAGAATGAGCAACCCGAGACAGGCAGCCCGGTACGCCTGGAAGCTGTGATTTCCCTTCCAGCGGGTTATGAGATCACTAAATGCGCCTGGACTGGTAAACTGACCCCTGGCGAAGGCGATAAAACCAACAAGTGCCGTTACGAGTATACCCCCAGGACTGGGGCAGGACCCAGCGATGACACTTATGGTCCAAAACACGTCACCTTGACCTTAACCTATTCACACACCGCCAGTGGATCAAGCGGCACACTTACCAAGGATGCTGATTATAAGGTGTTCTTCAAGAAAAAAGGGGATGACGCCAATTCCTGTGCCTGGTGGAAGCTCTTTTCGACCTGCGAGCCCAACTGGTTTAAATACTGGAAGGCCAATGGCGCGGTGACCCAATTGGGACGCACGGATGTCATTTACGATGCCAGTATGGGCGCCAATACGTATGGCGCGTATTACTACAGCACAGATAAGATCCATTTGGGCGGAGCGGCGGCGGATATTCACTATCCCAGCGGGATTAATGTACCTGCCACCGGCATCTGCCCAGGGGGAATCTTCGGCGGGGCCAGGGGCATCGATACCGCCGCGGAGGTGGTAGAGCATGAGGCGCGGCATAAATGGATCAACCACAACTGGGATGTGGGTGGTATCTGGGCCGGCCTGACCGATTCGGATAAGGGCAATCCCACCGCCAGCTACAATGACAGCCTGCCGGACAGTTACGAAACCTCAACCACTCACACCTCGAATAATAGCGTCGATAGCTGCTCGCTGTGGAAATACAAGGACGCTGTCTACCTATATTACGGCGATAACGAGTTCGCGGTGATGAACCATTCGAATGGCAAAACCGGTGTACCGGCCAATGACTGGGCTAACCCTGGCAAACAAACTAATCCGATCTATAGTCATTTATCCGCCACTTCGAACGATGGTTTAATGATCCAGAGCGGACCGGCCTATGCAAACTCCTATTTTTCACCCCAGAGTGACCCGATGTTCGGGGAGTTAGCCAGCCTGACCGGCAGCTACAGCGATTTGGGAGTCGACCTGAATAGCAACGGATTATATGATCAGCTTAAGGTAACCGTCGGCGTTAAAGTAAACGAGAGCGGGATGTACAACCTGGTGGGTTGGTTGGCGAACAGTACTGGCACGCAAATCGCCAATGCCAGTGTCCAACAAAATCTAACCCCTGGGAATTACAACCAAAACCTGCTCTTCTCAGGCAAAGTCATTCGCAATGCCGGTTTCAACGGACCTTACAAGCTCCTGCGAGTCGAGCTACGGACAGCTGAGGGCGATGATTTGGTTGCTGTGGTCGATAATCCCTATACCACCGGCGCCTACACAACCACTCAGTTCGAAAATGCCGAAGCGCGCTTTACCGGTACGAACAGCGACCTGGGTGTGGACACCAACGCGGATGGTCAATTCGACCTGCTGCGTATGAATGTTGGCATCAATGTCAACCTGGCGGGGACCTATCGGGTGACAGGCGAACTGCAAGGCAGTGCGCCCATCGTTGTCGCCACCAAACAGCTTGCCTTCAGCGCTGGGAATCAAACTGTGCAGCTCGATTTCAATGGCAAGGCGATTTATCAATCGCGTCAGAATGGTCCTTACCAGGTGGTCGCGTTGCGCATCGAAAATACCTCTGGCGTGCATATGGATTTCCGTGAAACCGCCTACAACAGCAACTCATATACTTACACCCAGTTCGTTCATCCCACAACAACTTTTAATTCTGCCAGTTTTAGCGAACAGGCTCTGGATGTAAATGCAGACAGTGTCTATGAATACCTGCGTTTTAATTTTACGGTGGTGGCTGGCGCGGCTGGAAAATACATCTTGCTGGCGGAACTGGATGATAGCTCCAGCAATATGATCGACAGCTATACGAAGAGCATCAATTTGATTGAAGGCAGCAACAGTTTATTGATTGAGTTTCCAGGCGGACCGATCTATAGCCACGCGGTCAATGGTCCGTACAAGCTGGTTGGCTTGAGCCTGATTGGCCCAGATGGCAGCATATTGGACACGTTATCTCTAGCGATTACCACCCAGGCGTACAGTTACACCAGTTTCGCTAAACCTTTACTTTCCTTGACAGGCCAGTACACGGATGCCGGCGTGGATAGCAACAGCGATTTTAAGTTTGAACAACTTAAAATCACAGTCGGCTTAAATCCAGGCATCAGTGGGAATGTGATCGCTCAGGCTCGCCTGGTCGATAAAAACGGCAAGGAGATCCAGTGGGTTCAAAATAGCATGGCGGTGACCGCCAATACTCCGGCCACGATGAACTTGCTGTTCGATGGCACACTGATCTTTGCCAACCAGGTGGATGGTCCGTACTTATTGAAAAACCTGCTGGTCTATAATTCTGCCGACCCGGAGCAGAGTGTCTCGCAAGAAATTGCTTACCAGACAGCCGCTTACAAATACACCGTGTTCGGGAGTGGTTTGGTGAATCCTGTTCGAGTGATGCTGCCGATCATTACTAACCATCCCCAGGTTGGTTTCAACACTCAGTTCAATGGCTCAACGAGCAATTGGGCAGCAGTGAATGGGGGCTGGTGGGTGGATAGCAACAATTATTTGGCGAACTCCCTGGCAAACACCTTCGTGACCGCTTCTTTCAATGGGCGGAATTATACGAACTTCGATTACCAGGTGCGGATGCGGCGTATGGGCTGCGATACATGCGCTAACACGATCATAATCCGGGGAGTGATTAATCCACTGCGAAGTAACGGAATCTGGAATACAGGCATTTTCCTGGAATACACCAACTCCGGCTATTACTCGATTTGGGTCTGCGAGTCCGGCGACGATCCTTACGCTCTCGTCGACTGGACAACCAGCAGTGCGATCAACAGCGGTGAAAACTGGAATGTACTTCGGGTAGTGGCGAATGGAAGCGGACTGGATTTCTATATAAATGGCTCGTTCGTTTGGTCTGGAATCACCTCCCTGAATACCAAAGGTCTGGTCGGATTGGGACTTTACTCCAATACCAACGGCGATACTCTGTATGTCGATTGGGCGACCCTGACCGTGGGCGCATCCACCGGAGCTACGCATCCGGCCCAACTGCAACTGTCTGTTCCGGTAGCCAAACCAGGAAAGATGGAGGAAAGCGGCAAGTAACTGCGAAGACCTGACCTCCCTGTCCCCCCTTTCCTGCCAGGGATGGGGGGATTTTTCATGATGAATAAGTGGCGGCAAACGAGGCCATACTCAGGTCGGTGCTATATTAGGATGTCCTTCTCAATCAGTCAGGGTAAGTTTGGCTTTTGAGAACTCAGCGTGACTCAAGTTCGCACCGTGTAGATTGGCACCGCACAAGTCAGATCCGCAAAGGTCAGCTTCGAAAAGAACCATGTTTACCCGAAAGATAGTAATTTACAAGCGAAAGTATGTTATGATACTATTTAATCGTTTCGGTTTAGCATTTCGCCAGTCCGCTGCGAGTAATCCCCATTATTCCCAGATTGAAGATTCTATGAATCGTTCATCCTATATTACACCCGAATTATCCCTTCGGCAGAGCATAGGGCATTATCGATACCGGTTGTAAGGAGATTAATATCAAAGTCTGGCAATCCGCAGACACAACCGCTTAACGCGCAACAGGAGGTGTATAAAGAATAAAAGTTAGGCTCAAATCCAAAAGATGCCGTTTATCGCATCGAACAATTGTATAGAACCTGAACCAAATCGAGAATAAGCTAGGAGAATCGCATGAAACTGTATAAGTTTTTCGCTATCCTGATGGTCATGGTCATGATGCTGTCAGCCTGCGCATCTACCGCGGCCGAAACAAAGACTGAAACCGGTGCAAAATGGTGCTCGGGCGTCACAATCCGTTTCTTCGCCGGCGGTGATGAAGGCGACACCTTCGCCTCGATCGTCCTGCGCGGCGCGAAAGCAGCCGAAGCCGACCTGGGCGCCAAGGTGGAATATATCTTCTCCGGTTGGGCCACAGAAAAGATGATCAGCCAACTGCGTGAAGCGATCGCGGCCAAGCCCGATGGGATTGCCTTCATGGGGCACGCCGGTGATGATGCAGTGATGCCGATCGCTGAAGAGGCCTCCAAGGCTGGCATCTTGATGATGTACCAGAACGTAGATGTCCCGAAGGTGCGCGCCAAGTTTGGCGGTGGCTACGTCGGTGCACAGCTCACCCCGCAGGGTTATGCTCTGGGCGTGGAAGCCATTCGCCAGTTTGGTTTGAAATCTGGCGACCATGCCCTCGTGCTGGGCGCCTGGGGTGACCCGGGCCGTTTCCTGCGCGAAGAGGGCACTGCCAAGGCCTTTGAAGATGGGGGTCTGGTCGTCGAGCGTGTCAGGGCGCTCCCCGAATGGTCAAGCGACCCGAACCTGGGCACCGGTACAATTACCGCTGCCGTCTTGAAGGACCCCGCCATCAAGATCGTCGTCTTCCCGGGCGGACAGCTGCTCGGTGCAACCCCCACCTACTTTGATGCCATGAATAAGAAACCGGGCGAGATCCTCGCCATCGGTTATGACACCAGCCCCCAGGTGATCGACGCCTTTAAGAAGGGTTACGCTCAGCTGACCTCCGACCAGCAGCCGTACCTGCAGGGTTACATGCCCATCTTGAGTTTATGCATGACCAAGGTATACGGCATGGGCCCAATGAACCTGGATACCGGCGCCGGTTTCGTGGACACCAAGAACTACCAGGCCGTAGCGGATCTGGCAAACAAAGGCATCCGTTAATATTCGATATTGCGGATAGGCCCTCACCCAACCGCTTCCCTCTCCTATGATCCCACCCTGGACGACCGTCCAGGGTGGGATAAAAATGGGAGAAGGAACGGGAGCAACGTTACTGTAAACTTACAGAATATCCGTTCTGGAGGTCCGCCTTGAATGAACCAATTATAGAACTCAGGAATATCTCAAAGAGCTTTGGGAGCGTTTTAGCGCTGTCGGGAGTTAATCTGCACGTTAACGACTACGAGGTACTGGGGCTGCTCGGCGATAATGGCGCAGGTAAATCGACGCTGATCAAAATTATCTCCGGGGTTCACGCGCCGGATTCGGGTGAGATTTACGTGCGCGGCCAGTTGATGAAGAAGTGGAACGTGAATATCGCCCGTGAATGTGGGATCGAGACGGTATACCAGGATCGTGCGCTGGCGGAACAACAGTCGATCACCCGCAATATTTTCATGGGTCGTGAAAAGTCTGGTTTTCTCGGTTTCCTGGACCTTAGAAAAGAGCGTAAAGAAGCCGAAGAACTGATGCGCAACATGGGATTCACCTCGCATGTCTTTTCCCCAGACTCGGTTGTCTTCACCCTTTCCGGCGGCGAGCGCCAGGGCGTGGCCATCGCCAGGGCGCTGCACTTCAAAGCCGGGCTGATCATCCTCGACGAGCCCACCACAGCCCTTTCGCTGACCGAATCGGAGAAGGTGTTCAACTTTGTGGCGCATGCCAGGGATGGGGGCGCTTCGTGCGTGTTCATCAGTCATAATATTTACCACAGCTACGATATTTCCAACCGGTTTGTGGTGCTGGATCGCGGGCTGGTATTGTTGGAAACCGACAAGTCGCAGGTCACTGCCGACGAGCTCGTAAAAAGTATGCAAGATATCGCCCGCAGCGGGCATGCTGAGCAGGTCGAAAATGGAGGCTAGAGGGTAACCATGACTACTATTGAAAAAACTCCCCAACCAGCGGCTCTCTCCGCTCAGCAGACAGGTAATAATTTACTTAAATTCGCGCGCAACAACCGCCGAGCTTTGAGCGCGTTGGTCTTCTTTGTATTGTTGATCGCTATCTTCGTGATTGCCAATCCCCCGCTCTTTCTGAACAGCCAGATCTACAAAGCGGTTTTTGTATCCCTCCCTATCTCGATCACTCTGGTGGTTCCGCTGGTATTCATCGTCACGGCTGGTGAAATCGATCTTTCTTTCCCCTCGGTCGTGGGCATCTGCGCCTGGGCCTTCGCGGCAGGCATCCGCGCAAACTTACCCCCCATGTTGTGCGTGCTGGCCGCGCTGGTGGTCGGCGCTGCCGCAGGCCTGATCAATGGCTTTCTGATCACCCGGGTGAGACTGTCTTCGCTGGTGGCGACGCTTGGCATGAATTTCCTGCTGCGTGGATTGATCTACATAGGCCTCCAAGGGTACGGCATCACTGTTTCCCAGTTGCGCGATACTCCCTTCTTCAACTTCTTCGTGGGCGATCTAAGCGGGTTTCCGGTCCAGATGATCTGGGGGATCCTGTTTGCTGCGGTGGGCTGGCTGCTGTTCTCACGCCATCGCTTCGGCGCCCAGGTAGCCGTGGTTGGCGATAACCAGGACAGCGCCAGAGAAATGGGCATTAATGTCGACCGGGTGAAGACGACTACCTTCGTGTACATGGGTCTCGCCGCCGCCATGGCGGGCCTCTTTTCCACCCTGATCAACGCTACCTTTTACCCGACCACCGGCGACGGCCTCCTGCTGCCTGTGCTGGCAGCCGTTTATGTGGGCGGCACTCCCACCTGGGGCGGCGTCGGTACGGTCGTCGGCGGAGTCATCGGGGCTTTCAGTGTTGGTTTTATCCAGACCGGCATCATCGGTTCCGGCCTGACCGGCTATTTTACCCAGTTCTTCAACGGATTGATCATTATCCTCTCGCTAATCAGCCACCGCTTCAACCAGGGTCGCTTCCGCTACTAAATTTATGGAAATGACTTCACGCGAGCGCCTGCTCGCGGCCTTGCGCGGTCAAGAGGTCGACCGCCTGCCCTGGAGCCCCTTCCTGGCCTATTGGTGGGACTACCAGCCTAAAGCGTTGCAGGAGCGCGGGCAAATTGCCTTTCTGCGTGAACTCGGCGCAGACGCCTTGCTGCGCGGCTTTGTCACCGCGTTCACCTGCTCGGATGTACAGGGCATCAGCCAGTACGCCAGCTTCACGCAGCCGATCCCAAACGTGGAGTTCCACCGCCAGGAAAAAGGCGGCCTGTGGCAGAACGAGTTCATCACCCCGGTGGGCAGGCTGGTCAGTACGGCTCAGCACAGCCCGGATGGCAACACGCGCTTCATGGTGGAACATCCGGTCAAGCGCCGCGAAGACTATAAGATTCTGCGCTATATCGTAGAGCGCATGGTCATCCGCCCAGATTATGCTGCCGTCCAGCAGGAAATCGAACAGGTCGGCGAAGATGGTCTGTCCGTGCCATTGATTTCCCCCTTCTTGAAGACGCCTTTCCAGGCTTTGCTGGAACATTATGTCGGCACTGAACAATTGATCTTTGACCTGGCGGATTATCCAGAAGAGGTGGAGGAGACGCTGACAGTCATGTCGGGAAAAGCGTTGGAAGCGGTGCGGATTTCTATTGACTCACCCGCTCAAGCATTTATTTCGTGGGAAGACACTTCGACGACCAATATCTCGCCTGCGCTTTTCGGGCGTTATATCGCTCCTGAACTGAACCGCTGGGGGGCAGAGATCCACCAGGCGGGTAAGCTGTTGCTCCACCACGCCTGTGGGCACTTAAGAGCTTTATTGCCAATGCTGGCAAAGGAATGTGTCGACGCGATCGAGTCAATCAGCCCACCCCCCACCGGAAACGTGGAGCTTTGGGAGGCACGTAAGGCGCTTGGCGCGGAGATGGGCCTGATCGGTGGCATCGAACCAGTTAACTTCGTTACTCTTGATCTGTCCCAACTGCGTGCGTATGTACAAAATTTAATCGATCAGATGGGCTCGCAGCGCTATATCCTGGCCAACAGCGACTCTTGCCCGCCAGGCGTGGCGCGGGAGAAATTTCTGTTGATATCAAAAATGGTTCGTGCAGGATTACCAGAATGAACCAGGTTTAGTAAAAAAAGGAGCAATCGAAATGAAAGGTTTCCGGCAACAGGGGAATGCACTCCTGTGGGAGCTGAAGTACGAAAAACTGATGATTGAGCCATGGGGTCGCGACAGCCTCCGCCTGCGCGCAGCGGTCGGGCCAAAGATCCAGATGGATCTGCCTGGCGCTTTGATCGACCCCGTGCCCAGTGACGCACACATCCAAATCAGCGATGATAAAGCAGTGATCCGCAACGGTAAGATTGCCGCAGAGCTGCTCCAGGATGGGCATTTGCGCTTCATTAACACCATCACGGGTGCGGTTCTGCTCGAAGAAGAGCTCCATCCCCGAGATCTTCCGGGTTGGCCTCCTGCGCGTTGGTACCAGGCGGTTCCGGGCGAGCTGTTTAAAATCGAGGTGCGCTTTAAGCCTGAAAATGATGAAATGTTCTTTGGATTGGGCCAGCAGCGGCATGGCCGGCTGGATCACAAGGGCAGTGTCATTGAATTGATGCACCTCAACACCCGGGCGTCGATTCCTTTTGTGCTTTCCACACGCGGCTACGGCTTCTTATGGAATAACCCGGCGATTGGGCGCGTAGAGATGGGCAACCACGCAACCCGCTGGGTAGCCCAGGCGACGCCCCAGATCGACTACTGGGTCACGGCTGGGGATACCCCGGCAGAAATTATGGAACACTATGTCGACGGTACCGGACACGCACCGGTGCTGCCCGAGTTCGCCTCGGGCTTCTGGCAGTGTAAGCTGCGCTATGTCACGCAAGAACAGCTCCTCGCGGTGGCGCGCGAACACAAGCGCCGCGGTCTGCCACTCTCGGTGATCGTGATCGACTTTTTCCATTGGACCGTACAGGGCGAATGGGAGTTCGACCGTGAGAACTGGCCGGATCCGCAGGGTATGCTGCGCGAGCTGGACGAAATGGGCGTCAAAGTGATGGTGTCCATCTGGCCGACCGTCAGTGAACACTCGAAGTACTATCAAGAAATGGAGGAGCGAGGGCTATTGGTGCGCAATGACCGGGGTCACTCGGTCAATATGACCTTCGTGGATAACCGTCCGGCTGGCCCGGTGCAGCTCCACTTCTACGATACAACCAATCCGGAGGCGCGCCAGTTCGTCTGGGAGAAGGCGCGCGAGAGCTACTACCGCTACGGAATTAAGGTCTTCTGGCTGGATGAAGCCGAGCCAGATATGTGGCCGATGCACCCCGATATTCTGCGCTATCACCTTGGAAGCGGGTTGGCGGTGGCCAACCTTTATCCGATGATGTATGCAAAGGGATTTTACGACGGGATGAAGGCGGAGGGTGAAACCGACATCATCAACCTGTGCCGCTGCGCCTGGGCTGGCAGCCAGCGGTATGGCGCGGCAGCCTGGTCAGGTGACATTGACTCGACCTTCGAAGAGCTGCGCATCCAGGTGCGTGCGGGATTGAACATGGGCCTGAGCGGCATCCCCTGGTGGACGACCGATATCGGTGGTTTCTTTTACGGCGACCCCGATAGCCCCAAGTTCCGCGAGCTGCTGGTGCGTTGGTTCGAGTACGGCGCGTTCTGCCCGCTGTTCCGCCTGCATGGCTTCCGGATGCCCTATACCTGGACGCCAACCCTGCAAGGCGGTCCGAACGAGGTCTGGTCGTACGGGGAAGATGTCTACGAAATTCTTAAGAAATTCTTGTTCCTGCGCGAGCGACTGCGCCCGTACATCATGGAACAGATGCGTGCGGCAAGTGAGACGGGTGCTCCGCCGATGCGTCCTTTGTTTTTCGATTTCCCGGAGGATGCTGCCAGCTATCACGTAGAAGATCAATTCATGTTCGGCCCCGATTTGCTGGTTGCCCCGGTGACCTTCGAGGGAGCGACCAGCCGTACGGTGTACCTGCCGGCGGGGACGGACTGGAAAGACGCCTGGACGGGTCAGGTATATCCGGGAGGGCAGACAATCCAGGCCGAGGCGCCTTTGGATCAAATCCCGCTTTATTTGAGAGGAGAGGCGACCCTGCCGATCCTGGGATAAGACCTGAGCAGGGAGAGACCGGGATTTTTCTGTATGATCGATATCCCCCCTTACGTTACTATCTTGGGTAAGGGGGGATTACTCATATTGACCGGTTTGTTGGTCGAGGCGTGTCCTGCAGATTAATCCAACCCTCTATGTTCCGGCGAGGCTTGCCTGTTTACCCGGGAATAGTTTCCACAAATATTGTCAGACACAATAAGGTTTCATTGCTCAGGCATTCACCTTGACAATTATAGACTTTCATAGCATAATCTGATCGGTATTGGGCTTATAAAAACCGCCTTAATATACAGATAATATAGAATACCGGGATAATATTTCTGTAATTAGTTACTTTTAACATCTTATAGAAGGAAGAGGGAGGATTGGTTGAGGGGAAATGGTTCAAAGAAATTAAGGTATACCCTTTTATTTATCCAGTTGTGTTGGCTGATTACTGCCCACAACAGCTCCCTTCCCACCCACGCAAATTCTGCAACAATCATGCAACTAGATCCGCCCTCGTTAAGCCTTAAGCCAGGCGAGCAGGGCGCGATTGCGATTAAGGTGGATGAGGTTGTTGACTTATATGGTCTTGAGCTTCATCTTCGTTTCGATCCCAATTTGTTGGAAGTGATCGATGGAGATGAGCAGACCGCCGGTATTCAAATTGCCCCTGGAGGATTATTCCAACAGGGGTTTGTAGCCGTTAACCAGGTCGATAATTCTAGC
>CAYGZL010000153.1:0-5279 GCA_964354345.1 uncultured Anaerolineaceae bacterium | reverse complement strand
TCTCAGGTTGTTGCGATTCGCCCATTACTAATTCTTTCCCATGTCATTCTGGATCTGGATTTCCCGCTGCTGAAGCTCATCGAGCACCTGAACGATGATCCAGAAGGTGATTAGTTGAATACCGACCAGCGTAAACATGGTTCCTGCCAGAAGATAAAGCCACAGGCGGACAATCGGCCAATCTTGCAATGCCAGTAAGAAGCTCCCCAGTCCCAGACCCAGGCCAACGAAAATGGCGCATAACCCCATCCACCCGAAGCGTTGTTCCAGGGGGGTTTTGAACAGCAGTCGTCCAAAAAGCCCCTGGCGCACGGGTCTTTTGTGGAACAGTGAAACCAGGTAATTAAAGGTAACTCCCAGCGCGAACAGGTTGATCCCGGCTATTCCAAAAACAACCGCTGTGAAAGTGCCGGTCACACCCCAGGGACCGAGCGTCGTAATGCCAGCCAGGCGGGTACCAATAATGATCAGTGCGATTAATAAGCCGAGTAGAGCCAGCACAACCCCGGCAATCCCAAAAATACGCACAGGATTGTAAGTAAGGGCAGTCCACACGATCGTACGCAGGAAACGCATTCCGTCGTGTACAACATTCAGTTTCGACCGGCCCAATCGTTCCTTGTAAGGGATCGCTACCTCGACCATCTTGACTTGCTCATGAGCCGCCCGGGTGCTCATGACCGGGGTGAGGTTGAGGGCGTCCGGCAGGGGATAAAGTTTTTCTAGAACTTCGCGGCGAAAAACGCGCATCCCACTGGCCGGGTCGGCAATCTTTTGACCACTCAGCAAGCTGACCAGAGTCGACCAGATCAGGTTCCCAATCCGGCGGACCAAAGGCATTTCACTGGCTGCGCCAGACCGGCGCGAACCGACCGCCATCTCTGCCCCTTGCAGAATGGCCTGGCATAAACGTGGAAAGAATTCGGGAGGGTAGGTTCCGTCAGCATCCAGGAAACCGATTAATTGGCCAGTCGCAGCCTGGAATCCTGTTTTTAACGCCGCGCCGTAGCCTCGATTGGTCGGATGGCGGATCAATTTCACTCCACTGCAGGCAGCAACAATCTCGGCGGTGCGATCGCTCGAACCATCATCAACCACGATTAATTCCAGCTCTTGAATCCCCACTTCCGCCAGGGCTGGCCGGATTGCTAAAACTCGTTCAACAATCTGCGCGATGCCATCCGCTTCATTGTAGGCTGGAATGACAACGGAAAGCACCCAGCCCGGTCGTAAAGGGTTTTGGTCGCTTGAGGTCTGATCGGTTTGTATCATTCGTTTCCCCTAGAAATATACCTTTTGCTGGTTGGCAGGTTGTTGTCCATCGATCTCCTTGACGACCCGGGCAGGTACACCCGCAACGACGGTATGTGCCGGCACATCCTTGGTGACGACCGCACCGGCGGCGACCACGGCTCCTTTGCCGACCCGGACGCCATCGGTGATCACCACATTGGCGCCCAACCAGACATCATCTTCAATGACAATCCCCTGGGCAGTGATGCCTTGTTCGACAAATGGACGGTCGGGATCATCAAAGACATGATTGACTGCAATCAGTTGGGTCATCGGTGAAGTATAAACCCGGTCACCGATCGTGACACCCCCCTGACCACGGATGACCGTATATTCTCCGATCAGGCTGTCATGTCCGATGCGGATCCCGGCATGGGGCAGGTTGCGAAAGTTGTAAACATGTAAAACCGCGCCATGCATCACGAACGTGTTTGCGCCAATCTCCACCCCGCCCGGACAGGCATGGATGTAAACGCCTTCATCCAGGTAGCTGCCGCGTCCCAGGTGGATGAAACTGGCGAACCGCAGGCGGACATTGCGCTCGATCGCCGGGAAGCCATCCAGCTTCATCATCAACCGGTATCCCACGGCGCGCAGCCCAATTCCGACCAGGGTGGGGATCCAGCCGAGTAAGCATTGTATCCCCTGTTCGAGAATATATCGGACCGGAGAAGCCGCCTGGCGGGAAATATATAAACCGAGTTTGGATCGTGATGCAGCCACCTGGTTTACCTGATTGATATGCAATTACCCTTCTGGTGTTGCGGAAATGCAGTTCCACTTATATCATAAGTATATACTATTTTAAAATAATAACCTCGTGAGTGGGACGGATGGAAAAAACTATACTTAAACTGCAATTAAATGGGCTGCTTCTGGCGAAAAGCTGACATCCATGGTTTGCCCAGCATGTAGTTTCATCTCTTGGGATGTCAGATGAGTGACCAGGGCGATGACAGAAAAACCACAGTCAATCGCCACCCGAACCAGCGCACCTTGCGGAGTCAGGCGTACGATCTGACCTGCCAACCGGTTAGTTTCCAGTCTGGTTGGAGCCGGATCGTTGCCTGACATCCCAGGAGTAAATGTTTTGTTTACCAACGTGATAGCTTCGGGTCGCAGGCAAACCAGAACAGGACCATTCGTGATGTTCTGGTTGCGGCAGGCCAGTAAAGGAGAGGGAGCGCCTGGCGGATACCCACGATCAGCCTGAACCAACGTCAACCGTTCTCCATCCAGGGAATTTTGCTGGCCGACCACCTGCCCTGGAATGAGCGTTTCTGCTCCAACGAACGCTGCCACTCCTGCATCGGTTGGCATTGTAAAGACGGTTTCCGGGCATCCAACCTGACGGATTTGACCATCCATCAATACCACTACCCGGTCACCCAACAGCAAGGCTTCGTCCAGATCATGGGTGACGAATACAGTTGTTTGAGAGGTCTGAGCCAGGAGATCGTGGAAATCATCTCGCATTCGGGCTCGAGTAGGCGCATCCAGGGCGCCGAAAGGTTCATCCAGCAGCAGCAATTCGGGTTCCAGTGCAAATGCGCGTGCCAGACTCACCCGTTGCGCCTCGCCGCCGGACAGGGTATGTGCGCGGCGCCCGCTTAAGTGAGCAATCCCTAACCTTTCCAACCATGCCATCGCCTGGTTATGAACCTGCTTGCGCGGCAGAGAGCGAAAGCGCAGTCCAATCATCACATTCTCCAGGACAGTGCCAGCGAATAGCAGTGGGTCTTGGAGTACCAGTCCAATCCTCCTACGGTAATTCAACTCGGGAATTGTCTGGATAGACTGACCTCGCCAGGTGATTTTACCTTCCACAGCTCGGATAAGCCGTCCTAACACCAGCAGCAGGGTGCTTTTCCCTGCGCCATTCGGACCAATTAATGCCAGCGTCTCATTTTGCAGCACCTCCAGGTGGCTGACCTGCAGCACCGTCCGGTCGTTGCGGCGGATAAGCAGATCATCAATTTCCAGGAGTTGGGTCATAAATATTAACTCTGCTTGTGCAGACGTTGCTGCAGCCAGGTCAGCGCCAGGTTCACCAGGTAAGCCAGCATGAACAAGATAAAGCTCAAGGCCAGAGCTGCGGCAAATTCTCCCCGGCTGTTCTCCAGCACAATCGCAGTGGTGAGCACCCGTGTCTGGTAACGCAGGTTGCCGCCCACCATCATGGACGCGCCAACTTCAGAGATAATGCTGCCAAACCCTGCCATTAACGCAGCCAGCAAGGGTAAACGAGCCTCGCGCCATAAGGCGACGATCATTTGTACGCGCGAAGCCCCCAGGCCCAGCAGCTGCTGGCGCAAGCGCGGATCGAGTTGTTGCAGAGCCGCCAGGGTCAGTCCGGTGATGACCGGCGCGGCGATTAAGGTTTGCGCGATCACAATCGCGTTTGGGGTATACATCCAGCGCAGGCTGCCCAACGGACCGCTGCGCCATAAAGTGAGTGAGACGAGTAACCCCACTACCACCGGCGGTAGAGCCATGCCGGTATTTACCACGCTGATCCAGAATTTGCGGGTGCGAAATTGCCCCAGGGCGAGTAGTGTACCCAGGGGTAATCCAAGAGCCAGGCTGATAGAAGTGGCGATTCCAGAAACCTGCAGCGAAAACAGCGTGATCTGCAATACCTCCGGATCGCCGCCCACCACCAGGGATATGGCGTGCTTGATCGCTTGCCAGATGAGATCCACTATTTGCCTAAGTCAGATTCATTCTTTCCAGCGTCTGGAACGAACAACTGCTGCCCATATTGATCTACGCCAAAACTGCCTATCAACGACTGGGTCTCACTGGACACCATAAAATCAGCGAAAGCACTGGCGCCATCCTTATTGACTAACGGCCACTTATCCGGATTCACGGTGATGACATGATAGATGTTCAACAGAGCGGCGTCCCCTTCGAGTAAGATATCGAGCTGGAGGGTCGCTTGCTGAGCCAGGTAGGTGGCGCGATCCGTCAGGCAGTAGCCACCCTTTTCCGAGGCAACCCGCATAGAATCCGCCATCCCTTGCCCGGTTTGCAGATACCAGGTATCCGTCCTGGCAGGTGCAATTCCGGCGCTTTTCCAGAGCGCCAGTTCAGCCTTGTTCGTCCCAGAATCATCCCCGCGTGAGACAAAGGTAGCTTTGTCCGCAGCGATTTGTTTGAAGGCTTCTACGGCTGATTTCAGTGCTTTGATTTGAGCCGGGTCATTTGCTGGACCCACAATGATAAAGTCATTGTGCATAACCAGCCGGCGTTCTCCACCGTAGCCCTTGTTCATAAAATCGACCTCAGAGGCCGGGGCATGCACCAGTAAGACATCCGCGTTGCCTTCCTGGCCCATTTTCATTGCCTGTCCGCTGCCAACCGGGATCATTTTTACAGTATAACCGCTGGCTTTTTCAAAGATGGGTAACAATACATCCAATAAGCCTGAATCGCGCGTGCTGGTGGTGGTCGCCAGGATTATCTCCTTGGGTCCTGAACGGATAATTGCGGTAGCGGTAGGGGATGCAGGGGGGGCGCCGGTCGCTTTGGATGTTGCCGGGGGTGGCGTGGAAGCGCAGGCGGTCAAGAGCCAGGTAGCGAGAACAATGAGACATAATATTTTCGAACGCATAAATTTTTCTCCTGACATACTGGACGGAATATAGATATTTACATGGGAACACTCCCTTCAATTCCCATGAGGAATAAACCAAAGAACGATTCATTCACCCTAATCTTAGCAATGATTCAAGGTAGAGTCAAATGATTCTTTGTTATGCTCGCCTGATCGCCAAATCGTAATCCGTCACCCCATTGGATATCTCAATTGCCCTTCTGAGTAAAATCCTCAAGATCGCAATCTCATTCGACAATCCCGCGTCCACCAGCTCGGACAGATCGTCCTTCTCGACCGCGCGCATCTGCCGCGAGTAAAAGCCGTGCTTCAGCGCATTCTTATTGCCAATCGGCGCACCTCTACCCATAGAACAATTGTTCCACAG
>CAYGZL010000152.1:0-25420 GCA_964354345.1 uncultured Anaerolineaceae bacterium | reverse complement strand
TGCCGACCCCTGCCACCTCTGCCTGGCTTCTCAGTCAGGTTTACTGCTTTCACAGCCTGGCGGCAGGTCTCCCCAGGTAAGAACGCTGGCTTTCTCTGCATCCTTGCCCCATTTACTGCTTCGGCTCTTGGTCGCTTCGGGCTTTGTTGTTATGTGCCAACTCGCCCAGCCTCACTGCCTCTGATAGGGTTCGTGTTCCTCAAGTCGCAGGTTTGCCTCCGGCTTCCTCCAGACCCTGTCTCGCGACATCGCCCTTGCCTTTGGCTAACGGTTGGTGCAACCAACCTCCGTACGGGTCTTTCACCCGCTAGTCAGCGCCCATGCTGGGTGCACACAAAAAAAGCAACCACCTGTTGGTGGTTGCTTTTGTGTATCAACGAATCACGAAGGGATAGAAGAGACGGTATTTTTCCGCTTGGAGAACCGCCTGGTACGCAGACCAGGCATCGATGCGACCATAGCCGTAGGTGTTGTTCGGCACCTGCGAACCAGGGATTCCACCACATTCCTGGCTGGTGGTGAGTGGGACGGCGCTGCTTTGGATGAGCTGGGTGATGGCCGTTACCTGGCCATGCAGATCGGGACGGGCGGAGAGCAGTAAGGCAATCAAGCCAGAGACATGCGGGGCAGCCATGCTGGTGCCCTGGGAGAAATTGTAGGTATTGGTAGGGACACTGGAACGGATGCTGACCCCAGGAGCGGAGACTTCAGGCTTCAATAAATTGGTGAAGGCGGAGGGACCCCGGCTGCTGAAGCCGGCAATATTGTCGTTCGAGTCAGTGGCGCCAACGGACAGGGCGGAGGCGTAGATGGCGGGCGGCTCATTGACGGTGTTGCAGGCGGAACCGTTGTTGTTCGTGGAGACGACCACGACAATACCGGCGGCGCGAACATTGTCGACCACGCTTTGCAGGACATCCCAGCTACAGTCTTCTTTGGGAGGGCAACTCCAGGAGTTATTGATCACGTCTGGCGCCAGGTCAGTACGGGGATTCTTGTTATTCGGGTCAGTAGGAGCGAGGAACCACTCGAAGCACTCGATGTAGGTAGAGGCCTTGCCCCAACCCTGCTCCATGTTGCGACAACCGATCCAACGCGCCCCGGGCGCCATGCCAATTTGATTGCCGGCGCCATCATCGCCCACCATGGTGCCCATCGTGTGGGTGCCATGCCCGTAATCATCGCATGGCGCAGTAACATCAAAACCACACGGGTTGCCTGCGGGCGTGCTGGGATTATTTTCGTGGATGGCGTCGTGCCAGTTGTAGTTGTGATCGACGGTGCTACCATTCCAGCCGCGATAACTGGATTTGAGGGCGGGATGGTCCCACTGGTAGCCGGTGTCCTGCCCGGCGATGACCGCTCCCTGACCGGTGACACCAGCGGCCCAGACGGCGGGTGCGTTGACCTTCTGGATGTTCCACTCAATGCCCTGGGGGAGGCTGGGGAGCAGAGAGAACGGCGAGAGACCATTGGTAAGCGAGGGTTTCCCAGAGGGGGAGGCGGAGGCTGGAGGGAAAGCAAGTTGGATGGAGGGATTGGCGTAAATATGAGCGACCTCGGGACGGGAGGCGAGGAACTGCTGGAGGGAAGCGTCGCCGCGCACCCAGATCAGGTTGGCGATCCAATACGAGCGATAAACGGCGTTGCGCTGCTGCAGCTCGGCGAGGAGGGGCGCTTGAGTGCGTTCGGCCAGGGCACGCAACTGCTGGACGACGTAGGCGGCGCGGGTTGAGCGGGTGGGGAGGGAGGCGGCGCGGCTCAGGTCGGCCTGCTGGGAGAGGAAGACGAGGAATTCGGTTTCACCGGAGGAGGAAGAGGGAGAAACGACTGACGTCGTTACTACACTCGTTACTACGGGCATCATGAGGAAGAAAGCAAGGAGCAGGGGGGAGAGGCGGCGCATGCGGGAGGGTTCCTTTATAAATGAACCAGGATTTTCAGCTCAGGCCAAAGGAAGGGCAGGGTGAGTAACGCTCCCAGACCGAGGGCAAGCAGAGCAAGCAGCAGGGGCGGCAAGAGGGCCGAATGAAAGATGAAATAGGCGAGCAGACCGCCCAAAGCCGCACCGAGCAGGAGACGGGGCAGGGTGAGGCCGGTGTGGAGCACCTGGGGAAAGCGCAGGCGGAGCAAGGTCCAGAGCAGGAGACCTTCGAGGGTGAAGGCGAGGGAGTTGGCCAGGGCGATGCCGGCGGCGCCCCAACGCGAGCCAAGAAGGACGCCGGAGAAGACAAAGACGAGCAGAGTGAGGAACGAAGCGGCCAGCGGGACGAGGGCTTTTTGTTGGGCATAAAAGGCGCGCGAAGCGGTCTCGAGCAGCGCTTGACCGACCAGACCGAACAGGAAGGCACGCGTGACCCACACCAGGGTGAACTGGTCGGCGGCGGAACCGCCCAGGAGACTGACGAAGGGGGAAATGACGATGGCGATCAGCAGGGCGCCGGGGATGGTCAGGGCGAGCAGGATGCGCAGGGCATGGTTGAGGGTCTGGACGAAGGTAGAAAAGTCGAGGCGGGCGAACTGAGCGGAGAGGGAGGGCAGGAGGGCGGTGGCCAGGGCGGTGCCGATGACCGTCTCGGGAACCTGCAGGAAGAGCCAACCGTAGTTGAGCATGGAAACGGAACCGACGGCAAGGCGGGAAGCGATATTCTCCTGAGCGATGAAAATCAGGTAGATGAAGACGGCGGTGAGGACGCGCGGAGCCATTAAAGAGAGCACCTGGCGCACGGAGGGATGGCGCAGGGAGAGCAGGGGCTGCCAATGGAACTGGTAACGCAGCAGACCGGGGACCTGGATCAGGATAAAGAGGGCAGCGCCCAGGACGATGCCGAGCATGACACCTGAGATGCCAAGACCGAAGGCGGGCAGAACAAGCGGACCGAGATGGTAACCGGTGGAGGGAGCGAGCAAGAAGACGCCCAACAGCGCGCCCAGGTCGTAGGCGACGGGCGCCAGGGCGGGCAGGAGAAAATACTGGTTGGCCTGCAGACCGGCGATGACCAGCCCACCCAGGGAGAGGCAGAAAGTGGCGAGTAAATTCAAACGCATCAGGCTGGCGGCGAGGAGCTGCTGGTCGGGAGTGAAGCCGGGAGCGATCCAATAGCGCACCAGCGGCACGGCGAAGATTGCGACCAGGACGGAGAGGGCGGCGGTGGCGACGAAGACCAGGTTGGCGACGCGCGAGAAGATCTCCCACAACGCCGGGCGACCGCCTTTTTCGAGATGCTCGGAGAGGACGGGGATGAAGGCGACGGCCAGCGCACCGCCGGAGATGAGCGCCAGGATCAGGTCGGGGATGTTGTTGGCGACGTAGAAGGCGTCGGATTGGGCGGAGTAGCCGAACTGGCGGGCGATGAGGATGTAGCGGGCGTAGCCGAGCAGCTTTTCGAGGCCGAAGAAGAAGGCGACGAGCAGGGTGTTGAGGAAGAGGCGGGACATGAAATGTTTAACGTTTAACGTTAAAAGTTGAAGGTTGGAAGGTTTAAAGGTTAGGAAATGTGGATGCAACGGTTAACGATCAACGTCCAACCTTTAACGTTTTAGAATAGAGAGTATAGCATAGAATGGAAGGGGGGTGGGACGATGAGGCCGGCGGGTCGCGGAAGGGAGATGTTTACCGTTGAACGTTAAACGTTTAACGTCAGGAGGAGGGGATGTCCCACACCACCACATACCAAAAGGGGATTTTATGGTAGAATTCGATGCGCTCCGGAGGGAAGCCGGAGGGGAGAAGGCTGCTGAAAGGCGGCGGAACCCCGCACTGGAGGGATGGCCGAGTGGCTTAAGGCGCCTGTCTTGAAAACAGGTTTGGAGCAATCCAACGTGGGTTCGAATCCCTCTCCCTCCGCTGGAGAAGCCATCCGCGGTCAGCGATCCGTGGCTGAGGGCGGATGGCAAACAACTGAACAGGGGAGGTGCCAGAGTGGTCGAATGGGGCTGCCTGCTAAGCGGTTGCCGGGACGATAAATCTCGGCCGCAGGTTCGAATCCCCATCTCCCCCATGTTACCATCTGAATACGTGGATAGTAGAGACAGAAACGCAATCGACGGCTGCACCGCAACGATAGCGTTCTCTCGTACCCAGGCCGCTCCAACTGCCAATTGAAGCAGCCTTTTTTTTCAAGTTGTGAAAGTGATTGCCACCTAGCGACACCCGAACGGATGAAACTGAGCGATGTCATTGTCGCACCAACGAAGTCGTAACGCAAGTCGCTTTTTAGAGATTCTAATCGATTTCTTTCGCTTTCAAAGACCTCCCGGGTAATTTCTCCAGAGATATTGATATCGCGCGTACGGAGAAACCGCTGCTCGGCCATTTGGATTTCTTTCTGCAGCACATCCAGATCCACTTTACCATTCGAGTTTTCAATTACCTCGTGCAAGAACTGGTACATTTGCTCTTCCAGAACATCTGAGTTGGCCATTGGTTGCGTGCAGTTGTTCTTGTGGTCAATCCGGTCGCCATCACCATACACCCGCCGATCCTGGAAGGCCTTTTCGCCGCGCATCCGGCTGTCGCAGTAGCCGCATCTCAAGATTTCAGTCAGTGGGAATAAGCGAACCGGTATGCCGTTCTTATAGCGGATGTTTTTATTGACCAGGGCCAGGATTTCCTGCACCTTGTTGAAAAGCTCTTCGCTGACCAGCGCGGGGTGATTGCCATCCAGTACTTCCAATGGCGGCTTGCGTTTGCGGTGACGGCCTTGATCGTCTGCCCTGGTAAGGGATTTTGCCGGTGTAAGAATACCGTCTGAGCAGGTCGCGGATCGTATCGCGCCCGAACAGACCAGGGTTGGTGGGGCTTTTGCGGCCTTTTTGCCGCAGTTGCACCTCGCTGCCATCGGGCAAGCGCACTTTCGTTTCGTTCAGAATATGCACGATCTGAACCTGTGTGTACTGGCCGGTAGCATACCAATCAAAAACCATCTTTACCGCCAGGCTCTCAATCGGGTGGGCGATGATGTTCTTGCCGTCGCCCAGGTTCTTGTTGCCGAAATTCGGGCAGTAATCCTTGCCATTGGGATCTTCGCAGTTGGCGCATAAGCCTTTGCAGTACCCAAATGGGATGCCGCCGATCCACATCCCCCTGCGCGCTCTTTGCCGTTGGCCTTCGTTATCAACGAAAACTTTTGGGCAGATTGTTTCAATATGATTGAAAACATTAAGAAAAAACAGGCAGTTGCAAAGGACGCATGGTCAACTCGACAAAAACCGAAAACATCGTCTTTTCTCTACAACTGAAAGAATGCCCCCCATACAATCGCATCCAAGATCACCGTCTGGATACAAAAGAAAATGCTTCCAACCATGGCCAGCCGATAGGCCCACGCAGGCTGAGGCGGCTTGACCTTCAGCAATGCCAAGAACAAACCCAGTGAGGCTGCTCCGACCACTCCCAATACGATTCTCACCACCCATAATAAAGCCTGGCTGGATTGATCAGCTGCTAAGAGTGTAAGCGGCAGCCAAAGCGCAGACGGGATCAGGATGGCTGCATAAAGGCCATGAAACACCCCAAATCCAAACCGGCTGGTCACCTTTGTCTCAATTGGTTCCAGACGAAAAAGGATGAAAAAAGTGAAAAGGAAATAGCCCGCGGCAGCCAGAAACATGTTGAACGTATAAAACGGCCGAATTTTCTCTGGCACCCCGCCCCAGAGGATTTGACCGGCATCAGGATAGGCCTGGATGCCCCAAACATAACTGCCGAGTACAGCCACTCCCCCGATCAGGATGATGGCAATGAGCCACCGCTTCGTCGCACCCATCATCTGTTACATAGTTGTGGAGCGATTGCCATACCAGAAACGCTTCCAGTCCCCGCCGCTGGTCTGCAATGCGATGAGGGTATAAAGTGCGCCGGCCCAGAAACCTAACACCATCATCAGGATCACCCAAATAGCCGAGGGAAGTAGCGCCTTTTCACGGAATACGATCCAGCATGAGAAGAGGGCAAAACCAACGTACAGGTCAACCAGCGAGACAATTCCCCAGGGCATGGACAGTAGTCTGGCTCCCTCAGCAGCAAAATCTCCCATTGTGAATCCATAAATCAGGATGCCAGTCATGGCCAGCAGGCCAACCAAAGCGATCATCTTAGCGATTTTCATGGTTATTTCCTTTCTTTATTGTTTTGATACCGCAACAACGGCAAACCCTATAGCGCCCGGGCCAATATGCGCTCCGATCACCGGGGTAATATCTGCGGTCAGGATATCCCTTTGCGGGAGCAAACCAGCCGCCAGAGCGCGCAGCTCAGCGATTCGTTCGGTCTGCGCATGCGTATGCACGATGGCGACGCGCTCCAGCGCTCCGACGGCTGCCAGCATCTCCACCACACGCTTCATTGCGCGATCTCTCGTACGCACTCGCTCTGAATTGGGTTTGCCTTTGTGCATGATCATGATGGGTTTGATTTGCAACCATGTGGCGATGCCTGCCATGTATTTGTTCATCCGCCCGCTGCGTTTGAGAAATTCTAGCGTATCCAGGGCCGCAAAGACATGACTGCGTTGGATCTGATCGTTAAGAGCAGCGATAATTTCGGCCACTGAACTGCCCTCCGCAGCCATTTTGGCCGCTGTATCCACCAGAAAACCAGTTCCCAGGCTCAACTGCTGCGAATCGAACACCGTAACCGGTACCGCTGTTGTTTCTTGCGCAGCTGAGCATGCTACATCAACCGTACCACTCAAAGCCGCTGAAATGTGAATGGACAGAATCTCACTGGCGCCTTCATCGGCTAGCGCCTGATAGATGGCATGGAATTTTTGTGGCGACGGCACGGCGGTGGTGGGGTGGGTTGAGAATGAGGGCAACCGTGTGTAAAACTCATCGCGTTTCATGTCAATGCCATCTAAAAAGCTCTGATCGCCCACATTGATATAGAGTGGGACAACAGAGATGCCATAACGGGCAATTACCTCGGTGGGCAAATCGCAGGTGCTATCGGTCACAATACGCACGGCCATGGTTTTTTCTCCTACGAAGATTGCAGGGCGGTTTTCCCTGTTGAGCGCAGGAAAAATGCGGTGACGAGAGTCAACGCCACCAGCCCGAAGGTGATCCAGGTGGGGATGGCTACTGCCGAAACGGTAGCGTGTTGGACTGAAATCCCAGCCAGCGCCCACAGGATGACGGCCGCGTAGGCTACATCCCGCCGAGTGAAATTCATCAGCGCCGCAATCACCAGTACCGCTGCCAGCACCATCCCCATCCAGATTTCCGGCGCGATCCCGAAACCATTCCACTTCAAATAGTCGAGCAGCGCAGTGGCATTTGCCACCGTGGCGACCGTGATCCAACCCAGGTAAATGCTAAACGGTAAGCGCGCTGCCCAGGTCTCGGTTGCGGGAACGGCGCTGCGGCCAATGCCCAGGCGTAGATAGGTCACAATCAACGTGCCCAGCAAAACCAGCATGGCGATCATCGTCAGTGGGAACTGCTCGTAGTGCCACAGAAAAATCCAGGCGGTGTTAGCCAGCCCCCCTATGGAAATCCACCAGCTGGAAGCCCGCAGGCGAGGATTTTCCCGTTGGGCGGGAAGCGCTTGGAAAATGGCGAAGGCAATCAGGCCGAGGTAGATCACGCCCCAGATGGAAAACACATAACCCGCCGGGACGAAATAGACCTTGAAGCGGTCGGAAATTTCTCCGGTGTTCAAACCATTGAGGGGCAGAGCATTGGCCAGCCCATTGACCACAAGCGTTACCATGATGGTCGCAATCACAGCAAGTTGTCGTAGCTTATCTTTCATTTCATTCTCCTGGTTTAATTTCCAAAATCGTGTCTTTGCGGCCCTGTAACGCTGAAACCAGTCCAAACATCTTTTTCACCAGGCCATATTTCTTGTCAAGCAGGTTGTTGACCTTGCGGTCGGTCTCCTCGTCTTTAAGTTCGCGGGCCAGGGCGGGAACCCATTCGCCGAGCAAAGCGCCATCCACCTTGCAGGGGGCGATGTTCACCTGCGCATTGTTGCGGATGCGTTTCACTTTGCCCGAATTCGCCACGGTACGAACGTAAAGGATATCGCCATCCTGCACGAACCAGACAGGGGTTTTCATGCCCTCACCGCTCTTGCGAAAGGTTTCGAGATTCAAGTATTTTTGGTCGGCAAAAGGCGCCAATGGATTCATGGTTTTCCTCCTGATCGGTAAGCTGCAAGCACGCACTGTCGTGCCAGGGCGTGCTCTACAATAGGGGTGGGATAATCTTTGCCAATGATGCAACCCGCGCGGTGCTGCATATCCGCGGGCATCTCCCACGGGGTATGCAGGAACTTATCGGGGACGGCGGCCAATTCAGTGATCCAACGGCGCACATAAGCGCCGCGCGGATCATATTTCTTGCCTTGCAAGATGGGATTGAACACCCGGAAGTATGGCGCGGCGTCGGCGCCGGTGCCTGCCGTCCAACGCCAGCCGCCGTTGTTGGCCGCCGGGTCGCCGTCCCGCAAGTACTGCATGAAATAGCGCTCGCCCAGCCGCCAATCGATCAATAAATCTTTTGTCAAAAACGAGGCAGCGATCATGCGCGCTCGGTTGTGCATCCAGCCGGTAACGTTCAACTGGCGCATGGCGGCGTCCACCACCGGGTAGCCAGTGCGCCCCTCGGCCCAGGCCGCGAAATCAGCGGGGGCGTCTCGACAGGGGATTTTACGCAGCTCCGGGCGAAGCGTCATCCAGCGAACATAAGGGAAATGGTACAGGATGGCGGCATAAAATTCGCGCCAGATCAGCTCGTTAAGCCAGGTTTCCGCACCCTGCCGGGCGGGAGAATCCGCGGCGCGTGCCTCGGCCTCGCGCGACGCCCAAACCGCCTGGCGCGCCGAAATCATCCCAAAGCGCAGGTACGGGGACAATCCCGATGCGCCGTCCAAATCCATGCGGTTACGGTCCTCGGCGTAACGCTTGATCGTGAGATCGGTGAATGCGGCCAGTCTGCGCTGCGCTTCGGCTTCCCCGGCAGGAAACGGGCTGTTGGCGGGATGACGAGGTTTGGAGGGTAGGTCCAGGCTAGGCAGCGCAGGCAGTGCGGGCAGACGTTCCGGCGCAGCAAACGGGCTGCCAGGGAAGGGCAGGCTGCGCCACATCCGGCTGAAGGGGGTGAAAACAGTATAGGGCGAGCTATCTGCTTTGTGCAAATTGGCGCAGGGGTGAACCGTGACGCCGGGTAGGAGAGTCAGGGGCAGCTCGCGTTTCAACCGTTCATCGCGCTGGCGGGCGTAGGGCGAGACGTCTGCCTCAGCAAAGATGCCCTCCGCGCCAGTTTCCTCGCTCAGTGCATGAAGCACAACTTGTGGATCGCCCTGGCGCACAATGAGCATGCTCCCCCGGCAGCGCAAACTGGCATCCAGGGCGCGCAGGCCTTCGAACAGAAATCCCAGCCGGGCCTGTCCAACATATGGCGATACCAGCAGCCTGGGATCCAGGATAAATACGGGGAGCACCACCGTTGCTTGACGCAGGGCGCTTGCCAACGCATGGTTATCACCCAGCCGCAGGTCACGGCGGATCCACCAGAACGCAGTATTCATGCGCTTGCTCCGATATCGCTTCTCATGCCCGGCGCTCGTTATGACTGGCGCCCAATTTGATTTTGAAGGGCGGCCCGCTTCCGGCGGTATTCGATAATCGGCAGGTCGCCCTGGATCAGAATCTCGCCAATCTTTAGTCCACTGGCCTTGGGCTGCTGGGTGATCACCAGCCGCCGGTCCTCGTGAGCAATATACACGTTCATCGGCATGGCCAGACGGGCAACCAGTTGGCCCTGCAGGGGTAAGCGCATAAACTTCTGATAAAACCGCAGGTAGAGGATCGTGTGCTCGTCGTCCACCGGGACAAATGCCGCCAGGATGCGCACCTTTTCGCTGATATAGTTCTGCCACAGGTTGGGGAAGATGAATTCCAGATGAACGCTGGTGGCTGATTTGGGCGAGAGCTCGCTGGGTTTCCGCGGCGCTGTCCCATCATCTACGCGGTTGAATACGTAGGTATAGAGCATCTTGTCGCCCTTCCATTCCACCACCGGCCCATCCACCACCCGACGGTTGCCGTGCCCGATGGTGTTCCGGTGGATGAACGGCAGGTGAACGACATCCAACTGGTTTTCGATGACTCGTGAATAATGGGCGTCCCAGGGATCGCGGGCTGAACCGTAATAGAAGGTTTCATCCAGGTTGTCGAAGAATTCCGGCGCCGGCAGATCTTGAGGCGCTGGGTTTCCCCACCACAACCAAATTAACCCATGGGCTTCATAGGTCAGATAAGTAATCAGCCGCATGGCATTGGGAACGACACTATTACGCCCGTTGGCTGGAACTAAAACGCACTGGCCAGACGAATCGAACTCGAAACCGTGGAAGGGACACTGCAAATGTTCATCATATTTCACCCCGGCGCTGAGCGCCACGCCGCGATGCGGGCGGCGGTCCACAGCAGCGCAGACCTTACCCACCTGGTCTCGCCAGAAGACCATTTTCTCGCCCAGGCGGGTGATTCCGATGGGGTGAGCCCCGACCTCGTTAGATTCCAAGACAACGTACCATTGATTGCGAATCATTGCAGTATTCTCCTTGTTTTCCATGCTCGATAAGCAAATAGAATGGCAAGGCCGAGCCACATCGTAAAAGCCATCTCATCACCATCAGCCAAAACCGCCGGGGCGCGCTGCACCTTAACCACAATCGGCGGAGGGGTGATGGCGACCATGCTGGCGCTGCGGCGGTGAAATTCAGCCACCTGCTCAATGGATACCGGAACACGAAAACGGTGCTGGTAGTTCATGCGTTGCAGCCAATCATTTCAACCGCGGGATCAACACGGGCGTATGCTTCTTGTAGGCTTCATATTCTGCCTGGCCACCCCATTTCTGGTCGGCCTTTTTTTCCAGTAAAGGAACGCCGCTGACGCGGGTGATAAGCAGAGTGACAAAAATCGGAGAAATCAGAGCCACCCATTGCCAGCCTTGCAGAACCGGCAGGGCGATGATCATAACGCCAACCCACAGCACGATCTCGCCGAAGTAGTTGGGGTGACGGGAGCGAGACCACAGCCCGGTTTGGATGAACTTGCCTTTGTTGTCCGGATTCGCGCTGAAACGACTTTTTTGATGGTCAGCCATGACTTCCATCGTAAATCCGAAAATCCACACCAGGAAGCCAACCAGGGCGAACAGATCCATCTCTTTACGGTTAGTCGTGGTGATTGTGACCAGCGCAGCGGCCATCGTGAAGGTAACCCACAAGCCCTGGATGGTCCAGACGTTCAGAAAGCGAATAAAGGAAGGCTTGATCTCATCGAAACGATCATCCTTGCCCGCTTTTTGGATACGGCGGAACAGGAAGATGCCCAGGCGGACTGCCCAGATCACAACCAGCGCCCACACCAGGATCGCTCTGCCATCCACACCGGCGCTCAAAAACAGGGCCAGCGTGCTGACGGTGATATACGTGAGGCTGCCTGTCAGATCGAAGAACTTCTCGGTTTGCCGCCAGTAAGCCGGGATAAAGACCAGCCATTGGATGAGAAAGGCCAGGCCAACCAGCAGGGCAAAGACCGGGATCCCTGCAATCCGGCTGCCACCCTGGCTGCCGGCAAGCGCCACCAACATGCCGATCAAGACCAAAATCGGGAAAACGATGAGCGCATTACGATCGGTTGTTTTCATGGAATCATACCTTTTACTTTCAGTAATCCGAATCCGGGTTTGTGTGGATGGAGCCAATAAGGGCTTGCACTATACAGGGGCCAGGGTGCCGGTCCAGATCAGCCAGCACAGCACGGTTTTGGCTGACAGGCTCAGGATGATATAGACGCGTTCCCCGAACAGGTAATCCTTCCATGGGCCAATCTTCTTATACTGCAAGACCATATTGATGGCGAAGATATTGAAAAAGACAAACAATGTCGGGACAATGGCGTACACAAATGCCGGCGGCTTGGCATCCCCAGAATTGACCGCGCCCACGAAGTAGAGCATGATCACGATCCATGGCACGATCCCGGCTATACAGCCGTAGATAAAGGCCGTCCAGTTCGTTTTCTCGGTGTGCTGATTGTGCAGCTCCATCATGATGCCAAACAGGTTCATCGTGGCATTGAGGGTGAAGATCAGGATCAGCGCACCCAGATCCCAAAGCCCAATCAGCATGCCGATCAGAACGATCATCAGCGAAGAACTGAGGGCATATTCATAAAAGCGAACCGGGTTCATGCCCTTCTTCAGGTTTGCCACATAGCGCCCGTAGCCAATTGTCGCCAGGTAGAAATGCGCTACAGCCGAGATGAGCAGGAAGAAAGCCACGGCTACCCCAAACGGCAGATTATAGAACAGCTCTGTGTTGGGCTTGAGCGAGTGGGTGGCAATATCAAAATTCAGGTAATTGGTAAAGATCGGGTAAGTGGTGTCATTGCTGATCAGGATCATGAGGATGCCCTGGACCAGGTGCAGGAATCCCATGACCAGGTTGAAGCGCCGCAATCCGGTAAACTTGCGATCCGTTGCGCTTGTAGAACTGTCTGTTGCGTTACTTTTGGCTGCCATTTTATTTTCTCTTTTTATGAAAAGAAATTGTTCACTGATTATCGCATTAAACAAGCCGTTTGCCGGCGATGAAACCGATGCAACTGACTGAAATACTCAGAAACGTTCCCCAAAGCATATCCACCATGCTGAGCAGCGCGGGCCAATCTTTCAATGTGGCGAGGTTGGTCAAGTCGTAGGTGGCATAGGTGATCAGACCAAACAAAGCCGCCCGCAGCAGGGTTATTTTGAGCGAATCCTTCTCCAGGCCGGGCAAAACGACGAACACCAAAACGCCCACGACGAACAGCAAATAGAAAATGATCGCCACAAACCAATTGGGGCTGGGGGCCATCAGAAAGCCGAGATGCTGCTGGTAAAACGAGCGCGCTGCCAGGCCCAGCCAAACCATGTCAATGGCGAAGAAGGCTGCCAGTGAAACAAGGTAGAGTTTGAAATACCGCATCATTTTTTCTCCTGAAGTTCAGTTTCGATCTGGATCAAGACTTCGTTGCGCGCCAGAAATCCCGGCACCCAGGGAGGATTATATCCAGCCACGATGAAGTCCCCTTCCGTTTCAATGCCTTGTCCTTGCAGCCATTGGCTGAGGCGCTGCTTGTTTTTCTGGATCGTATCCTGTCGGAAGAACCCAGAAAACCGGATGGCAGCCAGGGAGCGGGCGGGAATCCGTTTGAAGTGAACCCGGCTGTCTCTCGGCTGCGGCAGTGTTTCCAGGGTGTATACAGATGGCATGATGAAAGCCACCGTGAAACCGGATTCGCCGGTGACAGTAACCGGTGTGGTCATGGCTATTTTTTCGGAGTGAGATGCCTGGACGGGGGTGGTCATCTCGATTTTTTGTTTCGAGACATTATTGCCGAAAATATATCCCGCCAGAACATTGAAACCTTTTTCAATGGCTGATTGATATTGCTTTTCGTCAACGGCTACCTCAGCTTGAATGTAAGTGGGGTAATTCCGGATTTCAATCTCGTTTTGTTTCTTGATTATAGAATATTTCGGGGTTTCTGTCATATACGATTTCCTTTCAACACCAGCTTATTGGTCATTGCGACATTCCTTTGCCGCATTCAACAAACGCACCCACAAGCAGGGAGATAGAGTTTTCCCAGAGATTGTCCTATATTGTATATATTATTATAACATATTGTAGAGTATAATGGTAGAAATAGTAAAAATATTTGCTCAAGATCGGAGAGAATATGAAAACCGTGAAACGTATGCCTAGATGGGTTGGTGGGTTCTTCCGTGGAGACGCAGAGCAAAACCGACTGGTAATCCGTGCAGCTTTTCGGTATTAAGCGATCCGACCATTAATCCACAACACATCCCCCAGATTACAGATCCGAGGGATGTGTTGTGGTGCATCAAATGGCTTTGCTTGACCTTGCTGCGATCAGGCGAGGTCGAAACGGTCAAGGTTCATGACTTTGTTCCACACCGCGACAAAGTCGTGCAGGAACTTTTCCCGGGCGTCCTCACATGCATAGACTTCCGCCAGGGCACGCAGTTGGGAGTTCGAGCCGAAGATCAGGTCAACGCGGGTGCCGGTCCACTTGAGTTCGCCGGTTGCGCGATCACGACCCTCGAACATATAACCATCATCCGATGTTGCCTTCCATGCCGTGCCCATGTCGAGCAGATTCACAAAGAAGTCATTGGTGAGCGCCTCGAGGCGCTTGGTGAAGATGCCGTGCTGGGTCCCACCAAAGTTAGTCTTCAGGACGCGCATCCCGCCCACGAGCACCGTCATCTCAGGAGCGGTCAGAGTCAGCAATTGCGCCTTGTCCACCAGCATTTCCTCGGCTGATACGGCATAGCGGGCCTTCTGGTAGTTGCGGAAGCCGTCTGCCTTCGGCTCGAGCACGGCGAAGGAGGCGGCATCGGTTTGCGCCTGCGAGGCGTCCATGCGTCCCGGCGTGAAGGGAACCGTTACCTCGTAACCGGCATTCTTCGCAGCCTGCTCGACGCCCGCGCAGCCGGCCAGGACAATCAGGTCAGCCAGCGAGACCTTCTTGCCGTCAGACTGGGCGCTGTTGAACGCGCGCTGGATGCCCTCCAGGGTCTTGAGCACCTTCGCCAGTTGGGCAGGCTGGTTGACTTCCCAATCCTTCTGTGGGGCCAGGCGAATTCGGGCGCCGTTAGCGCCGCCGCGCTTATCGGAGCCGCGGAAGGTGGACGCCGACGCCCAGGCGGTCAAAACCAGCTCCGAAACAGAAAGGCCAGAAGCCAGAATTTTGCACTTGAGGGAGGCGATATCCTGTACATCAATCAGTTTGTGATCGACCGCAGGGATGGGGTCTTGCCAGATGAGCTCTTCCGCCGGAACCTCCGGGCCGAGATAGCGAGCGCGCGGGCCCATGTCGCGGTGCGTCAGCTTGAACCAGGCCCGGGCGAACGACTCGGCGAAAGCCTGCGGGTCTTGCTGGAAGCGGCGAGCGATAGGCTCGTAGATTGGGTCGAACCGCAGCGACAGGTCAGCCGTGGTCATCATCGGCGGGGACTTCTTGGACGGGTCGTGCGCGTCGGGGATCATGTGCTCCGGCTTGACGTTCTTAGCCACCCACTGGTGGGCGCCCGCCGGGCTTTTGACCAGTTCCCACTCATAGGTGAACAGCATTTCCAAATAGCCGTTATCCCACTTCGTGGGATAGGGTTTCCAAGCGCCTTCGATGCCGCTGCTGGTGGTGTCTGCGCCTTTGCCGGTGCCGAAGCGGTTCCTCCAGCCCAGGCCTTGCTCCTCGATGGGAGTGCCTTCGGGCTCGGGGCCGACCAGGGTTGGGTCGCCCGCGCCGTGGGCCTTGCCGAAAGTGTGTCCTCCAGCGATGAGAGCGACAGTCTCTTCATCGTTCATGGCCATACGGCCGAAGGTCTCGCGCACGTCGCGCCCCGAGGCAACCGGATCCGGATTGCCGTTTGGCCCTTCTGGGTTCACGTAGATGAGGCCCATTTGCACGGCAGCGAGCGGGTTTTCTAGGTCCCGGTCGCCAGAGTAACGCTGGTCTCCCAGCCACTTGTCTTCGGAGCCCCAGTAAATATCCTTTTCCGGTTCCCAGATGTCCTCGCGCCCGCCGGCGAAGCCGAAGGTTTTGAAGCCCATCGACTCCAGGGCGACATTTCCGGTCAGGATCATCAGGTCGGCCCAGGAAATCTTCCGTCCGTACTTCTGCTTGATCGGCCAGAGCAGCCGGCGCGCCTTGTCGAGATTGACGTTATCGGGCCAGCTATTGAGCGGCGCAAAGCGCTGGCTGCCGTTGCCTCCGCCGCCTCGGCCATCGCCGGTGCGGTAGGTGCCGGCGCTGTGCCAGGCCATCCGGATGAAGAGTCCACCGTAGTGACCCCAGTCGGCCGGCCACCAATCCTGCGATTGGGTCATTAGTTCACGCAGATCCTTCTTTAAGGCTTCTAGATCGAGCTTTTTGAATTCCTCAGCGTAGTTGAAACCCTCGCCCATCGGATTGGACTTGGATGAATGCTGGTGCAGGATATCAAGCCTCAACTGGTTCGGCCACCAGTCCTGGTTCGTCGTGCCGCCTCCGGCAGTGCGGTGGTGAACCGGGCACTTGCTCTCTTCGCTCATCTTATTTACTCCTTTCGTGGTGTGAATTGTTGAAGCAGTACGAATAAATTATTCGCGGTTTCTAAGAAGAACTTCTTATCTCTCCGCTTTACAGTCTGGACAAAGCCCATAAAGGGTTATTTGAGGACGCAAAATCGTATAACCCGATACTTGCTCCAGCTTTCTAAGCGCTTCCTGATCGAGAGATACTTCCCCATCAACGATTTTGTTACATTTCATGCAAATCAAATGCGGATGAGGCTGAGGGCGGTTGCCATCATAGCGGCTGTCATCTCGCAAATCAATTTCTAAGACCTGGTTCATTTCTTTGAGCAGCGCCAGGGTTTTGTAAACCGTGGCCTGGCTCATGGTGGGAAATTGAACCTTGATCCTTTCATAGAGCTGCGCCGCGCTGGGATGTCCTTCACTGGCGGCGATGAGACGCACCAGCTCGACCCGCTGGGGGGTAAGCCGGAAATCGCGTTCTTTCAATGCGGCAATCAGTTGATTAAAACGTACATCTGGATCGGTCATGAGATTTATGAAGATAGTAAATATTTATAGATAATTATTATTGATTATTGTACCACGGACTATGAAAGATAGCTCACCGTTATCAACCAGATTGTTCCCCTTGACGGTGCTCGTCTCCGTGGCTTCCTTTGCGCTACGGATAGCTCCGGCGAAAGCAGGCTATCGAAATGTGCAGATCGTTGCACGATCAACTATGGGCATTTCTCATTGTCGTCAATGGGCAAATCTAATTGTCGTTGACAGATTGAGAGAAATGATTGATGCGGCTCTGGATTGCAGGAAGCTTTATGGTGTTTCTACGACACTTTTCGTAAATCGTCACCTTAACCAAAAGGTGACGATTTACGAAGCAGTTTGTACTAAATATTCGGCTTTGCCTAACATTTTGCACACATTGGAACAGAAGGATAGGGGGTGAGCTGTTCTTTATAACTATACTCATTTTAATTATAATATGAGTATGGTTGTACAAGACGCATTATCACCTCTGGAGCGAACCAGAAAAATTATAGCAAGCCGGAACGGTACTCTTGTAATTCCGATCTGGCTGAGTTCAACATTCCCAGAACTTACCTTTCCATCATGGAGAGAAACGGCGTAATTGAAAAGATTTCCAGAGGCGTTTATCAGGCGAAAGATTCGATCCAGGACGAATTATTCAGCATACAGGCCATCTATAAATCTTCGATTTACTCGCACGAAACCGCGCTCTATCTCCACGATGTGACCGATCGAAACCCATTGCAATATTCACTTACGGTGCCGGTTGGTTACCATTCCGTCTTCCTAATCCAGAGTGGGCAGAAGATTTTCTACGTCAATCGGAATCTGTTCGACACGAGAGTGATCACAATGAAATCAGCTCATGGCAATCCCATTCGAGCCACCGGGTTGGAAAGGACGATCTGCGACATCGTGCGAAGCAGAAACCAGATGGAGATGCCGCTCGTTTACGGGGCTCTGAGACGCTATGTATAGAGAACTGATAGGGATATTGATTTACTCTATGACTATGCCGTGCGCTTCAGAGTCCAAGAAATCATCCGGCATTATAACGTAGCAAAATTGCTCTGAACAAAACCTAAGGTTTTACTCAGAGCAATTAATAAGCTTTTGTTTTCCAGGTAACCGGCGTGAATTCGACTTTTAGCGCATGAATATCCAGATTAAGTGTTATACTACGCATAAAGATTTCGTAATTTGTCACCTAAATACGTTCAGTGACGAATTACGGAATCAAGGAGAGACAGAAAATGAACGATATGAATTTGTTCCTCCCTGAACTACGCGGCGCTTTCTCTGGACGCAAGTACTTTGGCAAGGCAGATCTGCGTAATTTTTACCAGAAACGGTCGCCATCGCTCTCAGAACCGGCTTTTCGCAGGATCCTCTATGCACTGGAACGGCGCAATCAGATTATCCCTGCAGACGCTGGCATTTACCGATTCCCTAACGGACACAATACACCTCATGCGTTGAAGAAGTTCACGCCATCTTTTTCTGCTGAACTGCGCCAGATTGATCATGAGGTAAAAACGGCATTTCCCTATGCCGAAACCCTGATCTGGGAAACGCGCCTCCTGCATGAGTTTATGCTGCACCAGCCTGGCCAGAGCCAGTTCATCCTGGAAACGGAAAAAGATGTTTCCGAATCGGTGTTCAATTTTCTGAATGCTCGTTTTTTCGGCAGGGTCTTTTTACAACCGGATCGGTTAACCTTCGAACGGTATATCTTGCCTCGATCCGACAGTATTGTTATAACATCCCTGCTCAGCCAGTCTCCGCATCAAAAAGTAGAAGGCGTTTCCACGCCCAAGCTGGAGAAAATCCTGGTGGATATTTTCGCGGATGAGGACATTTTCTATATCTTCCACGGGGAAGAGCTGGCACACATTTTCGACGCGGCTTTTGAACGCTACCAGGTCAGTCAGAAGGCGATCTTCCGCTATGCACAGCGCCGCAAGCTGGATCAAAAACTCCGTGATTTTCTGCAGAAGAAAACCAAGATACAGTTGATACAACTGGAGGTATCCAACGAATGATTTCAAGCCAATCGCGTACTTCAGAATGGATTATGAGGATTCGGGGGACTTCGCAAATCCCTACCGATCCCATTCTGATCGAGAAAATGATCCTGGCACTGACGCTGCTCGAAAACTTACGCGCTGGTGGCATTGATTTCATCTTCAAAGGCGGCACCTCGTTGCTGTTGATCATGGGAACACCGATGCGGTTTTCAATTGATCTCGATATCGTTATGGAGACGGATCAGGGATTGGAAGAAGCCATTCAGCAGGTGATCCGACAAGGAGTATTTCACCGCTTCGAGGAAGACGAACGGTCCAGCGCGGTTCCTAAGCGCCATTACAAGTTCTTTTTTCAGTCTGCTATTCAAGGTAAAGAAAGCTCAATCCTGCTGGACATCCTGTTTGAGACCAATCCCTACCCGGTTTGCCAGACAGTTGCAATCCAATCGGGCTTGCTCGTTACCGAGGGCGAGCCAACCCAGATCACCTGCCCGGTTCCCGAATGCCTGTTTGGCGATAAGCTGACCGCGTTTGCCCCTCATACAACGGGTATCCTCTACGGCAAAGACAAGGAACTGGAAATCATCAAGCAACTCTATGATTTGGGGCTGCTCTTTGACGCGGTACATGACATGCACCTGGTTGCCAGTACATTTCACACCATTGCAGACCAAGAACTTGCCTATCGTGGTCTGCATCATCTTTCCACAGCAAATGTACTGGCCGACAGCTTTGCTACAGCCTGCCTGATTGGCGTGCGTGGTTATGGTGCCCCTGAAGAATTTGCAGAACTGCTGAATGGCATCAAAAAGATGGCCGGGTTTGTGTATGCAGAGCATTTCACTCTCGACTCAGCCATCCTGTGCGCTGCCAAAGTGGCTTACTTAACGAGATTAATTGACAACCAGCAGCCAACCGTTGCACGTTTTGATCCTGCGCTGAATCTGGCTGACCTGGCTATTCATAACCTGGCCTATAACCGGCTGAACAAGGTTAAGAAAACCAGCCCCGAGGCGTTTTACTATTTTTACCGGGCATGTGAAGGCCGATAAACCTTACGGTTGCTTGATGGATGAATACATTCTGTAATGCGGCTCTTAAATCAGCGCCACCGCAATTACTATGAATAAAACTGCAACGATCACCCGCACCGCGGCCAGGGTTACCACCGGTTTCACCGGGAAAACGTGCGTCTTCTCCAGCGCGGCCCATTTGTGGATGTCGCTGCCGGGGCCGGGATGGTCGGGAATAACACGCCGATTGCCAGCCCGAACGCCGCCCCGCTGAACATGATCGGCAGGAACTGGCCGCCTTTCCAGCCGGTCGCCAGCAGCCAGTTGACGATGAACAAACGCGCCAGCGCAATCAGCAGCAGGGTGACGAACCCGAGTTGGGCTGCCTGCTAATAGACCTGCTGCAGGCCGTGCTGTCCAGAGAAAAGCATCAGGGGCAGGAACAAGGCGACCAGCCCCAGGGCGAATCCACCCAACGTCCCGCGCAGCACGGGCTTTTGTTTCAGAGGAGCTGCCAGCTTTTTAGTCCAGGTTTGCAACCCCATAAACAGGTATCCGCCCGCCGCGCCGATCAACCCGCATGGGATGCTCCACAGCAGGTCGCTCCATTGGAACGCTTCGCGAAAATTCAGGAAACCGCCGCCATATAGGCCCGCCAGCAGCTTCAAAAAAGCGACTGCGCCCACCAACAGCGCGATCAGGTTGGGCCAGCTTTGCAGCAGCTTAACCAGCCGGTTTTTGGCCTGGACCGGGCGCTGCAGATCGAAGCGCTGGCGCAAGGTGCGGATCACATCGCCGACCCAGGTGCCCAGCCCGCCGAGCAGATCGATGATGGCCGACTCAGGGCCGAGGCTGGCGCCAAAGATCAGCGAGACCGAGATCGTGGCCAGGCCATGCGGCAGGTGAGCATAGTCCAGCCGCCCGGTCTTGTTGATGGTTGCGATGGCCTCGTTGATCGTTTGCGGATGGTCGCCCAGGGTGCGCTGGCACAGGCCGACCAGCACGCCTCCCAGCGTGCATACGAGCAGCGTTTGCCAGGGCAGGTTGATCGAGATCACCTCCCACAGCAGGTGCTGCGCCCATTCGATGAAATGCAGAAATCCCGCCGTGACGGCGCCCACCGATCCACCCAGCAGGGCGGCGAGAAGACCCAGGAGCAAGAGAGCTGTGATCTTCTTCATCTTTTTCTAAACGGCGGTTTTCGCCTGGCCCCTTTTTTGAAATTGAAAGGCTATGAATGTGATGATGCAGATGGCGAAATAGACGGCCATGAAATACTTACCCTCAAACGCCGCCTGTCCATGCACATTACCGGACCAAATTCCGATCAAACCCAAAACGTAAGTCAGGGGGATGATGATCAGCACATATGGGCTGAGTTCCCGTGCCTTTCGGCTGATCAAAAAATAGATGAAACCCGTCAGGAAATTCGAGATGCCAAACACGCCGAGCAGAAATATCTGATCCTGTGGCACTGTCGCCATATCGAATTTTGCGAAGTTGGCCGCTGACCAGGTTAGCAGGAAGGTGTGCATGAATCCGCGCAGCACATCCAACCCGCCGATAAAGAGCAAGACGCTTGCTGGCAGCCAGTAGATATCCTTCATTTTTTCTTTCATTTTGCTTACCTCAATTATTCTCGATCGATCTAGTGTACTTTACGCCGCTCCACAGCGCCAGCCCCAGCATGATCGCCGCCAGCGGCAGGATGAGCTGGTTGCCGATGGCCCCCGGCGGCATGTGGGCGAAGGTGACCGGCTTTATGTGTCCCACCAGCTCGCGCAGCAGCACTTCCAGGATCAGCATCAGCCACATGAACGGCGCCAGCGAGCGGTAGCGGATGACGACCAGCAGTTGAATGATGGCGAACAGCAACTGCGAGCTGCCCCACAGCGCAAAGGCAAAGATGATCCCATCTGCGCCCGCTACCGAAAGGTCCATGCCGGCGATCGTGCCTGCGCCGCCATCGGGAGCGAGCAGGTGGATGCAGCTCCGCACCGTGCTGACGATGGCATACAGCGCAAACACATAGAAGGGCAGTTTCCAGCCGCGGATGGTGTTATCGATTTTGGCGGGCAGCAGGATTTCAAATACTTTTTTCATGGCTTTATCTCTTGTTATTCTTTCAACACAAATCGAAACAGCAGCGCATGGATGAGCGCAGAGCAAACCACCGTGCCGATCCACGAGATGACCGGGTTGGATAATCCGTTCACGGTCACAAAATAGGCCGCGTAGAGTGAAACCAGGAATTGTAGGCTCGCCATCACCAGACCAGGGTTCCACTCTTTGCGCTTGAGACCCTGGAAAATGTGCGTCAGGCAGTTCAGGATGCTAAAAACGATAATGAACAGGCCAAACCCAAGGTTGACGAGCGCGAGAATGCCAAAAACCAGGAAGGCCACCCAGACTAGCAGGATGTTAACCCAGAAAACCTTGATGTCCGTCAGGGTTTCCTGGCCTTCTGGCAGATGGTTAATCACTCGATTAATGTAATTTTTGAACCCGCCAGGCCAGAGATGTTCCTCCGTCTGGTGGAAAAAGTAGAGCGGAATATTGATATAGGCCCAAAAGAGCGCCTCGGTTGGTTTGAAAAACCAAAGCAGCCAAAGCGTGGAAACCACGCCAAGCACCGGGGCGAGTTTTGCCCAGTTCTGGTTTTTCGAGAATTGTTGGATCATCTTTTTTCTCCTGTTGATTTCAAAGTGAGCCACTTGACGAGATTTACCGTTCTGTAGCATGGACAAAGCGATTGATCGCGTCCGCCACCTGTTCTGGCTGATCGAAATTATCAAAGTGGCTGGCGTTGGTGACCCACTCGATCTGGATGTTGGGACATTTCGTTTCCAAATCTGCAAAGATGGATGGAAGCTGAGCCGGGTCGCTGTCGGCCTGCAATTGCAGCACGGGGAAGGGGAAGTTGTTGTTACAGATTTTGCCGATGGCGCTGAATAAATCCCAATTCTTCGTCAGGAAGTATTTGGGGTTCATCGTCGCCACACCGGGCCGGGAATATTCATAGGTCAGATAGTCGCGGTCGACTTGGTTGAAAGTGGTGGTCATCCGCGGCGGGTAGATGGCGCCAATGAACCAACCCGCATCCTGGTACAGGTAGCTGGCAATCCAGTTGTTTTGGAACAGCAGCCATTGGGGTTTGGTCACGTAAACCGAAAGTGGCGGGGTGACGCCGTTGCCTTGTATGATCAAATCCGCTTCCATGCGCACGTAGCCCAAAATGCGCTCGGGATGGTCGCCGACCAGCACACTGCCGATGATCGTGCCCCAGTCGTGAGAGACCACGTAAAATTTTTCAACGCCCAGGCTGTCCATCAAATCCAGGGTTTCCTGGGCAACCGTGTGCCAGTTGTAATTGTCATCCTGCATATCGGAGCGGCCATAGCCTTTCATGTCGATGGCGATCAGGCGGTAGTTCTGATCGACCAGTGGCAGAACGTAGCGCCACGAATACCAGCCTTCGGGCAGACCGTGCAGGAACAAAATCACCGGGCCATCCGGGTTGCCCTGTTCAACATAATGCCATTTCAGTCCGTTCACCACCGTATCCTGGTGATTGAACTGCGCGTCGATGGCATCGTGTTCGGCCTGGTGCTCCGCCCGGAATTGCGCGTACTTTGCAGCCAGGTTTTTGGCGCGGATAGGGGCGTAGACCCACACGAAAGCCGCTGCCAGCAGGCCCAGGCCTGCGAGCACCATCAGTACCCATTTTAGAAAATTGCCCATGCAGTGTGTGCTCCTTGTGGTAAAATATACAGTGTATAAATTATACATGGTATAGGTTATTCGTCAAGAGGGCAGCCTGCTTCCGTTTTCACCGGTGTATAATTTTCTTGCCTTATATCATTGCCTTTGCCGTTCTTGAGCGGCGCTTCAATTCATCTCATCCGCAGATGAACGCAGACAAGAAAGCCAGGCGGGTAAATCTGCGAAATCTGCGGAAAAAATCTGAGAGAATTGGCAAAACCCACTGCCACCATTTTTCGGCAAAGGCATTGTTCATGAGAAAGGATGAAATTCGCCAATGCCTCGACCCAAAAAGACAGACGCCGAACTGGACGCCATGCGCGAGCAAATTCTCGACACGGCTCTTGCTATCTTGCAGGAAGAAGGCCCGCAGGCCATCAGCAGCCGGGCCATTGCCGAGCGCATGGGCGTGGCGCACATGTCGCTTTATACCTATTTCGAGAACCAGGCCGCCATTTTGCGCGCCCTGCGCCAACGCGAAATGACCAAATGGCAGTCCAAACAGCAGTTTTTTAATCAACGCGCCGAAACGGAAGACATTGCCCTTGTGGTGGAAGACTTGTTGCGCTTTTTTATCGCTTTTGCCCGCGAAAACCCCAATCTGTATCGCATCGCATGGGTGATGGCTGATGTGGGCGGGGAAACTCCTGAAGAAAACCGTCAGCGCATGCAGGTGACCGCCGGACGGTTGGCGACTTTACTGCAAAAAGGCATGGAATCTGGCGTCTTTGAGCCGCGCAATCCCTTTTTAACGGCGGGAACGGTGCTGGCGATGGTTAACGCCCCCTTTATATTGTTTCACAGCGGAAAACTGGTTGATCCGGCGCTGCGTGACCAGATGGTGGAGGAAGTGCTGTCCGCAGCAATTGGGTATTTGGCCAAGAAATAAAAATTTTCGGCGATAATGAAAACTACGGAGAACAAAACACCCGGTTTTGAGCGAGGGGGGCGCCCAAACACCGGGTATTTTATTATCTTCACAAACCGCAAAATCGTCAAGCGATTTTTGCGCTCTCCTTCAGGTCAACCGAAACGCCAGGTTCCTGCACCACCAGGCCGAGTAGCCGATCAAATGGGCTATTGGCAGATGCCTTGCGTAGCTGGCCTTCGGCATCGAAGTATAAGCCAGTGAACATGGTCTGCAAAATGGCGCGGCGCTCGGCCAGGTTCATTTGGCGCCAGATACCGGCGAAGTCTTGTAAGAGCGGGATGACTTCTCGGGCCTCGGGACGTGCAGAAGGTTTGAACTGCTGCAAATAACGGTTGATCCGCAGGTAGGCTTCTTCATATTCAGCCTGGGTAATGTGCCCCTGGCGGAATAACGCTCGCTGGCGGGCCAGCTCTTGGCGCATGTTGTATCCCTGCATCTCGAATTCGCTCATGCCGTCATCGCTCAGGTAATACGCCAGGATGCCCTCGTACCAGTCTTTGGGGATTACCATGGCCTCAACCAGTTGATTGATCTGCTCTTCCAGAATTTCGGTGCGCAGGTTGGCCTTGTGACGATCAGGCAGTTCGCTCCCCATACCGCCAGGCCCAGCCGTAATCCCAACTGCTGGCAGGGTCGGTTCAGCTTCTTCCGGCTTGCGCTTGCGCCGCGTCTTATACAAGTCGTGCAGGGTGGCGCAGCGGTAGTAGGTGTAACTACCCACCCCGGTTGCGCCGCGCAGGCTGGCTTTGCGGCCATCCCAGGCGTGGCATTCCCAACAGCACCCAACGCCGGTCAGTAAGTACTCGCGGGTTGGATTTCCCTGGTTCACCGGCGTCTTGAACTTGCGCTTACGCAGTTGCTGGTTGGATTGCCACAACGCCACAGAAATCAAAGCCTGGTGCTGGCCTGTGTTCAGCTCGATGATGGCCCGCTTGCTGCCATTAGGGTTGATTCGCTGCGCCTTGCGCCCCCGATCCACGGCAGTAATCCCAGGAAGTTGGTCATCATCCATATCCAGTGGCTTGACAGTGTGGCGGGCAATCAGGCCGGC
>CAYGZL010000151.1:0-157947 GCA_964354345.1 uncultured Anaerolineaceae bacterium | reverse complement strand
TATCGAACAGGCAATAGAAAATATGGTGTGATAATAGATTTCGTACGTAATGGCGGATCCGTTTGAACCATGATGAACACCGGGGCCCAGGTTGGATCAAGTGGTAGCCACATTTCGAAGAAAGTTGAGGCAGTTTGTATGTCAAATCTAACTCGTATAAGTAGAAAGCCAAGAAATGCGTTGGGCTTCATCGTCTTGGTACTGATTGTAGGGGTGAGTATCCTGGCCGGGCTGCTGGTCGCATCCCCAGCGCGGGCGGACGTGGGTGTGCATCCGATCCTGCCGGGCGGCAGCAGCATCGAGCCAAGAGGCGATACACCGATCCAGATGGCGGCTGAAAAGGTTGTGATGACTGTGCGTCCGGCGACCAAAGCGGATAACGCGCTGGTCAAATTAAATCCGCAGGCATACGGATTCTCAACGACCAGTACCTGGTACCCGGCGGTCGCAGAGGTGCAGGCGGAGTTCACGATGCTGAATCCGACCGGCAAACCGGTGAGTATGACCGTCTGGTTCCCGTTGGCTTCCGCCCTGGAAAAGCTGAGCTGGGAGCTTAATTCAGATGAGATTGTGCCGCGTATCGTGAAGTTCGCAGTGAAAGTGGGTGAGAAACCGATAGCTTATCAGGTGGTCGAGCTGCCCAATCCAAAAGGCGCGGATCGGCCCGAGCTGCCCTGGGCGAGCTTTCAGGTGACCTTCCCGGCTGAAAAGAAAACCTTGATCCACGTCAGCTACCTGGCGCCGCTGATCCAAACCATCAAGTCGCGCGAGCTGGCTTTGTACTACATCTTCCAGACGGGGGCGGGTTGGGCCGGTCCGATCGGACGGGCTGAACTGATCGTGAACCTGCCTTTTCCGGCTTCCGAGGAGACGTTGACCGGCCTGCCTTACGATCGGTTTGATCTGCCCTACATCATGCCGTCGGGTGAACCGGTCAGCCTGCCCGCCGGGGTGGTGTTCGAGGGAAACCAGGCGCGCTGGTCGTGGGATAATTTCGAGCCACGACCGGAGGATGACTTTGCGATCTTGCTGATCGACCTGGGTCTGGTACAGGAGCTAAAAACCGCTCGCGCCGCGGTGCAAGCGGATTCCAAGAATGGGCGGGCGTGGCTAAAACTGGCATTTGTCTACCACCTCCTCTCGACCAGGGGGTACTATCAAATGTCTGTTTTTAGCCCTTACTACCTGCCGCGCGGTCTGGAAGCCTATCAGAAGGCTGCTGACTTACTCGAGGGCCATCCTGTTCCGCATTACGGCCATGCACTGTTAACCCTGACGGTTTACTCTGGGAATTTGTCACCAGAGGCGTTCAAGGCCGTCGAGGAAGAGTACACAACTGCCCAGCAGTTGGAGGCCAAGAATCCTTCCCTGCTGGAGGAGGCAGGTGTATCAGGCGCCTGGATGAGAGATAGCTTGAGGGAATACTTCGATACAGCCGCGATCGCCACGGAGGATGCGGCTCCCATGAGCACACAATCGGCGAAAGAAACCAGCTGGGTGGCTACGCTGAAAGCTCCTTCTGCAACGCCTACTCGCATGATAATCTTGACTGTCGCGGCTACTCACAAGCCTACCCTGACCTCGACCCCCACTTCACAGCCCACCTTAACCTCTACGTCCAGTCCCACGAACACATCTTTACCGTCGTCGACTGCGCAACCATCACCCACGCTCATCGCAACCCAATCCGCGCCGGCGAAGATAGGTGGAGCGACTCTGGCGCTTATCGTGGCGGGAGGTGTTCTTGGACTGGCTCTGGTGGGCTTCCTGGTATTTACGTTGGTGCGCAGGAGAGGTAGAAAGTAAGAGCTATATCCAAGGCTTTCCTCATAGCAGGCGGTGCGATCAGCGTATTGATCCCCATGTTTCACGTGATCCTGCTCTTAAAGCTGGTTTTTTATAAGTACTTTGGTTCGGGTCAAGCATCAGGGTAGTCACGCCGGGACGGAACGGGTTCAAGGGTTACTGCTATTCCTGCTGCCGTACTGGCATTGATATTTTCGATCTGTTTGTATGATTGGCTTAGCGGTCGAACCTGGCAGTTTGCCTTAATGATACGATTCTATGCGAACTCCAGTTTTATCGTCTTTATTTCAAACGGTCGGAACGCCAGACGCACAATATGACCGTCTTCTTCAACCACCAATGCTCCCAGGTGGTCTTCGATCAAGTTTACCTCTTCTGCTGAACGCAAGGAAGCCGTAAAGCGAATCTGCCCATTCCCCACCGCTTTTCCGGTGGACTCATACAAGCGCAGCACCGCACCGCGGCCATCCTCGCTGAGTTTCAGAGCGGAAAGGATCAGGTTGACCGGCGCAATTTCCATGAAGCCCCAACGAGCCGGCAAACGACCTCGGTGTACGGTGGCGGTGCAGGCGATCAGGGGCTGGTTAAACTCCAGACCAGCTTGCACCAGCCCGGCCTCCTGCCAACCGCCGGAATGCGGCAGCAAGGCGTAGTCGAAGGTGAGTTCTTTGCCCAACTCAAAACCTGTATCGGAGGACATGCCTGGCTCGTAACCGCCAAAGAAGCCGTAAGCCACGATACAGGTGCTGCGCAACAGCGAGAGCGCCAGCGTGCCATCCGCGACATTATTTCCGGGCAGGCCGCGATTGAGTAAGGTCACCCCGTGAGTGTCATTGCTGGTGTCCATCCAGTTCTGCGCCGGGTACTCGATCCCATCTGAACGCTCAATCGCACCAAATGGGATTTCATGAGTGATCCGACCCTGGGAAATGGCAGTGGGGAAGAAGACGCGGTAACGAACAAACTGATCCTGGTTGAGAATTTTGGTGCGGAATTCGATCCGGCGCAATCCGGTATACAGGCGTACACGTGTCTGGAAACGTCCCCGCTCGGAAAAGGGATGCGTCACTGAAATTTCGCTCAGAACCGCACCCCGGCATGTCTCGCCAGGTACATTAATATTTACCGTCGCCTGTTCCGTGCTGAAGCGCGGCAGCCACGTGGGTGTGTCTGTTGGCTGAGGGGGCAAGTGTCGTTCCTGCATGGCGATGCGGCTGCCCCCATCCAACGCCCGGTAAGGTTCCCACAGGTCACCGCGATCTTCCTCCATCGCCACCACGTTCCCCGGACCTTGTAAGGCAGACCAATCACCATCTTTTACGATCAAGCGAATGATGGCGCCGCTAGCCGGGTCAACTTCCAGGCGATAATATTCATTCTTAAGTAGGTTATCCACGGTTGGCTCTGGTGGAGCAGAACTGCCTTCATTACGCCGGCTGCGCAAATGGTAAACACAACAGCCCATCGCCGGAATATCCCGGGCGATGAAGGCGAGGCGGGCTCGCAACAACGTTCCATCCCTATAGTTTTCCGCCTCCAGGATTTGCAGCGGAACACTTTTTCCAGACGGATCTACTAACTCCAGGTTTTGTGGGGTAAATTCCACCTGTGAAATGAAATCCACAGCTAAGGTGGCGAAACCGACCTCTACCTCCGCGACGTCCGTGCGCGACCAGCCCAGCGGATTGAATACCACCACCGGAATCCCATCTCCGAAGGTGTCGATATGATCGATTAAGTCCGGTAGCATTCCCTGAACTGCCTCGTTCGCCAGGCGTTGAGAAAAATCGTAACTGCGCAGCGTGTCCTCATAGACAGCGTCGGTCATTACGCCGGACATCAAATCGTGCGCCTGGTTGAATAACATGGGTTCCCAGGCCTGCCAGATCGTGAGTGGATGCACACTCGGCCTAATGTCTGCCCAGTTAAGTAAAACAGCCAATTTCTCAGCCAGGGTTAACAGCCCTTCAAGCTGGCGCATGCGCTGCTTCAGCACGATCCGGCTGCTGTAGGCGCCCTGGAAGATCGGATTCAACTCACCCCGGATGACAGGCTTATCCACTGGTCTTCGCTCGACTACCGCTTCATATTCGGTTGGTGTGGCGAGGCGCAATTCAAACGGCATATCGGATTGAAGGTTGAACTGCGCGACCAGGTCTGGGACATGCTCTTCCGGCGCGCACACATCTGCCCCAGCCAGTCCTACTCTTTCAGTGCCTTGAGAAAAAGGCGCCAGCGAATCGTACTGTTGCTGCATGAAGGTGGTAAATTCGGGCAGAGATTCTGGCGAGAAATAAGTGAGCGCATATCCGAAGGGCAACCAGTATGCGGCGATGCGCGTGCCATCCAAACCTTCCCAGTCAAATTCTGACAGCATCTCCCAATTGGGCACGCCGCGGAAAAACCAATGCGAACGATAGCCGGCCAGTTTGAGTAACTGCGGCAACTGAGCGTGATGCCCGAAGGTGTCCAGCAACCAGCCGGTGGTCACTTCCACGCCTAACTCTCGCCGGTAATACCCCTTGCCGTACAGCACCTGGCGTATGAAAGACTCGCCGCCTGGCATGTTGACATCCAGCATCACATTTGTCCCACCTACCAGGGACAGCCGCCCTTCGGCGACAAATTGCCGAAAGGCGGCTGCTTCTGCTGGATAGCGCTCCAGGAAGGGCCTGACATAGCACACCTGGTCGAGGACGAAGCGATAATCAGGATAGGTCTGTAACAGGCGCAAGGCGCGCAGGATGTTCGGCAGCCCGATCTCGAGGTACTCCTGGCGGGTCTTGAAGACCGCCCCCTCCCAATGAGTGTGCGGGATGAAGTAAAAAGCCGGCGGCATATTACTGCCCGAACAGCTTCTGGCGCATCAAGCGCGGCGGTAGGGAACCGCTGCGTAGGATATCATCGTGTAACTGACGCAGAGTAGCCTGGGGGAAGCGCCGCCGGTAATCGGCGACGATCTCCAGGATTTGCAGCTTGCCCATCAGGTAACACTGTGGCTGGGTAGGACTCATCGTGTAGCGCAACACTTCTGCCCGCGCATCGTCTGGTTCCAACCCGGCGCGCTCCACCAGGAAGTTGATCGCCTCTTCTACGGTCATCTGCCCGGTATGCAGTGAAGCGTCAATGATAATCCGGGAGGCGCGCCAGAGCTGCGCCTGTAAACGAGCCAGCCTCTGGATCGGTTGGTCAATAAAACCCAACTGTTCCATCAGCTCCTCGCAGTAAAAAGCCCAACCCTCCACAAATAGCGATGAGAGGAAAGCGCCCAGCTTGCGTGGTAGGGAGGGGACTGTATTTGCCACCACCAGTTGCAGGTGATGTCCCGGATAGGCCTCGTGCAGCGCAATGACGGGGATATCCGCCCAGGGATGGCCGCGCAGCTTCCGTTCGGCTTCTTCAGGAGAAGCGCTCGCCTCCACGGGCGTCACAAAGAACACACCTTCCTGTATTTTCTCGAGGAAACCCGGCATACTGTAAGCCGCGTAAGGGATCAACATGCGTTGGAATGCTGGCGTCTCCACGACCCGGATTCTTTCTCCTGCGGGGATGGAGGCGATTTCGTTTTCGACGATAAACTGGCGCGCCCGGTTCATCCAATCCCGGTAGGCATCCAGCAGTCCGTCTGCAGTGGGGTGGTTCGCCTTGGACTCCTCCAGCAGTTGCTTGGGCGTCCTGGTCGGATCCATTTGCGCAGCGAGCGCCTTCATTTGCTCCTCGGTCGCAGCAAACAGTTTCCAGCCGGTGGCGCGCAGTTGATCTGCATCGTAATCCACCATGTGGTTCTCGCGCAGCATCTCATCGAACAATTCCTTGCCGACAGCGAAATCACCCTGGGCCTGGGGCAGGACTTCCTGCTCGATCCAGTTGGCATGCTCAGCCAGGGCAGCCGCGGCAACCTGCGCGGCAGCAATCAGCTCCTCCTTGATCTCCGGAGCCGCCTCGGCCAGCATGGGAATGAAACCGCTAAAGAGGCCAATCCCCTGGCGAGTCACCTGGATTGAGATCTCTGCCCAAACCTTTGGCACATCCTGAGGGATAATCAACTGGCGTGTCTCAGCCAGCACGCGCGGCGTCTCTTTCAAGCGAGCCAGGATATTCTTCAGCCGTTCAGGCAAGGGTGCAAAATCGCGGATGATCAGGGCGTACACACCGTTCAGGCTTTCCTCCGCGCCACCGCCGGGGTAGCGCTGGTGATCGCGGGTCTTGTCGAAACTACGGATGAAGGATTTCGACACGTGGATCATTATTTTCAGATCGATCAAGCCCTCCACCGACCAGCCGGTCGTCTCATAGCCCTCGAATTTCACCAACCATTCGCCAATCATGCGCCGCTGCCGGGCGATCGCCTGTGGGGTGTTATCCGCCAGCTTATGATCCCAACGATGGTCGCCCAAGAAAGTTGCCGATGTGGGACTGGTTTCAAGTAGCTCTTCAATATAGGTTGCACTGTCTGTATAGAATTGGTCTTCTGAGGTCATGGGGATGCTCCTAATTTAAACTAACAGGATGGGCAGGATTTACAGGATCAGCTTATGGCCAAGCACAGTCTTTAAAACGGATTCAGCTTTATGAGTATAATTGTTAAGTAAATTACTATCCATTATAACCCGAGGATTAATCTGTTCGATAGGTTAACCCAATATTGCGATCACAATCTTATCCCACACAATGCGGTGAAGTGTTTATGAATCCCAAAGAATTCCCTTATGCCCGGTTTAATGCCTTTCAGGCAGAAAAAGATGCAGCTTTCCGCCAGTTCGTCCGCTCGCCGTGGAGTCCTGAGACACCCGTTATCGTCCAACCGCCCTCTGATATCTGGGGGGTTGTATCGGCTGACCGGGTACAATCGCTCGAACATCAGCTCGAGGCACTAGCTCTGACCCTGCAGCTTGACAGCGACTTTGCTTTCACCTACCTGGAACCCTGGCATGGGGTGGGTGTGTATGCCAATATCTTCGGCTGTCCGATGAACTGGAACGATTTCGATGCACCGCAAACCTTGCCAGCCTTTCACTCCCTGGATGAACTGATCGACTTGCCTCATCCTGATATCCTCAAAGCGGAGTTGCCCCAGATGATCCTGGAAACCATCCGCTATTTTCGAGAGGCGACTCACGACCAGTTGGATATCGTCCTGACGGACACGCAAAGTCCGAACGACAGCGCCAGCTTAATCCTGGATACCAGTGAATTTTTCATCGCCTGCCTGGCCGCGCCCGAGCGCCTGGCGCTGTTTATGGATTTACTCACCCAGGTGATGATCGAATTTTCTGAAATACAGTTCGCTGCCATGGGAGCCAGAGCCGCCCGTCCGGGGCATATCATGCTCTCCTCGCCGCTCCTGCCAGGCATTTCTATCTCAGACGACAACCTGGCGGTGATTTCCGAACGGGCTTATCGTAATGCTGCTCTGCCCTATAATAGCCGGCTTGGGGCGCATTTCGGCGGAGTGGCCATTCACACCTGTGGAAACTTTAGCCAAAATTACACCCCCGTGAAGCAGGTGCAGAACCTGATGATGGTCGACTGCGCCCTGGCTGGCGTTGATCCAACCCCCAACGATCCCCGCAAACTGGCTGAGGCATTCGCAGGCAGCGGCGTGATCGTAAAAGCACGCATCGGCAGTGAAGCAGCACATTGGGAGGGATTAGAAGAACTACTCCACAGAAAGGTAAAGTTGATCCTGCAATTGACCTCGGAGGGTGATGTCAGGAAAAGTAACGAGGCATATGCTGCTTTGAAAGCTCATTGCCGTGCGGTATTGTCGTAATATTAGGAGGCGCGATGGCTGAAATCCGTAAAATCATAAAAGTATTCAAAAGTAAACCGACTCTGGAAGGCGCTGGTGTGCATCTGAAACGCGCTTTCGGTTTCAGCCAACCTCACTTATTCGATCCCTTCCTGCTGCTGGACGATTTTCGTAATGACAATCCGGTCGATTACCAGCGCGGTTTCCCCTGGCATCCCCACCGGGGCATCGAGACGATCACCTATGTCTTGCGCGGCCGCGTCGAACATGGCGACAGCCTGGGGAATCGCGGCGTGATCGGTCCCGGCGATGTGCAATGGATGACCGCCGGCAGTGGGATCATCCACCAGGAAATGCCCGCTGGCGATGAGCAAGGTGGTATGTACGGTTTTCAACTCTGGGCAAACCTGCCGGGAGCTCAGAAAATGATGGATCCCCGCTACCGCGAAGTGCTCTGTGACGACATCCCTGTGCTGAGCCTGGAAAGTGGTGTAGAGGTACGCGTAATCGCCGGTACCGTGGCAGATACCGAAGGGCCAGTGCGTGATATCGTCATTGATCCGGAATACCTGGATGTCAGCCTGCCGCCTGAAGCAATTTTTGAGCATCCGACTGCACGCGGCCATACCGCGTTTACCTATGTGGTCAGCGGTCAGGTGAACTTTTGTCAGGCCGATGATCCATTTTCATACGAAGTCGAGGGCGTGAACTATTTCGACACGCGCCGCGATTGTTTCATGGAGAACGAAAGCCTGGTGCTCTTCGGCGATGGCGATTTCCTGACCGCCGCAGCCGGGGAACAGCCGGCGCGCTATCTGCTCATTACTGGGAAGCCGATCCATGAAGCCGTGGCCTGGTATGGCCCGATCGTGATGAATACCCAGGCTGAGTTGCACCTCGCATTCCAGGAGCTGCAAGATGGAACTTTTATCAAGTATCAACCCTAAATTCGGTTGACATGCTGACTCGACTGAAGCAAATCCGCACCTGTCTGTGGGTAAAAACCCACAGCTACTTTACTATCCTGGAGTTCTTCCTGGTCAGCGCGTCTGTCGTAGCCAGTGTGGTCTGGCCACGTCTGCTACCATTGCCAGTCGGCCTGGCGGCTGTCTTTTGGTTGACACGCCTGATTTTTGAAGGGCGTTTGGTTATACACACACCGGCTGATCTCCCAATCGGGTTGTTGGCGTTAATGATCCCGGTTACCCTGTGGGCTACTGCCCTCCCCGAAATCACCTGGCCTCAGGTGTTGCGGTTGTTGAGCGGTTTCGCCCTCTTCTATGCCATTACCAACTGGGCAGATAACCCTGCCCGGCTGCGTTGGTTGGCAGCTGGCCTGGCCGCGGCCGGGCTGGGACTGGCGGCTTTTGCACCGTTCAGTGTCAACTGGTCGGTCGGCAAGTTGCCAATCTTCCCTACCTGGATTTACGCCCACTTCAGTGTGCGCGTCGCCGACGCGGTTCACCCCAATGTACTCGGCGGCTTCCTGGCGCTGCTCATTCCGTTATGCCTGGCGGTGTTGCTTTTCAATTGGCGCAATTTGCATTGGGGCGAACGTCTGCTCCACAGCCTCTCCAGCCTGGTGATGTTTACTTTTTTACTCTTGACTCAATCACGCGGGGCATGGTCAGGTCTGGCAGGGGCGCTGGTGGTGCTCATCGCAGGATACTTCACTACCCGGCTACACGGTAAGTGGAGTTGGGCAATACTCGGTGTCGTGTTAATCAGTTCTTGTGTGGCTGTCTGGCAGTTGGGGATTAACCGCATCCTGGAGGCGATGATGAACAACGCCTCGCTGGGAGGCTTACCAGTACGTTTCGAACTATGGTCGCGTGCAGTAGCCTTGATCCGGGATTTCCCTTTCACCGGTGTTGGCCTGGGAACCTTTGGTCCGGTGATGGACACCCTGTATCCCCTGCCCCAAACAGCGCCCGGCGCCGTCGAACACGGCCACAACCTGTTCCTTCAAGTAGCGGTTGACCTGGGTTTGGTGGGTTGCCTCGCCTTTGTGGGCATGCTTCTGGTTGGATTGAGATGCTCCTGGCGCGTCTGGCGCAAAGGTGAACAAAGTTATCTGACTGGATTGGGCGCAGGCTTGCTGGGCTGCCAGATCGTATTGATCCTGCATGGCTTAACCGACGCAGTTACCTGGGGGATGGTGCGTCCCGCGCCGTTGGTCTGGATGATCTGGGGATTATCAGTCGCTGCCCACCAATTAATTTATGGAGGATCCGCACAAGCCGATAAGCCCCCCGTGTGAGGGCGCATGACTGTGCCCCACGCCTCTTCCAACGACTGGGGACCAACCCCCAAACTACGCCAGTCATAGGACAACCGTTGAATAATCCGGGTTGAGGGCAGCTCGAAGATAAAAAAATACCAGTTTTGTAAATCGAAATCCTCGCCTACGAAAGCCAACGCACTCCCGTCTGGTTTCCAGATGAAATCAAAAGCTAATTGCAGCCCAACCAAATGAGTGCTCTGGTTTGTAGCCAGGTCAAGCAGGTAAACCCCACAACCCTGAGGATTCTGAGCCGAGCAACCCATATATACCAGGCGCTGGCCATCGGGGGCGAAGGCTAAATCGCCGGTCGGTTGCGCCACGTTGGTCGCACTCCCCACTCCGGTGTTGATTCGAAATGGAGCTGACAGATCAATCCAGTATAAATGATATGGTTGTGCCGAATCATCCTTTGGCAAGGTAACGAAAGCAATCCGCTGGCCATCCTGAGAGCGGTCACAATAGAGTACAGTCGCCTCCCCCAGAGGCATCGTCCCCAGGTAATAACCATCGGCAAACATATCAACAACATTCTGAGAGCTCATACCTGCTCCGGCCTCCTGCCATTGGAATGCCAACCGGCTGTGAGATGGATTAAAACCCGAGGGAGGTGAACGGCGCGATAGCACCTCATGCCCCGTTGGTCCCAGGTTCGCCTGAACAGGCGTATTCTGACCATCTGCATTGCTCCGTGATAAACGTGGTGACCAGCTTATATCGTTAGCGAAATGGGATCCGGGCCAGGTGAGTGGATCAAAAACCAGAGACGGAAATACCGCATCAAAGACGATGGCGGTCACTACCACATCACGTAAAACGACTTCCACCTGATTACCCTTGATTGGATCAACCGCTGTTTGACCATATTCACGCCGAGCCAGCACCACACCATACTCAGCGTCCACCCAATAACGATAAGTATGCAGGCCGTCGTTGTTATAACAATCGAGAATCCAGGCTGGTCTGCCGTAGAGCTCAACTATCCCCCCCAGAGTCCGTGGATGTTGGATATACAGCTCCTGAGTGCCAAACAACATGCGAATATCCAGATCACCCAGCGGATCATCCGTCTGGTAATCATAAACCTTGCCATTCCGAAAGTCATTCCAACGAATGTGCGAATCGATGATGACATACGACCCGGTCGGTTCCCCGTCCAACGGCCCAGTCACCAGGCGAATATGAGAGGGTTGATCAATCCAGACTTGCTTACGCAACACCGATTGGGGTGCACCAATATATCCCGGCGGACCATATTCAATCACCTGTACATCAGCCCATAACGTATGCCAGAAATCCCGACTATTGCCGGCGCGCTGGAAGATATCCAACCGGCTGGCATTCGCTCCCAGGCGCACGGGTGTTGGTTGAGGGGTGAATGGCAACGGTGTGAACAACCAGGCGCGCGAAACCGGAGTCATCAGCGCCTGGTAGAAAGACTCTCCAGGCAAAAACCGGTTAGAAAACCGACCCAGCAAGAACACAATCACGATGATCCCACCCACCAGAGCCATCTCCTGGAAACGGGTCAATTTAGCGCGGCGTTGGCGACGCGCCCCAACCCAAGCCAGGATCCGCTCCTGGCAGGTTGGCGCATCCATAACCGGCAGGGGCAACATCAGCAGAGTTGATGACACCTCCTGACTCACTCTCTCTTCACTCCCAGGCTGCTCAGGTTGATCTCCATCCCCTTCCAGGCTGGTTCTACCCTGGTCCTGGATGGACCGCCGGAGCGTTTCAAGCTCTACCTGCGCTGCCCCGAGTTTGATTTTTAAGACATACGCGATCTCAGTTGCTGTCAGGAAGAGTCCGTAAGCAAGGAGTGCCAGCCAGGTTATCCCATTATTCAACTTATATCGGGACAGATCCGGTGGGGTTTTCCAGTCGACCGACAAATTACGCCATACTCTGCCAATCATCCAGGCGCGTAAAGACACCTGTCCCCAATATTTGTGCCGGTTTATGACCACCCAGGCAGTCCCCTGTTCCACAATTTCCTCTACTTGCGCGGTTTTTCCAGCTAACACAGTTAAACGCGACAGATCAGTAGCAAACATCTGCCATAACTCACCAATCAGGCGCTGATCGGTGACCTGTGGATCCTGGAGCATCCCCTCCAGACCGGGACTGACGCTGGGAGGCGACTCGTTCAACATATCCTTGAACCTGCGTGCGCATCCACTATAACGAGTCTAAACCAGAATGTCAAGCATTGTCAGTCAGAGTTGATCGGATTGTGTTATCCTTTGAAAATCCTTACAGGAGCTTGTCTCCATAATGGGAGGTTGTCCATGAATTCACGCGAAAACTACATTCGAATGCTCGAGTATCGCAATCCGGAGTGGATCCCCTGCTCAATCAGTTTCGCGCCCCTGGTCTGGAAAACCTACCGGAGCGATCTGGAATATCTTGTTCTCTCTCACCCACGCCTCTTCCAAGACTATGATCCGGTGTGGATGAAGAGTCACAATTTCTACGAGCGCATGCCCCCCGTTTACCGGCAGGGTGAGTACTATCGGGATAACTGGGGTTGCACCTGGTACAACTCACAGGATGGCCTGGAAGGGCAGGTGGTCGGTCATCCGTTGGCTGATTGGGCTGCCCTCCCCCATTACCACATGCCCGATCCACTCGTCGCCGATGAGCGTGAACCCGAACCCAAGGATTGGGAAAAATTCCGTCGTGAAATCCAAGAGCGGAAACAGCAAGGCAAGCTGACCTCGGGCAATGCCGAACGCCTCTTCGACCGGCTCTATTTCCTGCGAGGTTTCGAAAATCTGATGCTTGATTTCGCCCTCGAGCCACCTGAACTCGATCATCTGATTGCTATGCTTGAGGCGTATGAAATGACGCTTGTCCAGCGTTGGATTGAGCTAGGGGTGGATATGATTGGCTTTCACACTGATTTTGGCATGCAAAACGGCCTGATGATCAGCCCGGCCAGCTTCCGTAAACACATCAAGCCCATGTTCCAACGCCTTTTCCAGACCTGCCGGAGAGCTGGAGTGCATGTCTTACTCTCTTCGGATGGAAAGCTGATCGAGGTGGTGGAGGATCTGATCGAATGTGGCGTCTCGGTACATGACCCTCAATTGCGCGCCAACACTTTGCCGGGGATTGCCAAGGCTTACAAAGGTCGTCTGCCAGCCATGGTTGACCTGGACCGCCAGGGTTTTCCTTTCATGAGCCCATGTGAGATTCGCCAACAGGTAAAGGACGTCGTGGAGACGATGTACCTCCCCGCAGGTGGTCTGGGTCTGAATGTCGCCGTGTACGGCAGCGATGTCTCGCTCGAGAAGATCGCCGTCCTGCTCGAGGCGCTGGAAGAAAATTGTTACCTGACCGGGTAATAGCAAAGCCCGACTGTCCCTGGGCCTGAATGAACACCCAGGGCAGGCGATAATTCAGCGATTAGCGATTCCACCACACTCAGACGCGCCTCAACCATTTGCTTGAGTTTCTGCACTTCCTCCTGAGCAGCCGCGTGAACATAAGCTACTTTAATCTTCGCCATTGAACCAACAGCTTTCTCCACCAGTTCAACGATCCGCCGGTAGGATTCGCCGCGACTGCGCGCAGTCCCCAGAGCAACAATGGTGCCATCTTCCATGCTGATCAAGGGCTTGATATTCAACAACGAACCGATCAAATGCTTGGCTTTACCAATCCTGCCGCCCAGGTACAAATAACGTAGGGTGTCAGCGGTCTGGATCATGCGGGTCACCGGGATCATCTGCTTAATCTGGCTCAAAATCTCCGCCACCGACTTGCCTGCCAGGGCCGCCCGCGCCGATTCGATCACCATCCAGCCATGACACATCGACACATTGAGAGTATCCACGACCTCAACGAATAAATCCGAAAGCGTTTCCTGCAGCATAACCTTAGCCGCCATTGCCGCCTGGTAAGCGCCGCTACCTTTAGAGGTCATATGAATACTGATAATTTCACGCACCCCAGCATCGTATAATTTCTGGTATACCGTGACATAATCCCCCGGTCCCGGACTGGCAGTTTTCGGCAATTCACGCGCGGTAGGCATCCAACGATAAAACGCCTCGCGCTGGGCAGTTACCAGGTCGCGCAGCACCTCGGTTCCACGATGGATATAGTAGGGAACCCAGTGAATATTCAAATTATTCAAGAGCGATTCGGGAATACTGGCTGTACTGTCTGTTACAATAGCCACCTCAGGCATGGTATACTCCTCGGCAGAAGAAGTGTGCGAAAACTACACGTCCACCAATTTCACAATTCTATACTCCTAGTTTACCACCTGAAACGGCTATTCTGCAACAATATATCTCAATAATTACCTGACCATCCCAAAATCAACTTTCTGGAGAATTTTCCTATGGACATTAATCCCCAAGCCGCTCAACAAATGTTACAGTCGATGCTAAAACCGTGGCAGGATGCTATCGCCGATCCGGTCAAGGCCCAGGATGAAGTTCTCCACCGCCTGTTGAGTGATTATGCCAAAACCGACTACGGTGTTCAGCATGGAGCAGCGAATATCGCCACCCTGGCCGATTTCCGGCGCGCCTTCCCGATTGCGACTTACACCGATTATCTACCCCTCATCCAGCGGGTGATGTCCGGGGAGATCAAGCTGCTGCTGTGTGAAGAACCGGTCGGTTGGGCGATCACCCGCGGCACAACGCAAGGTGAATCGAAGTTCATCCCGATGACACCCACCGACCTGCGCTTGCGGATCAGCGCCGGACGGGCGATGATGAACTTTGTCCTGACCACCCAACGCTTTGATCTGTTCGCGGGCGTCAACCTGAACTTGAATTTCCCCTCCGTGGTTGGCACGGTCAAAGTCGGTGAGCGCGAGTTGGAATATGGCTATAGCTCAGGGATTTACACCAAGCATGTTTCAACCTTCACCCCGATTCGCTCTGTACCCAGCCAGGATGAGATTGATGCCCTGGGGGGTGGCACTTCCATCAAGGATTGGGACAAACGTTTCGAGCTGGCTTATGAGAAGTGCAAAGATCAGAATGTCACCCTGGTAGGCGGTGTGTGCCCAACCGCCATCCGCTTTGCGCGTTATCTCCGCCGAGTGCACGACGCCTACCCGAAAGATCTCTGGAAAACCCAGGTAATGACCCTGGGCAGTGTGGCCGGTATCAACACCCGCTACGAACCTTCCTTGCATGCCCTGTACGGCCGGTCAGTGGCGATCCGAGAAATTTACGGCGCTACAGAAGGCATGTTCGGGCAACAGCTCGACGGAAAGCGCGCCTGGACGCCGAACTATGACTTATTCTTTTTCGAAGTTGTCACCAGCTCGGGTGTGAAACTATTGCACGAAATGCGCCCCGGTGAAATGGGCGGCCTGGTTGTCTCAACACCCATCCTGCCGCGTTATCGCATCGGAGACCTGATTCGGGCGTTCACACCGCCCTATTTCCGCTGCATTGGACGCGAGGAATGGTGGACGCCCCTGCGCTACGCCTGGGACGAGTTGAGTACTTTCAACCTGGACCAACTCTAGTTAGCAGATCCTGACCGGCGAAACAATCCGCGCAATAAGATCGAAGCGCCGATGACGATTAAAATGACCGGCCAGATATAGTCCCATTTAACCAGCGGACCGAGACCGACGCAAATCAAGATAACAGCAAAGATCAGGCTGCCTGTAACCGACCGCCGGTACGCTGGCACAATCAGGCGGATCAGGATCTCGAGCAGAATAATCACCCCCGCGCCGATCGCGATCAATGCTCCGACGGTGGCGACCTGGTTGAGAACTGGTCCGGTTATCTGACCGGTGAACCTGTTTTTCAAGTTATCGAGGACCTGCATATTGTTGAGCAGCAACACTATGCCTGCCCAGATTAAGATCGCCGCCCAGACAACCGTCCCTAAAGGATCGCGGCGATATTTCTCTTCCACGCTTTTTTCCTGAGGAGACTTCTCTTCACGCTTTTCGGCTTCTTTTTCATCACCCTTTTCATCTGCCATGGCAACCTCCGGTTCTAATGTGATTGTATTTTCTTTAGTATAACAAATAATCTTTGTCAATCCTAGAGTAATAATCGCGAAAAGCGCAACTTTCATCGATCAATTTCTGTAAATCCTTCATTATAGTTATAGAAGTCCTATCATTCTCAACTGAGTGCAGGATCTCAATACCTCCGGTGTTCATATTCCCGTTGGCTAACCCCACCCGCCAGCGCTGCTCCTCCCGCTCAATAAGAGCCAGGTTACCCCGGTTCGCCAGCCAGGTTATCCCCTTCTGAACAGTGACTGCTCTTTGAGCAGTGACTGCTGCCAGCTTCTGCAAGTTGACCCAACCCTGGTTCACCCTCAGGCTGTATTTTAACAAACCCACCAGGCGTTGTAAGAAAGTTTCTACCTGGTCAGCCTCTGGTTGGACAGCGAATAAAGTGACCCGCAGTGAGATTGTCTTTCCGCCATCCTGAGTGCAGTGAAGGTTCTCTAATGCGGCGCGCCACTCTGCCGGGCCAGGCGGTGGAGTCCAGACCACCAGGTCAATTCCAGGATCGAGTTCGGTCCGGTCACGGAAAAGCGCAGCACGCCCAGGATAACGGGTGGCCAGCCTGGCGCATGCTTCCCCTTCCGCCCATACCTGAATACCAGGCGTTTCGAGGAGCGGTTCCAGTAGCGCCAGCGGATGGATCTCCTGGCGGTAATCAGCAACAATCGCCATCGTTGGCTTCAACTCGGGTGGTTGCGTAAGTCCCACCGGACGAAAATCTACCCATTCAACCTGCACGGCGCGTTGGCCGCGAAAGGTGCTGGCACGTGCGATATAAGCCAGGTCGAAGGTTCCGCCGGGCAATTCATTGCCCCGGTCGCCGCTTTGCCACCAGATGACGCGCTGGCTGTTACCCTGCTCGTCTTCGACTGTCACGATCAAATGCTCTTCCTCTCTACCGACCGGGGCATGGGCAATTGCCTTCATTTTTCGACAGGCCAGGGTTACAGGTGGATTTCCGGCTCCAAAAGGCGCTAATCGTTCCAGGTCAGCGACCAACTCCAGCGACAGCTCGCTCAATGGCAGGTAACCATCAATCGTCAGGGGGATGCCCCCCGTTGATTGGGACACCCAACCCATCTTTTCTACCGAACGCGCCAGGGCGTGGCGAAATTCAGGAATCAACTCGGGTTTTATGGCGAAACCAGCCGCCATGGCGTGACCACCGAAGCCTGCCAATAGCTCCTGGCAGGCGGCTAATGCCTGGGTGATGTTCCATCCGGCTACCGAACGTGCTGAGCCGCGCCCTGACTCCCCGGCAGGTGTGGCAATCATGACCACGGGCTTATGAAATCGCTCGACCAGGCGTGCGGCGACAATCCCAATGACGCCTGCTGGCCAGGTCGGGTGCGCCAATACCAGAACTGCTTCGTTTTGGATCTCCGGTTCACGCGCCAGTAAAGCCAACGCTCCCTGGTAGACCTGGCTGGTGAGTAATTTCCGCTGGCTGTTTAACCCTTCAAGCTGTAGAGCCAACAGACGCGCCCGCCCTTCATCACTCGTGGTTAATAACTCCACACTCAAATTCGCATCCGCCAGGCGTCCCACTGCATTCAACCGCGGGGCGAGCTGGAAGGCCAGGTGCTCCTCGGTCAACCAGGTTGGATCCAATTCGGCGTTTTCCAGGATCGCCCGAATCCCTGCTCGCTGACTTTGACGCAGGAGCTGCAAGCCGCGTTGTAAGAGATAGCGAGTCTCACCCGTCTGCACGGCGACATCAGCAACGATCCCCAGCGCGACCAAATCCAGGTATTGCGCCTCCTCTCCTGTTCGCTCGGCTCGTCGGTAAAGCGCCTCGACCAGTTTATAGGCCACCCCAACACCCGGTAAACTCGTCAGACGCGAGCCTTCCGGCAGCAGACGCGGGTTTACCACCGCCCGAGCAGACGGCAGGCGTTCCGGTAGCTCGTGGTGGTCGGTGATGACTACTTCGAGGCCGCGCTGTTGAGCATATGCCACTGCCTCATGCGCAGAAATCCCGGTATCACAGGTCAGCAGCACACCCACCGGCGGTTGTTCGTGATCCAGGATTTGATGCAAGACAGGCAGGGAGATGCCATGCGATTCTACTGCCCGGACTGGCACATGATAGATCACCTGCCCACCCAACTCGCGCAAAGCAGCAGTCAAAAGGGCAGTCGCCGTTTGGCCATCCACATCAAAATCCCCCCACACCAGGATTTTGTGTCCCTGGGCGAGAGCGTGCTCCAGGCAAACAACTGCATCGATTAACCCGGGCATATCGCCAGGCGGAGTGGGGTGATAAACCTGGGGATCCAAAAAAGCCTGAGCGGCTGGCAAGTCTTCCAGGCCACGCCGCACCAGAATTTGTGCGACGAGGGGATGCCCACCCATTGCAGCAGCCAGTTCATCCGGTACAGCAATTTCGGACGGCTCTATCCACTGGATGTTAACCATGGCAGGCATTTTGGGTCACTCGCTCAAAACTCAATCTCTGCAATCTGGTCAAAATCCAACTGTGGGTTAAAACCTGCAACGAATTCCACGCCGGACTCTGTTTGCCAGTCCACCTCGACCTGCGTCAGATCGCCAGCGGATATGCCTCGTTCACAAAGGGAACGATAGACGCAATAGGCACAGCGCGTGGGAATGGTAGTCAGGTCAAATTCCAAATCATTCAAGCGCGCAATTTGATTGATCAAACCTGCCAGGTAAGCTTCGTCCGTTTCGAATTGGGCCTGCGTGTAGTGTAAATGAAGGGGTTGGTCAGGATAATCGGCGAACCAATAGATCATTTCTACCTGCTCAGGAGCGATGACTGCTTCGCCCACCCCGTGCTCGAAATCCTTTCCGGCGGTGCACTTATTCCATAGCAATCCGCCTGCTCGCACCAGTAAATAGGGATAAAGACGCGTCTGTATCCGTTCAGCCAGGAACTCATTGCGCGGTCGCTTGTGATTGGTTTTCCAATCCAGGATCAATAACCGCCCACCAGACTCGACCACAACGAGGTCATACCTGGCGGCCAGGCGGTAACCAGCCAGCGGTGCAGTCAGGCTGGACTCAGGATAGCGCTGTCCACCTGCTCCTATCAACGCTGGAATCGCGTGCAGGTAATGATCCCACCAGCGCGCTAAATCCTCATCATGGATCAGGGCGGTCAGCCGCTCAACCGGTAAGCCAAGCTGGTGTTGCTGCACAAGCCGGTGAAACCAGGCGCCCTGTTGTATGAAACGCTCGCGGGCCAGCACAGGTTCGGATTCTACGGCTGGCCAGGCCAACTGAATTAAATATCGCAATTGGAAACGGCGCCGGCAATCCACGAAATCTTGCAGGTTATTCTGGCTGAATTGAAAATCAGCGGGTATCACGGTCTTGTCTCCAATAATTCTGCAATGCCACCAGCGGCAGTGCGGGTTGCAAATTCCCCTTCCGACCGGTATTCCAGGTGATGATTAATTCACGCCGGGCACGCGTGATACCTACATAGAGTAGGCGTAACCGTTCGCGCACATAATCCAGACGCGCTTGCCGGGTAGCCTCCCCTTCGGCATACCAATGGTACTCATCGGAAGCGAGAGCTGTCTCTAATTGGGCCAGAGCTTCCGCTTCCAGGTTCAGGTGATCGCGCACGAAGAATCTCTCAGCGATATATTCGTCGTATTCATTCCCGGACGGAAAATCATAATTGTTAACCGACATCAAGTAAACCCGCTCCCACTCCAAACCCTTTGCCTTGTGGATAGTGGCAACGATGACCTGACCACGGTGCAGGTTCGGGTCAAACCCCGTATCAGCTTCGTTAAATCCCAGAAAACGACGCGCGTTACGCGCGATTGCCGCCAGTTCCTCGGTTAGTTCAGGCAGGCGCCAGGTGGGATTGACCTGGCTTGCCCGTCTTAACCAGGTCGCTAGTTTATACGCCAGGGCAAGCTCGCTTGACTCGGTGAGCAAATCCTGGGACAGGGTGAGTAATATCTGGTCAACTGGCAAAAGAATCGCTGCCTGCCAACGCCGGATCAACTCACGAAACTGGAGTAAACTCTCATATGCGGTTGGATCAGCTTGCTCCAAACCACTCTCCACCAACCAGTCTCGATCTGGCGAAGGCCATAGATAATCCTCGACGTGCCCCATTTTACGTAATAGTTCTGCAACCCGTTCCAGGCGGACACGCTCTTCATCCTTTCCGCGATCGTCACGCCGCCAAACACGATAGGCGATAGCCAGTTTATGGGCTGATTGCGGATCTGACAGGTATCGTAACAGGTTACCCAGTGCGCCGGCGGAAAAACGCGTTCCACTCGAACTAACGAGCATGCTATCATCATGACCAATCCCCCGCTTGATTAACTCATCCACCAAATCTTTACCCCTTTCGTTGCGCGGCACCAACACCGCCACGGTCCAATCCTGATGCCCTGGCAACCAGCTCGCTAATGAATCCGCCACCGCGATGATTTCTTCACGCGGCGTCATCTTTCCGTTGTCCAAACGAATTCCAAGGGGATCATCCAAAGGGTTAGGCTGCGAGTCGCCTGCTTGCGTTGGGATAATTACCGGCGTCTTCGATAATCCATCGCGCACATCCGCCAGAGGATGCTCAGCGTGGGTCCACTCTGCAAGGTAGTTGGCCAGGCGAATGATGCTCAGGGCGGAACGACCTGACTCGGGCAGCTCGCGCCTGACTACTCCTGGCTGGACGAGGAAATGGCGCAGGTAACGCGGGTTGGCCGTGGTGAAAGTCTCGTAAATCGCCTGGTTAGGATCACCCACACGCACCCAGTTGCCGTGTTCGCCAGCGAGCTTGCTGAGAATTTGTTCCTGTAAACGACTGCTGTCCTGGGCTTCATCTTCCAAAATATACGGCCAGCGGTAGCGCATTCTTTCCAGGTATAGAGGGTCGGCCTTCAATGCCTCTAAAGCCAGGCGGATCAGGTCATCAAAGTCTACGGCTCCCCGGTAAGTCAGAGCGCGCTGGTAATTCCCATACATCTCACAACCCATCTCCGCCAACGGCAACGGTACGGGCAGTTGCTCCAAACGGACATGCAGTAATTCAGGAGTCAGTTGGTAATCTTTTGCGTAAGAAATCGAGTCGAGTGCAATTTTCTTTACCAGATCAGGCAATTTCTCTCTATAAACCCACCCGCGCCGGTTTTCATCCAGTTCCGGATCCAGGTAATCCTCCAACGCGCCGGGATGGCTGTTTAGCCAGGCCTGAGCGATTTCATTCCGGATGGAATTGGCCTCGCGCTCATCAAGAATTTGGAAGTTGTCTGCCAACCCGACCAATCCCGGTCGTTCTCGGACAATATCATGCGCCAGACCATGTAAAGTTCGCACCCGGTAACCCACATTCGGTAGCAAGCCCTTCTCGCGTACAAAGGATCCAACGCGCTGATAGAAATTATCAACGGCTGAGTTGATCAGGGTCACCATCAGGATCTCCTGATCGTCTGCCAGACGGCCACTGGCGATGATATCGGCTGCCAGTAGAGAAAGCGTCCAGGTTTTCCCACTGCCCGGAACAGCCGAAATTCCCATCCGTCCATGGCGGTAGCGTAGAATTACCTTCTGCGAGGGCCGCAGAGTGAAGGGGGAAATGGTGGCGTCAGTCATTCTGAAATTGAAATACTACGCAGAACACGCTGAAAGGCTTGAAGCAGTGGTCCGCGTTGCTCATACCCTTGTTCGTTGAGTTCACTAAAACCCAGGTAAACTTTGCGCCGGCAGCGGTGCAACAGCCCTAATGCCAGGCGATATAGAGTCTCCTGAGTCACATTAACTTCATCCGAATCGTTCCACACCCTCTGGACCGACCAATTCCGACTGAGGACATAGGGATGCGTTAACGGCTGGTACAGGCGCTCGATCCATCCCCGCCCACCGACGTCTAACCAAAACTGAATCATCACCGGACGGTTGCTCATCAAAAAAGTGTAGGCTGGGGCAAGTAACACTGCCTCGCCAGGTTGAACCTGCCAGCTCCGGATATATTGGGCCGCAATGACGCCATCAGCTACCATGGCCAGGTATTCCTTGCCAACAGAATTGCTGGCCTGGAACGGCTGACTTTCTGCGTGCAATACCCGTCCGGCTGCCCAACGGAATTTTTGCACCGATTCGATCAAATTCGCGGTGACTTCACCCGCCGTATAACCCGCATGGAAGCCGAATCCTGGCTGTGAGAGCACTTCGCCAAACAGGCGGCTCAGGAAATGATCAAACTCCAACGCCTGTCCCTTAATCTCTTCCAGCCAGGCACGCAACCGCTCGTATCTTTCTCCCAGGCGATAAGTAATCCGTTCCTGCACCTCAGAACGGATGAGATCGAAAGACGACAGTACACATCGGTTTTCACGTTTGCGGTAAACAATATCCGTCAGGAGTTGCCCACGCACCAGATCGAGATCTTGGATCGCCTGGACGAGAGCATAAGCAACATCAGACCTGGTCGGGGTGATGCCCCATTCTGGATATGCCAGGGTTGATAGAGTCAGCAGGCACTGAGTGGCAGGTTCCTCGCGTAGTGAACGCGATGGGCGGTGAGAGCGAACCGGCACACCTAAATGTTCCAGGCGATTGGTTAATGAAAAACGTAAAGCGTCTGAAAGAAAGGGCGCCAACACAACAATCTCTCCAGGCGAAATGTTATCGTTGTTCACCAGCGATGCGATCTGCGCCGCCACCCAATCCAACATCTGTGGATAAAAACGATGGTAGCCGTAATCTAACGCAGCCTGCACCAGAGCAGCCTGTTCAACCTCTTCAAGCTCAGCTTGAGAAGCATGCGAAAAACCCGGCTGCTCTGTTCCACCCACTGGCGCAAGTGTTCGCCCTAATCGCTCACCCAGAACCTGGATTGGTCGCGCATTGACAAAAGACTCATTGAGAACCAATTGCTCTGGGCATAAATTCTTCAGCCGGTAAGCACTCTGCGGATCTGCACCCAGGAAGCGTCGAAAACCAGCCTGGTGATCATAAATCAATAATGCTGATATAAACTCGGGTAACCACTCAACCAACAGGTCATGGGTTACCGGCGTATCCTCTTCCAGATTATCCACCAGGATATGCCGGTAAAGTGAAAACAGATAATTCCGGCAGGCCGGTAAGGTCCATAAATTCTTACGGAATACTTCGACCTGCAAGGAGAAATCCAGTAGATTGTTTTCCAGGCAATACCGGCGAAAAAGGCTGACACAGGTTTGGGCGTCTTCATAGATGTGCGCCTGCCCGGGTTCTCCAATCCAGGCAGCCTTCAAGCGCTGACCGATCTCGGCGTATGGAAAACCGACCACTGCCGCTTTATTCAGGTTATCTATAATCTGGCTGTACAGGCGATTGCGCTCAATCGTTACCGAGTCGAACAAGCCTTCAGTAAGCAAAGGCTGCACCAGGTGAGCCATGTAATATTGGGCTGTCTCCAGAGTCAAGAAAGTTGGCAATTCATCCGGATGACCAAAACCAGCCTCTTCCGCTACCAACGGCCAAAATAGCTCTACCATGCGCTGAGCCAGGCCACCAAGGGTTAAGATTGAAACCATCCCACCGGCGATCCCCCCCGGATTGCGCAAAGCTTTTTGATAAGGTTCAGCCAGGGTGCGTTGGGGGACAAGGAGTAGAATCGTATTCCCTGGAACGCCCGCCGCCATTAAAGCCAGCAGTCGTTCAACAGCAACAGTGGTTTTTCCACAACCGGCTGGTCCTTCCAGGAAAACGCAACCGCCGATTGGATGATGGATAAGCTCCAACTGAGGCAGAGTCAGGGCTAATGATTTGGAATCTTTATTCATTGATACGATCTTACTCAACCTGTGAGAGTTATCTTACTTGATTGAACGCAAAGTAACAATAGCCTCAATAGAATCATTACGGAACCCAACCCATCCCATAGAAAAGCCATAATGTAAGCATCCCAACCACAATGGTTAATAAAGCATTCTTCGACCGCCAAGCGACGACCACTGCCAGACCAGCGGCCAGCAAACGCGCATTCGAATAGGAAATATCCAACTTTCCCGAATGTAGAAAGACTTCGGGGAAAATGATTGCGCTCAGCACCGCCGGTGGGACAAAGCGGAGCGCCCTACGTAGCCAAACCGGGATTTCCCATCTACCCAACAACAAGATAAATGAGAGGCGGGTGGTAAATGTTAATATCCCTGCTAAAAGCAGGATGATCCAGATTGTCACGAGCGTTTCTCCAATGCCAACCCAACCAGAATGCCTGCCAAGGCAGCCAGGATGAGGCCTGATTTGTAAGGTAGAGAATTGGCAGCCAGGGCGACGATGCCTGCTGAAAGCGCTGCGCCCAGGCCACTCCAATCCTTTACGTTTGGAATCATCAACGCGATGAAAGTCAACGCCAGGGTGAACTCTAACGACCAGCTTTCAGGCACCACAGCTCCTAAAAAGATCCCTGCAGCGGTGCTAATTTGCCAGGTGATCCATAATGCCAGACCCGCGCCGAGAAAAAACCAATGCGAATGAGCCTCAAGCTGGTTCCCTTCAGATTCCCCCGCTGACTCCCGGTAGTGAGTAATCGCCACCGCATAAGCCTCATCGGTCAATAAATAAGCCAACAGCCATTTCCAGGCCGGACGTAGTTTTACCAGGTAAGGAGCAATCGAGGCGCTGTACAATGCATGCCGTAAATTAACCACCCAAACCGTGAGAATGATCACCAATCCGGGTGTGCCCAGCGGGATCAACTGGGTTGTAACGAACTGGGATGAACCAGCAAAGACGATAGCCGACATCGCCTGGGCAGATCCGGCGCCAAGGCCAGCGTTCAGCGCCAACACTCCATAGATCATACCGAAGGGAGCTACCCCAATCAAAATGGGCAACTCAGCTTGAACCCCAAACCAAAATTGCCGCCAATTTCCACTCAGCATTAAAATCCATCCTTGACATTCTTTACTTATTATCAGATGATACTATAATAATAAATCATTTCTATTCTCTCAAAGGAGGAGAGTTTCTAGATGAACCACAACCCATCCCACCCACCTACCAGACTGAGACATATCATGCAACTTGCTGTCTTCGCTCTGGTCCTGGCAAGTCTGTTACTGACTGCCTGTGCCGTCCCTGCTCAGACTACACCTGAGCCTACCAACCCCCCGGTCATCGAACCTACCCAACCCCCCGCCCCAACTACAAAACCTGTAGAACCCACCAAAACCCCAGAGCCTACCAAGCCGCCCGTTCGTAAAGTCGCCACATTCATTTGGACACAAGAGTTTGACTCTCTCAACCCTTTGTATACGAACATGTGGTTTTCTTCAGTCACCCAGCAAATCTGGAACTGTTGGGCCTGGGATTTCGATGATAAGAACAACGCCATGCCAGTTCTGGTCAAGGAAATTCCATCCACCCAGAATGGGGGTATCTCTGCCGATGGCAAGACGATCACCTTGAAGCTGCGCGACGGCATTGTATGGTCCGACGGGCAACCGATCACCGCAGACGACTTTGTATTCACCTACCAGATGACGGTGGACCCGAAGAATAAAGTAGCCACGACCTCTCCTTATGACCTGATGGAGAGTGTCACCGCTCCTGATAAAACTACGGTCGTGTCTACGTTTAAAGATCCTTACGCCCCCTGGTTGGGCGTGCTATGGCGCGGTATTATCCCCGCCCATGTGCTCAAACCTGTATTCGATAAGGATGGCACGATTGACAACGCAGAATGGAACCGCGCGCCGACTGTCAGCTGTGGTCCCTTCAACTTTGACAAGTGGGAATCCGGGAGCTATGCGCGCTTCGTGGCTAACGAGAAATATTGGCTCGGGCGTCCAAAACTGGACGAGATTTTCTTCCGCTTCGTCCCAGACGACGCCTCAATGATCGCCGCCTTGAAAAATAAGGAAGGTGATCTTGGCACATTCTTTTCTTATTCAGACCTGGGTGATTTAGAGAAAGCCGGTTTAACGATTTATAAAGTTTTTTCCGGTTATAACGAAGGTATCTACATCAACCTGCGCCAGGATAAAGGTCACGAAGGACACCCCGCCTTACAAGATCAGCAGGTGCGCCAGGCGATCGTATATGCCATTGACCGCGCCTCTCTGGTCAAGAACCTGCTTCTCGGTCGCACAGAAGTCGCTGCCACCTATTGGGACAATATGCCAGCCAATGATCCATCCTTAAAGCCTTATCCCTCCAATCCTGAAAAAGCAAACCAGCTTCTTGACAGCGCGGGTTGGGTGGATTCCAATGGCGATGGGACGCGTGATAAAGGCGGCGTTGAACTGGTCCTGCGCTACGGCACCACCACTCGCCAGATCCGCCAGGATACCCAGGCTTACCTCCAGCAGCAGTTAGCGGCAGTCGGCATAAAGGTTGATTTGTTCACCTACGCCTACGACACGTACTTCGCCGATTATGCCAACAACGGCCCGGCCGCGCAGGGTCAACTGGATTTATTCGAGTACTCCACCAATCCGCACTTCCCCGATCCGGATACCTTTGAATGGCTTTGCAAAGAAATTCCGACCGATGCCAATCCGTCTGGGGTAAATTGGACCGGTGTTTGTGATGAAGAGTTGAACGGACTTTTTGAGCAGCAAGCTACCCAGGTAGACCCGGCTCAACGTCTGACCACCTTCCACAAGATCACCAGGTTAATTTTCGATAAAGTCTACTTCTTCGGTTTGTGGCAGGATCCTGACCTGTGGGGCGTGAGTTCCCGCCTGACCGGCATCAAAATCTCCGGCGCCACCTCATTCTTCAATATTCGCGAATGGGATATGGCGCCTTGATGAGTCATCCGCGGAAATTCCTTATATACGGCATACCCCACTGCGGGTTAAAAACGACTGGAATTCCGCTCCTCTAATTACTCCCCCGTTCTGGCAATCCCTGTGGGTTAATTCCCATGGATAGCCAGAACGGGGTGATGGGATAATTTCGATCCTATGACTCGCTATATCCTTCGGAGATTGTTACAAGCCATTCCTTTGCTCTTCATCATCAGCCTGGTTTTGTTTGTGTTGATGCAGAACATGGGTGATCCGCTGGCCACGATGGGTGGACGGACAGTAACCCGTACAGAAGATCGAAAACGCCTGGCGCGCCAACTCGGCCTGGACCAACCAATCTATATGCAGTATGTTTACTGGTTAATCGGTAACGATTGGACCAAATTTGACTTAAATTTTGATGGTATCGCTGAAACTCCTGGCACGCGCACAGGTGTTTTACGCGGTGATTTTGGGACATCGTTTGTGGATCGCAGCCGGACCGTACTCCAGATAATCTGGGACCGCTTGCCAAACACATTGCTGCTAATGCTGGTATCTGAAGTAGTTATTATTATTGGAGCATTGACCATCGGAATTTATTCTGCGTTGCGCCAGTATTCAATACTGGATAATGTCATAACAACAGTGACATTCGTCTTGTACTCGATGCCGGTGTTTTTCTTCGCCCTCTCGGCCATGTATATTTTCTCGGTAAATTTCAAACGGTGGGGGCTACCCTACCTGCCAACTGTCGGTATGTTCGATCCACAAATCGGACAAACCCCCGCCCAGGTAGCGATCCACATGGTCCTACCTGTGTTCACCCTGGCCTTCAGCTATTTTGCGGCTTACAGCCGCTACATCCGCGGCACGATGTTGGAGGTGCTCAGCCAGGATTACATCCGTACGGCGCGCTCAAAGGGTTTGCCTGGCCGCGAGGTGGTCTTTGTGCATGCGCTTAAGAATGCCGCCCTGCCAATTGTGACGATTATCGGTCTTGATCTGCCTTTCTTGTTGGGCGGCGCAATCGTTACTGAGCGGATCTTCGGTTGGCCTGGCATGGGACGCCTGTTCCTTGACCACGTCTCACGCAGCGACACACCGGTTGTCATGGGCATCATGATGATGATTGCAGTGGCGGTGGTCATCTTTCAGATCATCACCGATGTCACTTACGCCTGGTTAGATCCCCGCATTCGGTTTGAGTGATTTTAATTATGGAAACCACGCCTCCCACCAGCCCAGTCGCCCGGCTTACAACCGATGAGTTAGAAACGCCTCCTTATAGCCTGACGCAACTGACCTGGTTTCGTTTTCGCCGGCATAAAATGGCTCTCTTCGGTTTGGTTGCCTTGATCCTGCTGGTTATGTATGCCTTCGGCGGCGCTTTCTTTTATTCAGAGAAATACGCAAATTTCATTGAACTTGACAAACGACTGCAACCCCCTTCCAACGCACACCCTTTTGGCACCGATACCACCGGGCGTGACATCCTGGCGCGTACCATTTATGGCGGGCAAATCTCGTTGATTATTGGACTGACAGCCATGCTGGTCGAGACGATTGTGGGGATATTAGTCGGTGCGCTCTCCGGCTTTTTTGGTGGGGTGTGGGATAATTTATTGATGCGGATCACCGAAGTTGTTTTAACTGTACCGCAGATTTTCCTGCTGTTAGTAATGGCAAAATTCTTCGGCGGAAAGATCGCCGATATCCACCTGTTCGGTCGTACCTTTAGCGGCAGCGTAATTATCATAATCGTCATCATTGGTTTAACCAGTTGGCCTTATCTCGCCCGGATCGTACGATCCCAGTTCTTAGCCATCAAAGAAAATGAATTCATCCTGGCCGCGCGTGCCATCGGAACACCAACCTGGCAGATCATCTTCCGGCACATTCTGCCCAACAGTATGGCGCCGATCATCGTATCATCCACGCTGGGTGTGGCCAATGCGATTACCCTCGAAGCGTATATTAGCTTCTTAGGATTGGGGGTCCGCCCGCCAACTGCCACCTGGGGGAATATGCTTGAAGGAGCGTATAACTATATCGAAACAGCTTACTGGTTATGGTTGTTCCCAGGCCTGCTGATCGCCTTGATTGTTCTTAGCATCAATTTCTTAGGAGATGGCCTGCGCGATGCCCTTGATCCACGCAGTCGCACAGTCTGATAAGAATCTTCCATGGAAAAAGTCCTGCTTGATGTCAATGATTTGTGTACGCGCTTCCACATCCCGGAAGGGATGGTTTATGCAGTTAACGGCATCTCCTACCAATTGACCGAGGGCGAAACACTGGCAGTGGTAGGTGAAAGCGGTTGCGGAAAATCCGTCAGTATGCTCTCAATCCTGCGTTTGATCCACATCCCACCTGGAGAAATCATCCGTGGTCAGGCGTACTATCGCGGTCGAGATTTACTTAAGATTAGCGAAGCCGAAATCGAGCACGTCCGTGGTAAAGAGATCGCTATGATCTTTCAAGATCCAATGACCTCATTGAATCCTGTGCTGACAATTGGGCACCAAATCACCGAGACCATGCGCATCCATATGGGAATCGAACATGCCAGCGCCGACAAACGTGCAATCGAGATGCTTACTCAGGTCGGTATCCCAGATCCGGCCAGGCGTCTGCATGATTATCCCCATCAATTTTCTGGAGGGATGCGCCAACGAGTGATGATCGCCATGGCTTTAGCCTGCCTCCCCAGCCTGCTCATTGCCGATGAGCCCACTACCGCCTTGGATGTGACGATCCAGGCGCAGATTGTTGAATTGGTAACGCAATTGCGCCAACAATATCATATGGCCATCATCTGGATCACCCATGACCTGGGCGTAGTCGCAGGGCTGGCCGAACGAGTGCTGGTCATGTATGCGGGTTACATCGTTGAAGAAGCCACCGTGAACGATCTCTATGAAAATCCAGGCCATCCCTATACCATTGCACTCCTGGAAGCTTTACCCCGCGTTGACCGGCGCCGGGATAAAAGGCTGAAAACTATCCCTGGCGCGCCACCCAACCTGGTCATCGAACCGCATGGCTGTCCTTTTTCACCCCGCTGTGAGCATGTAATCGAGTATTGTCATATGAACAATCCTACACTCGAGGCGATCGCCCCAGGTCACAAAGTTGCCTGTTGGGCGCCGCAACATTCAAAGTTTAATATTGAAATATGATTGTTGCGAAGTAGTTCCGGGAGTTTCAGGATGAGTGATAATGGCATCTTAGTCGAGGTTGAGAACTTAAAAAAATATTTTCCTATCACGCGGGGAATTGTCCTCCAACGGAAAATTGGCGATGTGCGAGCAGTGGATGGTATCTCGTTTATCATCAGCCAGGGAGAAACGTTGGGGTTAGTCGGCGAGAGTGGTTGTGGAAAAACCACCGCCGGACGAACCTTGCTTGGTTTGTATCCAGCTACCGAAGGCACGATCTATATCGCTGGTTATGATGTGCGTAAGGCCAAAAGTATCGGCGCTACTGCTTCACAATGGATGGCCATCCGCCGTAAGGCTCAAATGATTTTCCAAGACCCATATGCATCACTCAATCCCCGTATGACGGTCAACGCCATTGTCAGCGAACCGCTGCGCGTCCACCGGTTGATTCCCAACGAACAAGAACGCTCTGATCGCGTTAAAGAGCTGCTCAGCCTGGTGGGTTTGAGCGGCAATTTAATTAACCGTTTTCCGCATGAATTTTCCGGTGGTCAACGCCAGCGGATTGGTATCGCACGCGCGCTGGCTTCACAACCTGCCTTTATCGTTTGCGATGAACCAATCTCTGCCCTGGATGTTTCGATCCAGGCTCAGGTCGTAAACCTGTTGGAAGATTTGCAGGATCAGTTTGGGTTGACCTACCTGTTCATTGCACATGACTTGAGCATGGTACGCCATATCTGCGACCGGGTGGCGGTGATGTACCTGGGCATCATCGTTGAACTGGCTGACCGAAATGAATTATACGAATTCCCCCTCCACCCGTACACCCAAGCATTACTATCCGCAGTCCCCATCCCCGACCCGAAGAAAGACCGCGCCCGGCAGCGCACCATCCTGACAGGCGACGTACCCAGTCCGATTAACCCCCCTTCCGGGTGCCGTTTCCATCCACGCTGCCCAATCGTCCTGCCGATCTGCTCGCAGGAGACCCCAGTTTGGCGCGAGGCTGCCCCCAGTCACTGGACAACCTGCCATGCGATCCATTAGCGCTTCAGGCTGCGATACCTGATCCGGTGTGGTGTTTCGGCATTGATCCCCAAGCGCTTACGCTGGTCAGCTTCATAATCAGAATAATTGCCATCGAACCAACGCATCTGGCTGTCTCCCTCGAAAGCCAGGATATGGGTCGCCACCCGATCTAAGAACCACCGATCGTGTGAGACGACTACTGCGCAACCGGCAAAGCTATCCAGCGCTTCTTCCAGTGCTCGTAGAGTATTGACATCTAAATCATTGGTTGGTTCGTCCAGCAGGATGACATTAGCCCCTTGCTTAAGCACCTTCGCCAGGTGCACCCGGTTGCGTTCACCGCCCGACAAGGTGCCGACCTTTTTCTGTTGGTCTGAACCTAAAAAGTTGAAGCTGGCCACGTAAGCGCGGCTGTTCCGCTTACGTCCACCCAACTCGAGGAAATCTTCACCGCCCGAGATCTCTTCCCAGACTGTCTTCTCAGCTTCCAATGTCTCACGACTTTGATCTACATAGGCCAGTTTGACTGTCTCGCCAATCCGGATGGTGCCGGAATCGGGCTGTTCCTGTCCAGTCACCATCCTTAGCAGGGTGGTTTTGCCTGCGCCATTTGGCCCGATTACACCTACAATGCTGCCTGCCGGAATAGCCAAATTAAGATTGTCGATCAACAAGCGATCGCTATACGACTTGGATACCCCCTTTAACTCGATAACAACATCACCCAGGCGTGGTCCGGGTGGAATATATATTTCCAACTCCTCACGCCGCTTTTCATACTCCTGACCGAGCAAGCGTTCATAAGATGTGATGCGCGCCTTGCCTTTGGCCTGGCGGGCTTTGGGCGACAGATGGATCCACTCTAACTCGCGCTCTAAAGTCAGGATGCGCTTGCTTTCGGTTTTCTCTTCCCGGCGCAAGCGTGCCTCTTTTTGCGCCAACCAGGAAGAATAATTGCCCTTCCAGGGGATGCCAAAACCACGGTCCAACTCCAAGATCCAACCGGCAACATTATCAAGGAAATAGCGGTCATGGGTTACCGCGATCACCGTGCCCTTATACTGCTGCAGGTGCCGTTCCAGCCAGGCCACCGACTCCGCGTCCAGGTGATTAGTCGGTTCATCCAGCAAGAGTATGTCTGGTTCAGTCAGCAATAACCGGCACAAAGCCACCCGCCGGCGCTCTCCACCAGAGAGAACAGAAACCGGCGTATCTTCTGGAGGGCAACGCAAAGCATCCATGGCCATCTCCAGGCGACTGTCTAAAGTCCAGGCGTCATGTTTGTCCAGTTCTTCCTGAAGGCGTCCCTGTTCGATAATCAATGCATCGAAATCAGCCTCCGGTTCAGAGAATCTGGCGCTGACTTCATCGAACTGGTGTAGTAAATTCACCAGGGGTTGCACGGCTTCTTCGACCACCTGCCGTACAGTCTTCCCGGGATCGAGCTGGGGTTCCTGTTCTAATAAACCGGTGGAATAGCCGGGAGCAAATACTACCTCACCGCTATAACCATCATCTTTACCGGCGATAATGCGTAGCAGGGTGCTTTTGCCTGCCCCGTTCAAACCCAAGACACCAATCTTGGCGCCATAAAAAAAGCCCAAAGAGATATCGCGTAGGATTTGCTTATTATGGGGTGGAACCATCCGTCCCACGCGGATCATCGAGAAAATTACCTGTTGGTCACTCATAGAAATCCATCTGTGACTTCGCGGCAGCAACGCACAAAATCCAAAACTGTGGGAATATTGCGCATCATAACTGCCATATTGCCCTCGACACGGATTTTACGCGTCAGCATGGCCTGCATTGGCTCCAATTCACCTTTTAACAGGCGGACTCCATTTTCATACGGAATTCGTAATGTAAATGTGGGTTTTATCGTGGAATTGCTATCCATCTTATAGGCCTGGCGACACTTACCATGCCATAAATCCAGGTAATAATTAATTGGTGATTTTATGGGACCCCCAGGTTCAACGGTGAAAGCCATATCTCCTTCCCAATTGCGCGCGATACGGGCGTAATGCTCGTCGGTGTTGAGCTTATTCATTAACGCTACCAGCCATTCATCCGTTGGGAATAAAGCCATAGTTACCTCATGTAAAAAACTTAACGTTCGATACGGGTGCGATGTTCTGTCCAAGCGACTACGCGCGATGAAAGCAATGTGCCAACCAGATAGATTAAGGCAACCATTGACCAGACTTCGATCGGATTAAAATTGGTTGACATGAACTCTCGACCCCGGCGGGTCAGGTCAGCCACAGCGACTGCACTGACTAAAGAAGAATCCTTCAGTAACGAAATAAACTCATTGCCTACCGGAGGCAGGATGACACGGATCGCCTGGGGCAATATTATGTAACGCATCGCCTGGAAATAACTCATCCCCAAACTACGGGCGGCTTCCATCTGGCCTTTCGAAATGCTCTGGATACCCGCTCGATAGATCTCACTCATATAGGCTCCATAGCAAAAAGTCAGACCCAGGATAGCCATTAAATAAGGATTGGCCTGATAGCTGATGAGAGGGTGAAAATGAATCATCCGTCCCAGACTTTGAATAATTACTGGAAAGGCAAAATACCACCAAATAAGCTGGACCAATAAAGGAATACCGCGAATTAACTCGACATATAGCGTAGAAATTCCCCTCACAATCACATTCTTCGACAAGCGCCCCAGACCACCTACCAGACCAGTCAGTAACGTAATGATAAAAGCTACTATAGTAGTATATAAAGTAACCCATACACCATCCTGTACGAACTTGAGGATCCGATAATATGGATCGGGAGCTATAACCACCAGGGCTATAATCATGCCAACCACTGCCAGCACCAGGCCCCACCAGGCGTCTATTTTAGCGCTTGGCTCAATGCCTGGCACACGCGCCAGATCTTTGGGAATTGATTGTTCCTGCATCTTTCGGAACTCCTGTTCCGCTATGAACACAAATTAAAAAAGTGTCGCGAGGTCTGCTTAAGACCTCGCGACGCAGATTAGAGGTTGGCTATTTTGTTGAACTCATCCATTGCTTCGCCAACTTATCAATCAGACCTTCTGACTTGACAGCGGCCAGACCTTTATTGATCTTATCGAGCAGGTCTTTGTTGGTGCTACAGACGGCGATGCCATAAAATTCATCGGTGAATGCTGCACCGGCCGTTTTCAACTTGCCTGCATTTTTGACTACATATCCAAGCGCCAGGGGATTATCAGCAATGACGGCATCAATCTGGCTATTTAACAAATCCTGGAAAGCCAATCCGATGTCATCATACGTCTTCACCACGGCGCCTGCTATTTTACCGGCTTCAATTGCACCCGTCGTACCAAGCTGAGCACCAATTTTCTTACCCGACAGGCTTTCTTTGCCCGTTATATCGGTGTTAGAGGCTTGAACCGTGACGATTTGACCGGCTTCAAAGTAAGGGTTTGAAAAGCCCATCTTCTGCTTGCGATCATCGGTAATGGTGATCGAAGAAATCGCAGCATCATACTGGCATTGTGCCATGCCCGCCAGTAGTGGATCCCAACTCACGTTGATAAACTCAACTTCGAAGCCACCCTTCTGAGCTACGGCTTTCATTAAATCTATATCGAGGCCAACAATCTCTTTGGTGGTTTCATCCACTGATTCGAACGGAGGCCAGGTTGCATCTGTTGCCACACGCACCTTGGTCGGGGCAGTGTTTGCACAACCAGATAAAATAAAACTGGCGATGATCAGGCTGGACAGGATGATAAACAGATATCGCTTCATTTCTTCTTCTCCTTTTTTCTTTTGCTTCTTCGAGTAATAAATACAGAGTTTGACCTTTATTTTATCTAGCGTGATCCCACCCGCCATATCTTCGGGAAGACAGGCATGTACCAACTTAAAAACCAAACTCCAATTCAGTGCGCTGGGGGGGACTTGAACCCCCACGCCTTGCGGCACATGGCCCTCAACCATGCCTGTCTGCCAATTCCAGCACCAGCGCAAGAGCAATGGTATTATAATCGGCACACTTACTTTGTCAACACTTGAGAAGGAGAAATATATGCACATCGCCCTGGATGCAATGGGCAGCGACGAATGTCCCGAACCTGAAGTGCAGGCGTCTTTGGAATTAACTCGCCTCTATGGCGACGAGTTGATCCTGGTAGGTCCTGCTGATCAACTAAAATCCCGGTTTCATGCCCTGGGGGGAGACCATCTACCTGTTCGCATCGTTGACGCCCCGGATACTATATCCATGAAAGATAAAGGGCTGGCGCTGGCATTAAAAGCCAAGCGGCTTAGTTCAAAAACTTCTATGGCAATCGGCATGGATTTGGTAAAATCTGGCGCAGCCGATGCCTTTGTTACCGCCGGCAATACAGGCGGCGCCATGGCCACTGCTTTTTACCGTTTGGGTACGCTGCCTGGAGTAGAACGCCCTGGACTGGCGGCTTTGTTCCCGGTGCGGGGCGGTTATTGCGTTGTCCTGGATGTAGGTGCAAATCCAGAATGTAAACCTGAACACCTTGTCCAATTTGCTATCATGGGTTCTATATACGCCGAAAAAGTCCTTGATATTCAAAAACCCCGCGTAGGCTTGTTATCGAATGGTGAAGAAGCTGGAAAGGGTAACGAGCTGGTTAAGGGCACGTACCCCTTGTTAGAATCAAGTGGTCTAAATTTTGTCGGAAATATTGAGGGCAAAGAGTTGTTCGGCGGTCAGGTTGATGTGGCGGTTATGGATGGTTTCACCGGGAATATCTTACTTAAATCCAGCGAGGCGGTGGCCAAGCTGCTCACGGATGTGATCCGGGAAGAAATGTTGCGCAGTCTGCGGACAAAAGTCGGTGGTTTGTTGGCCAAACCAGCCTTTGCTAAAATTAAGCAGATGATGGATCCAACGGAAGTCGGCGCAGCTCCGCTACTCGGTATTGCTGGATTGGTATTCATTGGTCACGGAAGATCGAATGCCAGGGCAATCGTCAGCGCTGTGAGAACAGCTCGTCAGGCCGTGACAGCTAACTTATTAACCGCAATGCAATCGGTGCTCAAGTCGCGCGCCAACCATGATCCCAATGGAGTAGAACCCACACCTACTGTTCCAACAGCAATGGATGCCGAATGAATAACGCAGATGTAAATCGGCGGCGCGTGGTCATTACTGGCCTGGGAGCGGTTTCAGCGTTAGGCTCTTCTGTTCAACTGTTATGGGACGGTTGGCTGTCTGGAAAGTCGGGTGTCCGGCGGATCACTCAATTTGACGCCAGCAGTTTCCCGTGTCAGATTGCCGGTGAAATCCCCGATTTCAATGCGGAAGATTATCTGGAGCGCAAAGAAGCCCGTCGCTATCCCCGTTCTGCCCAAATTGCCCTGGGAGCAGCCTTCCAGGCTGTCCGGGATGCCTGTTTACCCGATAAAATGCCGGATGGAGAACGCTGCGGTGTCGTTTTTGGTACCGCAATGGGAGGGATAGATCGCACCGATGAAGGCATCCAAACCCTCCGGACGCAAGGTTATAGCCGCCTGAATCCCTTCATAGTGCCTGCAAGTATCCCGAATTTATCAGCTTTCCTGCTTTCTTACCAATTTCAATGCCTGGGCCCGACTACCACGATTGTCACCGCCTGTGCCACCGGCACCCAAACCATCGGAGAAGCCACGGAGCTCATCCGGCGCGGTTCGGCAGACCTGGTTATCTCAGGCGGAACTGAGGCATTGATCCGCGATTTCGCCATCGGTGGATTCTGTTCGATGCGCGCCTTGCCAACCAGCTATAATGATCATCCAGAAGCAGCCAGCCGGCCTTTCGATGCCCGGCGAGAAGGTTTCATTTATTCTGAAGGATCAGCAACGGTTATCTTGGAAAGCCTTGATCATGCCCGGGCACGCGGGGCGCGCATTTATGCTGAGGTGGCTGGTCATGCCTCCTCCGCAGATGCGTACCATGTTGCCCAACCCGATCCAACTGCGGCGGGACCGATACGGGCGATGCGTTGGGCGCTACAAGATGCCGGTTTGCCTCCAGAAGCAGTAGATTACATCAATGCGCATGGCAGCTCTACGCCATTAAACGACATCTCTGAAACTAAGGCGATCAAGATGGTTTTCGGGGAACATGCCTACCGCCTGGCCGTTAGCTCCACCAAGTCGATGATCGGGCATGCCATGGGCGCCTCTGGCACCTTGGAAGCCATCGCCTGCATCCTGGCAATTTACCATGGTTGGATACCACCAACCATTAATTATGAATATCCTGATCCCGAGTGCGACCTGGATTATGTTCCTAACCAGGCGCGCAAAAAAACGATCAATGTCGCCTTATCCAACTCATTTGGCCTGGGCGGGCAAAATGCCTGCCTGGTCTTGAAAAGGTATATTCCATGATTACTGTCCGTAACGATAAAATGATCAAGCGCTACCGGCGCATTGGCACGATTACCATGATTGTCAGCCTCGTGGTACTGGTTGGTTCCATGATTTTTACTCTCAGAAACCAGTCCTCTCAGCTTGGGTTTACCATCTCCCTGGTAGGTCTGGCGCTTGGTTTCATCCTCTCTCAAATCAGTTTTTACCTGGGTAACCGCTTCGGGCGCAGCCCACGCCCTGATGAGCTGCTCAGCCAGGCGCTTAAAGGGTTAGGCAGCCAATATCGCCTGTATCATTACACCACGCCAGTGTCACACTTGCTGGTCGGACCGGCGGGTGTATGGATCCTCCTGCCATATCACCAGCGCGGAAAAATCACCTATGCGCATAACCGGTGGCATCAAAAAGGCGGCAACTGGTATCTAAGGATCTTTGCTCAGGATAGCATTGGTCGCCCCGAGGTGGATATCGCGGCTGAGACCGACCGATTAAAGCGATTCTTGTTCAAACACCTGAAAATGGATGAGGCAACATTACCACCAATCCAAACTGTTTTAGTTTTCACCAACCCCAAAGTTCAGATTGAGATCGCTGCAACTGAGACGCCTCCTTGCGAGACCATCTACATCAAAGATCTGAAAGAAACGATCCGCAAGGCTGCTAAATCCAAGCGGGGCTCTCAGGAGAAAATCGTGCAAATCCAGGATTTGTTCGGTGGAGAAGGTGATTGAATTGGCGTCAAAAGCCCCGGGAGTTGCCGGGGCTTTTGATAGTTATAAAATTATTTAGCTGCCCTTTAAAAAAGTATCCAGGGCTTCTTTACTGATCCGATAAGCATTACCAATCTTGCGCGCCTTAAGATCGCCAGCCGTTATGGCGGCCAGTACATCCTCTTCCGCGACACGCATGTAGGCCGCGGCTTCAGCTGGGGTCATCACATCCGGAGCGATCGGTGCGCCACCCGCAGGTGGTGTCCCTCCAGCTGGAGGCGTACCTGCCCCACCCGCTGATTTGCCAGTCATGCCGGACAAGGCGGATGAAATAACGTTGCCAACACCAATACCAGCGCCAATACCAGCCGTAAGACCGGCACCCCCGCTTGGATTCTGAGCCGCGTCCCGTAAAGCATCGGCAGCCTGAAGCTGGGTGTAAGTCGCCATATCGAGCATGCCCATCTGGCGCAACTCTTCTGCTGACTTCGTGGAGGGCTTAAGATTCTCAATATAAAATGTCTTGAGCGTCAACCCCAGGGCCAGGAAATCATCCTGCCCTTTGGCGCGCACGCCCGCGCCTAATTCCTCAGTCAAACCGATTAGTTCTGGTACGCTTTGCTTGGCAGCGGTTTCCCCCAGCAAGTCCTGCAGCTTGGATAGCAACATCGAGCGCAAACGGCTCTCGATATCGGCTGTCCGGAAAATGCCTTGGGCGCCAACTACCTGAGTCACAAATTGCTGCGGATCCTGCACCTGAAAGCTGTACGAGCCATATCCCTGTAAAAGCGCTACACCCAAGCCCATATTGGGGTTACGCACGATGATCGGTTGCGCGGTACCCCACTTGCGGTCAACAAATTCCCGCATTGCAACGAAATACACCTCGGCCGGGAAGGGCGTGCGTGCGTTGAACAATTTACCAATCTTGTCGATTAATAAAGGAATATTCAAGGTTGTCAGGGTATGGCGACCAGGACCAAAGACATCCATTGCCGTGCCATCTCGGAGGAAGACCGCGGTCTGGGACTCCCGGACAACCAACTGCGAGCCAAGGCGTATGCTACCCTGTCCGGACTCAGGAATCCGATGCACGATCTCTTCTCGCATCTCATCCGGATATTCAATCAAGTCAATAATTCGAGTCATTCTAGCTACTCCTGTTTCAAGAGAAAACGAAAGATACGCTCAATCAATCCTGGCTTGGAGTTTCCGTTTGGGCCTTCACGATCCCCAGGATGACTTCTCCACGCTGGTTAAAGGTGGTGATGGCTTTCTGAGCAACGGTCGTCAGGTTGCGGAATGCGGCAGGCAATCCATCGCTGCCAATGGACGCCTCAACATTGTCTATCGCCCTGCCCACCTCATCTGCTAAATCAAGCAAGGCCGCATCAAACTCATATAACTGCGCCAGTTCATTCTCATTGATTTTTACCGCATCGAATAAACCAGCGTAGCCCCGACTCGCCCGGCGGATCCGATCAGCGAATGTGCGCAATTTTATCGCAGCCGCTTCCAGGTCATCAATGTAGGCAATTTCTCCCTGGCTAAGAAAGTCCCGTTGTAATTGGGTAATCCGTTGCTCTTGTTCCATGAAGCGATCGGCAACCTTAACCCGCAAGAGTTTATCGGCTTCACGCCGGTTTTGCCGGTCAACATAACCTTTAAACCCTGGAATCTTACTCAAAATTTTCTTGAAGAAATCCATTTCTGAGGTGATCTTGTCTAATATTTGATCTGTCATCGCAAACTCCTTCTGGATCAATCTCTTTTAATGGGGCATTACAGCCCTAATTATAGTCTTAGTTATTCGAGGATGCAACACCTTTGCCGGTTCCCGCTCAAGAAACAACTAAGAAAGCAGCAATCTGACTACGCATACGATTTGATCAGATAATATTTATACGCAAACATGAAGGATAAGTTGTAACTTGATGATATAATGAAGTTTTGGATATATCGTATACATTTTCCAGGAGAGCTATCGAATGACTACCCAACAAGACCTGCTTATATTACTAGATAACAGCCTTGAGATTCATGGCGGTAAAGCTGAGGTAAAAGACGTAGACCGTCTACGAGCTACAATCTACCGGCTGGCTGAGGTATCTGCGCTTGAAAGCGGTGAGCGCCAGGGGATGGCGCGTTACATTGTTCGCCAGGCCGCCAATGCACTGGGGGTTTTACCCGCTTCGATCAATGATCTCTACATGGCGCGTGGCCGCGGCGAGGTCCCAACGAACTTTACGGTACCGGCGATTAACCTGCGTGTTTTATCCTTCGACGCTGCCTGTGCAGTTTTCCGCGCCGCCCAGGCGATCAGTGCCAGTGCGTTCATCTTCGAAATTGCTCGCTCCGAAATGGGCTACACAGAGCAACGTCCGGTCGAGTATGTGACCAATATTTTGGCAGCCGCCATTGCTGAAGGCTACGTTGGACCAGTCTTCATCCAGGGTGACCACTTCCAGGTATCGGCGAAACGATATGCGACCAATCCCGAAGCTGAGTTACAGTCTCTGCGAGATCTGATTGATGAAGCGATCGCCGCAGGTTTCTACAATATCGATATTGATACCTCAACCCTGGTTGACCTGAGCAAGGCCACTATCCCTGAACAACAAGCGCTGAACACGGGATTATCGGCCATGTTCACCGCTTATATCCGCACCCACGAACCAACTGGTATTACCATTTCTGTCGGCGGTGAGATCGGCGAGGTGGGTGGGCAAAACTCTACTGAAGAAGAGTTGCGTGCTTATATGGATGGCTATAACACCGAGTTGACCAGGATTGCACCCGGAAAAACCGGCATCAGCAAGATCAGTATCCAGACTGGCACTTCCCATGGTGGTGTGGTGTTACCCGATGGCACCATTGCTAAGGTCAGCGTAGACTTTAACACCCTGTTCCGTTTGAGCGTGGTAGCGCGTAATGATTACCAAATCTCGGGAACCGTTCAGCATGGCGCTTCCACTCTACCGGAAGATGCTTTCGGTAAATTCGTTGAATCTGAGGCAAGCGAAGTGCACCTGGCCACAAACTTCCAGAATATGTTCTTTGACCGCGCACCGGATGACCTGCGGAAGGAAATGTACGCATATCTGGACGTTAAGAACGCCACCGAGCGAAAACCCGGGATGACCGACGAGCAGTTTTATTACAAGACGCGCAAGAACGTTATTGGTCCCTTCAAGGCCAAGACCTGGCACATGCCTGCTGAAAAGAAAGCCGAGATTGTCCAGGCCTGGCAGGAACAGTTCAGCAAACTATTCGCCCTGCTTGGACTGGCAGGTACCCGCCAGTATGTTGAGCAGACAATCAAGCCGGTGGTGGTTATGCCAGACCTGAATTATTACCTCGGCAAAGACGCTGAAGCCGGGGATGTCTCCGACCTGGCGGATTAAACAGGTCAGCTATAGGATGGCAGGCATTGCATGCCTGCCATCTTTTTTATACCACCATGCCCGTTTCTGAACAGGTCGTTACATCCGAACGCTACGGCTTGATCCCCCGCTCGTTAATCTTTTTAACGCATGGCGAACATGTGCTGTTATTAAAGGGTGCGCCACACAAACATTTGTGGGCAAATCGTTATAATGGGATCGGTGGGCATATCGAACGGGGAGAGGATATTCTTAAAGCCGCCCAACGCGAGTTGCAGGAGGAAACTGGCCTCTCCGTCGTCAATCTTTGGCTGTGCGGGATTGTCACGATAGATTATCAACCTCAGCTTGGGATCGTTTTATTTGTCTTCCGCGGCGAGTGCCCCGATTGTCCAGTCTTCCCCTCCGCAGAAGGCACTCCCGAGTGGATTCCCTTCCATCAGATTACCCAAATTCCCCTGGTCGAAGATTTATCCGTTATTTTACCGCGCGTGCTAGCAATGCAACCTGGTGAAACGCCAGTTTTCGCTCAATATTCTTATAACACGGATGACCACCTGACCATCCGTATCCATGATCCTTCGGTTTAACTATTAGAGGAGTGTTTACAATGTCTCCTGAACGAAAACGCCATGTTCCAATCCTGTTATGGCCATTCTGGGCGATATGGCAGTTAATCGCCTGGATAGTCGGTCTGACCGGTCGTTTGGTGGCCGTGATACTTGGGCTCGTATTGATGCTGGTCGGGGTGATTGTATCATTGACACTCATTGCCCTGCCAGTCGGAATTCCAATCTTTCTCCTGGGTCTGTTACTCGTTTTCCGCGGGCTCTTTTAACCAATAACTTAAGGCCCCGGAGGCGAGAAGTGCATCAGGCGGCTGTTGCCAGCATCACTTACCCATACGCCGTTCAGTGGGTCCCCGGCAGCAATGGCTCCTACCAGACCAAAACTCTCAGTATTGGTACCGAAATCACCCCAGTAGCGGATGAATTCACCCTGTGCCGTAAACTCGAGGACCCGGTAGCCTTCCGGATCCGCCACATACAGGTGTCCAGCTTTATCGATTGCCAGATAAGGTTTATTATCCAGCGATTGACCGTACCAGGCAGCCACCTCCCGGGTATTAATTACCTTGTAAACGCCATCCACTAATGTAAAGGCCTGAAAGCGTTGATTCCAGGTATCAGCAACATAAATGATATCATCGCTGCTGATTGCCAAACCGACCGGTTCATCAAATTGTCCTTCAGCCATCCCGGCTTCACCAAATTGTGAGATATATTTCCCATCGGCATCGAAGATCACCACGCGCTTATTGCCCGTGTCTGTAACAAATACCTGGCCTTTGGCATCCACAGCCACATCGCGCGGTCCCCAAAACGCCTCATTTGTCTCGGCCTGCCCAAAGAAGCCCCACATCATGATAAATTTTCCATCCGCGGTAAACTTTTGGACGCGATGATTCCAGGTGTCCGCGACATAGACTGAGCCATCCGGTGCTACTGCCAACCCCCAAGGTTGGTTGAACAGGCCACCTTGAGCGCCTTTGGCAGCATCACCAAAGCCACCCCAGGTTTGTAACACCTGACCATCTTGTGTGAGATGTTGGATACGGTGGTTATCCGTGTCTGCAACATACAGACTGCCATCGGGTGCGAGAGCAATCTTGCGTGGGCGTTGAAATTGGCCTGGTTGAGTTCCTGGCCCACCGATGATCCGATCGGCTGACAGCTTGATTGCCTTGCCTTCATATGGATCAGCAACTACCGCCTCCGCAGAGGCTATGGTTCCATAATTCCACAGTTGTTTAATGATATCCTTACGGATATACAACCGGAAACGCTCTGAAGGGCTCCAATTTTGGAGACTAAAATCACGCCCGGTAGCTTTCCCATATTGAGTGTAATTGCGGTTGAGCCAGATCTGGAAGATTGCTGCACGCATCTGGGGATCGCGGATCGCATTCCACACCCGCTCCCAGCTCAGATCATAATAATCCTGGTTTGGCCACCACAAGCGAATATATTCGAACTTCACATAATCCTGCCCCACAACCGGTTCAATTTTACCGAAATTATTTTGTCCAACGATAATAATCGGTGCCTCCCGTAGACTCCGCGTGGGCGTCTGCCCAAAATATCGGGTATCCTTATACCGTCGGAGATACCACCAGAAAGGATACTCGCCGTCGAACGCCACCGGGATATTCAAACCGTCTGTGGTACGCCGGGAAATTTCATCTACTTGAGCGAGTGCCTGCTTCACACCACCTGCAGAATGGGCATAGACCAGGAGCTCATTGGCATTGTCAAAATTAATATAATTCGCCTGGATCGTGGTGCGCGCAGTCAGAACGGCTAACAGCGAAAAGACGAACAAGGTCAATATTCTAATTAATTGCCTGACTGGCCAGGACTTAGTCAGGAAATACAGAGCAACACCGCATCCTGCTGTAAATAATAACGATGTGATGAAAGTACTGGTCGCCTCCAATTGAACCAATTCTTTTCCCTGAAAAGGTGGTTGTGTGCCTAAGAGTGACAGCAACGTTGAGATCAGGCTTACGATCAAAAACGGCAGTAGGATCAGCATCAACCAACCTCGTTTGGACCGAAATACAGCCCAATCAATCTTCTCGATCAGTTGCCCCACCGCCCACCCTCCTAATAATATAAAGGGCCAGGTCATGTGCACGGTCAACCAGGGCATTTTTTCCCCAGCTACTGTATAGGCGATGACACTTAAGATCGCCCAAAATGCCAGTAAGGCCAGCGCCGGGGTCGGCTCTTCGCGATGCTCTTCAACTGGATTTCTGTCCACTGCATGGAATGGTTCAATCTCAACTGGCTGGCTGATCAATGAATTGATTTCGGCAGTCTCAACCCGATCTGTCAGCTCTGCTGAGGTAATCTCCGATACGATGGCATCTTCATGGGATTCGAGGTCAGTTATATTAGCAGGAATAATTGCCAGCTTTTTCGTCTTGCGGGTAATAAGATACCCCAAACCCAAGAGGCTGGCCAACGCCGGTAAGTATTCGTAAATTGGTATCTGGATAAAAATATAGTAATACAACGGCTGGCTACCGCGTTTGACGTCTTGCTGCACCAACCAATATCCTAAAGACCCCACCAATCCGGTAAAGAAACCTGGTCCATTCGTAAATACAGTCGTATAAAAAATGGTAAAGATTGCGTAGAATATCGCCGCGTTAACTAACCATAACCGCCATTCCCACCAAACGCCGATGACAATCGCAACGATGATCATTGGCGCTAAGAAGACGGCGATATGCTCAATGTCTTGCATTGACAAATTGATGACATCCGTAGCATTCGTTGGCACCTTCCAACCCGCCAATCTCACCGGGAAAGCAGAAAGATGTGGCAACACCAGCGTAAACAGGATAATGAGGAGGGTCAACGATCTTTCACGACGTAAAGCTGGTAAGGTATAACCGCGGATTAAAAAATAAACCGCCAACAACAATAAAATGACGCCCAGGGCTACCAGAATGCCCACGAATGCGGGGGTGGTAGCGACAGCCTGTCCAGTGGCTGGCTGACCAGGGATGGCTGGAGCAGCGGTCTCGGTCGCGGTTAAAATGCCTGCTTTGCCCCACATTAATCCTAAAAACAATCCACCGCCGGTGAGCGCCAATCCACCTACGAGAGCCCCCGCAAATGGAGTTCGCCATCCTGGCTCAACCCATGGTTTTTGAAATACTTGTAAAACAAAGTATAAACCCAGGAATATCAGCGCCTGAGCGGCGTAGATAAATGAGGTCTCCTTTGTGCAAAAATGTAAGGCGACTGCAGCAATGAAAATATAGGAATATCGCGCTCGACCTGTTTCCAGGTAGCGCAGCATCGCCCAGATAGTGACAACGCCAAAGAACGCTGCAAAGGATTCGTTGCGTACATACCGCCCGTAATACAGCATATACGGCGAGATCAAAGTCATCACAGCCGCAGCCACCGTTCCTGCACGTCCTAGATAGCGACGGTAATACCACATGAATGCCACAGTTGCGATGCTGAACAGCACTGCTGGAATACGTGCACTCGTGTCACTGTCACCGAATAAAAAATAAGACAGCGCGACGACATGCGTCTGGAAAGGTCCGTGTGAAAGAGGATCATGACGGTATCCCTGTCCGTTGTATAACGACCAGGAATTATGATAAACGTGGATTGTTTCATCATGGCTCATGACCCGCGTTTCCAGGTCATAGAAACGACTGATGATTGCCAAGACCACAATCACCGCAAAGAGCAATGTTTCACGATTAATTACAATAAATTGAAGAATTGGCAGATCGAGCCAGGATGAACGCGGTTCATTGTCAGGCGGAGCGTCCAGTTTTGTTTGCATAAATATACACAATCCTCCACGAATTATTTGTCAGGACGGCGGCGTTGACCTTTCCGCCCCCCGGTTCTCTCACCCGGTTTTTGACTTGAGCGTTGATTCCCTTGCGGTTCTTGCAATGCTTTAACCTCCGCAGAAGTTAAATAACGCCACTCGCGGGGTTTTAGTCCACCCAAACGTAGACTACCAATACGGATCCGGATGATCCGCACAACGGGTATCCCGATTTGTGTGCACATTTCACGTATCTGGCGCTTCCGGCCTTCTTTCAGGACCAGATTAAGCCAGGCGCCTTTACCTTGAAGCGCTTCAATCCGTACTTCTGCCGGCGCAGTACGATATCCATCCTCCAAAACAACACCATGGCGGAAAGCACTCAATTGCTCAGGATCCGGATGGCGCGCTACCAGAACACGGTATTCTTTTTGATGGCCATAACGTGGATGCGTCAGGCGATTGGTTAGTTCCCCATCGTTGGTCATCAAAACCAATCCTTCGCTATCCACATCCAGGCGACCGACAGGGTATAAAGTCCCACCCACGGGTACCAGATCGCGAACCGTCGGACGTGGGTCAGGCGCTTCTACCGTCGAGAGAAACCCACGCGGCTTATAGAGCGCAATATACACCAGGGTCTCGGTTTTTGGAATCGAGGCACCATCAACGGTGATGCGATCTTTATCGGAATCGGCTTTGCGGCCCAATTCGATGATCAAGCCGTTGACCCGAACGCGACCAGCCGCGATCAGTTCTTCACAAGCACGGCGCGAACCATAACCTGCTCGCGCCAATATTTTTTGGATACGCTCTTCCACAGGCGAGTATTATAACCTACTCCGGGGTATATGCAATTGCTCTCACGATCCTTTGCGGAGTTACCAGCCTTTTTCGTTCAACTGATAGCAGGTAGCTCTGCCAATGATCCCAGACCGAAATATTGTAAAAATTCTGGTGTCGTCACATATAAAATTGGACGACCAACCAACTCCGCCCGTCCTATCTCAGTAATCAAACCTTTACCTAATAGACTCCTCAATACCCCGTCACTCTGTACCCCCCGGATCGCATCCACTTGTGGGCGGGTAACAGGTTGTTGATATGCGACAATCGCCAGTGTCTCCAAAGCAGCCCGGCTTAACCGGCTGCTAGTTTCTAAACCCAAAAAACGCTCTACCACCGGCGCGGCCTGGGGAGTTGTAGTAAGCTGAATCCGCCCACGATGGCGTTGCAATCGCAGACCACGCATCCGGTATTGGTTCTCCAGTTCCAACAGGCCTTGCTCAATCTCCTCTACTGACCGCTCCAAAGCCATCGCCAGTTGGGTAGGCATGACTGGTCCAGAAGCAACAAATAACAGGGCTTCCAGGCTGGCGGCTAAACTTAATTGTGCTTCTGGTAAAGTTACCTCATTCATGCTATGATTGATCCCTGCTGTTTCAGGTTGATATTTATAGGAGAACTATGAAACCTACAACTCGTTATATCGGTGTATCCCTGGTGTTTTTACTGGTTGCTGCTTTAGCGTGCAGCTTTCTTCAACCGACTAATCCACCTGCCGCTTCTGTGCTCATTCCACTGCCGACTGGCAGCCAATCGGCTACCCCATTTACCATGATTTTAACTCAGGATGAGCTTAACTCCGTGGCTAACAAAGCTCTAACCAGCCAACCACAACTACCGGTTCAGGATATCAAGATCGAACTCCAAAATGGGCAAGCTACAATTTCTGGCACGGCACAACAAGCTGGCATATCCGTCCCATTAAAGATGGTGCTAACCCTTGCACCCGACCAACAAGGCGGATTGATCTTCCTGATTGTATCAGCAGACCTTGGTCCGTTGCCTATGCCCAATGTGTTCTTGAACCCGATCTCAGATCAGCTTAACCAGGCGTTAATTGAACAACTTGGGCCAAAACTTAATACGATCTACATTGAGAACATCTCAATTACACCGGGCACACTGATGATCAGTGGACACTCACGATAAATTTGGTAATGAAGCTGGTGTCGGACAGGTGACTCATTAACACTTATCCAACCAATGCGATGGGATTATATCATTTCCTTACCCTCGCCATACTAAATCCACCCACCTGACCGGTTGGTACGCCAAGGAGTCAAGCATGCGGATATTATTAACCGGCGCGGCTGGGTTTCTCGGTTCACACCTGTGTGATCGTTTGTTAGCCGAAGGCCATTCCGTGGTCGGCATGGATAACTTTATCACCGGCAACCCCGAGAATTTAACTCACCTCGCAGGTAATCCCTGCTTTTCCTTCATTCGTCATGATGTCTCTAATTTCATATTTGTTCCCGGCAAACTGGATGCTGTGATGCACTTTGCCTCCCCTGCCAGCCCTAATCCGACTTCACCCCTCGGTTATGTGAACTTACCTATCCAGACAATGAAAGCTGGCGCCCTGGGAACGCATAATACGCTTGGTGTAGCACGCGCCAACGAGGCTCGCTTCCTGCTGGCCTCAACCAGCGAAATCTATGGCGACCCTGAGGTACATCCCCAAACAGAGCAGTACTGGGGACATGTGGATCCGATCGGACCCCGTTCAGTATATGATGAGGCCAAACGGTTCGCTGAAGCTTTAACGATGGCTTACCATCGATTTCACGGCATCGATACCCGGATCGTGCGAATTTTTAACACTTATGGCCCACGGATGCAGCTTGCAGATGGTCGGGTAGTGCCGAACTTTCTAAAACAGGCGCTTTGTCATGAGCCTTTAACCATCTACGGAGAGGGCTCCCAAACCCGCAGCTTTTGCTATGTGGATGACCTGATTGAAGGTATTTACCGCCTGTTAATGTCTGCTGAACACAATCCAATCAATATTGGCAATCCAACCGAAACCACCATCCTGGAGTTCGCGGAAACCATCAACCGTTTGACAGGGAATCCAGCCGGGATGGTCTTCCAGCAAGGTGAACGAATCGCCGGTGATCCCCAACGTCGCCAGCCGGATATCACGCGTGCCCGACAGATATTAGGGTGGGAACCTTCCGTTGGATTGGAAGAAGGTCTGCGACGCACAATTGAATATTTCCAAACCAAACTTTCAAAAGGTGAGGACACTGGATGCAATCCATAATAACCAGGTCCAGTGAACGAACACGCTTTCTTCGGTTTGCAGTCGTCGGCAGCATCGGGGCAATCGTTGATTTCGGAGTCATGAACCTGTTGCGTAATTTACTGATGACGCCGTTAGTCCTGGCAGGCACGATTTCCTTTATTTGCGCCGTTTTGAGTAATTTCCTGTGGAATCGCTATTGGACTTATCCCGACTCACGCTCCAAACATGTTGCACATCAACTGTTGATGTTTTCTATCGTGAGTTTGATCGGACTGGGAATTCGTGTACCCATCCTGGCATTTTTAGAACCACCCATTTACAACATATTTTTATTATTACCTTTCCAGATCCCGTTCTTCACTCCAAAAACCCTGGCAGATAATTTCACTCTGGTTGTTGCAGTAATTATTGTGATGTTCTGGAATTTCTTTGCCAATCGATATTGGACCTATAACGATGTGGAAAAATATTAATCCTCCCGTTCCAGCGAGGTAAGTGATGCCCCCTGAAAAGTTTATTTCACCTGCTCCCGCAAATCCCCAAACTGCTACTGAATATATGAACCGTGCCTGGATAATGCAGGCTCAAGGTGACCAGACGGCAGCCGAATCTGACTTTCGGCAATCTCTAAAACTTGATGCTCAGTCGGTGGATGGGTACTATGGCTTAGGCCTGGCGCTCAAATCTCTGGGAAGAGCCAGCGAAGCCCGGCAGGCTTTCGAAATAGCTCTGGAATTGGTGAACTCAAACCAGATCAACTCTGATGTCGGTCGGGTTACTATCCTCCGCCATCTTATCCGGTCCAACCTGAAAATGTTGGCAAATGGCGCATGACAGGTTTACGGATCATCGCGGGTAGCGCCCGTGGTCGAAAATTGCGCCCGGTTCCTGGAGACGCCACCCGACCCATCACTGACCGGACAAAAGAGTCTTTATTTAACATCCTGGGTGCAGACATCCAGGATGCCACTTTCCTGGATTTGTTTGCAGGCACGGGCAGTGTTGGTATCGAGGCACTCAGCCGAGGCGCAGCCTTCGTTCGGTTTATTGATATACAGCGGCTTGCCATTGAGACCATCCGGGTAAACCTGGAAATTGCTGGTTTTACACCACAGACCCGATCTCAGCAGGCTGAAGTGATCCATGTAGATGCCTTTCACCTGCTAGAACGGCAGGCAGACCGTACCTTCGATTACATTTATATTGCTCCACCGCAGTACAAAGGAATGTGGAAACGGACTTTATCGGTAATCGACTCTCATCCAGGCTGGCTGAGCGATGATGCCTGGGTAATTGTTCAAATCCACCCGATAGAATACGAAGCGTTTGGGTTAACTCATCTGGTTGAGTTTGATCAACGCCGGTATGGGAGTACGGTACTCGTTTTTTTTGAAACGAAATGAATATTGGTTTAGCTGCTCCTGGCGCCTCGCCATTCGAACAAATAGCCTGTGCCGCGGATATTGACAATCCATTTATCGCCATTTGGGAATGCTGACAACTTTCGGCGCAGCCGGCTAATCAAAGGCCTTAAGACCTCGGGCGCCTCCCAATCTGAGGTTTCATATCCCTGTACCAACAATACCAATTCCCGGTGAGTTAGCACCCGACCAACGTTTTCCAGCAACACTTTCATTAACTTACCCTCAGTCGGAGTGAGTGACACCCGTCGGTTACCGAGCCAGATCTCTCGTCGAGCTAAATCAATCCTCACGCCATCTTCAAAAGATACCGCCTTTTGTTCAACCGGAGCTCGTGGATAAATACCTTCCACATCTTTTAAGCTCCGAAAGGATGAATCGAGCTGGTCAAACAACATCCGGCGTTTCTGCTGCTCAATCCGACGGGTGATACCCCGCGCGACACTGGATAAAATCTCACTCGATGACACTGGCTTTACCAGGTAATCATGTGCACCCAGCCGTAGCGCTTCAATGGCCGACTCCAGAGATCCGTGACCAGTGAGTAAGATTATCATTGTGTCAGGCGCGATCTGAACGGACGCCCTCAGCACCTCCAGACCATCCATACCTGGCATTTTCAGGTCCAGCAGCATCAGATCGATGTTACCTTGACGTAAAGCCAACTTGGCAGCTTCCCCGTTATCTACTGCAACAACCTCGTAACCTTCCAGGCGGAGAATATCACTTAAGCTTTGTCGGATCAACAACTCGTCATCTACTACCAAAATTTTTGCGGTCATAACGTTCCTCCATTAGGAAGAGTAATTCGAAAACACGCTCCCGGTCCCTTATCATTGACCAGTTTGTATACCACCGTGCGCTCGGATAATTCCATTTCTTTACCCTGTTATGGAGGAAATAATTGTTCGCCAACGGCCAGCGATAACTCAGGAATTATAGCCGGAAATGATAAATGTGACATGAACCATATTCAAACCACCTTGGCTGATATTATGCCCGTAAAGCAACTATGATATACTCCTAAAAAACCAGCATACTACAATGGAGTTTAATACATATGAGACATTTTCTAGCCATTTCCGATTACTCATCCACGGCAATTAAAGATTTTCTCAATCTGGCACTTCATTTAAAAAATGAATGGCAGTCGGGTGGCAACCCTGCTTTGTTGAAAGGGAAGGTGCTTGGGATGATCTTCCAGAAACCCAGCTTGCGCACACGGGTTTCGTTCGATATGGCAATGCGCCAGGTGGGCGGGGATGCGCTCTACCTTTCACCCCAGGAAATCGGTCTTGGCACGCGTGAGTCCATCGCGGACATTGCCCGGGTTCTTTCCGGTTATGTCGATATCATTATGGCACGTGTATTCGATCACGCGCATGTCATCGAGCTGGCACGTTGGAGCAGTGTGCCGGTGGTGAATGGCTTGAGTAATTACAACCATCCTTGCCAGGGTATGGCAGATGCTCTGACAATTGTCGAAAAGTTTGGTTTTCAAGAGGGTCTTAATGTTACATATCTTGGAGATGGCAACAATGTTGCAGTTTCTTTGATGATGGTTTGTACACAACTCGGTTGGAATTTCACAATCGCCAACCCGGTGGGATATGACCTCAATCCACAGGCTGTTGCCATCGCAAAAGGCATCTCCGCCCAAACAAGAAGCCAACTCCGTCAATTACGCGATCCACATCAGGCAGTCAAAGCCGCCCAGGTAATTTATACAGATACCTGGACCAGTATGGGACAAGAGGAAGAGACCCGGCAGCGTGAGCAGGTTTTTCCACCTTACCAGGTGAATGCTGCCCTGGTAGCCGAGGCAGATGCTCAAGCGATTGTCATGCATTGTTTACCTGCTCATCGTGGTCAGGAAATTACTGACGAGGTCGCCGATGGATCGCATTCAGTTCTCTTCCCGCAAGCCACTAATCGGTTGCATGCCCAAAAAGCCATCCTTGTTCGTCTATTGGATGCGGGATAATCACGGCACACCGAAATGTCTTCTGCATTGTCTAACCGATTTAGATTCATGCGGTTTTCTTTACCGCCCATGAGGTAGGAATATGAATATCGGCATCCCCAAGGAAACCCGATCCTTTGAATATCGAGTTGGCTTGACTCCGGCTGGCGTCCAAATGCTCATCCGACAAGGACATATCTGCTATGTCGAACATGATGCTGGACTGGGGGCTGGATTCAGCGATAAAGAATATGAACAAGCCGGCGGGAGAATCGCCTATACTCCACACGAGGTTTTCGGTCGTGCTGATTTATTATTAAAATTTGCGCGACCTACGCTCGAAGAAATAGAGTGGCTGCGATCTGGTACAACCCTGGCAGGTTTCCTTCATCTCGGTTCGACCCGTCAGGACAAAGTCGAGGCTTTATTAGCTAATGAAATTACAGCTATTGCCTATGAGACAATCACCCTACCGGATGGAACTGTCCCGATACGACGTCCATTAAGCCAAATTGGCGGCCGGTTGACCGCGCAAATTGGCGCTTTGCTGTTACAAAATAACGCGGGTGGGAAAGGGATCCTATTGGGCGGTGCGCCAGGTGTACCGCCAGCGGAAGTTGTTATCTTGGGTGCTGGAACTGTCGGTACCTGGGCCGTCCAGGCGATGTTGGGGATGAACGCACACGTGACCGTCCTGGACAGCGAATTGAATGCGCTCCAACACCTGTATGAACAGGCTCCAGCTGCCGTAACAAAGATCTCAAATCCGGTTAATATTGCCCGTTCAATTGCCTTTGCGGATATAGTCATCGGTGCAGTTTTTGTGCCGGGTGAACGCCCACCGATTTTAATCACACGGGAGATGTTGCACGGGATGAAACCACGCTCAGTGATCATGGATATCAGTATAGATGAGGGCGGCTGCCTCGAAACCTCACGACCAACGACCCACGCCCACCCTACCTATATCGAGGAAGGGATGATCCATTACTGCGTACCCAATATACCCAGTGTTGTGGCGCGTACCGCGACCTATGCGTTTCTAAATGCAGCGTTCCCTTACATCCTGGCGATGGCCAACAAAGGCGTCGAACGCGCCATCGCCGAAGATCCTGCCCTGGAATTGGGCGTTAATACCTATCATGGTAACCTAAGGCATCTCTCGCGCCTCGCACCCCTCACCCAGACGGAGTAGAGCCCATGGATTACAACAAACTATACCAATCTCGAATTGTCACTGCTGAAGAAGCAGCGCGCCAAATCAAATCCAACCAACGGATTTTTCTCACTGGAAACTGTTCAGTTCCCCAAAAGGTTTTAGCCGCCCTGGTGCAATATGCTCCTGAATTAGAAAACGTTGAAATTTGTCAGGCGTTAAGTGTCGGTCCGGCCGATTACGTTGCTCCGGAGATGGAAAATCACCTGCGAGTCAATACCATGTTCATCAGCTCCAACATCCGAAAGGCTGTGCAGGATGGTCGTGCGGATTTTACTCCGGTACTACTCTCAGAATTTACCCTGCTTTTCAAGCGCAAATTGCTTCCTTTGGATGTTGCTCTAGTTCAGGTTTCCCCGCCAGATGAGCATGGCTTTTGTAGCCTGGGTATCGAGGTGGGTTTAACGAAATCACCGGCTGAGTCAGCCAAGATCATTATCGCAGAAGTCAACCAACAAATGCCGCGCACATTGGGCGATTCATTCATCCATCTCAGCCGGCTGAATTATCTCGTTCCGGTTAATTACCCACTCCCTGAGATGCTCATGGGCAGTGAGGGTCCAGACGAGATCACTGAAAAAATGGCAGGATTTATTGCTGATCTGATCCCAGATGGCGCAACGATGCAAATGGGGATTGGCGCCATCCCAGATGCCGTTTTGAAATATTTATTTCATAAAAAGGATTTAGGCGTCCACTCCGAACTCTTTTCAGATGGTGTCATTGACCTGGTGGAAGCCGGGGTTTTAACCAACGCCCAGAAAAGTCTACACACCGGTAAAATTACGGCTGGTTTTATTCTTGGTAGCCGGCGCCTCTATGAATGGGTGGATGATAATCCCTTACTTGACCTGCATCCGACCGAATACATTAACGATCCTTTCGTAATCGCTCAAAATGAACGCCAGGTAGCGATTAACTCAGCAATTGAGGTTGATTTAACCGGACAGGTCTGTGCTGATAGCATTGGTCCTAAACTATACAGCGGAGTGGGTGGGCAGCTCGATTTTATTTATGGAGCTTCCCGCTCGAAGAACGGTGTACCTATTATTGCCTTACCCAGCACGACAACTCTGAAGAATGGACAGGTCGTTAGTCGGATTGTTGCGATGTTGATGCGCGGCGCGGGAGTGGTAACCTCACGAAATCATGTGCATTATGTCGTAACCGAATATGGAGTCGCGGATTTATATGCAAAAACGATCCGTCAACGTGCAAAGGCTTTGATCGGTATTGCCCACCCCCAATTTCGAGAGCAACTCGCAAACGAAGCAAAACAGCTTAATTATCTATAAACACTCAACGTTCAGGAGATATTATGGAGCGCCGTACGAAAATCGTTGCCACAATCGGACCAGCCTGCCGAGATGAGCATACTCTCGAACGGTTGATCCAATCGGGAATGAATGTTGCCCGATTAAACTTTTCACATGGTACACATACGGATCATGCTGCGATTATCGGTTTAATTCGGTCGTTATCCCAACGCCTGGGACAACCGATAACCCTATTGCAAGATTTACAAGGTCCAAAAATCCGTACTGGCGAGTTAGAGAACGACGCAATAGAGCTGGTGCGCGACCAACAACTTATCTTAACCACCCAACCGATAGTTGGCAGTGGCCAAATCGTCCCAGTCGACTTTCCCGAGTTGCTGGAGAGCGTCAAACCCGGCAGTCGGATCCTTCTGGATGACGGCATCATGGAACTAATCGTTATGGATGTACAGGATGAACAGGTGATCACCAGGGTGGTGCAAGGTGGCACATTAAAACCTCACAAAGGAGTAAATCTGCCCGGCTCAAAAATAAAGATTCCGGGTTTCACGGCTAAGGATGAAGTTGACCTGGCGTTCGGATTGGAACAAGGAGTGGATGCCGTCGCAGTTTCATTTGTTCGCTCCGCCCGTGATATCCAGCAGGTTCGTAACGCGATCAGTATTCACGCTCCGCAGCGCGCCTCGCTGCCCATCATTGCCAAGCTAGAACGACCAGAAGCCTTGGAAAACCTGGGAGAGATTCTCGAAGTAGCCGATGGCGTGATGGTCGCGCGTGGGGATCTGGGAGTCGAAATGTCATCTGAGGTCGTCCCGATTGCTCAAAAACAGATCATCGAGGCAGCCAATCGCACCGGAAAAGTGGTTATCACGGCTACCCAAATGCTCGACTCGATGATCCATAATCCACGTCCCACTCGTGCAGAGGCCTCTGATGTTGCGAATGCCATCTTTGACGGTACCGACGCGGTTATGCTATCGGGTGAGACCGCCTCAGGCATGTATCCTATCCAGTCAGTTGAAGTGATGAACGCAATTGCCTGCCAGGCGGAAAGCCACATGGTTAAATACGGTCATTGGGATGGTAAAGTGTTTCCCTCATCGAGTTGTGATGACACATTTTTTATGACTCAAGCAGCCCGTGAACTGGCCCATGATCGCAATGTGGCCGCCATTGCTGTATTTACAAAATCCGGTCGGACCGCCTTGCTGATGTCCAAGACGCGCCCTGGCGTGCCTATCCTGGCATTTACTCCCGACGCAGATACCTACCCGCGGTTGAACCTTTATTGGGGTGTGATTCCTTACCTGGTTCCGCAAGTGGATACAATCAAGGAAATGGTAAAGGTTGTTGAAGCAGCCATGATCGCATCCACACCGATCAAGCCTGGCCAGCAAGTTATTCTAATCTGTGGCTTCCCCATCCAGGCTGTCCGCCCTACGAACCTGGCTTTGTTACACACTGTCGGAGAGCCCTTGTCTTAATATTATCGAGTGCGGCGTTCGTCATCCTGAGCATACCGAAGGATTACTATAATTCCAGGCATTCATATGCATTTTATTCCTGGGGAGCTACTAACCCGAAGTGGACCTCTGGCGCGTTATTTACCGCCCATTCCTGAGGGTGTGGCTACAATCTGGCTGAAGGAAAATATTCCTTCTGGCGCATGGATTTTAGATCCATTCGGTTCTTCACCAATCCTGATAAATGAGATAGTGCGGGCTGGTTATCGAGTATTAGTTAATGCCAATAATCCGGTTGCACGTTTCCTGATTGAAATGGCCGTTAACCCCTTGCGTGAGGACGATTTCAACGCTGCACTGGCTGAGATAGCCTCGGCAACCAAAGGAGATGAGCGCATCGAACCTCATATCCGTTCGTTATACCAGACTCACTGTAATCAATGCGAACATGAAATAGACGCCCATTTGTTCATATGGGAACGGGGTGCAACATCCCCGCTGGCGAAGATCTACCAATGCCCTAACTGCGGTGATAATGGTGAAAGGCAGGTCAATCAGGCAGATGTTGAAAAAGCTGTTCGTTTTTCACGGAGTGGTTTGCATAGGGCGCGCGCTTTGGAGCGCGTTGCGCCCTTAGATGACCCGGATCGCGCCTTTGTTGAAGAAGCCCTGGAAACTTATCCTCCTCGGGCTGTGTACGTCCTGTTTACCCTGATAAACAAATTAGATAGTTTATCGACAGAACACCAACGCTCGTTAAGAGCTTTATTATTGGCGGCTTTTGACCAGGCGAACACCTTATGGTCACACCCAACCCAACGCACTCGACCTCGCCAATTAACTATTCCCGCTCGTTTTCGCGAACATAATATTTGGTTGGCTTTGGAAGAAGCTGGTGAGCACTGGATGCAATCGAGCAGACAGGAGAGTGGCGCTCGCTCAACCAATATAAAAATATGGCCTGAGACGCCCTCTGAGGCTGGTGGAGTCAGCTTATTCGAAGGTCGTCTGAAAGATCTGGCTCGGGAAGCGCCTGGGGTAGAATTTCAGGCTGTCCTAACCGCTCTGCCTCGACCAAATCAGGCATTTTGGACTTTATCTGCGTTGTGGGCAGGTTGGCTATGGGGACGGGAAGCCGCTGCTCCATTTAAAAGCGTCTTGCGACGGCGACGATATGATTGGGGTTGGCATTGTACTGCCTTACAGGCAGCATTTGCCAATCTTACCTCGCTACTAAAACCCGAAATACCCATCTTCGCGTTGATGGCGGAAGCTGAAGCGGGTTTCCTTGCAGCGACTTTATTGGCCGCTAACCTGGCCGGTCTTGAATTAACCGGTTTGACTTTGCGCGCAAGGAGTGAACAGGCTCAGATAGCCTGGCAAAAATTCTCTCCAAGATCCTCCCCACAAGCCGAACAAGGTGATAGATTACAATCAGGAGTTATCTCACCAATTGTTATTCGTGATCTTGCTCAAAAGTCGTTCAGAAATTATCTCATGCAGAATGGCGAACCAGCCAGCTATATAAATCTATACGCAGTCCTTTTGACAGAGATTGTTAGTGATCCTTTCTTACTGCAAGATCAATCCTCAAATCCGGCAGAAATATTGAGTATAGTACACAATGCTGTGCAGCCTGTCTTCGCCTCCGCTGGAGGGCTTCTTCATTATGGCGCAAGTGAACACTCACCGGAGCTTGGTCATTGGTGGCTTAATGGAAGTTACCGCCAGTTGTGCGAACTCGGGGTTCAAACTGCCCTGTCAGATCAAGTGGAAGTGTCGATTGTCCAATACTTGCTAAAAAATCCGCGCGTAAGTTTATCCGAGGTGGACCAAGCGATGTGTCAGGGATACCCTGATCAACGAACACCCGAGCGAGAGTTAATCCAGACCTGTTTAGGGTCTTACGGCGAAAAGGAACCATCAGAGGTCGATGTGTGGAAGCTCCGTCAGGCCGACACGCCCAAAAATAGACGCAGCGATCTGGCAAAGATCACCAGCTTGCTGGAACAGATCGGTCAGCGTCTGGAATATGATGTCAGCGGCCCAGAAGTGCCCGACCGACCGGGGCGTTTCCCTCTCCTCTGGCTAGAAGCAAACGGACAAGTAAGTTACGCTTTCTATATCATAGCATCAGCGGTTATTGGTAAATTGGTGTGTAGCAATACCTTACCGCCGGAGCGCATGATTATCGTTTATCCCGGAGGACGAGCGGGACTATTACTCTACAAACTGCATAACAACCCATATTTACAGAAGGAAATCAATCTGGGATGGCGCTGGATTAAGTTTCGCCACCTCTACCGCCTGGTTGAAGAGAACCGACTCACCCGACATAACCTGGATGAACAGTTCAACCGGGATCCAATGACCGGTGTAGATACCCAGATGACTTTGTTATAGACCGGTTTACGGATTTATAGAAGGTGTTCCCGGTGTATCGGTGGCTTTCGGGAATTGGTTCGCCTCCGTCGGGGTCGGTGTGGGAGGTTCAGTCGGCGTATAAGTCGGTTCAGGTGTTGAGGTTGGCGAAGGCGTCAAGGTCGGCGTAGGGGTTGAGGTTGGCCAGGGGGTAGGAGTTGGTGTCGGTGTAGGAACCTGTAAATTCAAGCGGATTTTCAGCTCAGCGTAAGTATCTTCTGTCGAGTGCATGAATAAGCGCAAAGTAACTAACCCTTCGGCCACGTTGGTGACATCCCAGGAATAAAATTTAGCCGGGGAATCGAAGGCATCCCGCCTTTCCTCCAGTAAGCGCCACTCCACCGGATCATCGCCGCGACCTACCTCCAAACGGACATAATCAAACCATTGGGTAGCATTTGCTATAACAAAAATATCCAGGGGATTTTCAGTGATCGTATCAAGGTCTCTGGGAAGCGAAAATGATAAATTCGGACGGGGATCGTCCGTTTTACATTCCCGGGTTGATGCAAAGGGGACTGGTTTATCAAAACCCATTTCCTTGGCCCAGGTTTGACCCAGGCCATCTTTATTTATCCATTTGCGCGCCCAAGTATCGGTGACATTGAGCACTAACTTTTCCTCGGTAAAATCCTTACAATCCGCAGAAACCTTCAAACCAGTCCAGGTATCCAAGGATAATTTCTGCCAGAGATCTTCTTCTTTCGCTAGCGGTGGTTGGTCAGCCGCAAATAGTTCATTCCCTTGTTGCGGGCACCATTCGGAGGGCATCACGCCTGAGATTGTACAAATGACTTGTTCTACAATTCCACCTGGTCGAGAGAATTCCGCAGGTTTGTTCCCTGTAACCAACGGAACAGCGCCTTGCATAAATTTCGCCCAAATTGGGGCAGCCCCGGTCACTCCCGAGACATTTTGCATGGGAGTAAAATCAGCGTTACCCACCCAAATCCCGACAACCAGATCGGGGGTATAGCCCATCGTCCAATTATCGCGATAATCATTTGTGGTGCCAGTTTTTACCGCAGCCTCAAATGGTAGTTTAAGCACTGAATTGGGTCCGAAAGCTGGTGATCGTGCCTGGTTATCGGAAAGAATCGAGGAAATCAGATAGGCATGCTCAGCCCGCACAACCTGCTCCCCGGCAGATTGCTGGTAGGCAAATACCTCCTTGCCTTCGTGATCCAATATACGAGTGATGGCTACCGGTAAAATACGTCGACCATTGGTCGCGAACACAGCATACGCGCTCGTTAATTCCATTAAAGTGACCTCACCACCACCAAGAGTCAACGAAAGCCCATAATCTGACCGAGTCAGGGTGGTGATTCCCAAGCGGCGAGCAAAGTCTAAAAAACCGTCGGGTTCATATATGCCGACGAAGGATAGCGCCTTGACGGCTGGAATATTGTACGAATTCGCCAGAGCTGAGCGTATCGTTACCGGGCCGTGGAACTTTCCATCGTAGTTCACCGGTATGTATGGTAACCGATTATCGTCGGAGCGCCCCGAAGGTGGAAATTCAGAAGGCACATCCCAAAGCAGGGTCGCAGGTGTCCAACCTTTTTCAAATGCGGCGACATATGTCAGTGGCTTAATCGAAGAACCAGGCTGGCGCGGGCTGAGCGCCATATTAATTTGGCCTGCAATTTGCTCGTCATAAAAATCAGCCGATCCAACCATGGCCAGGATTTCACCGCTGGCGGGACGGAGCGCCACCAACGCGCCATTAGTAACATGCCTGTCTGCTAAACTATTCACCTGGTCCTTAACAGTTGTCTGAGCCAGATCCTGGATTGCGGGATCGAGCGTAGTGTAAACAGTAAATCCCGAGCGATAAATCGTTTGGGGATCATATTGTGCTTCAAGCAACGAACGGATATATGTCACCCAATGTGGATAGCGCATCTGGTCGTTTCGACGCTCAAAGTTGAAATTTTTTATTTCCTCTACGGCTGCGGTTGTAGAGACTGGATCCATGCAAATCCGTTGGGGGGAGTTGCTGATATAGATGCAACCCTGTTCCTGGCTGTTGGTAAACATCAAGAGTAAAACGTCTTGATGACGCGCGAAAACCAATTGCGAATTCGTATACACATCATATACCCCAGGCGCCTGAGGTAAACCAGCCAAGAAAGAAGCCTGCCCGAGGGTTAACTTATTAGCGGTTGTACCGAAATAAGTCTCTGCAGCAGCTTCGATTCCGTATGCCAGGTTACCGTAATATATCTCATTCAGGTAGAGTTCGAGAATCTCATCTTTCGAATACCGCCGTGTAACTTCTGCTGCCAGAATGGCCTCGCGAATTTTCCGTTGGTAAGATCGCTCCTGCTGCTCCTGGGGGGTGAACAATAAAATGCGCGCCAGTTGTTGCGTGATCGTTGAAGCCCCTGAAACCGTCTCACCACTCTGAAAATTTTGCCAGAAGGCACGGAAAATAGCTGTCAGGTCAAATCCGGGATGGCTATAAAAACCCTTATCTTCTGTGGCTACCGTTGCTGCAACCACGTAAGGAGAAATATTTTCCAAATGAACATAGGTTCTTCGACCTGCGTTAGGATCTAATATTTCATAAAGCACATTCCCATTACGATCCAGGATACGGGTAGTCTCAAATTGCGAAGATTTCTGTTGTAAATCATTAATATCGGGCAGTTGTGAGGCGATACGATAATACTGGTAGAACAGGATGGTGACCCCACAGAGAGCAAGGGTAACCAGGATAAATAATCCAATCAGGAACGAGCGCAGGAAACATCCCCAGGGTCGTCTGGGTTTATGAGGTGGAGTACTATTATCCTGCGGCTCTGCTAACGACACCGGAGGAGGTTGGATTGCCCTCCTTTGTCGATTCATGGGTTTCCCAGGGGTAACCGTGTGGGGCATGGGAGAGGCTGGTACATACGCAGACTGGGCTACCCGTGTGGCATCCAAATCATTTTCGTTCACCCTTCTCTGGAGGGGGAAACCATACGGATCAATCGCCGGTAGACCACGCGGTGGTGTCTTTTCGCTGACCGGTATGCTACCGGCTGGAGGAACTGGCGGTTCTGGCTGAGCCGATTCAGACAGGATAGTATCTTCCACCTGGTATGTCTGGGGTCCAACAGTAGCTGGTAATGGTTGAACTGCTTCAGCAGATTCTATGGAAGGTGAGATAGGAAGGTCAGAGCCGTTATCCGCTTCTCCCTGAACCAGTTCCGGCTCAAGCTCAGGTGTTCTGCTATCAGGTGGATTTTCCGGTAACCAGGATTGGGTCTTGGCTTCGGTAATATCTTCTGCTTCAGATAGCAAGCGCCGAAAACGCTGCTGGGGTGTTTCAGTCTTCGATGACTCGGGGAAATCAGACATAATCAAAAAACCAAACTAGACCGATATAATGTATTCAACGGTGATCAAGGAGATCATCCTGGTCGGGAAATAACTAAAACAGTCCAAAGTCCTTTGTTTACGGTTTCACCATGTTGGTTTTTTACACTTAACTCGATCACGACCAATCCGCCACCCAACCGGCGCAGCTCTTTGGCCTCTTTCACTTCAAGCTCGACGTGGATCGTATCACCTAAGAATGTGGGCTTGATGAATTTCCACTCGGATACTTCTCGAAACGCCAGGACTGTTCCTTCTAAAACACCAGTCTGGACAGCCAATCCAGAGGCAATAGATAGGATCAAAATCCCATGAGCCACTCGCTGGCCAAAAGGGGTATGTTTACTGTATTCAGCGTCCACATGCATCTGGTTATAATCACCTGATAAACCAGCAAAGGCGACTACATCCCCCTCAGTTACTGTGCGACCAGCGCTGACGATTCGTTGACCAGGTTTAAATTCATCAAAATACATCCCTCGTGGACCAGTAGGAATCGGGCTCATTTTCTCACTCCTTCATCGATGAAATGGGGACTGGCAAGCGACACACAACTCACCAGTTAATGTCAATATTATCAATCCCATTCTAGCATAAAATATGCCACCGAAATCCTTTGACCATCCAGGTAACATCGCATAAAATGTATTTATGCGAGAATGGAAGTTAAAATCAGGCGACCCGTTAAGTTTGACACTGGCTGCTGATGCCCGTTTGGGAGCGACAAATTATGGGGATGACCAGATTTGGGAATTGTCTATGGGGGGTGGTGACCCTCCAGCTCTGGCCATACAGACTACTTACGGTCTGCGGGCAAGAATATGCCGCCTCTTTCCGCGGTTTATCGAGAATGATAAGGTTCAAGTGGATCCCGCCAGCTTTGACCGTGCACCAGCGCTCATTTGTCTGTATCCTAACTATCTATCGGTCTCCTATGCACCATTTCCCGATATAGACGTTATTGCTGATTATTGGGTTCCCCAATCTCAAAGCCTGGCAGGGCGTTTAGAGATCACAAATAAGGGGAAAACTGCCAGAAAAATCCGCCTGGAGTGGATTGCTCAATTAAATCCCACTGAGGGCCAACGCATGGGCGCAGCAGAGATAGAAGCAGCCTCAGTACTGCTGGGTCAATCAGAAAAGTTATATCCGGTCGTTTTTGCTACTGGTGGGGTCCAAGCTGGAACAGAATCATATCCATCACTAACGAATCTATACGATCTTAACCCTGGCGCGTCCCAAACCTTCAATTGGACACAAGCCGCCTGGTCTACGCCTGAGACATCTTTCTCCCACGCGCGTAGTTTAGCTGGAAGAAAATGGGAAGCTGAGCGTACTCGTTTGGATTTCATCAATACCAGCCTGCTCGATATTTATACCGGGGATACTGATTTGGATGCCGTTTTGATGTTGAGCCAAAGACAAGCCATGAGCCTATTCATCGGTCCCACCCAGCAACTTCCCTTCCCATCTATCGTCAGCTCACGCCAACCCAATCAGGGTTTTTCTTTTCGCGGGGACGGCAGTGATTTTAATTATCTTTGGAATGGTCAATCCCCGCCAGATATATATTATTTAACAGGATTAGCCCTGCCAGGCGCGTACAACCTGCTCAAAGGATTGTTAGATAATTACCTGGCCGTGCAAATGCCAGATGGATTTATTGATTGGAAACCAGGACTGTGTGGTCAACGCAGCCAGGTAGTCGCTACGCCGTTATTAGCCAGTCTGGCTCGGCGTCTCTATGAAATTAACCCGGATCCTGCTTACTTATCTACGATTATTCCTCCAATATTCAATTTTTTGAAAAGTTGGTTCAGCCCAGTTCATGATCGGGATGGGGATGGGCTCCCGGAGTGGGATCACCCGATGCAAGCCGGTTGTGAAGATCATCCAATTTATTCACGATGGGGCGCTGGTTCCTTAGGATTGGATATCAGCAGCGTTGAAAGTGTTGCTTTATGTAGTTTTCTTTATCGGGAGTGCATTGATTTACTTCACCTGGCAGGGTTGTTATACCCGACTCAATCAAATGTGCTAACAGAGACGATCACCAGTTTACAACCGTTAGCCAATCACTTACGGGAAACGGTTGAAAGCATGTGGGATGATTCAGACGCCAGTTATCATGATTGGGATCGAGATACTCATACCAGCCCAGCCGGAGAAAAGCTGGGAGAGCGGATGGGTTCGGGGACAATCTCTGTCCGTAAGAAGTTTGATCGCCAGGTTCGGCTGTTTCTCAGCATCCAAACCAGTGATGAAATTACCCGCCGACCACGCTTAACGTTCCAAAGCGTAGATCGTTCAGGTGAATTTCACTTTGAGCAGGTTACTGAAGATCGCTTTCGCTGGTATCTGGGATATGGCTGCCTGACAACCGAGCGGGTGTACTCCTATATCGACCAGATTGAGGTGAATGGCCTCAGCCCTGGTGATCTAGTACGACTTTATGTAGCTGATTATCGGTTTCAGGAGATCAGCTTATTGCTGCCCCTCTGGGCGGGTATCCCATCCCAGGCTCGCGCTCAGCGACTGGTCGAGCAATCAATATGTAACCCGGAGCGCTATTGGCATAAATACGGCCTGCCGACCAGTCCAGTTGGTCAATCCTATCCTGAAGCCATCGCCAGTCAGAATGTCAATTTGATATGGAACACATGGATCACTGAAGGTATGCTTCGATATGGATATCGTAAACAGGCCGCTGATCTATATACACGCTTAATGAGTGGGATTCTACTCAATCTTAAAAGAGAAAACGTCTTTCGTCAGTATTACCACGCAGACACAGGCCAAGGGATTGGCGAACGGAATCACCTGCAAGGTCTTGCCCCGGTGAAACTATTTTTAGATATTCTCGGAATTCATATTTTCTCCACCAAACAAGTGGCGGTAACTGGTCTTAACCCCTTTCCCTGGCCAGTCACGGTTAACTATCGTCAGCTGACAGTCCTATGTCAAAAGGAACGAACCAGTGTCATCTTTCCCGATGGTCAAACTCTACTAGTAACCGAACCCTTACCCCAACTCATTACGCTAACAGCGAATAAGAACTAATTAATCGTGGAATTCCTCAACCCGATAGATGGATACTCTTAATTTTTTAAATCGCCAGAGGTCGGCTGGAGCACCCATCTTCTGACACAAATGATCTAAAAATTCGACAGGATCAGGCAGTTTTTCCCAGACCTGCGGTAAAAACGTGGCTCGTTGATAACCGTCACGGATGATAACGCCATCTTGACCCGGGCATAATTTCTGGGGCAAGTCCATGACATTTTCATAAGCCAAAGGCTGAGGTATTGTAAGCCGGGAAATCTCGATCTTTATGTCTGGTAACTCCGGCGGACGGACAGGCATAAAGCGGAAGTCTTGGAGACCGGCAGCAACTGCATGCTCACGCACATCTTCTGCCAGGGGCAGGTATGGTTCCAGAGCGCCAATACAACCACGCAGTTCTCCTCGTAGCGTTAACGTAACGAAAGTCGCCCCAGGTGCTCGTAGCCGGGGTGACAGCGAGTTAAGATCGATTGGCGATAATAGTTTCCCCTGTACGGCTTCGGTTAATGCCTGGCGCGCTAATTGTAATAAAAATGAGCGTTCTTGCGCAGTTAATTCATCCAACATGCAAAACCAGCCTTCCTGCATGATTGCATTAAATATTTCGAGGACAGTGAACGAAGGATATCTTGCATCATACATTTGTAATATATGAACGTCAAGAGGATAACCCTGGGCAAATCAACATCTTTGTGATAGACTACTCGCCCAGTCGGAAGTACCCAGCAGGGCTGGCAGTTCCGAAAGCTTTCCGCTCCTGACTCGCCAACGGCTTTGATCAGGGGCCAAACCCGTGGAAAGGAGGCATCCGATGCGCGAATACGAATTAATTTTTATTGTCCATCCGGACCTGGATGAGAACGCGTTCAATGAAGTAGTCAACCGGGTACGAAGTTGGATTGTTGAAGGCGGCGGCGAGGTCGTGAAAACCGATCTTTGGGGCAAGCGCAAGCTGGCTTACCCGGTTCGCAAGCAGACTGAAGGACAGTATGTTTTTATGCAGCCGAAAATGAATACTACCTACTGCGCTCAATTGGAACGAAACCTGCGTTTCCTGGAGCCAATATTACGTTTTGAATTGATTGTCAAGTAAACGTCATTGTTTAGAAAGTCTTCCTTCAGGAGTTTGTCATGACGCGAGGCTTAAATAAGGTTTTAATCATCGGACGGGTTGGCAGAGAACCCGAGATGCGCTATACACCCTCCGGCCGGCCAGTGACCACTTTCAGCGTGGCCACCAGCCGGTCCTGGAACACATCGGATGGAGGGCGCCGCACAGAAACCGAGTGGTTTAATGTCGTTGCGTGGGGCAACCTGGCTGAGATCTGCAAGCAATATCTCGCCAAGGACTGTCTGGTCTATATAGAAGGCCGTTTGCAGACCCGGCATTGGGAAGACCAGGAAGGGAACAAACACTCAGCCACGGAAATCGTGACCAACGAAATGATCTTGTTGGATGAACGCCGCGAGGGAAATCATACCGAAGACAATGTTGAAGAGGAAGATGAGTTTCCCTTCTAATTACCGTTTTATTACCAATTAATCTTTCAGCTATTAAGAAACCACGAGGAGTTGATATCGTGAGCAACCAACCATTTTCAAATGAAGCTCAACCTGGAGGGCGACACTTCTACGCCCGTCCGCGTGAATGCCAGTTCTGCACAGATAAGAGCGCTGTGATTGATTACAAGCAAGTTGAAGTCCTCCGGCGGTATGTCACCGACGAAGGGAAAATTCGTCCCCGTCGCCAGACGGGAGCATGCGCCAAGCACCAGCGCGAGCTGGCGCGCGCGATCAAGCGAGCCCGTCACCTGGCTTTACTGCCATATACGGGTGAAGTCCTGAGATAACGTATCTTATGAATAAAAATCCCCGAAAAACTGTTGGTTTAACCAAGAAACACCAGGCTCGCCTCGAACGTGAACGAACGCAACGGCGTTATATCGCTATAGGAAGCATCATTGTTCTGGTGTTAGTTATTGGAATTGTCATATATGGTATCCTGGATCAAACTGTATTACGCGCCACCCGTGCCGTGGCGGTCGTGAACGGTGAGAAAATCCGTACCAATTCTTTTCAGGCTCAAGTACGGTATGGACGTTACTCCATCATCCAAAACGCAAGTCAGACATTCCAATTTATGCAATACTTCGGCAGCGATGCATCGTCATTGACACAATTCGTTGGGCAGCTACAACAATACCAATCGGAGTTGGTTCCCGAGACAGCCGGTGCAACCGTCCTGGATAACCTGATCTCGGACGCGCTGATCCGCCAGGAGGCTAAAAAACGCGGCATTACCGTCACCAAGGCAGAAGTAGATAAAGCATTGGAGGAAGCCTTCGGGTACTATCCAAATGGCACACTAACTCCATCTCCAACCTACGAAGAACTCCCAACGTCAACCTTATCTCCCTTACAGGAGACCCTGATCGCGCCAACCTTTACTCCTACACCGACCATTACACCTACGATCACAGCCACCTCAGTGATCACGGCAACCAAACCGGTGACACCGACCGCAACACCGACCCAGACACTCACACCCACAGTCACCCGAACGCCAACGCCGACGAGTATCTATACACCGACTCCAACGAACACGCCCACCATCACTCCAACACCGACGCCGTATACCCTCGAGGGTTACCATACGGTGTTTAATACTACAATGTCCAACTTCTTAAAGAATTACAGCATCACAGAGGTTGATATTCGTTATGTAATAGAAAACAATCTCTATCACGAGAAAGTCATGCAGGCTATTTTAGGCGAGGTGCCTCATACAGAACAACAAATATGGGCTCGCCATATCCTGGTTGCCGATGAACAGGTGGCAATCGATATTGTAACCCGTTTGAATAATGGCGAAAGTTTCTGCACTCTAGCAGCTGAATTGTCAACCGACACCTCCAATAGTTTTACTTGTGGTGACCTGGGCTGGTTTGCAAAAGGTAAGATGGTGGCTGAGTTCGAGACAGTTGCATTTGGCATGGAAATCGGTCAGATCAGCCAACCAGTAAAGACGACCTTTGGTTGGCATGTTATCCAACTGATCAGTAAAGAAGATCGCCCCCTGACAAGTTCCGAATACCAGCAAAAACGCTACACGCTCTTCAATGATTGGCTCACCCAACAACGAAACACAGCTAACATTGAGAAGAAGAGTTACTGGAGTGAAAATTTACCAACGGAACCTAGCATGCCGACTGAAATTACTGACTACATCCAGCAATATACATCCGGGCAAACAGGCTCTCCGAGCAATTCTCCTGGTACGACTCGCTAATCGGCTGGATCAACTATAGGATTTGGCCTTTTCGAATGTGGGTTATGTTGGCACGACTGCTCGAAAAGGCCTAATTATTTAATCTACCACCCGGCTCAGTTCGTCCATCCGTAGACTTAGCACCTGGCTGACCGAATCGGATCCCATGGTAACGCCATAAATTACGTCGGCTGCTTGAACTGTGCCCCGATTATGTGTAACAACGATAATTTGAGTATTTATACTTAACTCATTAAGCATATCACGAAACCGGGCGACATTGGCTTCGTCTAGCATGGCATCCACTTCGTCCAGAACACAGAAGGGGGTCGGCGAGACTTTAAGCAATGCAAATATCAAAGCTGCTGCCGTGAGACTGCGCTCGCCTCCCGAAAGTAAGGATAAACCCTGAGTTCGGCGCCCTGGTAAGCGCGCCTCGATATCGATGCCTGTCTCAGTCAGGTCGTCTGGATCCGTCAAGATTAGTTTTGCAGAGCCCCCGCCGAAAAGACGGGTGAATATTTCGTGGAATTTCCCCGCGACGGCCTCGAAAGTCCGGCGAAATTCACGTTCCATCAAACCATCCAATTCAGTGATCACCTGGCGTACATCACTTTCTGCCTGGTGTAAATCTGCCACTTGTTCTTTTAGAAAACCGTAGCGTTGCTTTACTTCCTGATATTCAGCCTGGGCTTCTGGATTGATGGCACCAATCCGTCGTAACTGGGCGCGCAAACGCTTAATTGTGTCTTCAACCTCACCTGGCAACTGAAGAAGATGAGGTAATTGCTCCACCATCCCCTCCAACGGGAGAGGAGTAGGTCCGGATACCTGCTCTGCATATTCAAAAGCTACCAACCCAAAATCGTCTTCGATTCGACGGCGTAAAGCCTGTAAGGCATCCTGTCGGCGGTTAAAATTGATCCGCGCCTGCGTATAACGTTGATCTGCCAGGTTTAATGTCTGCCGGCTCGCTGTGGTTGTGCTTTGTAGTTCGCGCTGCTCTTGCTCTACTTGCTCCAGTTGAGCTTCAACAGGCGATAGTATCATGCGTAATTCCTCGATTTGCTTTCCAACCGTGGCCTCTGTTTCCTGCCAGGTAGCAATTTGCTGTGCCAGGTCGGTTAGTCCCTCGGCAAGCACGGATAATCGTTGTTCTAACTTGATTTGTGCTTGAGTCGCACGATCAAAATTTGCCCGCCTTTCCTGTAATCGTCTCTCAGCATCAGCCACGGCTCGCTGCGAAACTGCTACTTGAGTATTCCAATAATTAACTTGTGCCTGGTGTTCTTCTAAAGCCAAACTGACCAGAATATGGCTGGTTTCGCGCAACCGATTACGTAATCCAGCAACCTCTCCTTCGAGGCGCTCGATCTCACTCGATGCTTGAACAAGCTCCTCTTCCCCTTGTGCGATTTCACTATGCAAACGATCACGTTGTTCACCCTGCCAACGCGCCTGCATCTCAACCTGTTCCATCTGTAAGTGGGACTGATGAACGGATAATCGCGCTTGTTCAAAATCCTCCTGTGTTGTACGGAGAACCTGCGCCAGACGATTGAGGTCAGTTTGCATGAACTCTAATCGTTTCTCACTTTCCAGACGTTGGTCATCCATCTGGCTCAATTGGATTTCGTGTTGAGCAATCGTCGCTCGCAACTCGCGGATTTGTCGCTGCCGGCTCAAAGTGGTGTTATATTCCGCCTGTGATTCAAGTTTTGCGCCCTTGCTTCCTGCCGGGATTAGAATGGGTCCACTGGCATGGAAAACTTCACCTTCCAGGGTAACCACTCGCAACTCAGAAATTGAAACCGATGCCAGTCTATTATCCGAATATTTCTTTAATAAGCGGCGTGCTGCATGGCGATTTCGTACCACCCACACACGTCCCAGTAACAAATTAATTGTCGGGCGGATCTCTCCAGGAACACGGACCAATTCCGACGCAACGCCAATCCAATCAGCGCCTAATTCAACCAGGTAATCCGGATCAGGCAGCAACCCGGCAACTTGTTTCATTTCTCCCAGCGGTAAAAGCGCTCCTTTTCCCGAAGAAAAGTCTGACCTCACCCGTTCTTGTAGAAACTCGATCACCTTTTCCGAATCAATCGTGAATAGCGTGGCATCAAGAAACTCTCCCAGCGCGGCACTGATAGCAGCTTCATGTTCAGCATTTACATCCAACACAACATTCAGCGCATTGATCACACCAGTGAGTTTTTTCTGACGAGTAGCCTGCAAAAGCAACCGCGTTCCACTGCTATATCCACTCAGAGCAGCTTCAGCTTGTGCCAATACACCCAGCTGGGCTTTCACACGGGTTATTTCCGCAGCCAGGTTTGTACGTTGCTCAACGATGCGCTGGTTGGCGCTTTCCACCTCAGCTATCCGTTTTATCTGCATCTGATAAGCTGCATCAGCCTGGCTGCGGACTTTCTCTGCGCTGTCCTGCTTTTGTAGGGCGGCCTGTAAATTCTCTGCAGCGGATGATTGCTCCGCCTCAACCTGTGCGACCGCTTGATTGGTTGCCTGTAGAGTCTGCTGTGCTCGCTCAATGTGAGCGCGCTGCTCAATCCGTCGCGCCTGAAGCCGATTTTGCTGTATCCCTAAACTGTTCAAGCTCTCGCGTACATCCTGGAGGCTATTTTCATGCTGGGAGCGTTCTTTCAGCCTTTCATCCAAGGCCTGCTGAGTTTGTTCGCTCTGGGCTCGGGCTTCATTCAATTCAACCTTCAGGCGTTCAAGTTCGAGTTCAGTCTCCTTGATTTGTTGCTGGTATAAATTTTGCTCCTCCGCCAAGCGCGCCTGTTCATCCTGTGCAGTTTGTGCCTGGGCAGTTTGCGAACGGATACGTTCCTCAGCCACGGCCAATTCCCGGTTGAGCTCCTCACGTCGGGTATGGAGCAGAGCCGATTGGTGGTGCCAGGCGTTCAGTTGGGCGCGTAATCCTAGCAAATGATCACCGACAGCCGTCAATTTTCGATCCAATTCCTCCAGTTCCTGGCGCACTTTACTCAATGCTTCTTCTTGAATGCGCGTCGCCAGCTGAGCATCCATCAATTCTTGCTGGGAGCGATGCCAATGGTAGCCATACCAATCGCGAAGTGCCAGCTGCAAGTCAGCCTTAACCTGGTTAAATTCTTGAGCACGCCGCGCCTGGCGCTCCAGACTGGCCAGGCGCGGCTCGAGTTCTGCCAGAATATCCTGTACTCGTTCCAGGTTGCGTTGCGTCAGATCCAAACGGCGTAATGCATCCTCCCGCCTGGCACGGTGTAAACCTACTCCAGCTGCTTCTTCGAACAATCGACGGCGTTCCTCAGCTTTCAAAGAAAGAGCAGCATCAACCAAACCTTGACCGATTATCGTATAGGTTCTTTCGGCCAGACCCGATTGTGCCAGGAGTTCGGAAACATCTTTCAACCGCACGCGCTGGCGATTGATCAGATACTCGTTCTGTCCATCCCGATAAGCCCGGCGTGTGATTGCTACCTCAGCGAAATCAATCGGTAGCCAACCATCGCTGTTATCGAATGTTATCGTAGCCGAGGCCATACCGGCTCGCGGACGCGTCTCTGAACCAGAAAAAATCATGTCCTCAGTCTTTTTCCCCCGCAACAAACTGAAGGATTGCTCTCCCAAAACCCAGCGCAAGCTATCCGCTATGTTCGATTTACCGCTGCCATTTGGTCCGACTATCGCAGTGATTGCATCTGCAAATTCAAAGAGAGTGCGGTTGGCAAACGTTTTATAACCATGTAGTTCCAACGATTTTAAACGGATAAGCATACAACCTCTATCGAGTACAATCAATGTTCAACGTTCATTATGTCCAAAGCATTTCGTGCTGCCATTTTTGCCGCAGCTTGTTTACTGCGACCCGATCCTCGTCCATATATTTGGCCATTCACCATCACTTCAACCACAAATGTTTTCTCGTGTTCTGGCCCTTCAGAAGTTACTGGACGGTAAACAGGCGGACTGAACCCCTGGGATTGTACCCATTCCTGGAGTAAACTTTTCGGATCCTGAGTTTTATGGCTGGCTAAAATATGGGCAGAGGCGGATTGTAACATCGGTTCGATAAATTGCTTTACTGCGTCCAGGCCTGCGTTCAAATACAGCGAACCGATCACAGCCTCGAACATCCCACACAGCAATGTCTGGCGATACCGCCCACCCCCAGCCTCCTCTCCATGGCCCAAGCGCATTGCCGCACCTAAATTAATCCCAACAGCAAATACGGCGAGTTGTTCAGTCCGGACCAAGGCTGATCGCATACGCGTCAGTTCACCTTCGCGCATTTCCGGGAAATGGTTATATAGCCATGCGCCGACTAAAAAATCCAATACGGCATCCCCTAAAAATTCAAGGCGCTCGTTGTCTTCCAACGCCTCGGAGTGCTCATTCACATAGGAGCGATGGGTTAATGCACGGCGTAAAAGTAGATAATCAGTGAACGGTAAATTGAGTCGCCGGGCAAATTCCTGGGGTGACTCAAGACTATAATCCCTCGGTTGGTTCGATTCCATTCAAACTTCCCGGAATATTATGAATACGCTCGAAAAACCAGGACTGCGTTGTGCCCACCAAATCCGAAAGAGTTACTTACCACAATCCGCACTGGTTTCACGCGCGCCTGGTTAGGCACATAATCTAAATCGCACAACGGATCAGGCGTCTGGTAGTTGATCGTTGGTGGGATGATCCCCTGCAGGATTGATTGAACACAAAAGACCGCTTCCAAAGCCCCGGTCGCTGCCATTATATGACCAGTCATCGACTTTGTGGAGGATACAGGGATATCATAAGCCTGACTGCCAAAGGTTTTCTTGATTGCATGGGTTTCAGCCACATCATTCAAACGCGTGCCGGTGCCGTGGGCATTAATATAATCTACATCCTCTGGATTCACTCCGGCAGAATCCAGTGCTTTACGAATCGCCTTTGCAGCACCCGCCCCATCTTGGGAAGGAGCAGTGATGTGAAAAGCATCAGCCGTTGCGCCATAACCCGCCAGTTCTGCCACGATATTTGCGCCGCGCCGGCGGGCATGAGTCTCTGTTTCTAGAATTATCACGGCCGCGCCTTCGCCCATCACTAAACCATCCCGGTTCAAGTCGAATGGTTGAGGGGTCAAGGCATTTTCATCTCTGCGCGACATTACCCCTGTTCTATCCAAAGCAGCAATCCCGACAAACGCGATCGCGCTTTCACTGGCTCCTGCCACAGCTGCATCAATTATCCCCGAGCGAAGCAGATTCCAGGCGATGCCAATCGCATCAGACCCGGAGGCGCATGCTGAGCCTACTGAGAATGCCGGACCGCGAAAACCATGGTCAATTCCAACCAGCCCCGCTGCACCATTCGTCATTAACATTGGAATTACCAAAGGGTTGATTCGCCGCGGTCCTTCATCGCGAGCAGTGTAAACCGCTTGCTGGATCGTATTAAATCCGCCAATTCCTGAAGATATTACCACTCCTACCCGATCAGGGTTTGCTTGATCCGTATTCAGACCAGCTTGCTGGATCGCTTCTTGAGCCACTGCCGTAGCAAATTGTTGGAAACGATCCCGCCTATGCGACTCACGTGGGGTTAGATAATTCTCCGGATTAAAGTGCTTTACTTCACAAGCGATCTTCACTAATAATTCTGAAGGATCGAAGGCGGTTATTCGACCCACACCACTAACCCCCCGGATCAGGTTATTCCAAACCTCTTGCACCGATAAGCCCAATGCGCATAAAGCACCCATTCCGGTTACAACAACTCTTTCAGGCATAATTCCTCCGATCGCAGTATTTAAACCGCCAATGAATTATTTATCACTTTTGAATCCAGCCCCGGTTAATATGACAACAACTGGCTCAGGGAGTTGGCTCAATACTTGCTCAAGTGCATCCCAAACAAGAGCCGATGTCGGTTCAACAGGTAACCCAAGGCGATTGAGTTGGTCGCGCCCGGGTAAAATATGATCTTCATCGACAGCCACAAATGTTCCTTGGGTAGTTTCTACCTGGTGAAGTACTGCGTCACCACGCAGTGGATACTTAACTCGGACACCTTCTGCCAGGGTACGGCCTTCTGTTGCCCAGCTCAAACCAGCCGCGCCATAATGGTGCACAGCCCATAAAGGAGCGCAGGCGAGAGCCTGGACACCCACCAGGAGTGGTGACTTTTTTATCCATCCACAATTTCGTAAGGCATCAAATCCACGCCCGATCCCCAGAAGTAAATTCCCCTGCCCAACAGGAGATATGATCGTAGCAGGTGGTTGTTCCATCTGCTCAGCAAGCTCATAAGCAATCGTTGCATAGCCTGCCAATCCGTGTGGCAGATAAGCATGGCTGGCATATACTGCACCAGCATCTGCTGCGCACCGCACCGCCTCGGCTGCTTTAGAACGTGGGCCAGCAATCGAAACCATCTCGGCTCCATAGGATTCTATTTGGGCGCGCTTCGGTCCTGAGCTGTACTCAGGAATATATATGCTTGCCTGGATTCCGACATGAGCAGCATATGCAGCAAATGAAGCACCAGCGTTTCCTGAAGAATCTTCTACTGCGGCCTGAACACACCTGGTTTTTAAGAAACTTACTAACACGGCAGAACCGCGATCCTTAAAAGATCCGCTTGGATTAGCATATTCCAGCTTGAATGCGATATCACGGTCCATGATAGATTTCCACACCAACGGTGTCCTACCTTCTCCCAGGCTGATTACTGGCGCTTCTGTAGGTAGACCAAATGTATGGCGATAGCGCCATATTCCTGGTAAACCAGGTTCAATCTTTTCTGGTTCGTAGTGGAAATTACTTAAAAAGTCAAAAATCCCACCGCAGGCAGAACAACGATATGGAACTCCATCCGAGGGGTATGGACGCCGGCAATTGGTACAATGGATTTCCATCATCGGTCAATACCATACCGCGCCGTCTCATAAACACCGATGTTACGATGAGCCGCTGTCCAGGCTACAACCACCGTTGGCGTGTCAAGATACAACCGGCCAATCCGTTGTACGATGGCAATTCCTTCAGTAGTTGACCAACCTTCATCAGGCGCATGGAGAATATTCCGCATAATGTATAAAATTTTACTCTCGTTAACCGCCACTTACTGGCGGAAATAATGCGACTTCCGCACCCGCCGGGATGCTATCTTCATCGAAAGCAACTGCTTGATTAACCGTTACCAGGATGCTTTTCAGATTGGATGACAGTTGGGGATAACGCTGAGCAATCTGCGCTTTCAACTGCACAACAGATATACCATCTGGCAAGTCCAATTCGAACGCATTTGTTCCAACCAGTTCCTTTAAAGTAGCGAAAAGTAACACTTTAACTGCCATTATGATTCACACACACAGATTATAGCATGGGTGTCTGTTAAGAGAACCTGTTATAATATCGCCCCATGAGTAATTTGTTCACCAAATGGAGAGAAGGTCTGGCAAAGTCCAGCAAAGCTGCTTTTGGGCAGATTGCTACTTTGTTAGGCAGCACCCAAATTACTCCCGATACCTGGGACGATTTAGAGGCGCTGCTCGTCCAGGCTGACCTGGGAATGGATACAACTGACTTGATTCTCGACGCACTCGAAACGCGTGTTGATCGCGAGGGGTTAACGCGCACCAGCCAACTCAAGCAGGTGTTGCGCGAAGAACTACGCGGCCAACTAACAGAACCGCAGAAAATCGTTTTTAATGTTCAGCCAACGATCATCTTGATTGTTGGAGTCAACGGCTCCGGGAAAACGACAACCATAGCCAAGTTGGGTAGCCTGTACACCCGTCAGGGAAAAAGTGTAATCCTGGGCGCGGCGGATACATTTCGCGCCGCAGCAGTAGATCAACTCGAGGTATGGGCACAACGCGTGGGTTTACCGGTGATCTCGGGGCAAATGGGTGGCGATGCTGGCGCCGTCGCTTATGATGCGGTCCAGGCTGGTATTGCGCGCAAGGCCGATATCGTCATAATTGACACGGCGGGTCGTTTGCACACCCGCTTTAACCTAATGGAAGAATTGAAAAAAGTTTACCGCGTGGTCGGTAAGGCAATGCCCGGCGCGCCACATGCCATCTGGCTCGTGATGGATGCAACGACAGGTCAGAACGCTTTACAACAGGCACGGGCTTTCAAAGAGGCCGTCAACGTCACCGGTGTCATCCTGGCCAAACTAGATTCATCCGCTCGCGGCGGTATGGCGTTTGCTATTCAACGTGAATTGGGATTGCCGATTTTATTCGCCGGGTTGGGTGAAAAACTTGAAGACTTACAGCCATTCGATCCAGAGGGCTTTATTGATGGAATCCTGGCAGAGATGCGCTAGGTAGCGCATCGAGCTGAATTCAAGAGAAGATAAACTTATGCAAGACCTGATTGATCGCCTGACCGGCAGCCAACAAAAATTACAACATTTACTGGTGCGTCTTTGACTTACCAGCCAAGGAAAGAGACCTACTTCAACTCCAAACTCAATCTGAAGAGCCGCACCTGTGGGAGGATCCCGAACGCGCCCAAAAGGTGATGAGGAACCTGGCTGCGCGGCGAGAAGAAATTGAGAGCTGGAAATCCTTGCAGCAGCAGATCAAGGATACCTTAGAGCTATGCCAACTTGAAGACGATCGCTTGCGGGTAGAATTGGAAGCAGAAATATCAAAGATCGAAAGGCAGGTGGATCAACGGGAGTTAGCCACTCTTTTGTCTGGGCCTTACGATCAAGGAAATGCTTTGCTTGCCATCCATAGTGGCGCGGGGGGAACTGATTCTCAGGATTGGGTGCAGATGCTCGAGCGAATGTATTTACGCTGGTCGGAAGCGAACGGGTATACCACTGAAATACTTGATTTCAGCGAAGGCGAGGAAGCCGGCATTAAAAGCGTCACCATTGCGGTTAACGGACCTAATGCATATGGTTATCTCCGTTCTGAGAAGGGTGTTCACCGTCTGGTACGCCTATCGCCGTTCGACGCAGCTCATCGCCGGCATACCTCATTCGCCCAGGTCGAAGTGCTGCCCCAGGTAGAACGTGACGACCAGGTGGAGATTCGACCAGAAGATGTACAAATTGACGTTTACCGATCCTCTGGGGCTGGTGGTCAAAATGTTCAAAAGAACTCCACAGCTGTGCGTATTACCCATCTGCCAACGGGGATGGTTGTTACTTGCCAAAACGAGCGTTCTCAAACGCAAAATCGAGAGAACGCCATGCGGGTGTTACGCGCCCGGCTGCTTGAGATCAAGCGTACCGAACAGGAAAAGCAGTTAGCTGAACTACGCGGCGAATACACCAAAACAGAATGGGGCAGCCAAATCCGCTCTTATGTTCTCCATCCTTACCAAATGGTAAAAGATCACCGCACCAATTTCGAGATTGGTAACGCCCAATCTGTCTTAAATGGCGCTATCGATGGCTTTATCCAGGCTTATCTCCGCGCTGGCTAAAATAAGCCTGCTCCTGGTACTGGGTCTCGCATTGAGTGGGTGCGTCACTCTTAATGATCCGGAAGCGGCCCAGGAGTTTCGTGCTGACATCGTCGCTAGCCCGCAAGCTGGAGAGCGAGTAGGGCAAACCCTCGTTTCTCGGCGACCACGCTTGAATGGTGTGCAACTCTGGCTAAACATCAATCTAGCGAAAGAACCAGAACAGTTCTTCCAGGTATCTTTGTACCATCAACCCGGTGACGAAAAACCGCTGGTGAATTATCGGTACAAACTCTCCAGCCTGACGCATACCAATCCACTGACAATCACTTTTCCCCCCATCGCTGACCCGCCAGGTCAATCTTATTACCTAGAGATGACCAGCACCTCCGGATCCTTCCTGGTATTCGGACGCCTCGAGGATGCTTATTCCGCCGGGCAACTGTACCTGCAAGGTAATCCGCAACCATCCGACTTGAGTTTTCGGCTAACCTACGACTACGACCTGCCGGCGATGGCATCCGATGGGATATCCGTTGTTCGTTCGGCCTGGTTAATTCTCCCTCTCCTGGCAATCCTCTGGCTACCCGGTTGGTTGCTGATCCAGCAAACCCGGCTGCGCCATCGCCTCGATCCGGTTGAACGAATCTGCGTATCGTTAGGTTTGAGCTTGGCAATTATCCCCACAATCATGCTCTGGACCTCAACACTTGGATTGCATTGGAGCCGGCCGATTGTAATTGCGGTTGCCTGTCTGTCAGGTATCATTTGTATAGTCCAAATCCTCAGCTCTGCAATACGGCGACGGCGTCCAGGGATATCTCAGCCACCAAATTCCACCAGCGAGCATCAGCCGGGCTCAAGGACACTGTACCTGGCAATTGGCGTGGTGTTCGTCATCTCTCTTGCTGTTCGTCTGGCGATGATCCGAGACCTGGCTACACCTGCCTGGGTTGACTCGGTTCATCACGCAACTTTAATCCGTCTGATCACTGAACAAGGCGCTTTCCCGAACAGTTATGCCCCTTATCTCGATGTACAAACTGCCAGTTACCATGCCGGTTTCCACAGCCTGGTTGCTGTATTCCAATGGCTTTCGGGTTTGGATCTGCCCCAGGCCATGTTGATCCTGGGACAGGTTTTGAATGCCTGTAGCATTCTGGCTGTTTATCTGTTCACCGTCACCTTCACAAATAATAAACTGGCTGGTGTATTAGCCGCACTGGTCGCAGGCCTCTTTACACCCATGCCAGCCTATTACACCAGTTGGGGACGTTATACCCAATTGGCTGGTATCCTGATCCTTCCTACCATCCTGGTTCTGGGCAAAGAGTTTATTAACAGGCACTCAGAGAAAAGCCTGACGGTGACCGTGCAATTACTTAAGAATCGTAGTTCTGTACATAATAGCCTTCTGGAACTCTTTTTACTTTCCCTGGCTTGCACCGGACTTTTCTTGACACATTATCGTGTTATCGTTTTCCTGGGCGGCTTATGTCTGGCCTGTACGCCATTCGTGATTTACCAGATTATTCGCAATCATGATTTCCGGCAAAAAACCAGGAGTGGTTTATTTCTGATCATTCTGGTTGGTGTCTCAACCATCTTGTTGACTCTACCCTGGTGGCCAGGGATGATCACTACACTCCTGATTCCGAACCTGGCTTTACAGAGTATCCCTGTAAAGCTCTTCGCTGATTTTAATTGGGCGTATCTGACAACAGCGTTAGGTAAATATGCCACCTGGCTGGCGGGTATCGGATTGATTTGGGGGCTAATCCAACGCCAATGGTTTCCCATAATTTTAACCTTGTGGGTAGGCATCCTGTTCGGAATTGCCAATCTTGGAGCCTGGCAGCTCCCTGGAGCCAGCTTTATAAATAATACGTCAGTCGAAATAACGCTTTTCCTACCTATTGCCCTTGCCTGTGGATATCTTTTCAGCTGGTTGATCCAGGGTTGGAATGCCGTATTCCCACTGCCCTGGCGCAGGCTGTATCAGGGAGTGATCTTGATTGGCCTGATAATCGCATCCATCCATGCTTCAAAAAACCTGCTGCCAATTCTCAATCCCGTCACCATCCTGACGCGCCAGGCCGACCTGATCGCACTGGACTGGTTGGAACAGAATGTCCCACTGGATGAAACAGTGCTTATTAATGCTATTCCCTGGGGATTTCGATTATTTGCGGGCAGCGACGGAGGTTATTGGATCACCCCACTCACCGGTAGGAAAACGATGCCGCCGCCATTACTCTATGGACTGGATTTTGCGGTATCCGAAATGGACAGGATTGCGGATATTTGCCGTCAAGCCGCCAGCTACAATCATGAACCCGAATCCTTACACACCTGGTTGATAAACCATAACATTCATTACATTTACCTGGGCGCTCACAGCGGTGCTTTTTCGGCTCAGGAATTACGTACCAGTGTTTATTTCGATCAATTATACGATCAGGCCGGCGTGACTATTTTTCGCGTCGCAAATAAGTAAGTTTTCCGGTGGAAAACCAGACTTGACAACCATCCGGCATACACGTATAATCCCCCTGCCTGCCGATCGGGCAGGTATTATTTTGTAGGAGAAAGACCATGCCCCCTCATCCAAAGCGTAAACTTTCGCGTGGACGCCGTGATCGCCGGCGGGCACATGACGCACTGGAGGCGCGCAATCTGGTTCAATGTTCGAACTGTGGTGAAATGCGCTTGCCCCATACAGTCTGCCCGAGCTGCGGACATTACCGAGACCGCGAAGTGGTCAGCAAAGAAGAGAAATAAGCCAACGGGCCGTGAAGATCACGGCCCGTAAGCATTTAAGGGAGAATAACATGGATCCGGCACACACTGCTTTCATCTTCCCCGGTCAAGGTTCACAAACAATTGGAATGGGGCGAGAGCTCGTTGAAGCTTTCCCGGTTGCCGGCGAGATGTTTGAACAAGCTGAGCTTGAACTGGGTTTTCCTCTTAGAAAAATAGCCTGGGAAGGTCCAGAAAGCGAGCTTAACGATACCCTGAATACCCAACCCGCTCTATTAGTTCACTCGATCGCTTCATTATACGTGTTCTTCCAATATTATCCTGGTTTCCGAGCGGCTTTTGTCGCCGGTCATTCGATGGGTGAATTCAGCGCTCTGATCGCGGCTGGCGCACTCAATTTCCTTGCCGGGCTGCGATTGGTTCGGCGACGCGGGGAATTAATGAAAAAAGCCGGCGAAATTTCACCCGGTGGTATGGCAGCCATCCTGGGTTTAGATATCACTACCTTAGAGCGGGTGTGCACTGAAGCCAGCCAACCTGGCGCGATCGTCCAGGTGGCCAATGACAATTGCCCTGGGCAAGTGGTAATTTCTGGGGCCAGCCCGGCGCTGGAACGCGCACTTGTGCTGGCGCAACAAGCGGGCGCCCGGCGTGCCAGATCCCTGGCCGTGAGTATCGCGGCCCACTCACCCTTAATGACTTCGATACAGGAGTCCTTTAATCAAGCGGTCCAGGCTGCGCCTATCCGCGATTCACTTCTCCCGTTAGTTGGTAATGTTTCTGCAGAACCACTCTCTTCTGCTGACCAATTACGGAACGACTTACAGGCTCAATTAACCTCGCGCGTGCGTTGGAGCGAGTCAATCCAAACGATGATCCGCCTGGGCGTTACTACCTTCATCGAATTGGGCAACGGATCAGTCCTCACCGGGCTGTTAAAACGAATCAACCCCGAAGTTAGAGGGTTTACCCTGGGTATGCCCGCCGATTTTGAAAAACTGGCAAAGGACGCGGTATAATCACCTGCGGGTTGCAGTTGCATGCGAGGATTATTTTATTAATACTGAATGGAGATTTTCGCCATGTCCTTTGAAGGTAAGACTGCTGTAATTACGGGTGGTTCCAGGGGAATTGGCCGCGCCATCGCAGAGACATTGGCTGGACGTGGTGTGGATGTGGTGATTGCCGATATCCAGGAACAACTTGCTCAATCCACAGCTCAGGAAATCGCGGCAGCGACCGGACGACACACGCTTGCGTTGCCGGTTGACGTATCCAACCACGCCAGTGCCCGGACAATGGTAGAACATGCACTGGCCGAGTTCGGTCATATCGACATCCTGGTCAACAATGCCGGTATCACGCGCGACAATCTGATCATGCGCATGGACGAGTCAGAATGGGATCTGGTGATTAACATCAATTTAAAGGGCGCGTTCAACTGCAGCAAAGCCCTCATACGTTCCATGATGAAACAACGCTATGGCCGGATTATTAACATATCCTCGGTATCCGGATTGGCAGGTCAGATTGGTCAAACGAATTATTCGGCTTCCAAGGCCGGGGTGATCGGTTTTACTAAAGCGTTGGCGCGTGAAGTCGCCTCACGCAATATAACGGTCAACGCTGTAGCCCCTGGCTTTGTGCCTACGGCATTAACCATTAATTTACCAGCCGAACTAAAAGATTCTATGATGAAGCTGATCCCCCTCAGCCGTTGGGGTAAACCGGAAGAGATTGCTTATGCTGTGGCATTTTTCGCCTCCGACGAAGCAAGTTATATCACCGGACAGGTGCTGAGTGTGGACGGCGGCATGATGATGATGTAATCGGGAGGAGATATGGCGGAACAAACTGATCCGGCGGAGAAGAAAAATCCGGGTATGCCGGAACCATCATCTCAAAATCCGGCGCTTTCACAACATGCTGAAGACGCAGATTATGGAGCCATCGCAGCTGGGAAGACGACTATCGCGCCTGAGGTGCTGTTGAATATCGCCCGTTTGGCCACTTTGAATGTTGATGGCATCAGTCGGATGAGCACGATTACTGGAGGGGTTGACCGATTCTTCACACGCGGCTACAACGAAGGCGTCCGCCTCGAAATTAAAGAAGATACAGTGAATGTTGACTTGTATGTGATCCTTAAGCATGACTACAATATTCGCGAGGTGTGCCGGCTGGTGCAACAAGAAACAGCACGGGCAATTTCCGAAATGGTGGGCATGCAAGTTGGTCGCATCAATGTTCACGTAGAAGATGTTGACTATCCTGCGGAGGCAGAAGCCTAAATAAAAATGAAACCGCGCACCAGGGCACGGAGCGTTGCCCTGCAAGCACTTTTCGAAATTGATGTCACCGGTCACCCCCCAGAACAAGTGATCGAAGAGCGCATCGATGAGGCGGAACTAGAACCGACTCTAGCGGCTTTCGCACGCAATATTATCGTTGGCGTCTGGCCAATGGTCGCCATGCTAGACAACTTCATCGCAGAGCACGCTCCCGAATGGCCATTAGACCAGGTAGCTATTATAGATCGCAACATAATCCGAATAGCATTATGGGAGTTTGCCGTGTTTGGAAAGACTCCCGTTAAGGTGGCAATCAATGAGGCTGTAGAGCTGGCGAAAGCCTTCGGATCAGACAGCACGCCACGTTTCGTGAATGGGGTGCTTGGCAGTCTCGCCACCCGACAAATTGAAATCCAACAAGCCTTGGAACGGTCACTGAAAACTTAGGTCTATTAATGGAAATTTTAGGCGTCGGACCGCTGGAATTACTTTTCATTATCTTGATTGCCCTGATCGTGCTAGGCCCAAATGACATGATTAAGGCCGGACGAACGATCGGGCGGTTTTTACGTAATCTGGTAACTTCCCCTACCTGGCGAACGATCCAGGAAACATCTCGCGATCTACGCTACCTGCCAAACAAGCTGATGCGAGATGCTGGATTAGAAGAACCGATAAAAGAAATAAGCCAGGAGTTGAAAGAAGATGTTCAACAAATCAGTCAAGAATTAAAATCCAGTTTACCCGAACAGGAGAGCTTAACGCTAACGATTGATCCTCGCCAGCCTGGTACCACACCGCCAAGCGCCACTCCACCAAAGGTGGTTAAAACAGATCAATCGGATTGGACCACACCTCCCACGATCATTGAATCGCCTCCTGCATCGACGGAAAATCCTAATAATTCAGAGTCTAAATAAACTATGCGGAAATTCTTCAGGACTCTTTGGCGGGTTATATCTTTTCCATTTCGCGTCATCATCTGGATTTTTCGGGTAATTCAACGCTGGATTACTCATCTAGCTACGGATATTCGAACTTTTTTTACAGAAGAAATCGAAGACACACCCCTACCAGAAACACTCGCGAAAACTGCGGAAAATCCCATGGGATTGTTGTCACATCTCAACGATCTCAGGAAGCACCTCTTCCGAGCAGTTCTCTTTATGGCAGTTACGACAGCTTTTTCCTTCACCTTTAGCCGTCAGATTCTCGAGATTCTTTCCCAATCTCTCCCGGGTGGTATCGAGGGTCTGGTGGCAATCGATGTTACTGAACCAATTGGTACATTAATGCGGATCTCTCTGCTTTCGGGTTTCTCGCTGGCATTACCCTATATAGTCTTTGAGTTGTACCGTTTCATCGCCCCCGGCGTCAGCCGCAAAGCCCGCATCTGGGGTTGCCTATCCATTCCAATCGTTGTGGTATTTTTCTTAGGTGGGATGGCCTTTGCTTATTTCGTGATGATGCCAGCAGCGATTCCCTTTTTACTCAATGTTATGGGTATTACTACCCAGGTGCGACCTTCCTCATATATCAGCTTTGTAACTTCGATGATCTTTTGGCTAGGTCTGGCTTTCGAGTTCCCTTTGGTCATCTTCGTTCTGGCTGGGATGGGCGTGGTGAAAGCTAAATCTCTCACACAGCAGTGGCGATTAGCCATCGTAATTATCGCTGTTCTCTCGGCAGCAATCACTCCCACTGTCGATCCGGTGAACATGTCACTGGTGATGGGTCCATTGATCATTCTATACTTCATGAGTATCGGACTCGCATACCTGGCGCAGCGTAATCGTAACAAAACGTAATTTTTTCCCCGGGAATTTCACCTTCTCTCCGGCAAGCATCGTTATTCCCCCAATAAATCTGTCCATCAGGTAGAGAACCTGCCTGGGATGTACCGGCATGATTCTTGCAAAGATGGAATATGATGAGGAAGCAAGCTCGTAAGCAACCAGCACTTGACCAACGACCTTCATTGGACGGGTCAGCTAATCCGGGTGACACACAGCCTTCGCCCAATTTGGGTAATCAAGTTGGTTTCTACCATCCCCGAGCCTTTACGGCAGGAAGCTGCCTGGGGGCAATGTTGGTTATCATCGCCGGCGTCAGCATGGTGGGATACGGTGGCAGGACCATCTATATCCGCTATATACAATATGGATTTGCTGCAGCCATCAGCCCCATCCAGCCATGGTTCTGGGCTGGCTGGTTGATTCTGCTCGGGGTTTTCGTCTGGTGTTGTAGTCGGTTAATTACCGCCCGCATGCACCTGACTATCTATCAAAACGGAATTAGTTACCAGCGGGGATTGTCCAGGACACGTCGGTTGCTTTGGTCGGAAATTGCTGGTATCGCATTGAGCATGCGACTGAATCAATTCTTGAGTGTTCATGGACGGATTTGCTATCAGGCTCGAATTTTCCCAAAGAATGGTCGATCGTTTCTGCTTACCGCGCATATCCCTCAACTGGCAGAAGCACTCTCCTATATCAAGGCCGGGTTATATACCCGACTCCAACCCATTCTCCAGGCCGATTTTGAAACTGGTCAATGGATCGCCTTTGGACCTTTTGCCATTCACCAAACTGGTCTGGGTATCTTGAAGAAACCAACCAGTAATTTTACTGGTTATCCTGATTTGCGGGTGATGATCGCCTGGGAGGCATTAACCAAGATAGCCGTCAATAATGGTTATTTAAGGGTGAAATATCAAACTGGAAGACGCTCACTGCAACAGGCTTTTCCAGTGTCAGTAATTCCTAACCTAGAACTATTACTTCAGTTAATCCAACAGGTAGAATGATCATGAGGCGAAGCTTTTCCATCCTGATTCTGCTGACTATCTTCTTCAGCGCATGTAATTCGGGTGGCTTACCCACAGCAACCCCTTCACAAGTCTTAACCAGGCCAGAGCAGCCAGGCATACCCGAATCCACATCACTTCCCTCAGGACCTGAAACTGAAATTACCTTTCGGGTCGCTATTCCGGCCAATACCCCAGAGAACACCCTGGTTTATATCAGTATATTGGATGAAGTAACCGGACTGGCGCTGAATGTGCGCCATTTCAGAATGGAACCTGAACCCGACCAGCCGGGCGCGCCGCGTCGTTTCCGACTGACCTTACCGTTCGCGATCGGCTCGTTAGTACTGTATCGTTATGAACGGCAAAGCGAAGCGATCTTGGTTAATGAACACACTTCGGATGGCTCACCTGTGCGCTACCGGTTGTACTCCGTCGTCGCCCCTGGCACTCTAACCGATGTTGTTAGCCGATGGACGGATACCGTATTCGAAGGCGATCAGGGCCGAATTATTGGTCAGGCGCTTGACGCTTCATCAGGTCAACCTCTTCCTCAATTGCTCGTGACAGCTGGCGGCGCCCAGACCTTTACTGCTTCAGATGGCTCATTCCGGATTGAGGGGTTACCGATTGGCATCCACAACCTGGTTGCGATTGCCTTGGATGGATCTTATCAAACCTTCCAACAAGGCGCGCAAGTCGCTGCCGAATCCACCACACCCACTCCACTCAAGCTAAACTCAGTACCCCAGGTGCGAGTCACCTTTGTGGTGAAAGTACCTGATGATACACCACCCATTGTTCCCCTCCGCCTGGCTGGAAATCTGGTCCAACTCGGAAACACCTTCGCAACCCTGCATGGCGGCATCAGCAGCCTTATCTCTGCTATGCCGGTGTTGGAGACTCTGCCCGATGGTCGCTACACGGTCACGCTATCCTTGCCTGTCGGGGCAGATGTACGCTATAAATACACCCTGGGCGATGGTTTCTGGAATGCTGAATATACTACAACGGGAGAAATTCGCCTTCGCCAACTTATTGTTCCAACACAAAATACCCTCATCCAAGAATCGGTAGATACCTGGCACACGATTGGATCAACCAGTATTTCTTTTGATTTAACCGTGCCGGCGACCACGCCCCTCGGAGATGAAATATATCTCCAGCTTAACCCGCTTTTTGGTTGGACTGAGCCGATTCCGATGTGGCGGTTAAGTGAAAATCGTTGGGGATATGTGCTCTACAGTCCACTAAATCTACCCGGTAATTTAAACTATCGTTATTGTCGAAATAGCCTCTGCGGTCGTGCAGATGATTCACAAACCCCTGGGGAATTTGGTAAAGGTCGTATCGCAGACCTATCAAATTTGCCGTTTACCCATAAAGACCAGGTGACTGCATGGGTCGACCTGGAACAATCTCTGGAAAATTTTTCAACGCCAACCGATCTGGTCAACCAAAGGGGATCAGAATTCATGGCAGGTATATCTTTAGAACCCGGCTACCAGCCAATCATGCAGTACCGGATGCTAACCGTGATCGAACAAGTGAAACGATTGGGTGCGAACTGGCTGGTTCTTACTCCTGGCTGGTCGTATACCCATGAGAATCCACCTTTGCTAGAACCGATTGCAGGAAGTAACCCGCTCTGGGATGAGTTGTTATCCATGGTTGAAGCAAACCGGATTGGCAACATTCATGTCGCTCTTTATCCAACCCCAGAATTCAACTTTACATCCTCATGTCCTGACACGGGATGCCTGGATATCAGTCAAGAATGGTGGCAAAATGCACAGCGTGACTTTAGCTGGTGGATCGTGTGGTTCGAACAATACCGTAAGTTTGCCGTTCACTTTGCCGATTTAGCCCAACAAGCTGGAGCCGATGAATTGATCCTGGGTGGCGATTGGTTGCTGCCCGCACTGCCTGGCGGGAAACTCGCTGACCAAACACCATCCAATGTCCCCGGGGATTCCGAAACTCGTTGGCGAAATTTGATAACGGAAGTTCGCTCTCACTTTACGGGGACTCTGGCGTGGGCTGTTTCGACCCAGGCCATCGCATCCCCACCGCCCTTCATTGAGGCATTCGATCAAATATACCTGACCTGGGAAGGATCCCAGAGGTTTGAAAATGCCACCCCGAAAGATGACCTGGCAAAGGAAATGGGTTTGTTCTTGGATGACATCGTTCGCCCGGTGCACTATTTGGCTGATAAACCAATTGTATTGGCTGTATCCCTGCCGTCCAAACCGGATGTAAAAAAACAGTGGGATGATTATCATACTATCCTGCAACTGGTCAATGAGCGTCCCTGGTTTAACGGCCTGGTCAGTCAGGGTTATTTCCCCTGGGCGGCGTTACAGGATGAAACCGCCTCGGTAAACGCCAAACCGGCCAGTGCTCTCCTGGCCTATTGGTTCCCAAAACTCCTGGAACAAAATACGCCTTGACGGATCCGAGCCGAATAATTATCTTAATCTCTGCTGATGCCGAGTGGCAGGTGATTCACAGACACTACCCTGCTGCTCAGGTACAACTCTCCCTGTTCGGTGAATGGTTTGTTCAGGAATTAACCGATCAATGCGTTGAAACAAACTCGAAAAATACCGTGACGTTCTTCCAGGGTGGCTGGGGGAAAATCGCTGCTGCAGCTTCAACTCAGTATGTCATTGACCGCTGGAAACCTGACCTGTTGATTAATTTAGGAACCTGCGGGGGTTTTGCAGGTGAAATTGAACGCGGGACGATCCTCCTGGCGGAGAAAACGATTGTTTATGACATCCTCGAACAGATGGGTGACTTTGATGCCCACATCGCCCATTACACCACTCAGATCGACCTGTCCTGGTTGAAAAGCCCGAACCTGATCAATGTACATCGTTCACTGCTGGTCTCAGGCGATCGGGATCTGCTTGTTGAAGACATTCCCTTACTTAAAGCGCGCTACGGCGCGATCGCAGGCGATTGGGAATCGGGCGCGATCGCTTTCGTGGCTGCTCGCAACCAGACACGACTGTTGATCCTGCGCGGCGTCACCGATCTGGTTGGCTTTCAAGGTGAAAGCATCCAAACCAGTGAAGCTTACGGCAATCTGGCTTTTTTCGAGGCTGCCACTGAAGACATTATGAAACACCTGATTGACAATCTCCCAACCTGGATAAACCAAGCATGCGCCTGAAGAAAATGTTAGCTGGTTTTAGAAAAAATTTTCAAGCCATGCAATAGCCTGGCTCAAGTCTACATTACGAGCGACCTCCAGCATAGTTGGCATCTGGTTCACGCCATCCAATTCAATAGAATAGGGCAGCAGCGATTCGATGCGCTGATAATGATCGCCTAAGAGTTGACGGCATTGATAATCCGCCAGTCCGGCGTTACCTTCCAGCATCAGGCTAATCATATGGGGAGCCCATTGCATCAAACCCCAATCCCCATCTTCAACCGCCAAATAACGAGGGCTTAAACCAGTACCCACAGACAGCAGGATCACATTCTCGAGCAATTGTCCACCCGTCTTGGTATGCAGCGCCTGAGCCAAAGCGCAGACACTGGGATTCGTCGCTACTACGCCTCCATCCACATAACCCTGGTAAATCGGGAAAAAGGTTGGCGCGGCGCTGGTCCGTACGGCGACATCCACCATTAACTGCTCCCCATCCGATTCGTCGCCCGGGTAATTATGAAAAAACTTAGCTTTCCAGGAGCGAAAAGGTATCCCATCTGGTTTCCGCCGTGGATCTTTTTCAGGGTCGTAGTCCATATCGAACGTTGAGATCAGGACTCGTTTGGGCAGTTCACGAAGCCGTGTCAGGCCAAATTGGTTCATTAACAACTTTTTTAACGGTCCCGTTTCATAATCCGCTCCAATTAAGCTACCCAGGTCGCGCACATCATCCAGAATCGTATCGGTAAAAACTTCCTTACCATGTTTTTCATATAATTCGCGTGCCTCGGTCGGGGTGAAGCCGTAAGCAAATCCCAGAGCCAGGATGCCTCCCGTTGAGGTCCCGGCAAATAAATCAAATTTTTTAAGAAAACCTGGGCAAGCTTTCTCTAATCTCTCCAGTATTGTCGCAGTAATTACCCCTCGGATTCCACCACCATCTAATGAAAGTATTCGATAAAATGCCATCTCTCTGCCTCCAAAATTAATATTTCCCAGATAAAGACAGAATCATCTCCAGTTCGATCTCATCTCGAATCGGAATGCCGCCCAGGCCGATTCCAATATTCTCAAGCAAACTATTAATGGTAACTATCTGGCACTCTCCACCCGCAAGATGGTAGGCGATAAATCCGACCGGCTCACCAACTCGCACCGGTTGGGTGACCGAGCTTGAACCTGCCCAGAAAGCTGCCAGGCCGGGTAATTGATCCGCCTGATGCGACCTGACCGAGCGACACCACCTGCGTCGCCCCCCAACTTCGCCTGAGCCATTCAGCAACCCAGGGTCGGTCGCTTTCGTCAAGGTTTCTGACAACCCAATCCGGCATAGCTTGAACTATACAACAATACCCAAAAAACTGCAATTAGACAAATTGTTATCGCCAGTAGGATGTAAAATAGAGCTATTGGATAATCAACCATACCAAGGCGTCCGGAGAGACTAGGAATGCAGCCTATTCTGAAGATAAATTTAACCACATTAACGATTGACCAGATGGATATCCCGTCCGATTGGGTAGAAGATTACCTGGGTGGAGCCTCGCTGGCAGCTCGCTTCTTATATCGCCATATCCAAGTTGATATAGATCCCCTGGCGCCTGAAGCGCCAATTCTCTTCATGAATGGCCCTCTGACGGGAACAGCCGGGCCGGCAGTGGGGCGATTTGTCATTTGTGGCCGCTCACCCGCCACCAGGCTGTGGGGCGAATCGAACTGTGGTGGTTTTTGGGGGCCGGAGCTACGCTCGGCTGGTTATACTGGCGTGTGGATCGAAGGGCGCGCGGAAGAACCCGTCTATCTCTGGATCCAGGATGATAAGGTTAAAATACAGTCCGCCTCTCACCTTTGGGGTATGGACACCTACCAAACCCAGGCCACCCTGGAAGAACAGCTCCAAGCTGGTAAAGTACGGGTAGCAGCAATCGGACCGGCTGGGGAGAAATTAATCCCCTTTGCTCTGGTGCTATGTGATCATGGCCGCGTGGCCGGCCGGACTGGCATGGGCGCGCTGATGGGTTCGAAGAATCTAAAAGCCATCGCAGTTCAAGGGCATGGCAAAGTACCCATAGCCGATCCAGCAGCTTTCAGCAGCCGGCGGTCGGAAATAAACCGAACCCTGCGCTCCGCTTCGCAGAGCCTGGTTTTGCGCGAGTTAGGTACTTCCAGTTCTGCAGAGTATTTCAACTACCTGGGTGAGATGCCCAAAAGATACTTCCAGGAGGGTGGTGTTGAAGAGGAATTACACATTTCCGGCGCAGCTGTGAAAGAAACCATCTTAACTGGTATTAGCGCCTGCCATGCTTGTGTTATCGCTTGCGGACGAGTTGTCACTTTGGAAGATGGCGTCCGGCGTAAAGGCCCAGAATACGAAACTCTAATGGGGTTCGGCCCCAACCTGGGCTTGAACAATGCGATCCTGGCCACCCACCTGGGCGAGATGTGCGATCGATATGGTTTAGATAGCATCAGTATGAGCAATGTCATTGGCCTGGCATTTCGTCTCTACGAGATAGGCGTAATCACACCAGCAGATACCAGTGGATTGGTGTTGGAATGGGGCAAGGAAGAGGTGGTTGCCCCCCTCATCCAGCAAACGGTGCGCGGCGAAGGCATCGGCAACTACCTGGCACAAGGAGCCCGTGCCCTGGCAAAGCACTTTGGCGCACCTGAGGAAGCTGTCCAGGTAAACAACCTGGAAATCGCATACCATGATCCGCGCGGTGCGACAGGTATGGCGTTAGTTTATGCTACTTCTCCCCGCGGCGGTTGTCATAACCAATCGGACTATTTTCTTGCAGATATTGGTCAGGTGGAAAGCAGCCTGGGGTTACAACTCTACCCTCGCCTGGGTGGTGCCGAAAAGGCTGCCAACGTCGCTCGCCACCAAGATTGGCGCACGCTCAATAATGCGCTCGTGATATGTTTGTTTGCCAATGTACCACCCGAGAACATTGCCGAATTGGTGAACCTGGCGTGTGGTTTTAACAAGGACCTCATGGACTTCTTGAAATGTGGTGAACGGGGCTGGAACCTGAAACGAGTCATTAATAACCGCCTAGGACTGACCCGTGCCAATGATACGCTACCTAAGCCATTACTACGACCCAGGAAGGATAATCCCTTGGGTGACAAGGATACCAAAATTGATTTTCCGGCGATGCTCGATGCTTACTATATCGCGCGGGGTTGGGATTTGATAACGGGTTACCCAACATTCGAAAAGTTATCCGAGTTAGGTCTGGCCTGGGCTGCGCAGGATTTGTGGCCTCCTGTGAGACAAACCGAATAATCTCTAATAACTATTAAAGGATGTAATTATGAAGCTAATCAGTATGGCTGAAATGCAAGCTGTGGAAGATGAAGCCAACCAGAAGGGCCTGACTTATGAAATGATGATGGAAAATGCTGGCCGGGGTCTGGCAGAAGTGGTCGCCGATTTTTATGGCTATCTGACTGATGAAGGTGTATGTGGGCTGGTCGGTTCTGGCAACAACGGCGGTGACACCCTCGTCGCTTTGACTTATTTAGCACAGCAAGAGTGGCCTGCCAGCGCATATCTGGTGCGGCCACGACCAGAGGATGATCCTCTGATTACTCGTCTGTTAAACGCTGGCGGCAAGCTTTTCCGCGTGGAGGAGGATCCATCTTATACACAGCTCAGTGAACTCCTGCACTCCCATGCCGTGCTGCTCGATGGTGTGTTGGGCACGGGTGTGCGTTTACCCCTGAAACCAGAGCTAGGCAGTATCTTAAAAACAATCCAACAAATTCTGGCCGCCCTGGAAGACCCACCCTGTGTGGTGGCGGTGGACTGTCCCTCTGGAATTGATTGCGATAGTGGAGAGGCGGCTGCCGAATGTCTCACGGCCGAACGGACCGTCACGATGGCGGCAGTCAAATATGGATTATTAAGATTTCCCGCCTATGAGCTTGTCGGCGATATCCAGGTGGTTGAAATCGGGCTGCCCCAGCAGATGGAGAACCTGCTTGCCTGGAGGCAGGTCACGCGCCGGGTAGCTGATTTCGAGTGGGTGCGCGAAATTATCCCCTCGCGTCCAGTCAACGCTCATAAAGGCACTTTCGGGACTGCTTTAGTGGTAGCTGGTTCGGTAAACTATACCGGGGCTGCCTGGCTGGCTGGACAGGCAGCTTACCGGATTGGTGCTGGTCTTGTCACTCTCGCTGTTCCAGCGCCTCTTCACACGCCGCTGGCTGGCCAGTTCCCAGAGGCTACCTGGGTGTTATTACCGGATGAAATCGGTGTCATCGCCGCGGATGCTGCGGAAATTGTTCGGGAGAGCTTCGAACGCGCTACAGCCTTGCTTATCGGTCCGGGATTCGGTCTGGAAACCAGTACCGGAGAGTTTCTTAACCGGCTGTTGACCAGCCCGACACAACCCGCCCCGGGACGGATAGGCTTTGCACGGATGGCGCCAGAGTCTGTTCAAGCAAAACCAGATCACTTACCTCCACTGGTGATTGACGCCGATGGATTGAAATTGCTAGCCCGCCTGCCCGACTGGCCCGCCCTCTTGCCTGGCACAGCAGTCTTGACGCCCCACCCAGGTGAAATGGCAGTCTTAACCCAGCTTTCGCGAGATGAAATCCAGGCTGAACGATTACTCACTGCTGAGCGTTTCAGCCGTATATGGGGCCATGTTGTTGTGCTAAAAGGAGCGATGACGATTATTGCCGCTCCGGATGGCCAAACTGCTATTATCCCAGTAGCTTCACCGGCCCTGGCGCGCGCCGGAACAGGTGATGTACTGGCTGGATTGATTGTTGGCTTGCGAGCCCAGGGGGTAGAGGCTTATCTTGCGGCAGTTGCAGCCGCCTGGATCCATGCCCAGGCCGGTATCAAGGCTGCTCTGGCAGTTGGCAATCCAGCCTCGGTCATAGCTGGCGACGTGCTGCGTTCCGTGATTGATGTTATGAATGATCTTCAATGAATCAAAAGCCAGGGATAAACAGCAATCATCCCCGGCTTCTGGTTAGTTGATAGTAATTTATGTTACTCGGCAGCCGGCGCAGCCGGTTCTTCTCCGACATTTTTACCCTTGGCTATACGAGCGCGCTGCTCATCCAGGATTCCCTGACCACGTTTTTGTAGCTCCGCGGCTCGTTCACGAGTCACGCGAGTCAATTCCTCCGTTCGGCTACGCAAATCTACAGTTGCCTGTTCCAGGCGGATACGGGCCTCCTCAATACCTTTCTCAGCCCTTGCCCGAGCATCCTCGGCAGTCTCAGCAGCTTTATCGCGCAGTTCGATGCTCTTTTCGCGAATAGTCGCCCGCGTCGCCTCACCCGATTGCGGAGCCATTAAGAGTGCTACTGCTGCGCCGACCAGGCCTCCAATAACAAAGCCTGCCAAAAAGTTCGTGAAATCGTTGCTATCTGACATCTATCACTCTCCTGATGATCTAATTTTTCGGTTTTTTACGCGCCAAACCAATCACTTGCAACAATTGGGACAAACCTGCCAGGTATTCATTGAGCTTAATTACCGGCGCGACCAGATTATCGCCGAGAAACGCGGTAGTCCCACGCAAGTGACTGACGGTCTCATTAGTCGATTCAAGGATGGGCTTGATTTCATTTTGCAAGAGATTGATCAAACGAGCTAACTGGAATATCAATAAGACCAATACCAACCCGATAAGCAAAGACTCTAACGCCAGGAAGATGATAAAGACATCTCGGATTTGAGCCGTGGTCTCTGCATATCCCGGACGGAGTAGAAAGTAAATGCTGGCAACGATGATTGCCAGGATAATGAGAATTGCAAGAACGACGCCAAGCGCAGCAAGCCGTTGCTTGCCAGTGCTTCTTTCGGCCTTCGGAATTGGTGCTTCAGGAAGAGCTGCTTGAGGTAGTGGGGATGTATCAGGATTGACAGTCATGACTTATTGCCTTGCAATGAACTTGTACGATTATATCATGATTATTCTGGTAATTACGAAATTATGGAAAATGAACGCGATGGTCGTAAACCGTACACCGAAATCGCGGAGATAGTGGGCGTCTCGGTGCATCCTTCCGAAGTATAAAGTGCTGCTCAGCAAATTTCACAATTCCCTGAGGTCAGCTATCTCCTGATGGTTTCAGGAGGATATGATTTAATCGTCGAAGTGATGTGCCGGGATCGGGAGCATCCTACCAACTTTTTAAATCAGAGTCTGCGCAAGCTACCCGGTGTACTTAGCTTACACACCTTCTTAATCCTGCTCAAACTCAAAGCCGATTACGAAGTGCGATCCTCACTCGACACGAAACTTTAGGACCGTATCTGGACTGAAGTGAAGGGTGAGTAGTAATATCACGAATGTATCGATGGGGTAGCCTCAGGACTGATATATCCCACCCAATCGGGGGCTCACGCTTCGGCAGCTAACTGTAGTATTTCATTAACTACCTGCTCCAGCTCATCAACCATGGGTGTGGAAACACCTAATTCCTTAAATTTTATTACCAGGGCTGAGTAATACCAGAGGGTTCCTTCTCTGCCACCGTTAAACCGGTCGAAGGTACTGATGCCCTGCCTATGCAAATCGTGGAGAATGGCACGGGCATTGTGAAGCTTGTCGGCCAGAGAGACACGCAAAACGTCTGATGCAACAACACTTAGATGAGCCAAATAATGTTCTTTTCGGGTCCGCCAGGCAGGCTTCGGATTGTCGTAGGTATCTGTACAACCGTCAACGATCCGCGCGACACGCTCGCCGAACCGCTGGCGGATAACCTCTAAGACAGATAACCCCCCCTGGTCTTCTACCGCATCATGGAGCAGGCCGGCAATTGCTTGATCTTCATCACCGCCATCCTCCAAAACCAGACTGGCAACCCCCAAAAGATGTCCTAAATATGGAATGTCTGTACCTTTACGTTTTTGACCAGCATGCAAACGCGCCGCAAAAACCAGGGCATCCTCAAAACGTCCTGTCAGCATATCTCAAATAGGTAATTAAAGTCGCTTCCAACCATGACTGTTTATTCCAGATTTCATCTATCGATCTTTGCGTGGAATTGGAATGTGTGGGCTGCTGCGCAACCCGCACATTCCAATGATAAATCATTATGAAGTCGTTAAACTAGAGAGAATGTTATCGATCTGCTCAGCCACATGCATACTCTCTGGATCCTCGGAACGATTCATCATGATCTGGTGACCAATCCGGCGTAACAGACCGGGATTGACCTCAGCCAATTCCACTGTGATATTGAGCCAGAGCTTCCGTAGATCAGGATTTGGGTGATTGGCGGCAAAAATAGCGATTTGGGCTGGTGAAGACATGCTAATATTCCAGGAACTGACATTTAAATCTAATTCGCGCCCGGCATTTGCCCAATAGTATGAAAGCATAGGATTGATCAACCCCCGCATCCGGCTCCATAAAGGATCATCTTCCTGCACCAGGGCAAAAAAAGACAGATAATACAGCCGTGCGCCTGAATAATCATGGTTTACCTGGGATAATTTCCCTGCCATCGCTGAAGCATAGGATGCCATGAACCAGCGTAAATCTTCCAGAGAAGCCCCGGGTTCACCTTTTTCGACTGCGTCCCATTGCAGACGGCAGGCTAACAAATAGGTATTTCCGGAGGAGGCAAAATCTTGTGAGCGCTGCATCAAGGCTTTCTTCGCTAAATTATGCGCCATCTCCACACCGGTCTGCATATTTTCAGGAATCTGCACCTGGTCAATATCCCGGCAGAGGATCTGTAAGGCAGGCTCGTTCTCAAAGGGAATGACGCCCCGACCGGGCAACATGTAGCGCTTCCCCCGGCGAATTATTATGCCCCGTTGGCGTAAATCATCTATCAGAGACTGGACATAATCCACCTCAGTCCGATCATTCACCACAACACACGCCAACTCTCCTAAATCGATTTCCAACCCGGCGCGTACAATGGCATAAACAAAATCCGACTCTGCCCGGAGGATAAATGTTGCTTCATCATTAATCTCCTCCGCCATCCAGATCGGTGCATCCGCTGCAACTGCCCGGTTATGAAAATCAAAGCCACGTTGTCGAAAGGCCATTTGTAAGACATCCCTTAAGGTTGCTTTCGTGCGAATCATTCCTTGTGCTTCATAGCGTTCACGAAGATGGTCCAATAAATCATCGACAGTCGACTCGCCAGGGTGTTCGGACAACTCTCGGAAGATGTCACGCAAGAAATCTCGCCGGGTTGATACATCTACCGTAGTCATCCTCAACCGGTTAAAGATTTGGCGATATTGATAATCCAAACCTGATTGAACATGGGTAACCGAATTGGATGACGCAGGTACACTGGTCAAGGAGGTTGTTCGGGCAGGCTCAGGAATACCATTGCGTAACAAATCCTGGGTAGCTGGGGCAACATAATCTAACGGGGCCACGTAAATATGCATGTCTTTGACAAACATCCGCACCAGATCGGGATTATCTTCTAACCAATTTTTAAATTGAGAGTAACCAAAGTTGGCTTCATTGAAGGCTGGATCCATCAACAGCAAGGTTTGTCGGAGACGATTGGCCAAGACGGGTAGTTCGCCACGTTGCCCATAAGCCTGCAAGGCTTTGGTGAGTAGACTGCGCGCTGCTTCTCGATCGCCGGGTGTATGTTCGCCCGCATCTGTAGGCTCACCCAGGGCTGTTTCCAGGTAAACAAATTCATCACAAGATTTAACTAACAAGTGATGCGTAATACTGCGTGGGCCAATCCCGATTGTATAACGTCCATATTCACGTAGCTTCGCTACCAGAGGGCTGAAATCGCTGTCTCCCGAAACGATCACAAAGGTGTTGATCTGTTGACGTAACACTGCAATCTCAAGGGCATCTACTGCCAGCCGAATATCTGCCCGGTTCTTGCCCTGCCGTACACTGTAAACCTGGATGGTATCAATTGAGTTATTCATCATCTCGTCCCGATAACGAGCGAACCGAGACCAATCAGCATAGGCGCGTTTGACAATCGCCGGTCCGCGACTCTGCAGATATTCCATTAAGGGAGTAATTTCAAAATCGAAAAATTCTCGCTCAGCCCACAAGGCCACATTCTCAAAATCTATGAATACAGCTAATTGATCACCCATTTTATAACTCCTTTGGTTATTTTATTTACAATTTCCAAATTTGTTTCGCGATACGGACAGTGCTCTGCCAGGATTTCCCTTCAAACCGGGGAGTAGGTCCGAGAGGATCCTGCCAGGGTAAACTATATATAGCTGCAACCAGTCCTTGAGCACAGGCCGCGTTAGCTTCAAGATCATACCCTCCTTCAAGAAAAAATGCAATCCGCCCCGCACAATAGCGATCAGCGTAATTTACCAGGTCAGATACGAGAGACCCGTAGGTTGCTGCGGATAACTGGAAATGCCCCAGGGGATCACGCCAGTGAGGATCAAAGCCAACACTCACGAGAATTATCTCAGGCGAATAACGTGCGAGCAGCGGTAGGATCAACTGTTCCATCACAGTTAGGAAACCCTGATCACCTGTTCCAGGTGGCATCGGTAAATTGACCGTATACCCTTCACCTGGACCGGCGCCAATTTCCTCCAGCTGACCACTGCCTGGAAATAATGGCGATTGATGTGTGGAAATATACAACACATCGTTTCGTGTCCAAAAAATATCCTGGGTGCCATTGCCATGGTGAAGGTCGAGATCAACAATTGCTATTCGATTGGCTGACTTTTTTTGATGCAGATATTCCGCAGCGATGGCGATATTATTAAGTAAGCAAAAACCCATCCCCTGCTCCGCCGTGGCATGATGACCAGGTGGGCGGGTCAAAGCGAACCCTTTGACCTGACCTGTCCTTCCCTCATTTACGGCCTCCCAGACAGCCTTAGCCACCGCAATACCACCTCCTGCGGCTTGCAGGGCTAATCTCCACGAAGCCGGTGTAGTGTAGGTGTTTGAATCAATATATAAACCCTTCGCACAAGCCTTCTGGAGTGTAATCAAATATTCCGGTCGGTGCACGGTGTGTAATATTTCTAGAGGAACTTGCCCAGGTGCCAGCTTCGATTCATTATCCCACCAACCAGCGATACGCAATCCATGTACAATGGCCTCAAGGCGTTCTGGCCCTTCTGGATGATCTTTTTCATAATGCGCTTCATGACCGGTGGGGTAAAAATAGAGGATTTTATTCATCCAGATGGTTGCTCCTTATTCCTCTGACGGAATCGCCGAAGCGCATGTTGTATTTTTAGCCAGATCGGGTGTAAAGCCGAAACTTGTGCGATAGATATTTCATGCAAACTATAGCGCGCCTCGACAAATTGGTCCGTCAGTTGATCAATCCCTTCTTGTATATCCCCTGTATCTATTATTCCAGTTCCTGAACCAGCTCGCATGTGGATGCCTTGAACCAGCGTTTGAGAATAAGCATATGGGGTCTGGTAAATTGACCTCGATATACCCGTTTCCACTCCCCGCCGCACCATGGCCAGGTAATAATATATTATCCTCTGGCGAGGCGACAACCTACGTAAACGAAGCAGTTGCCAGGGAAGTGCCTCCCTTTTGCTTCTCTCTTCCCCACGCAGACGTTGCCAACCAGCCTGGATACCCTGGTAGAGTTCCCTACGCGCTTTTCGCAACCAATCGAGAAGTCCTCTCCAGAGATAGGTAATGAATGCGAAGAATGGCAATCTGCGTAACCGTTCGAGCAGCTCTTTGTGACTGTGTAAGTAATAATAGATCGAATAACTAACCAGCCCAATTAACACAATCCAGAATATCAATGATTTCAAAAATTCAAGCCAGGCGAGGGGTGTTGCTGGAGCCTGGATAACAGGTACATTTGGGATAACCGGTGTGCTTTGATCGGATTTTTTCGAACCACTGAGTAATCCCATCAGTAAATTCCACAGATAGGCGAAGGGTACAATGACCAAAAATAATAGAAAACCTATTATGGATAGAATTAACTGTAGCAGCGTTCGAATCATATCAAAAAGGCCTACGGAATAATGGGTAGGCAGCAGGCTGGTAATAATTCCTAATAATAGTGTAAAACCAATGCTATAGGCAAGCCATCGCCAGGAAATACCTTTCTGAAGCGTAACATGATCTACGATCGAACGCGTTTCCATCGTCGCCAGATGAACCAGACTGAGCAATCCCAATCCGGCTAAGAAGTAAGCTAATACTAGAAACAAAATCCCCTTCGTCTGAATCCCCATTTCATACCCTACCAACTTGAGTACTGTTATGCTTACAATCAGGATTCCTCCTAGAATCAGGTATCCATTCAGCAACGCTGAACGAGCTTGCACACGCTCAAGAGAAGCCACGCCGTCCTCCTCAAGGATCAATTCTTTCTCATCCAGTCCAATTTGCGATAGCGAAACCGCAAAAAATGTGCTGATTCCCCAAATCAAGAACACTATCATAAGTGCAATCAGATATTCAGCTGAGAAAAAATTGCTTAGGAAGTTCTCGCGCCAATGAGGTAGATCGAATATAAGCTGGTTAAAACCTCGCATACAATAGAAGGCCACCTTTAAGGAGATCAGGATAAAAGTCCACTCAGCTACGCGAAAGGAAACCCATTCCCTCTCGGGGAAATGGACTCGTTTCAAAACTTGTCGTGAATAATACACTTCAAGGGATATAAAAATACTAAAAAAGATTAGATACGCACCATTCCAACCGGGGATTAATGATGCAACCATCTGGAAAACCGCTGCTAGAGCACAACAGATCATACCAATAACGAGCAGGAAAGCTATCGCTAAAATCCAGCGCTCTTGTTTGACGTTAGGCGGAGCTACCGTTTCGGGAGGATAATTGACCGGATGGTTTATGGGATTTTTGGTCAAGTCTACCTATCTCCACATCTCAAGGTCATACTCATGTTCCACCTGGACCAACGGAAAACCAAAGAATTCTGCCTTTTGTTTGATTTGCTCGGAATTAACAATTGCTCCACACACAATTAACATCACCTGCATTCCCAGCCGGCGCGCCTGGAAGAATTGATCGAATACATCCTCAGCGATCTGGTGACTGATCACGATCAAGGTAGTCCCCCATGCCAGACGGTGTATTTCTCGCTCTAGAAGTTGATTTAAAGAAAATATTACTCCAATCTGAATCCGAGCCAGGGTTTCTAGAATCTGCATTAAATGAGCCTGCCCATGTCTTGGAGATATTCCTGAGGGTGATTCTCCGGCAAAGATTGGGTCATCGCCGTTCGTAAATAGTCCCACTGATTGGCGCAAACGAATCGAATAATTTGCTAAAGAGGCTGCTACCACGATGGCCAATTCTGTCATATCATACCGAGCTCGACCTTCATAATCGGAGGCATTTAAATTTAGAAAGAGAGCTGTCTCCAGTGCTATCGAAGGTTCATATACTTTCACCTGAAGACGGTGGGTCACTGCGGTGGCTTTCCAATCAACCCGGCGGAGCGAATCACCGGCAACATAATCGCGTTTTCCAAGAATCCGGGTTGGGTCTTCAAATATTGGTTGTATATGGCGTAATGTGCCCATTGGCGAATGGGAAGGGATTTTCAAACGAACCAGGGGAATAATTTTAGGGTAGACTGTTAAATAGTCCACCGGTTCCCTGCGATGGAGTTGATCAGTCCAGCCAAACAAATCACTGGTATACAGGTCTAACGGTCCGATCGGATAATAGCCGCGTTTACGGCATTCGACGGGATATTCAAATGTAATTGTTCCCTTGGGACCCAAACTGATCAGGTGATTGAAGGAGCCTGTCACTGCCAGCTCGATGGGTAAGCTATCCCTCAGACGTAACCAAACTGCTGGTAGCATACCAGAATTAAATACTTCCAAATGAACAGTCAGTTTTTCTCCTAAAAATGCACGTGGAGCATGAACCCGCCGCATATGAGTACTTCTCAATGCTCGTTGGCTCCACCACCTTCCTAACCAGAATGCTCCTAAGAGCAAATAGATTATGGTGAGAATAGAATCATCTCCGAGAATCGCGGCGAATAATAACAAAAACACCAGGAAGAGCAAAACAGAACTACCCATTCATTTCAAGCTTCAGGGGGGTATTTTTTAATATTTCTTCCAAGACAATCCGTTTACTCCGTCCTCTTAACTCAGCTTCAGGTCGGGTAATCAAGCGATGGGGCAATACGTAGGGGATCAGGTATTGAATATCATCGGGGATAACATGGTCACGCCCACGCACTGCCGCGAGAGCCTGGGTGGCCTTATATAACGCCAGGCTGGCGCGCGGACTGCCTCCCAACGCCAGGTCAGGATGTTGGCGCGTCGCCCCAACTAATCGCACCAGATACTCCTGCAGTGAATCATCGACATGCACTTCCCAAACAACCTTCTGCAAGGATATCAAATAATTTAGACTATCCACAGAACCTTCACCCGGTAAATCACTCATCAGGTCAACCATTTTAAGGTGAATGATTGGGTGTTCCCGGCGAAGGTGGTTGAGGATAAGTTTCTCGTCGCCTGGCGAAGGATAACCGACCGGGAGGCGCAAAAGAAATCGATCGAGTTGCGCTTCTGGCAAGGGAAAGGTCCCTTCATACTCAATAGGATTTTGAGTCGCCAAAATCATAAATGGACGAGGCAGCGGGCGCGTGACCCCATCCACGGTGACCTGCTGCTCTTGCATCGCCTCCAGCAACGCCGATTGAGTACGCGGAGTTGCCCGGTTGATCTCATCAGCCAGCAGGAGATTGACAAAAATCGGTCCTGGTCGAAACTCAAACTGGTTGTTCTGTTGGTTGAATACCGAGACTCCGGTCACATCATTGGGAAGTAAATCGGGCGTACATTGCAGTCGTTTAAACGATCCCCCGAGACTGATCGCCATCGCCCGGGCCAACATGGTTTTCCCAGTACCAGGAACATCTTCGAGTAAGACGTGTCCTTCGCACAGAAAAGCAACCATTAATAGTTCAATTACTGAGCGCTTACCCACGATCACACGCTCGACATTATCCATAATGCGAGAGGAAAAATTCTGAACTGATGACATCGCTTCACCTTTCATCGACTCTGACATACTTGCCCCCTATGGGGTTAATTCTGCCTGACAGAAGGTAAATTGTCAATCGTAACTCCTGCCCATTCTGGTGTTTACAAACGCGTTATACTCTATCTATGCCAGCCGAACCCTATACCATCGCAGATGAAATCACCCAACCCCAGGATCGCTGGGCTGTTCGCGTGGGATTGATTCTCCTTTCAGCCGGCACTCTACTATTCGAAATAAACCTGACCCGCCTGTATTCTGTTGCTCAGTTTTACCATTTTGCCTTCATGATCGTCAGTATCGGCCTGCTAGGCTACGGCGCTAGCGGGACAGCGTTGGTAATCTTCCCCAGCCTCTCAAAGGGAGCTTCTCGGCGTAAGCTAGCCTGGTTATCGCTTGCCAGCGGGTTATCTATCCTATGTACTTACCTGACGATCAATCACCTGCCCTTTGATTCATTTAGCATCGCCTGGGATCGCCGGCAAATCGGGATTCTGGTTTTTCATTATTTCCTGCTCAGTACACCCTTCTTTTTTAATGGGTTAGTAATTGCTATCCTGCTTTCGAGGCACGGAGAAGAGATTGGCTCAAATTACGCGGCTAACCTGTCTGGCTCTGCCCTGGGTTGTTTAGCCGCTTTGGTCACCCCACGGATTTTCGGTGGCGAAGGGATTGTAGTGTTGAGTAGCAGCCTGGCTGCGCTGTCAGCGTTGTGCTTCATGCTTAAACCCGCACCAGTGACCGGGGGGAATGATATCAGGATTTGGAGATCATTGAGGGGATTAGTTGCCGGTTTGCCTGGCTGGTTAGCCATACTCTTATTGTTCTTCTGTCTGACCGACTCTTTCAACCGCATCGCCGGCAGGCATTCTTTCGCCTGGCTTGATTTAAAAATTTCCCCATACAAAGGATTATCCTACGCCCTACAATATCCGGATGTCCAATTAATTTCCAGCCAATGGAACACGACTGCTCGAACGGATATCGTGCGCAGCTCCAGCATTCGTTCTTTACCCGGCCTTAGCTACCTTTACCCGCAAGCGTCTCCCGCTGAAGACGGCATCTTTACCGATGGCGATGACCTCAGCCCAATCATCCACCCCGGAACTCAACCGGGGTTTGAAAGGTACTTACCACTGGCAGCGGCTTTCATCTTACGTCCCCAGGCACAAACCCTGATTCTCGAGCCGCGTGGAGGATTGGATGTGTTTACCGCTTTGGCGCTCAACGCCAACCGCGTTACCGCAGTCGAAATGAACCCGGCAGTGATCCGGGCTGCTCAACACATTTACGGCGACCCACGGGTTCAAACCATCCTCGATTCCGACCGCAGCTATATCCACCGCCTGGCTACACAACCCGAGGCTTCAAACTCCTACGATATTGTCATTTTATCCCTGATCAGTAACTACCATCCGGTTCAGTCTGGGGCTTACAGCCTGATGGAGGATTATCGTTACACAGTCGAGGCCTTCGGGGATGTGCTGGCTAATTTAGACGATAATGGCATCTTTGCCGTCACACGTTGGCTGCAAAAACCGCCCAGCGAATGCTTACGTACCTTTGCCCTGGCGATTACTGCGCTAGAGCGCAGTGGTAGGAGCCCAGCAGACAAAATTGTAGCATTTCGGGGCTACAACCTGATTACATTCCTGATAAAGAAGACATCTTTCACGCCAGCAGAGTTATCACAGGTGCGCGATTTTACTGCACAACGAGCGTTCGACCTGGTTTATGCGCCAGATATTCAGGCGAGTGAGACAAACCAATATAATATCTTACCCACTTCAGTCTATTACCAGACGTTTCAAGATTTAATTTACGCTCCATCAAAGGAGCAGTTCTACCAGACGTATCCTTATGATATCCGCCCTCCTACGGATGATGATCCCTTTTTTGGGCATTTCTTCAAATGGTCCCAAACCCGGCAAGTTATTGCAGAACTTGGAAAAACATGGCAGCCATTTGGTGGCGCAGGCTACTTTGTAATCGTAATTTTACTCATTCTGGCGCTGTTATTATCTTCAATTTTGATCCTGGTGCCAGTCGTTATTCTCCATTATCGTAAAGCGAAAATTCAATCGAAGCCTGGTGCAACAGGGATGGCATCTACTCCGAGAACTACAGCACTCATCTACTTCATAAGTATTGGGCTGGCTTACCTGTTAGTTGAAATCCCCTTTATCCAGCGCTTTATATTGTTTTTGGGACACCCGGCCTATGCCATGACCGCAGTATTATTTAGCTTGCTCCTGTTTTCAGGTTTAGGCAGCCAATTTAACCAACGGATCTCTATCCGGTCAGCCTTATTTCTTTTGATCTTACTGCTGGTTGCCAGCCCTTATCTCTTTACTTTTGTCTTCAACCTCTCGTTGGGATTCCTCCTGCCGTTACGCCTGGCGATCACCGTAATCCTGCTCAGCCCTTACGGTTTCTTGATGGGTATTCCCTTTCCTGGCGGAGTGCGGCGCTTGTTGGGAGGTGGATCAGACTTCCCCCTGATTTGGGCCGCGAATGGCGCAGCATCGGTGGTAGCCTCGGTTCTGGCCGCCCTCCTGGCGCTTTCGTTTGGTTTCCATTGGGTACTCCAGATCGGTGCACTTTGTTATGGGATTGCCTGGCTTATGGCAATGGTTGCGTCGCAGAAGGAGTTGATTTTATCCCTTCCCCGATAAATGGCACGAAGATCACATCCCCCTGGTTATAGGCGCGAATTTCACCATCCTGTTTGACAAATTTCCACAATGTCTGAACACTGCCGGTCGGTCCAATAGGGATGACAATCCTGCCATTCTCTGCCAGTTGTGCGACGAGTGGCGCAGGTAGATGATCCGGAGCGGCGGTTACAATAATTGCATCAAACGGACCATATTCCGACCAGCCATAGTAGCCATCTCCTTGGCGGAGATGAATGTTTAGATAGCCTAAATTGCTTAGAGTCTGGGCCGCGCGATCCGCCAGTTCTGGAACAATTTCGATGGAATAAACCTCCACACCACCAAGTTCAGCCAGGATTGCCGCCTGGTAACCCGAACCCGTGCCAATCTCCAAAACCTTATCACCACTTACTAATCCGAGCAGTTCCGTCATCCATGCCACTACATAGGGCTGTGAAATCGTTTGCCCAAATCCTATCGGTAGGGGATGATCCTCGTACGCTTGACCGGAGAATTCAGCCGGGACAAATAAATGACGGGGCACTTTCTGCATCGCCCCCAGAACACGCTTATCCTGAATGCCACTCCCCGCGATATTCTGGGTAACCAGCGCCTGGCGGGCAGAAGCGTAAGGATCGACTGTTTCAGATAACACAGATCCTGGCGTGCTGATCGCACTGGGTGTAGTCTGTAAGGAGGATGTAGAAGGTTTAGTACACCCGAGCGCCAGGCAGAAGACATAAATCCAGCATAACAGCCGCAGAACCTTCATCTTTACTTCAGGCTTTCGAGGCTCGAATTATGATAGTTAATTTCTGAAGCAACAAACGCATGGATTCCGAGGCAACTGCATCACTCAACTCAATCGTATGACTATCCTCAGCCGAGTAAACGGTAACCCGGTAATGAAACTGATCGGGAATACCAACCTGAGGTGTGATCTGACTGGGCAGCTCGAAGAAGCCACTGGCTTCCAACAAATCCTGGATCTCGCGGTCCTCTTCGGGCGCTAACTCATCTAAATTCAATGCGCCTTGCAGCCGTATGCCTGTAAAACCGCCGAAACGCTCGAATTCGATGCGCACCTGACCCATCCTTAGCTGGTTTTCCAGCCTAATAATCGAAGCAAGCTGCTAATACACCCCAATCCTCCCTCACTCCCATTTGAACCACTGCCACTATCCGGGTTGATGCCCACACCAAGCCAGCCTTTACGAACCGCCTCTTGCTCCAGGCTTCCTGTGCCGAATAACTCACCCGCCACCAGAGCAGTCACCTGAGCAGCATCCTGGAAATTCGCGCGTGCCTGCAGCTTGTCCCGTAATGCGATATACCATACCTGACCTGCCTTCTCCCAGGCGAAACCGCCTATCTCATAAGCTGCCAGGTAAAAAGCCCGGTTGGGGATACCCGAATTGATGTGTACACCACCGCTGTCTTCCACCGTAGAAACATAATCCTTCATATGACCGGGTTGAGGATCTTTCCCCAGCACTGGATCATCATAAGCAGTTCCAGGCTCTTTCATTGAACGAATGCCCACCCCCTTGACATTGGGAGTAAATAGACCCCGCCCGATAATCCAATCTGCGTCGCGAGCCTCCTGCCCCAGCTTGCGCTGTTTGACCAGCGCGCCGAATACATCGGATAATGATTCGTTTAAAGCGCCCGATTGGTCCCAATAGGTGAGATTGGCTTCAAACTGAGTCACTCCATGCGTAAGCTCATGGCCGATCACATCAACAGCGATCGTAAAGCGATTAAACAACCGCTCTGCAGGGGGTAAATCCTCATCGCCATCCCCATACACCATCTGGAATCCATTCCAGAAGGCGTTGTCATAACCCTTTTGATAATGGACCGTCGAATCGATCCGTATGCCTTGATCATCAATCGAATTTCGATCGTAGACATCCCAGTATAAATCAAAGGTATCTCCCGCACCTTCGTATGCCTCGTCTACGGCAAGGTCCCCTGTTGGTGGATCGCCTTCCTTACGCACCAGACGACCAGGTAAGGAAGTGCCAGTATCCGAGGTGTATACATTGCGCTGTTTGTTCTCTGTTCGGAGAGCTGCAGTAGCCTCCGGCAGACCTTTAAGTGCCACTCTTTGTCCCTGGAACTGACCCGTGACCTGGATCGTGTGCAGTGCAATCTGGCGTTGCGCCTCGCTACCCCGCTCAGCGATCGAGCGCAACATGTAAGGAGGTACAATACAATTAATCGGGTGAAATTGTTTTTTCATGGGGGAACCTGGTCGAATACTTATTTGACACCGGAGATGAATTTATACTCCTATTTCTATTATATCAAAACTCACTTCCGGAGTAACTCCCGAACTGCTGCTGGTAATCCTCGGTGGCATGGGAATGACCAACATCCCGTTGCACCTTTTCAGATAAAAACCATTTGTGTTCCAAAACCTGGCAGTAGATTTCTGGCGCAGTACCTTGCTTTCCGATCAAAGTTTCCAGGCGCCGCATGGTGGGTTGGTAATAATTTTCCAGCCAATGGTAAGCTGCTGCACTGAGAGACACGCTGCGATTACTGCTGCGGGACAAAGTCGCCTTTAACTGTTGGATTTCATTCATGATCTGGCGCGCCTGCTGCTCTTCAGCGTCGATACCGGTCATACCCTGAAGCTGATGATGGTGGAAATTCCGGTCAGTAACCACTACCCGGAAGCGAAGCTGATTCCCACCTCGGGTATCAGCCAGTTCAACCTCTCCTACCGAAAAGCCTAACTCATTCAGGGCGCGGATCCGTTCCTGGATCCGGAAATTTTCCCCTGGATTGATGATGTCCTCACGGGTAATTTCATTCCAAAGTTGCCGGTATCGCTGGCGAATATAAATACCTGTGTCAATAATCGGTATACCCTGTGCCAACTCATGCGCCAGGCGTAGATCGGCCACATCCCCTTCGATATTCTCTTCCATTATTTCTAACTCGTGAACGCGCATCGCAGTAGGAAAATTCTGTGGGTATAAAGCAGCTGTCTCAGCATCAACCAGATAAGCCCGTAACGCGCCAGCGTCACGGCGGAAGAGAGTATTCGCCAAAGAGCAGTCGCCCCAATAAACATCAGCCAGGTGTAATTGCACCAACAATCCAGCCATCGCATCCAGCAAGTGTTCACGGTAACGCATCAGGCTGCTGCTCATAAATATATGCCGGTAGGGTAATGAACATTCCAGGTAGCGCGTTATTAATGCGCCAGCAACGCCAGTTGGACGCTGAAATTGTACATAGCCGACGGGCGTAACAACAGGTAATCTGGCCTCTTCCATCCGGCACAAGAGGTCATATTCTTTATGCGCCAAACCAGCGGGTAACTCTTTTACGGCATAAAGGGCACCGGAGTAATTGATAAATACCACCGGATGACGCGATGGTCCACGCGGTAATTCCTCCAGCCGGTTACAGTGATCCACCCAGGTCTCTATCGGATGGTGCCAGGGTAAATCATGGAAATCGGGTGAACCTGGTCGTAATGTGGTTGAAAATTCCTGCTCTATCAAATTTGACCTCAATCGTGAATGAACTGAGATCCTAAACTATCACACTAGATATGTTTTCTTCTCCGCCAGATATTCTTCCAAACCTTCAGGCCGGTAATCGAGCGACTGGTGCCTGAAATAGGTATTATATAGCGTGGCATAGTGCCCACCCCGTGCTAACAAACCATCATGATTGCCCTGCTCAATAATCCTCCCTTTTTCTAATACAATAATCCGGTCGACAGCTTTTACCGTCGAGAGGCGATGAGCAATCAAAATGCTGGTTGTACAAGAGAGGATCAGCTTTAAAGCTTGTTGGATTTGCACTTCAGTGAAAGGATCAATACTGGCTGTGGCTTCGTCCAGGATGAAAATCGACGGATGTTGGACCAGAACCCGCAGCAAGGCAACTAATTGGCGTTGACCCATCGACAGGCGGACACCGCGCTCACCCACCTCCGTATCTAAACCATCAGGTAGAGTCTCAAGCCACTCTCCATTGCCAATCTGCATCGCTAAGGTTTCCATCTCCGCCCGCGCGGTGCTTGAGGGGCAGGCATAACAAATATTATCGGCGACCGTCCCTGAAAACAAGAATGGCGTTTGGGAGATAATGCCTAGCTGCTGGCGATAGGTGTACAAGTCAAGCGAACGGATATCACGCCCATCGATCAGAATTACACCTTTCTGGAACTCGTAAAACCGAGCGATTAATTTCGCAATCGAGGATTTACCTGCACCGGTGTGGCCCACCAGGGCGATATTCTCACCGGCCTGGATGTGCAAATTAAAATCAACCAATACCAGTTCTTTCTCAGAATAACGAAATTCTAATTGTTCAAAGCGGATATCGCCCCTCAGTGATACCATCGGTTGGTGGTCCACTTGAATCACATTCGCCTCTGCATCAATCAAAGCAAATACTCGTTCAGCGGCCGACAATCCTGATTGAACCTGCGTCCAGAATGCTGACAGATTGAGCACCGGGAAAAAGAAACGATTTAAACTTTGCAGGAAGAAAAACCATGCCCCAATGGTAACTGCGCCTTGCGCAGTACTCCACCCACCTGCATAAATCAGCAGCGCAGTCGCCACGCCTCCCAAGGCATCGAGCGTCGGAAAAACCATGGATAGGACGAGGCCGCGTCGCACATTTACCCGGTAGGATTGAAGATTGGCCTCATTAAATTCACCATAGATCGCGGATTCCTGACGGAAATTCTTCGCGATTGAGATCCCGCTAATCGTCTCCTTAATCGTTGAGTTCACATTGGCCATAGCCCGCATTCCAGCCCGGGTGGCTTTCCGCGCCAGATTACGAAAACTGATTGCCACCAGAAAAATAATAGGCAGAAAGCCAAACACAACCAACGATAAACGCCACTCTATTGTGACCAGTAATACACCCATTATGATCGCCTGGAATATTTGCGCGAATAGATCAGTCACCATGGTCACCATTTGACCGAACTCTTGAGTATCCGAAGTAATCCGCGAGACGATCTTACCAGAGGCGAATTCATCATAGAAGGAAAGGTCATGTTCCGCCGTAGCCCGGAAAGCCTCAGTGCGCAAATCAAGGATCGTGTTGCCGACCACACGTATAATCAGGCGACGCCGGATCCAGTTTGTCAGCCAGTTCGTCACATCTAAAGCGAAAATAATACCTGCCAATCCAGCGACTAAAGCCGGGTCGAAATTTCCCTTGATTCGATCTAGCCCGCGAGACACAATGAGTGGAATCGCCGCGCCGGTAATCGCAGTTAAGATTAACAGCAAGATTACTATCGATAGCATGCCGGCATAGGGGCGAAAATGAGCTACCATGCGCGCCACTAACTGGCGATCAGTATATTGGCGATCGTATCCTTCGTTAGCTAATCCAGCAAAGAAGCCCATAAGCAAATTACCTGAGAATTATCTTTCACTAAATATTTGCCGGTAGGCATCTGAGGATTGCATCAATTCCTCATGAGTGCCAACCGCAACCAACTGTCCCTGCCGTAACACCAGGATGAGATCCGCCCAGCGAATTTGCGAAAGACGATGAGTGATGATAAAGGTTGTCCGACCACGCGCTGCGGCGTAAATCGCCCGTTGGATCATATCTTCGGTAGCGCTATCAATCGCGCTGGTCGAATCATCCAGGACCAGGATGTTTGGATCGGTCAAGAAAGCGCGCGCCAGGGCCAACCGTTGACGTTGCCCACCGGATAGAGTCACACCGCGTTCGCCGACAACCGTCTGGTAACCATCCTGGAAAGAGGTAATAAACTCCTGCGCCTGAGCTGCCTGAGCCACTCTTTCAATTGCTTCCGGACTCGCTTGCGGATCACCGAAAGCGATATTCTCTGAAATGGTCCGGGAAAAGAGGAATATATCCTGCTCAATTATTGAAATTCGACGGCGAAGGGCTTCCAGATTCCAATCGCGCACATCAACGCCGTCCACCAATACCTGTCCATCCGAGACATCGTAGGTGCGATTGATTAATTTCACCAACGATGTTTTACCTGCCCCGGTTTGACCGACAATCGCCACTGTCTGACCTGGTTTTACCTTGAACGAGACCCCTGCCAAAACCGGTTCATGTTCACCGTAGCTGAAGGTGACATTACGAAATTCCACTTCACCCCGCATCGGGCCGGTAAATCCCTGGATGTTCTGGTCCAGATTGTTCTCCCGGGTGATCAGATCCAGGATACGGCGCGCGCTGGCTATTCCCAGAGATACCTGTGAATAAGCAAACAGAGAAGTAAATGCCGGAAATCCGAAGAGCTGGATCAGACCGAAATAAGCGACTACCTGTCCAATATCAAGCAGCCCATGCTGGAATAACAAGAGAGAGTGCAACAATGCCCCCGCTTCAGCAAATCCTAATAGCAGGAAGGGGATAAACCGCGCCTCAACATCGCCCTGGTGAATTACAGCATCCCGGAAACGCCGGGCGTTTTGTCCAAAGAGCGCTACCTCGTTGCTCTCCTGCGCCATACCCTTAACGATTTCAATCCCATCAATAGCTTCTGCAAGGCGGGTATTTAGCTTACCAAACGCCTGACGCACATCAGTTGTGATCGGGTTCAACTCATGCAGATATTGCCACAAGGCGAGGAAGTAGCCAATAATGAACAGGGCTGGTGTTAGAATTAACGCGGGATGGTAGCCCGGCGCCACCACAACGGGCATAATCATAAAAATGGCGGAACCTAATACCAGGTTCAAACCCGGGCTGAACATAAAGTTGATCTCACGCACGTCATTCGTGGCGCGCGCCATCGTATCTCCCACAGCCTGAAGACTATGGAAGGTCATGCTCTTCCCCAACAGACTGACGTATAACTCGGCGCGGATGTCACGCTCCAGGCGCTGACCCATCAACTCAGCGCCAAAGTTCCGGCTAAATTGAAACAAACCCCGCAATAGCTGAGATCCACCTAATAATAAAGCCAGGCGTAATAACGCTGGACCATCCCAACCACTGGAATTAATCACATTAAACGCCTGCCCAACCAGGATCGGTACCGCTGCTGCCAATCCGGCATTTACACTGGCGCCGATTACCATGACCAACACTAACCACCAATGATGGATAGCATGAGAGATAATCCAACGGACTGGACCACGTCGATTGGTCCGTAAATGTTGTGGAAGGCTAAATTCAGTCGAGACGGATGTCATAATTCATCCGGAAACTTCAGATCTGCAGCCACACGGTAAGAACCAAACATGGGTAATTTTCCATCCTCAATCCTCCGCAGCCTTCCATTACGCGGGGTAATTTTATACACATGGCCATTCCGATGAAGCAAAGGAATTGCCCGGTGCCAACGACCAAATATTCGCCTTACGACCTCAGAATGATACCGGAAATTGTCTTTTTCGGCAGGCATTTGCGCAAATAGATATTCAAAACAGGTGATGAACTCCTGCCGGTATTCATCGGAAACGAGCGCCAGATTGCTGATAATCCAACAATATTCTTGATATTCCCAGTAATAAGACAGACCAATAAATTCACCCAGGCGGGTCAGGTAAGGGAAAAATGGAAAAGCCCGGCAGGTGATCGAACGGAAATTGCGTTGGCAAAACCGATGACCCTGGCACTCAATTAAAACATGCCCGGAGGGTGTGCGCTGATGCAGGTTTTCCCATTCGGAAACACTCTCAGGTTTCCACAGATGCCATAAATCCGTGTGGGCTTGTAAGAATTCCCATTCCACTTGATAAGCAGTGGGAACCGCATGGCGCGTATCACAGCAAAAAGGTGAATCCTGCTCATTATAAGGAGAGCAACGCTCTCCACAATTTATTGAGGCGACCGGTGCTTGAAAACTGGCATAAAGGACAGAGAAATCAAGAGGCTGTGGCGACACAATAGACAAGGATACCATAACTGGCCTGAAAATGGATGTATCCATAATCAGGGTATAATTCCTTTACCATGTATCGTGCCCGTTACCGGCGTATCGTCCTATTTTTTGCACGTCTGGTGTTAAATATTACTTTCTGGGACATCCTCCTGGTACGGCTTGGTTTACGCCGGTGGATTAACCGCACCCGTCCCAAACGTCTGCACCACTATGCAGTTGCCTTCCGCGCATTGGCAATCCAAATGGGTGGTGTGATGATCAAGGTGGGTCAGTTCCTTTCAACACGGGTGGATGTCTTACCGCCTGAATTTACCTCCGTCCTGGCCGATTTACAAGATGAAGTTCCTGCTGAAAACTTTGCTGCCATTCAAAAGGTAGCTGAAGCGGAATATGGTATCCCGCTTTCAGAGAAATTTAGCTCTTTCAATCCCACTCCACTGGGTGCGGCATCGTTGGGCCAGGTACATCGGGCGCGTATTGGGGATGAAGAGGTGGTAGTAAAAATCCAACGACCGGATATCGAGAAAATCATAGCCACTGATCTCTCAGCTTTAAAAACCGTGGGCGGTTGGTTAATGCGCTATCGTCCGATCAGTCGCCGGGCTGATGTGCCAGCATTGTTAAAAGAATTCAGCCGTACACTCTATGAAGAAATTGATTACCTGGCAGAAGGTCGGAATGCTGAAACCTTCGCCGAAAAGTTCAAGGATAATCCGGGGGTGCGCGTTCCAAAGGTGTATTGGACGCATACCACCCAGCGAGCGCTGACTCTAGAAAATGTTTGGGCAATTAAGATCACTGATTATGCTGCAATCACCGCGGCTGGCATTGATCGGACCGAAGTTGCCGGTCGTTTGCTGGATACCTACCTGAAGCAAATATTTGAGGATGGCTTCTTTCACGCTGACCCCCATCCCGGCAACCTCTTTATCAGTCCTTGCAAAATCTCAACCACACCCGATGGGCAATCCGTTCCCACGAATGAGAGCAAAACAACCTGGCGGCTTACTTTTATTGATTTCGGCATGGTAGGTCGGGTACCGGATAATCTTCGCCTGGCGTTGCGTGAGCTGCTGGTAGGCGTCGGCACCCAAAATGCCTCCCGAGTGGTTAAGGCCTATCAGACTATGGGTATATTGTTACCGGGAGCCGATTTAGAACAGATCGAGCGGGCTGGAGCCCTGTTGTTCGAGCGTTTCTGGGGGAAATCATTATCTGAATTAACGAAGATAAACATGGATGAAATCATGGAATTCGTGGCAGAATTCCGTGATTTACTCTATACGTTGCCCTTCCAGATTCCCCAGGATTTAATTTTCCTGGGGCGTGCAGTGAGTATCTTGTCGGGTATGTGCACTGGTCTGGATCCAAATTTTAATGTTTGGGATCACCTGGCGCCCTATGCTCAGAAGCTAATCGCTGAAGAAGCGAGTGGGACTGGTGTGACGCTTTGGCTACACGAGGTAGGTGATCTGGCGCGCGCAATTCTGAGTATACCGCGCAAGATGGACAGTATGCTCAGCCGAATGGAGCGCGGCGAAGTGGCTGTGCGCACCCCAGAGATCTCCCGCCAGATTAGCCGCCTGGAAGGCGCGGTACGCCAGGTCGCCGGCAGCCTGCTTTTCGTTGGCTTTTTGATGGGTGGAATCCAGCTCTACCTGGCTGGTCAATTAATTTTAGCAATTATATTATTCGTTGGTGCAGGATTATGTATAATTTGGATTTGGATAAACGGGCGCCGAAGAAGCCCCTGATATTTAAGATAAATAAAAAAGGAGATCTACCAAATGTCCACTGAAATCCACATTGATGCCTTGCTTCCATCCGAGATGGCGGCGCGCGCTGAAAATATCGGCGTCCGCAAAGCCGAAATGCCGTTTCTAACCATGTTCGCCCTGGCAATCCTGGCGGGAGCTTTCATCGCCCTGGGGGCGATCTTTGCTACTACTGTCCTGGCGGGTAGTATGGCAACTTTTGGCCCAGACAAATTAACATTAGCATATAACACTGGCCTACCCTACGGTGTCACCCGACTGTTGGCGGGTCTGGTCTTCTGCCTGGGCTTGATCCTGGTGGTTGTCGGTGGGGCAGAATTATTCACCGGTAACAACCTGATTGTGATGGCCTGGGCGAGTGGAAAAGTTAAAACCATGGCCTTGCTCCGCAACTGGTTGATCGTTTATTTTGGGAATTTTGTCGGCTCGATTGGCACCGCTCTGTTGATATTCCTGGGAAAACAGTACACCCAGGGTGCGGGCAGCGTTGGCTTAACTGCGCTAACTATCGCGAATAACAAAGTCGAGCTGGGTTTTGTGCAGGCGATCGCGCTGGGCATCCTGTGCAACGCCTTAGTCTGCCTGGCAGTCTGGATGTGCTATAGCGCGCGTAGCGTTGTCGACAAAATCGCGGCGATTATTTTCCCGATCTCAGCTTTCGTCGCGGCTGGCTTTGAACACAGCATTGCTAACATGTATTTTATCCCAATTGGACTCTTCATAAGAGGCTTTGCTGATCAGAAATTCTGGGAGTCGATCGGGAAAACAGCCGGCAGTTACGAATCACTCACCTGGGGTAATTTCTTGATTAATAATTTACTTCCGGTCACGATTGGAAATATCATTGGTGGTGCGGTGTTGGTGGCAGCTGCCTATTGGCTGGTCTTCTTACGACCGGTCAAGAAAGCCTGAGTTTGCCTCAATCCAGCAGGAGGGAAAACCGAAAATCCAATGAATCTGGGCCTCCAAGAAAAGATCGCCCTGGTCACTGGCGCTTCCAGCGGCATCGGCGCGGCTACGGCGCGAATATTCGCTGAGGAGGGCGCAGATCTGGTGGTAGGTTATGGTCAAGATGAAGCCGGAGCCGAAAGCACTGCCAGGGCGATCCGGGAGTCCGGCCGGCAAGCCTGGCTTCTACCGGTTGATCTCATATCATCCGAGAGTGTGGAACGGGCTGCCCGGCGGATCCAGGCCGAACCAGGCGCGCTGGATATGCTTGTGCTATGCGCCGGTCGCAATATCATCACTCCCCTGGAACAGATCACACCTGCGGAATGGGATCATATTATCCAGGTGAATTTAAACGGTGCGTTTTATGCCCTGCAATACTGGGCGCCTTTGATTAGAGAGGGCGGCTCGATAGTCACCGTAGCCAGTGTCGCAGCTTTTACCGGCGCCCCGCACCATGCGCATTACGCGGCGGCAAAAGCCGGTCTGGTGAACCTGACCAAAAGCGCAGCGCGGGCACTGGCGCCACGCCTGCGGGTGAACTGTGTATCTCCGGGCATCACGCACACGCCCATGGGAGAAGCTACGATTGCAGAACTGGCGCCCAATTACGCCGAAAATAAAATATTACTAGCGCGTTATGCTCATGCGGAGGAAATTGCTCGTTGTATTGTCTTCATTGCCAGCCCGGTTAATTCATTTATGACGGGCGCGACGATCGACATCAACGGCGGGCGCGAATTACGCTAATTGTAGGAAGACGTTTCATTATACGCTGGGCAGGACTGGCATCGCCAGACCAGGTATGCCGAGACGCTCAGCTATCGCGGCGCGAAGTGCAATCCGATCATCCCAGGGATATTCGACCGTCCCAAAGCACATGGACTGCTCATGCCCTTTCCCACAGGCAATCACCAGGTCGCCTGGTTGTGCTGAATGCACCGCATAGCGTAAAGCTTCACGACGATCAGGTATGCGCCAGAAATTCTGTCCTTCAATACCACCGCGCGCGCTTGCACCGCGTGCCATTTCTGCCAGGATATCCGCTAACGACTCGGTGCGAGGATCTTCTGCAGTAAATATTGCCACATCCGCAAACTCAACCGCGATTTCAGCTATCATGCGTCGCTTTTGGCGGTCGCGCAGACCGGCTGATCCACACACAACCATCACACGGCCAGGTTTTTCCTGCAACTGGATCATTTGGCGGACGGCTGCCAATACACGTTGTAAAGCATTGGGAGTGTGTGCAAAATCTACGATTGCAGTGAAATCCTGACCTGAATCCATTATTTCCATTCTCCCCGGGATTCCGGGCATTGCCTGTATCCCTTCCAGAACGCTAATTGTAGCTAAATCCATAAGTCCCCGGGTAGTCGTGATGGCAGCCAGGCAGTTTGAAACATTAAAATTACCTATGAGCCGGCTGGTGATGGGCAAACAATCTACAGGCTTTCCATCTACCCATTGGATGGCGTCAAAATTCAAGCCTGTACGATTGTATTGAATGTGTTGCGCAAAAATGCCATTGAATTTTTCTAAGGTGTCGAATTTAAACGACGGTTCTGCGCCACGGATGCCGTAACTCATTTGAGGTATTCCGGCAGGAACTACTCCCGAGAGATATTCATAGGAAGGATCATCCAGGTTTAATACCGCCCCGCGTGGTGGTTTCGAGGATTTACCTACAGTATCTGCCAAACCACTGAACAGGCGCGCCTTGGCTGACCGATAAGCCTCGAAGCTTCCATGATAATCTAAATGCTCGTGGGTGATATTGGTCACCACCGCCAGATCAAACTCGCAAGCTGAGACGCGATGCTGGTCCAGACCATGCGAAGTCGCTTCCAGGATTACATGCGTTAAACCAGATGAGACCATTTCAGCCAGGTAGCGCTGTACATCGGGGGCTTCTGGGGTTGTCACATGAAAACCTGTATCCAACACCCGTTCGCCGATAATGGCGTTTACCGTTGAAATCATGCCAGTACGTAGACCGGCTGCCTGTAAGATTGAATAGATCAGGTTGGTTGTCGTCGTTTTCCCATCCGTACCCGTTACGCCAACTACCATCAAATGACGCGCCGGAAAGTCATTATATGCCGCCGATAAGCAGGCTAATGCCTGGCGGCTGTCCTGCACCTGCACATACGGCACCGGCATTTCACCGAGAGATTGCATGCCAACGACTGCACAAGCCCCCCGCTGGATTGCATCGGCGATATAACGATGACCATCCGTCATGCCTCCCAGCAGAGCGACAAACAAATTGCCCGGCTGAACCTGACGCGAATCATAGACAACACCATTGATCACATAACCATCGGATTGACCCGACGCTCCTTCTCCAGAGATGCTCAAGATCCCCGGTACTTCGGCAAGTAATTTGGTTAAGGAATGCGACATGGCCACAGATAAGGATGCAATCACGCTGCGACTAGATATGGGTTACGGCGTACAAAGGAAAGCCATTCCTCGTTCGAATCCATGAATCAAGACTTCCGAGGTCATTGCCCACCAGGAATACATCCGCATCGGGATATCCCTGGCCAGAATGACTCCGGAAGTCAGCCTCCTTAGAGAGAAACTTTTTAGTAAGTTTGTTTAACGCAGGTTTTGGCGTAAACTTTCCAACTGACCGGAGACCGATCCATCCAGTACCTTATCGCCGACCCGGATCACCAAACCGCCCAGAATGGTGGGATCAACACGGAAAGTCACTGTCGCCTGGCTACCAATTTTCGATAAGACATCCTGTCGAACACTATCTTTTTCTGCCGCTGTCAATGGCAACGCACTGGTAATTTCCGCCGTCGCACCACTCAAACTTGCCCCTTCCAGGACAACCACTCGACCAGACTTAACGCCTGAGAAAAACTCCTGCAGCAAAGCGTGTTGACGCTGCTCATCTAGCGACTCGCCGACCAGTTTCTGCGCCGCGGCGATTGACAAAGCCGCCACCTGGCCGCGTAATTCACCCAGGATACGCTCCCGTTCGAGCGCGGCTTCAGCCAGGGCAGCCTCTCGCGCCTTTGTAGCTTCAGCTTCGACGCGCGCCATCACTTCGCGACCTGCGGCCTCGGCGCGTTCAGTTGCCTCTTTTACTTTTTGGGCAGCCTCAACCTGCGCTTTAGCCAGGATTTCACGTGCGTCTTTTTCTGCATTCGCGCGCGCTTCGGCAGCGGTTTGAGCATCTTTCAGGCCTTGAGCGATAGTCTGGCGCCGTTTCTCCAGCAAACCCATGATTGGGCCAAACACCCAGGCGCGTAGGACTAAAAAAATAATCAAAAAGTTGAAAACCTGCACCAGCAGGTATCCCAAGTTTAGGCCAAGTTGTTCCAAGGCTTCCTCCTATTAACCTAAATTACTCTCTTGGTACCTGCTCTTTAGCCGACAAAGAGGATCAGAAGCGCAACCACCAGGCAGTAAATCGCAACTGCCTCGGCGAAAGCGATCCCCAGGATCATGTTCGTCTGGACATTACTACTTGCATCGGGATTGCGGGCAATGCCCTGAACTGCGCCATTTACCAGCACACCAATCCCCAAACCTGCGCCAATCGTACCGATCATCGCCAAACCCGCTCCGATGAGTCTTGCTGCTGCGACATCCATGGTTATCTCCTAAGCCTCCATCGTAATATTGCCTGTATAAGACGTAATAAATTAATGAGCTTCAGCGTGTTCGCCCTGCTCGCCGTGACCAGCCGTCGCCTGCGACATGAACACCATCGTGAGCATGCCAAAAACGACCGCCTGAATTAATCCCACAAAGAACTCTAAAAGCAAGAAAACCGATTGTGCAAAAACCGGTACCAAGGTACCGATCACAAATAACAGTACTGATCCAGCGAAGATATTGCCAAACAACCGGAAGGAAAATGAGAGTAGTTTCGAAATTTCTGAAACCAACTCTAATAATCCCACGCCAAAATCAATGACGCCAAAAATTGGACGTTTAAAGACACCACCAACATTAATGAATTTCGTAAAATACTTTGAACCGAGGGACTGTACACCGAAAACCTGCGTCATGACAACGGAAATCAAGGCGAGAGCGACTGTGAAATTCAAATCAGTCGAAAGTACGCGTACAAACGGAATCACGTTGAACTCGCCTTGGGCGCCAGTAATCGTAGTCAGGACACCTGGCACGAGCTCTTGAATCGCATGACCCTCTTTCTTTGCTTGATGAATCAGACCGATACTGTCAACCCCAGGGATTAACTCCATCCAATTAACCACCAGGACAAGCAGAGTGATCGTGGCAAAATATGGGAAAATTTTCTTAGCCCAACGACCAGCAGTCGATTCCGTTAAATTATAAATAACCTCCAACAATGCCTCTATTACCCCAGCAATTCCGGTTGGCACTAATTTACCACTCCGGACTGCGCGCCGTACTGTCAAGGCCATGGCGATTAATATTAAGTCGGCTAATACCATGGCGGTCAATGTATTCGTCCAGTAGAAATCCCCAATCACTGGTAGAGTGAATAACGGATGGTCTGGCGTATAGGCTTCAGCCGGAAGTTGAATATGGGGAAGAACTGGCGCAAACGCCCGCGCCCCCAGGAAGGCTAACACGATAATTATGAGCACTAAATAACGATTTTTAATCTCTATCCCGAAAATCCGAAACCTTTTCACTGCTGGTCTCCTCCAGGTTGCTGACCGGGTTTAGCCTGCATTGTAGCTTGTATTCGGGTAGTCGCTCTACGAACTACCCAGAACATCAGGAATAATGTGATTGGTATACTTGCGATCATCAAGCCAATGGTGATCAATGGTTTGGTGCCGAACAGTTTATCCATCCATAACCCACCGAACAAAGCTGCCAGGACAATTAATAAAGTCAGGCAGCCGACCTGCCCGACTACTGCGCCTATAGCCACGCTAAGGGAAGCAGACACACTTTTTCTACCTGGCTGGTTACCAGTCGGTTCCATAGTTCAGGAATTTTATCACAAGCATCAAATTCACGCCAATAATCACCCGATTACCAAGACTTAAGGAATCGCCGCAGCCGCGTTGGTTACCCAGCCATACCAGGGTGAGAAAACTGTACCGATTAAAATGATCCCGAATACAAGGATGATTAAAGCCAACGCTGACGGGCGGGGGATTGCCAAAGGTTGTTCATCACCTTCAGCCCGGTACAGGTACACATACTTGAGCACTGTCATATAGTAATATAAGCCGATAATTGAATTCAACACACCCACCACTGCCAGCCAGATCAGATTCGCTTTCACTGCCGCAGCAAATACCAGGAACTTGATGATAAATCCCCCCAGAGGCGGCATCCCAGATAGTGAGAGTAAGGCAACCAGTAATATCAATGCCAGACCAGGAGATCGGCGGCTTAGACCGTGATAGGCCGTCATATCATCCGAGCCGATCAGCCGTCCTACCACGGCCACGGCGCCAAAAGCAGCCAGGTTCGTCAACATATAGGCGATCAGATAAAAAATAGTACTGGATAGACCATCTGCAGACAGCGCCACCACACCAATCAATGCATAACCAGCATGTGCGATCGAAGAATATGCCAGCATTCGTTTAATATTCTTCTGCGTCAGAGCCAGCAGGTTCCCCAATGTCATCGTAGCCACTGAGAGAGCCGCTAAAATTGCTCCCCATTGCACAACAATCGCATTATCTTGAAAAACAACTGTGAAAAACCGCAAAAGGACAGCAAAACCAGCCGCCTTCGATGCTGTGGATAGAAAACCTGCCACGGGTGTCGGTGCACCCTCATAAACATCCGGCGCCCAAAAATGGAAGGGCACCGCCGAAATCTTGAAACCAAAACCAATCAAGATGAGCACCAGGCTGCCCAGTAACGCCAAACCCACCTGTCCAGCAGATACCTTGGCTGCAATATCATATAAAGATGTCGTCCCAGAAAAGCCATACAGCAGGCTGAAACCGTACAACATGATCGAAGAAGTCAATGCCCCGAACAGCAGATACTTAAAGCCGGCTTCTGCCGACTTGTCATCGTTCGTGAGAAATCCAGCCAATACATAGAGTGGAATAGAAGTGGTTTCGATCGCAAGATACAGCATGATCAAATCGGAAGCGGACGCCATCAAGCACATCCCAATGGTGGATGCCAACAGGAGTAAATAAAACTCACCCCGCTGGCCCAGCCGCTCATTATCCATCACTAGCAAACACGTGATGGCTGCACCAAACAGGAAAAGCATTTTGAAGGTGAATGACAACCAATCAAATCGGATCATTCGACCCCAAGACTCAACTGCCGCAGCGCCTGGTCGGGCTACAAACAGACTCAACAAGATGATGATTGCCAGTCCTATCGCCCCAACCCAACCAAGACCATTTCGTTTTTCTTTTGAAGAGATCAGGTCAACGATGAGGATCACTCCACCCAAAATGATTAATAATATTTCAGGCAGAATCGCGAGAAACATCGAGGATTGAAAGAGATTGCCAGTCACTTATGTACCTCCCAATAGGCGCATGATATTTTTTACACCCGATTCCACCATGGGAACCATCAAGCGTGGAAACACACCCAGGCCAATCAAGATTACCGAGAGAATCCCCAGGGCGATCTTATCCAATACAGTAACATCATGGACATGATGGGCAAATTCTTCTGGCATCTTACCAAAGAAAACTCGTCCAATAACTCGGATAATATAAGCTGCCGTTACCACAATCGATATCGCCCCAACGATGGCAATCCATGGGTATTTTTGCCACAAACCCAGAAAAATAGGGAATTCGGCGATGAAACCTGAGAAACCAGGCATACCCATCGAAACCAGGCCACCGACAATAAACGCCAATGCCACTCCAGGCATTACTTTCCAGAAACCACCCAGTTTTGGGATCTCACGTGTGTGCGCTTGATCGTACACCATCCCGACAACAGCAAAGAAGAGAGCCGTCATGATGCCATGGGAGAACATCTGTACACCCGCACCGATCAAGCCTTGTTGGTTAAGGGTGGCAAAACCCATCAGCACCAGGCCCATGTGCGATACCGAGGAGAAACCGATGACATATTTGAAGTCAGTTTGAACGCTGGCGATAAACGCACCATAGACGACATTGACTAATGTCAACAAGATGGCGTAAGGCATCCAAAACCTGGCGCCTTCGGGTAGCAACATGACACCCACACGTAAAGCAGCAAATGCACCCAGTTTCATCAAAACCCCCGCATGGAACATCGAGACCGCAGTGGGCGCAGCCACATGGCCATCGGGACTCCAGTTATGAAATGGAAAGATGCCACCGAGAACTGCGAAACCCAGGAAGACAAATGGGAAAACTGCGATTTGAAACTGAGAAGTAAAGCCTGCCTTCTCTAGCAGGAGCATATCGAATGTTCTCTGAGTGGACGTAAAGTACATCGCCAGCGCCCCAACCAGTGCAACCACAGAACCGATAAACAGGTAGAGGGTTAATTTCATCGCTGCATATTCGCGTGTCACTTTCCAACCCCAGATTGAGATTAACAAGTACATTGGGAAGACTGCGATTTCGTAAAAGAAGAACAGCATGAACAGATCCAGTGTGACGAACACGCCGAACACACCAGTCGCCAGGATAAACAAAAAGGCGAAGAACTCGCGCGGCCGGTCCTCAATGCCCCAAGAGATCAAGACGCCCGTGAACATCACCACACCCGTCAACAGGACAAGAGGGGCATTCATCCCATCCACACCGACATGGTATGAAATACCCAGCGCCTTAAGCCAAGGATAGATCTCCTTAAACTGATACCCCCCTGCCGCGATATCGTAAGAAAAATATACCCATAAGGACATCAGCATCGTAATTGTCGCAGCAGCAAGGGCAGCCACCCGTACTTCATTTTTACGATCAGACGGGATCAATAAAATTAACAGCCCGGCAACAATCGGAGTAAAGACGATCACGCTCAATATCGGAAATTGCATGGTTCACCTCAGGAAAAGAGCACCCACTGCACGATTGATAATTTCCAAAATCCAGGTTGGCCAGATGCCAATCCACAGCATCAATACCATCAATGGCGCAATCACGAAGACCTCGCGCGGAGTAATTTCGCTTAGCTGCCCGACCCATCGCTCGTTCACTGGTCCGTGCAACACCATTTTGATCGCTTTGAGGATATATGCGCCGGTGAAGAATAAGCCAATCATTGCCAGAGCGGTATACAACGTGAAGATCGGCCAGGAGCCTCGCACGACCAGGAATTCGGAAACGAAACCGTTCAGGCCTGGCAAGCCGAGCGAGGCCATCGAAGTAAAGATCAAAATGCCACCATAGATAGGGATCAGCGGAAATAAGCCGCCAAAATCTTTTAAATTACGCGTGTGGGTGCGTTCGTAGATCACACCGACCAGAAAGAACATGCCTGCCGCGGATAAACCATGATTAAACATCTGCAGCACTGCGCCGTTGAGTGCAATTTGAGCATCGCCAGCGTTTTTTGTACCGACCGCAAAAGCAGCTGCTGCGATGCCCAGCACTACAAAACCCATATGGTTGACTGATGAATAAGCCACCAGCCGTTTAAAATCATTTTGCCCAAAAGAGGCTAAAGCGCCAAAGATAATCGCTAAAACCGCCAGAACTGCCAATGCACCGGCATAAAACTTTGCCTCCGTTGGATAAAGAGGTAAGACCAACCGTAAAAAACCATAAGCGCCAAGTTTTAATAGCACACCTGCCAGGATCATTGAGCCGGCAGTCGGAGCTTCGGTATGGGCATCAGGAAGCCAGGTGTGGAAGGGCCAGACTGGTACTTTGATGGCAAAGGCAAGCGCAAAGGCCCAGAAAGCGATCGCTTTGACCGTAGTCACCGGCAGACCTAACAACGTACCGCTAAGAGACGGCCACTGTTTGAACAGCTCCAGCATGTCAAAGGTTTTAGCAGTAATCCCGATCATTTGGATGGCTAAAAGCAATCCTAATGAGCCTGCCATGGTGTAAATCATGAATTTAAAGGAGGCATAGATACGCGCGGGCACCTTATGCCCACCCCAGATCTCCCGTTCGCCTTTCTCACTGCCCCATTGGTTAATCAGGAAATACATCGGTACCAGACCGAATTCCCAGAAGACGAAAAAGATCAACAGGTCGAGTGCCAGGAAGACACCCAACATACCCATCTCGAGCAGGAAGAATAAGACCATGTAGGCCTTGACTCGATCCTTGATAGTAAATGAGGCCAGGATTGACAGGGGTGTCAATAGGGTGGTAAGCAGCACCATCGTTAAAGATATGCCATCCACGCCCACATGGAATGAGGAATTAATCGCGGCATACCAAACAAATGTTTCCTGAAATTGGAAGCCTTGGTAATCTGGGATGAAGCGGAACCATAACACCACAGATAACCCAAGGGGGATCAAACTAAGGACAAAGGCTGTCCACCGGATCAGGTTATCCTGGTCGCGGGGCAAAAGAATGAGGATCACTGCCGCTATAACAGGAGTAAACAAAATGAGTGTAAGCAGGTGTTGGAGGATGAAATCCATCGTTCGCTCCTACAATCGGGCCTACCGGGCGTAGACCAATAAATAATAGAAAAAGACACTAAAAGCTGCCACTGCTACCAAAGCCATGATCATATATTGCTGCACTTTTCCAGTCTGGATCACCCGGAAAGTGCGACCCATCCGCTTGGTGCTTTCCCCAACAGCATCACCGAATCCATTGACAATCGGTTTGTCAATATAATTACGAAACAGGTTACCAAGAGCTAAGACCGAAGCAGCGATAGCATGCAAGAAACCATCAATCACCTTACGATCCATCCAAATCGAGGTAAAGACTTCGGAGAACCAGATCGCCGGGCGGACAAAAACCAGGTTATACAATTCGTCAAAATAATACTTGTTTTGCAGCACTCGATGAACCGGACCTAAAGCTTTTTGTAGCGGATCAGGCGCGCCAGCCTTTACCTTCCGGTACACCCAATACCCTAACCCTAAACCTGTCAGGGCAATCACTGCCGAGATTACCATCGGTAGATAATTGAATGCAAGCTTAGCCGGAGGCTCTAGAAGTGTCCCTCCAATAAACTCGTGCAACCAATTGGGTATTGCTCCATTGGTCAGGCCTTCAGGAATGCCAATCCAACCAGCTGCGATGGCAAAGACGGCCAGGATAAGCAGAGGTAAGGTCATTGTCCAGGGTGTTTCCCGGGCATGTTCGGCGGCTGATGTACGAGGCTCACCCAGGAAAGTGAGGGTAATCTGGCGCATGGTATAGAAGGCGGTTAATAAGGCGGAAAGCGCCAGGGCAGCAAAAACCAGCCAATGACCATTGCCGAAGGCGTCCGCCAGGATTTCATCCTTCGACCAGAATCCGGCTGTAACTAACGGAAAACCAGACAGGGCAAAGCCACCAATCAAGAAAGTCCAGAAAGTGACCGGCATTTTCTTACGCAAGCCACCCATATTCTGCATATTTTGCGGATCAACATGCGCGTTGGTATGTAGAACGCCATGCTCCATGCCGTGGATCACCGAGCCAGATCCTAAGAACAGTAAAGCTTTAAAGAAGGCATGCGTGAACAGATGGAACGCGGCAGCGGCATACGCACCGATCCCCAACGCGGCGATCATGTAACCCAACTGGGAGATCGTTGAATAGGCCAAAACCCGTTTAATATCATTTTGCGCCAGGGCGATCGTCGCAGCAAACAAAGCAGTAAATGCGCCGATAAAAGCCATCACCACCATGGGTGAAGTCATCTGGCCTTCAGTTGCGCCGTATGACAACAGCGGGAAAATCCGGATGGCCATGTAAACGCCGGCAGAAACCATGGTTGCTGCATGGATCATGGCCGACACAGGAGTCGGTCCTTCCATTGCGTCCGGCAACCACACGTGAAGCGGCCATTGCGCTGACTTGCCGATGACACCGATAAACAACAAAATCCCAATTAATCCGGCGACTGATAAACCCAGCACGCCTGAAGGGGTAGATGCCAGCGCCTTAAGCATATGCTCGGAATAAAATATTTCCCGATAGTTAAGCGTCCCAACCGTCGAAGTAACCGCGCCTGTGGCTGAGTAAAGGTAAGCCAGGCCTAATAGCATGAATACATCACCGACGCGGGTGGTGATGAAGGCCTTGATCATAGCGGCGCGGGCAGATGGTTTGCCATACCAAAAGCCGATCAGCAAGTAAGAGCATAAGCCCATAATTTCCCAACCCACAAAGAGGGTCAGTAGATTATCCGAGACCACCAGCAGGTACATCCCAAAGGCGAAGAGCCCAATAAAAGCAAAAAACCGAGAGTACATGGGCTCGACCGAAGGCACCTGGCGAGAATGGCCATGCGCATCCGTTACCGTCGCCCCATGCGGAGGTAAACCTGGGTGATCGTGGTCGCCTTTAGGTTGCCCATAATTGTGGTATCCGACACTATAGATGAAAATCATCAATACCGTCCAGGCAACGAAAAAGAGCGTGACCGCTGAAAGTGGATCGATTTGCACGCCAATCTGGAGCCAGGTCGTTATTCCGGAGGGTAAAATTCCTGTCGGAAACCAGGGGATCGAGGCGACAAAAGGATTCTCGCCAAGATGCTCGGTTTGCAATGCCCGGATAAAGACAACCATACTGCCAAACCAGGAAAGCAAAGCCGCGCCAATCGCCAAAGTATGGCTGATGCCTCTGTTGCGATTGGTCAACAAGACAATCAAGAAAAACGCCAGTAAAGGCGGAAAGGGGATTAACCAAATGATCGTTTCAGTCGCCATAAGTTCTCCTCACGGGCGAGGAATTTACATTTTAAGCATATCAATTTCGTCCGCCACTACAGTATTCCGGCGGCGATAAACCGAGATAAATAACGCCAGGCCCACTGCCACTTCAGCCGCAGCAACAGCAAATACAATCACCGCCCAGGCTTGTCCAGCAATGCTCTGATCGGGAGTCTGGTAGCGCCAAAATGAAACCAGGTTAATATTCACCGCGTTCAGCATCAACTCCACCCCCATCAAGATAGCGATCGCATTCTTACGTGCCAGCACGCCGAATAAACCGATGCTGAACAAAGCGGCAGAAAAAATCAGGAACCAAGATAATGGGATCATGCGCGCCTCCTACTTCTTCTCCCAGGCAATAACAATCGCCCCAATCAACGCTGCCAGGAGCAGCACCGAGGCGAGTTCAAACGGTAGAACATACGCATCAGGAGATACCAACGCTTTACCCAACTGAGAAACCTGGTCCACATGCGGGCTGAGGGGCGCTGCCTGGCTGGTGAACCCTGACCAACCATTCAGCATCCAGGCCAACCCGGCAAACATCAAACCCGCCAGGATCGCAGCCCAGAACCAGTTGTTATTGATTTGTGAACCACGGTCCTGCGCCAGCCGGCGAGTCAGCATGATCGCAAATATTATTAAGATCGCTATCGCGCCAATATACACCACAACCTGCGCAATCGCTAAAAAGCCCGCATTGAGTAAGACAAATAGAATTGCCACACCAAACAGGGTTGCTACCAGATACAAAGCTGAATGGACCAGATTGCGGGCTGTCACGACCATCAGCGCAGTACCTAATGTGGCAGCTGCGATCAGGATGAACAAGATTTGGACAGGGGCCATAAACACGCTCCGTGTAGGATCAATAACCGAGATATATTATGCCTGACTGGTCGTTCCACTAACCCCTGAAGTCGGCGTGGCCACCGGACGAGTGTCACCCACCCGCTTCCGTTCGATGCGTGCATATCGTCGTACGAGAGTAAGCGCCACCCACCCGATTACCAGGTTGGCAAGCAACATTCCACCGACATAGATAGCCACCGGACTCTTCGGCAAGAGCTTATCCAGGATCGCGACCACAACCAACAATCCGATCGCCAGAGGCGTTAAGAATTTCCAGTTAAAATTCAACATGTGGTCAATGCGGATGCGCGGAAGGGAATATTTAATCCACATAATGACCCAATATATAAAGAAGGCCTTGATGAACAGGTACAGGACACCCAAGATTGGCACCTGCTCGACAAAAGGACCACGCCAACCCCCGAGAAATAACGAGGCGAACAATGCGCCAATGGTCAGCGCATGTAACAGTTCACCCGCATAAAACAACCCGAATTTCATGCCAGTATATTCGATATGAAAGCCAGCGACAATCTCAGACTCGGCTTCTGCCAGGTCGAAAGGAGCACGACCAATTTCTGCTATAGAAGTAATCAGGAAAATTAAAGCTGCCACAGGTACATAAACGATGTACCATACCATTTGCTGGTTAACAATATCGTTGATCCCCATCGAACGCGCTAATATTACCGGTACTAATAAGATCATCACCATTGGGACTTCATACGAGACCATCTGGGCTACCATTCGGAAGGCTCCCAGGAGAGCAAATTTGTTATTAGAAGCCCATCCGGCCATGATAATGCCCAGTGTGCTGATCGCCCCAATCGCTACGATATATAAAATACCGACATTAATATCGGTTCCCAATAATGTGGGAGCGAACGGGATAACTGCCCAAAGCATTAACACAGTCGCCAAAGCAATGATCGGCGACAGGTTAAAAATAAATTTATCAGCGCCAATCGGTGTTATATCTTCTTTAATCAGCAGTTTGATTACATCCGCAATCGGTTGCACCAGCCCATAGGGACCTAAACGGTTCGGACCCAGCCGATCCTGGAAACGGGCTACGGTTTTTCGTTCGACCCATACCAGGAATATGTCCACCACAAGGGTAAACACTACAATTACAAGGACGCCTATCATTTTCATGATAAAATTGACCAGGTCTGGCGCCAACCCCCAACTGAGCAATAATTGGGATAACCAGTTTGCGATCAGGTTGACCGGATCAGCCATAAGTTCTCTCCTCTACAACACATAAAAGGCTGAAAGAATTATTTCCTTCAGCCTCTGCTTAATTGTACTAACCACTGCTTAGACCCATTCCAAAGCGCCCTTGCGCCATGCGTAGACCAGGCCAGCAAACAGGATGCCCAGGAACAGCACACCTTCTATAACCGCATAGATTGGTAAAACCCCTAAAGCTACTGCCCAGGGATAAAGGAAAACCGTCTCTACATCAAATATCAAAAAGACCAAAGCGAAAATGTAATATTGGATCTTAAATTGCACCCAGTTATCGCCTACTGTTTCGATACCGCATTCGTACGTTTGAGATTTTATTCGGTTGGGTTTTCGAGGTGCGATTAAACGAGGAATTAATAGCGCCACGCCGGGGAAAACAGTGGCAAGGACCAGAAAGAGACCAATGAATAACCATTGTTCTTTCAGCATGAGCACTCCTTAATAATAATATAAGCAAGAATAAACCCGCCCGCTGATCATCTTCATCAGAAAATCAACGCCAGTCATTGTACCATAAGATTATTTTAATCTACAAAGAGATTATCTAATATTATACTGAATATAATTGGCTCACACAGACTGAACCTTAACGGTAACCAGATGGTTAATTAATCGCGTTGGTATACCCTTGTTTAAGGCCTAGTGGATATTATGACACCCGTTAATAAACCGACCCGTTGGTGGGACTTGCCAGCAGCAACGCTCTTACTGGTGGGTTTAATTACAGCCTCCTCACGCCTGGTCATCACCCATTGGACAGATGATCTGTCCATCACTCAAAATTTAGTTGTCCTGGGATTAATCGCGGGGGTAGCCTTAGGACTGAGTAAATTATCGCCTTTTCTAGCCGGAGTGTTCGGCCTTACTTATACATTGTTCTTTGTATCCTGGCAGGTGGGTACAACCTTACCCCCAAATGTAGAATGGGGCGACCGGTTATACATAACCATTGACCGGCTGGATATAGTTATAAATCAACTATTCCGTAAGCAACCGGTCACGGATTCTATCCTGTTCGTGGTGCTGATGGCGCTTTTGTTTTGGATTCTCAGCCTGCACTCGGGCTACATCCTCACCCGCTATTGTAATGTGTGGGTTGCTATCCTGCCTACAGGTCTGTCTCTACTGGTAATTAACCATTATGACACCTCTCCCGAACAATTGAGCCAGCGCCTTTGGTATTTAGCAATATATCTGTTCTTTTCCCTGGTTCTCGTCGCCCGTACGTCATTTTTGCGCATGCACCGCAAATGGCAACAAACCCGTACAGCTTTACCTCCCCAGCTCGGTCTGGATTTCATCCGTTATGGAGTAATTGCCGCAGTTACTATCATCGCTCTGGTATGGACGCTCCCCGCCCTGGCGAAGAACCTTCCAGCAATTGAAAGTATTACACAACCCGTCCAGGCTGCCTGGGACCGTTTCCGAGAACAAGCCAGTAATTTTGTAGCACCGTTACGTTCCACGACCGCTTCGGCACCAGTATATTACGGCGCAAGTATGAATCTGGGACGGGGCAGTATCTTACCGAACTCAGCCACATTCCACGTTCAGGTTCCTAGCGATATCCCGTCTGGTGTACGCTTATACTGGCGCGCGAACGTATACGATACATACGCTAACGGACAGTGGACCAACACCATCAGCAGCTCAGAGAACTTCGATCCAGAGAACCCTCCCCAAGTCGTTCCCACGGAACAAGATCGCTTTATCAATACCTTCCAATTTTTCCTGGATACGCGTGTCACAACGCTGTTTATCCCATCTCAACCGATCTGGGTCAGCCGACCAGGTCGAATTGATTATGCTAAGAATCCCGACTCGACCCTCGATCTTTTATCCTTCCGGGCCATCCCTTCCTTGAAGGCGGGTCAATTCTATCAGGTACAGGCCTCGCTAAGCCAGGCATCCATCACAAGTTTACGATCTGCCAATTCCGACTATCCAGAGTGGATCAAGCAACGCTATCTTCAGCTTCCCGACTCAATCACGCAGCGTACAATTCAACTGGCACGCAGCCTGACAACCAACCTGACCAATGAGTATGACAAAGTGCAAGCCATCACAGACTACCTGCGTTCCAAAATTAAATACGAAAGCACAATCCCGTCTCCACCACCCAACCAGGAAATAATGGACTGGTTCCTGTTCGATCTGAAACAAGGCTTTTGTAATTACTACGCGACTGCGGAGGTAATTCTCTTACGATCCCTCGGCATTCCTGCCCGCTGGGCTTTAGGCTATGCTCAAGGAGAACGACAGCCAAATGGTTTCTACCAGGTACTCCAGCGTGATGCACACGCCTGGCCTGAGGTTTATTTTTCTGGATATGGTTGGGTTGAGTTTGAACCTACCGCGTCTCAACCCGGCATAGAGCGACCCATCGCCTCGGCCTCCCAAACCGACGCAAATAATGCCATCCGACCTCCCAACAATATTGTCAGTGAGGATGAATACCAAAAATACCTGGATCGGTTACGACAGCAACGCAACACCGGTGGAAGCGACATACCCGTTACCCCACAAAATAACCAGAATTGGTTGCGGTGGGTCTTGGTAATTACCGCGGGAGGATTATTTATTCTGTCTGCTTTCTTCATCCGCTGGTTTAACCGGAAAGGTCTCGCTCAACAATTGCCCATTCGGATTGAAGCCAGACTGCTGCGCTGGGGAATTCGCCCACCGCGCTGGATCCAGACCTGGGCGCAACAGGCCGCGTTACCGCCATTAACGAAAGCCTATCTTGAAATCAACCGGGGGTTATCTCGAATGGGTCAGCATCCAGCGATCAATGCGACTCCTACAGAACGAGCCAGTTTATTGGGTAAGCTGATTCCCCCTGCTGACCCACCAGCTCAACTCTTGGTGAACGAATACAACCTGGCAATGTTTAGCCCCCTACCTGCCGACATCCCCACTGCACAAAAAGCCAGTCTGGAAATTCGTAATTTAGCGCTTCGCGCCAGACTACAGAACCTGCTCAAACGGTTGCACCTGCCCTTATCAAGATAATTGAGCGATTCATAAGCTTGCCGGTCGCAGACGACCGGCAAGCTTTTTTAAGTAAATAGACCCAGATAGCGATCTGCAAACAAAGCTGGAATACCTCCGGTATGCCAGAACAACACACTCTGGTTTTGACGGAAGAAGCCACGCTGGATCAGGTCAATCGTTCCTGCAGCAGCCCGTCCAGTATATACGGGATCCAACAACAAACCTTCTGTACGAGCGAATAATGCAATTGCTTCGCGCTCTCCTCTACCAACCACGCCATATCCTCCCCCCAGGTAATCATCATTAACGAGAATCTCCTCCGGCATGAAAGACAACTGCTCCCCCAGATAATCCGCCGTGGCGCGTGCCAGCCCTGCCACATGCGCCTGAAGTAAACCCGCCGGTTGGTCTATGCTAATCCCCAGTAGATTGCCTTTGAAACCGAACAGCCGTGCCCCCAGCACCAGACCAGCCTGTGTCCCCCCAGACGAAGAAGCAACGATGATCCAATCAGGATGGATATTTTGATCCAACAATTCCTTGAACGCCAGGACATATCCCACCGCCCCAACTGGATTAGAGCCGCCATATGGTATGAGGTAAGGTCGGCGACCGACCTCCCAGGCCGATTGAAAGGTTTCCTGAATCACTCGATCGCGTTCATCGCGCGTCACCCAACGAATTTCAGCCCCCATGAGTTGATCAATAATTACATTTCCAGTGGGCATCTCGGGAGTATCACCGGATAAAACCAGGATGCAATCATAACCAAATTTGGCCGCAACCGCCGCGGTTTGGCGGCAATGATTGGATTGCACTGCCCCAGCGGTGATTAAAGTACGCGCGCCATGCGCTTGTGCCTCTGCAAGTAAAAACTCAAGTTTACGGGTTTTATTGCCTCCCAGCGCCAATCCAGTCTGGTCATCCCGTTTGACCAGAAGGATTGGCCCGCCAAGAGCTGTCGAAAGGCGCGGGAGTTGCTCAACTGGTGTGGGTAATTGTGCAAAACAAACGCGTGGGATGGTCTTCATATGCCTCCTGTCGAAATAAATTCGCGTGGATCATTCCATATTTTACCAACTTATAGGCTACCAGCAACATGCTGGCGCGTACGTGATTTGCCACGCCCGCGCATCCAATTCAACCAACGCGGGAGAATTTGGGTGTAAATACGATAAATAGAATGGTGAACCGGAAAATCCCAGGCGCCCAGGTGGCGGTAAACTTCGCCGCCTAATCCTTCCTTGAAGCGGTAAACACCCCACAGTGGGTCGCTTGCTTCAAATTGATCCGGCGCACCCCAAAGATCATAGGTGTGGCACCCGTAGGCCTTAGATCGCCGGATCGCTTCCCATTGGAGCAGGTAATTAGGCATTTTCTCACGATGCAGCTCGCGCGACATCCCGAATAAATACCAGGCTCGACCAGCAAACCGAAAGACAATCACTGCAGCTACAGGTAAGCCGCCTACTTCGGCGATCAACGGCTCGGCCATCCCAGAATGGATAAAATTACTCCACACAGTATGGTAATAAGATTCGTCTCGGATAACAAACCCATCTCTCACGGAAGTTTCAGCATACATGTGGAACAGGAGAGGGATATCGGCGCCAGATCCCACTCGCACCTGAACACCTTTACGCTGAGCCAGGTGGATGTTATAGCGGGTCTTTTGTTTCATACGGGCTAATAGCTCTTCTTCCGGCTGCCTCAGATCCACCAACACGGTATTTCGGAACTGAACCTGTTCTCCAGAAAATAACCAACCACGGCTGCGCAACTCGGTTATTAACGACTGACCATCCACATAATCAACAGCTTCAGGTTGCCCTGGCACTCCTCTGCCGATAACCACATCTGGATCAATTTTGATCAATAGCCCACCTTGTTGTTTCACCCAGGTTTGTAAATCATCCAGGACACGTTGACGCAGGTCGCTATTTCCCCAATCAAGCAGCGGACCTTTCGGTACATAGAACATTCGTAGCGGTGTTGCAAACCCACCCAGCATGATCGTGCGTTGTAAAACCATCGCGGTCGCGATCAAGCGCTTATCATCCGCCAACCAGGTGCGGGGATGCATCTGCCAGCCATAACGAGACTTCACTTGCCCCCATTCCCAGGTCTGCAGGATATGAGCGCCAGGGAGTTGAGCAACATTGTTGTTCCAATTGATCGGTGAAACCGTGGAATGAGGTACAGCGTCAACTATCACTCTGACGCTTCCAATACCGCATGCGGTAAAGAGTATAAATTATGGGTCGGTAAACACGATCCCAAGATCCTAAAGAGCGTTGCAGTTTCCCGCCAAAACCACGCTTGAAGCGATAAACACCCCATAATCCGCCGGTTCGATTAGCAAAGTTCGCTTCAAGATTACCTTCTTCAACATCCGGCACCCCCCACAAATCGTAGGTAGTACAACCCAGAGCACGCGCCCAACGGATCGCCTCCCATTGAAGTAAATAGGTTGGCATCAGGTCACGATGCTCATCCGCCGATGCCCCATAAAAATACCAGGCGCGTGTCCCTCTAGCGAACACCATTATGCCTCCCAACGTTGTTCCCTCATATTCGGCTAAAAATAGCTCACACTGTCCATGTGGGTGGAAGAGCTCATAAGCATGCTGGTAATAAACCAGGTTGTGAACGCCAAAGGCGTCTCGTCCAGCGGTTACTTGGATAAGACGATGAAAGGCATCAAGGTCAGCGCTCGCGTGAACCATGACACCGCGTTTCAGCGCCAGGCGAATGTTATAGCGCGTTTTCTGTTTCATCTGGCTCAGAAGATGCTCTTCATCTCCAGTCAAATCCACCACCAATGTCCGTCGGGGCTGAACACTCTGAGAGCCAGGTCGGAAACCAAATTGGAATGCTTCATCTTCCGTACTTACTTCATTTGAATCTTTCGTTGACATCTCCCAACCATCAGGTTCCACTTTGAGAAAAACCGCTTTTAACTGGATACATAATTGATCTATTTCGGTCCAAAAGGCGCGCCAATCCAACTGACCTTGTCCACCTACAATTGGACCTTTGGGAATGTAGGCCAGGGAGAGACCTAAGGGTAGATTACGAAATAAAATTTGCGCACCGATTGGCAACCGGTCTTGTCCTATCCCAACCGCCAGGCGGCGTGCCGACCATCCGAAGGAGGATTTAAGCGTCCCCCAAGCACCGGTCTGGAGCAGATGAGCCTCAGGATAATGGGATAAAAATTCCTCCCACTCGGGAATTGTCAGTTCGGGCATAGAACCATCAAACGACAGAGGTCAGGTCGGGAGGAGGGGTGCTGCGCACAACCGCGCCGGGGATGAACTCATCGAACAGGCTTAAGATTGCCTCAACATCTCCTTCACGCGCCAGACGAATGAGCTCATCAACTTGCTGCCCCAGCGTCTTCCCAGACATACATTCTTCTTCTGCCAGGAGGACGATATCAGGATGGGAGGTTGGCTCGTAGCGAGCGCGCTTATCCCATAAATCTTCGCTTAATTTTTCGCCTGGGCGGATGCCGGTAAACACAATCTCAATATCACGACCAGGTTCAAGCCCCGAAAGACGGATCAAATCCTCAGCCAGATCAAGGATGCGCACCTGCTCACCCATATTAAGGACAAATACCTCCGTCCCGCGCCCCATGGCGGCAGCTTGTAATACAAGGTGAACCGCCTCGGGGATGGTCATAAAATACCGCTTCATGTCCGGATGGGTGATAGTGACCGGGCCGCCACGTGCTATTTGTTGCTTGAACAAAGGGACAACACTACCCCGGCTACCAAGTACATTCCCAAACCGCACCACACAGTAAGATTGCCCGGTCCGTTGCGCCGCGTCGAGAACCAGCATCTCCGCCAACCGCTTGGTCGCGCCCATCACACTGGTTGGCCGGATAGCCTTATCTGTTGAAATCATCACCATCCGTTCGACGCCAGCTATGATGGATACCTCAACCACATTGCGCGTTCCCAACACATTGTTGGTAATCGCATCTTCTACATTGGCTTCCATTAATGGAACATGCTTATGCGCGGCTGTGTGAAAGACAACCTGAGGGCGCATATTCTCAAAGATCACGCTCAGGCGTTCAAGGTCGCGGATATCAGCAATGACCGGATGGATTGGGATTGAAGGAAAATCTTCTTGTAGTTCGATCAGTGTCTCGAAGATGCTGTTCTCTCCGTGACCGAGTAAAACCAAATCTGAAGGCCCCCAACGCGCCACCTGCCGGCAAAGCTCGCGACCAATAGATCCACCCGCCCCAGTAATCAACACCCGGTGTCCCCCCAGGCTGGCGCCGATCGCACGCTCATCAATGCGCGCCGGTTCCCGGCGTAACAAGTCGGTAATTTCCACTTCCCTCAGGCGGTTGACGCTAACTTTCCCACCCAATAGCTCGTGAATTCCGGGCATTGTACGAAAAAGCATCCCTCGCTTCCGGCATGCTTCGGCCACCTGGCGCACCACCCGGCCTGGCGCGCTGGGAATCGCGATGACCACTTCTTCAATCTGGAAAATCCCAAGCATCCGCGGTAAATCGTTCAAAGTGCCGACCACTGGCACGCCGTGGATGAGCTGTTTTTGTTTAGCCAGATCGTCATCTATGAAGCAAACCGGCGTCAATGGTAACGCCGGACTTTTCTGCATCTCACGCACAACCAGGGCGCCTGCCTCCCCGGCGCCGACTACTAATACCCGCCTAGAATGCAGCTGGCTACTGCTATTTTGCACCTGTGTATCTGCCAGGACACGTAAAGAAAATCGCAATCCACCTACCAGCACCAGGGTGAGCAACCAATCAATGGGCAAGGTGCTGCGTGGATAATTGGGCAGGATATTGATCGCGCGCAGAATAACAATAATCAGCGATACTAAAACCGACGCCGTGGTAATAGAGATTATGATTAATTTAAGTTCTTGAGTGCTGGCGTATGCCCACAACCGACGATAAAGACCAAATGCTCTAAAAACAAGCGGTTTAATTATTAAGGAAATCGCCAACAGCCAATAAGCCTGGGGCAGGTAGTATCGAAATAAAGGGCCTAAATCCGTCCGCAATGCAAAACTACCTAACACGGCGATCAGGATGATGATCAGATCTACCCCTATTAAATAGGCACTCTTAAGAAACAAGCGGGGCTTCAACGGTTATCTGCCTCGTAAACCGAATACTGTAGAGGGAGTTCGCAATAATATAATAAAATCTATCAGCAGGTTGCGATGTTTAATGTAATACAGGTCATATTCCAATTTTACAATCGTCTCATCAATTGTAGAGGCGTATCCATAATTAATTTGCGCCCAACCGGTCATACCGGGTTTAACCAACAATCGCGCCCGGTAAAAAGGAACATGCTTCTGAAACATAGTAATTAATTCTGGGCGTTCAGAGCGCGGGCCAACCAGACTCATCTCCCCTCGTAAAACGTTGATGAACTGCGGCAATTCATCGATATGCGCCCTACGTAAGAAAGTTCCCACCCGTGTGGCGCGCACATCCGATTCTTTAGCCCATTTGGGCTGCCCGTCAGATTCGGCATCCCGCCGCATCGTACGGAATTTTATTATTTTATAGGGTTGACCGCCGCGACCTGATCGGTTTTGTATATAAAAAATCGGGAAACCATCATCTATGAGCACAGCCAGTGAGACGAAAGGTAATACGGCCAGGAATAAAGCCGTTCCAATCAAACCTCCAATCAGATCCATCAACCGCTTGCCAATTTCATAAAAACCACTGACGCGCGCCTGGTCGACAAATGAGCGCAAGATCCAATCTGCTTCGAGTAGACGGATCGGAACGCGTCCCAGTAGTTCTTCATAAGCAACTGGCATCTGAGTTATCTCCACCCCCTGCTCCTGAGCATCCAACAGCGCCTGAAACATGCCACCGTACATTTCACCCGAAATGGCGACAATCACGTCGGTAATATGATTTTCTGCTATCAGCTCAAGCAAATTTTGACTCGAGCCCATAACTGGATATCCTTCAATTTGGATACCACTTTTTTGGGGATCATCATCTATAATGCCAATAATGTGAAATGGAAGTGGATTTAATTTATTGACAATCTGCAGGAATATCTCGCCTGTTTTACCACCCCCGACAATCATCACCCGCCGTAAGTTTTGCGATGCCGTAAAAATACGAATATACAACCAACGCCATATTAATGTAAATCCCGACACCAATATCAAAAAACTGGCCACTCCTCGCCGGGGTAAAGCGGCGCGGTTGGGATCCACGTAATAAAAATAAAGCAGCAGGTACAAGCCAAAGCCGATCAATGCAGCCAGCGCGACACTCCGCACCGTTTTCCGCAAGTCACTGGCGCGGTGCACATCATATAATTCTACAAGTAAAACCAACCACAGCAGCGGAAAGAGATAGAACCAGATGGGAACACGACTTTGGAGGAATTCCCAACCAAAACTCTGAAATCTCTCGCTGGAGCCCCAATAATATAGAGAGGCGATTAAGGAGACAAATCCAACGGTAAAATCGCCCAATAACAGTAAAGCACGCCGTTCACCGAGGCGCAACTGCCATAGGCTGGTTTTTTGGGCTGTTTTAGAATTTGCCATCCGGTATCATTTACTACTAACGAAAATACCCAGAGCAATTAATAATCGCTCTGTTATGGATTAGTTTTACCACAAAAAGGCTGCCCTTGGGAGAGTCTGCCCGTACTGAGATCCTGCCCCTTCAGGCCCAAGCTGGGTGGATACCCTGCAATGGGTAATCGATTAATCCGACCTCAACGAGTCAGTTACCAGAGCAATCACCTCAATCTCAACCGCGGCTCCCCTGGGTAGCCCAGATACCTGAACGGTCGAACGAGCCGGGTAGTTCGATTTAAAAAATTCACCGTATACCCCATTCATCCGAGTAAAATCGTTCATATCCCGCAAGAAGACAGTTGTTTTAACCACCTGAGCGAGAGAGGAATCTCCCGCACCAAGGACATTCGCCAGATTCGTCAATGCCTGGCGCGTTTCTGCCTCGACACCGCCTGGAACCAGGTCATTCGTAGCCGGGTCAAGACCTAACTGTCCAGAAGCAAAAACGAATTGCCCCACGCGCACTGCTACTGAATAGGGGCCGAGAGCCTTGGGGGCTTTAGCAGTGGTAATAATTTTCTTTTCTGTCATAAAATTCACCTCTGTCTATCTCTATACTTCATTGAATTCAAGCAAATGGAGAATATCATACAGAGCAGCGCTGAAGATCTCATCCATAACTGCTGGATCCGTCGAGTAAGCTCCGCCGAACATCCCATCGCCATACACCTGGCGCGCCTGGTCAGCTCCCATCAAACCTGGAATATACGGCGGCGTTTTTTCTCCGGTCGGTAATTCGGCTACGCGTGTGAATGGGAAAGCCTCCAACCAGCTGGCGTGTAAGGGTTTCAATCCATGGTTTTGCGCTACTTCCAGGACGCTATGCGCTATCCACCAGGCATACCAGGCCAGGCGTAAATCCGGAAGCTGGTTGGCAAGCTCATAAAGCCTTGCCCGTGCTGCATCATTGCCACCGTGCCCATTCAATATCAACAACCGGCGAAAACCCTGGCGGTATACGGAACGCACCAGATCCTCGACCACATCCAACAAGGTGGACACACGCAGGCTGAGTGTCCCAGGGTAGGACAGGAAATAAGGCGAACTGCCGAAGTTTAATGGTGGGGCAACCAGTACACCGGTTTTCTGGCTGGCAGCGTCAGCCAGCGCCAAAGGGATGCGCACATCGCATAATAAACTCAAGTATCCATGCTGTTCGCAAGCGCCAAGGATCAATATCAAGCGGTTGTCCCGCGCCAGATAATTTTCGACATCCAACCAGTTTAAATCTTCGATACGCATGGCGATCGGTCCCTGCTTAGATAACTATATTAATTAACTTTCCTGGCACATAGATTACTTTACGAGGCGAGCTACCGGCCAGAATCTTAAGCACCGCCTCACTGGTCAGGGCAGCCTGGCTGGCACCCGCCTGGTCAATATCCACTGGCACCAGGATACGATCGCGCACTTTCCCATTAACCTGTACAACTAAAGTAATTTGTTGCTCGGCTACGGCAGCTGTGTCAACTACGGGCCAGGTTTGTTGATGAATCGAATAAGGTTTCCCGTGGAATGCCCATAGTTCTTCCGCCACGTGTGGAATCACCGGTGCCATCATACGTAAGTAGATGTCACAGGCTTCATCCCATTCGTGTGTTCCCACTGCACCTTGCTCACGCGCTTTATACATTTCATTGAGCAGTTCCATCAAGCTGGATATGATCGTATTGAACTCAAAATTTTCAAAATCATGGGTAATATTTTGCAGTGTTTGGTGGACACGCCGGCGCAAAGTACGGCGCGTCTCAGCTGAGCAAACCTGTGCACCTGGCTCACTCTCAGTCATTAACGCCCAAACCCGCCGCACCCAACGAGCAGAACCCTCAATACCACTGCTGTTCCAGGGTGCGCCCATGTCCCAACGGGCAAAGAACATCAAGTAAGCACGCACGGTATCTGCACCATAACGACTTACCAGGTCATCGGGAGCAACAACATTCCCGCGGCTTTTCGACATCTTCTCGGAATCTTCACCCAGCACGATGCCCTGGTTACGGAGCTGGATCATCGGTTCGGCGCCTTTGACGATGCCCATGTCACGGCAGGCCTTATGGAAGAAACGCGTATAAATCAGGTGCATGGTAGCGTGTTCGATCCCACCCGTATAGGTATCCACCGGCATCCAATAGCCATATTCCTGTGGATCGACTGGACCCTGGTCGTACCAGGGGCTCAGGTAGCGCAAGTGATACCATGAGGAGCACATAAAGGTGTCCATTGTATCCGTTTCGCGCTCGGCAGATCCACCACAGTGGGGACAGGTGGTATTTTTCCAGGTGGGGTGGAGCTTGAGCGGGCTTTCGCCGGTAGGTCGCCAGGCCACATCTTCCGGCAGTAAAACCGGTAGTTGATCTTCGGGAACTGGTTGCCAACCGCAATCAGCACAGTAAACCATGGGAATTGGCGCACCCCAATATCGCTGGCGCGAGATCAGCCAATCCCTTAATTTGTAATTGACTGCGAATTTCCCCTGCCCGCATTGGTGCAACCATTCGGTGACCTTCATCTTTGCAATATCACCCGGCGTACCGCTGAATTCCCCGGAATGGATCATCGTCCCATATTCAGCATGTAAGAGCACATCCTGATAAAAAGGTAAATGGCTGAGCATCTCCATCGTCGTCTGATTCGAGCTGACAGGGGGATAGAGCGCCTTACAGCGAGTCAGGATCGTCTGGTCGGCTTCTACCGAATCCAGTTCCTGGACACTGCCTGAAAAAATGAACAACCAGCGCGAGCCAACGATCTCATTCCAGTTGTCAGGTTTAAGATATTGCTGCATCAATGCCACGTAATCATCCACCTGCCCGCGAGTCAGGCTGACAAACAACCCCTCGCCAAGATCCCGAATCTGCGTGATTTCGTACAAGATACCAGACGCCTGCAGCGCTCCGATAAAGCCCTCACGCATCGAGCCAGGGAAAACGAAACTTTTACTGATGCCGTCAGGCCGGTCAATTACAGGGATGATCGGCAAGCCAAATTTGAGCGCAAAAGAAAAATCACGCTCATCATGCCCGGGCACCGCCATGATCGCTCCGGTACCATAGGTCATCAACACGTAATCCGCGATCCAGATCGGGATGCGTTTGTCATTAGCTGGATTAATTGCATAGGCGCCAGTAAAAACGCCAGTCTTTTCTTTGTCCTTTGCCTCGCGTTGGATATCAGTCTGACGCGTTGCCTGCAACACATAAGCATCCACTTCTACTTTCTGGCTCAGCGAGGTTATTTTAGCTACCAGGGGATGTTCAGGCGCCAAAACCATGAAGGTAGCGCCCCATAAAGTATCAGGCCGCGTGGTAAAAACAGTCACTCGGGCTTCTGCTGCGGAAAGCAACAGGGTATCTACAATAAATTGCACCTCCGCCCCTTCTGAACGTCCTATCCAATTTACCTGGAGCGCCTGTACCCGTTCCGGCCAATCCAGGGTGGAATAATCCAATAGCTCATCAGCATACGCAGTTGTCCGAAAGAACCACTGTTCCAGATTCTTCTTGATGACCGGTGTGCCACATCGTTCGCAGTGGCGATCATCGCCCCACACCTGTTCGCGCGCCAGAGTCGTGTTGCAGTTCGGACACCAATCAACCGGTGATAGCTTCCGGTAGGCTAAACCATGGCGATATAGCTGGATGAAAAACCACTCCGACCAGCGGTAGTATTGCGGATCGGCCGAGATTGCTTCTCGCCGCCAATCGAACATTGCCCCCATGCTCTTGAGTTGACTGCGCATCCGGTCAATGTTTGCATAAGTCCAGGTTTTGGGGTGGATGCTGTGTTTAATGGCTGCATTTTCCGCAGGCAAGCCGAAAGCATCAAAACCCATCGGAAAGACCACATTAAACCCGCGCATGCGCATGAAACGCGCCCGAGCATCGGATGGCGTGATAGCATACCAGTGACCGATGTGGAGGTCGCCCGATGGATAAGGCAGCATCGTTAAGGCATAATGCTTCGGACGCCGGGCGTCAATATCCGAATGATAAAGCCCATCCGCTTCCCAACGCGCCTGCCAGCGGGGTTCAATTTCGGTGGGATTATAGACAGATTGATCAGGCATATTCTTCTCCTACTTTACGGCGACCACGACCATTCGCCTCGTTTCAAGGGATAACGGTTGTCCGTCCCAACCACCATAAAGATGATGCACTCTCAGACCGGCTTTGACCAGGCAATCGCAGATTTCATTCGGATTGTACATGCGTATAAAAAACGGCTTGTCCTTGCGCACACCGTTCCGGATGACAATACGCCGATTATACAGCCGACCCGTCGCTGGATCATAAGTAATTCGGTCAATCATCAGGTTTCCCTCCTTCTCGGTGACAATGTAAGGTAGAAAACAACGTAAGAATGTGTCTCGGTTGTTGATATCGAAGAGCAGCAATCCGCCTGACCGCAAAGCACCGGCGATATTCTGTAATACCTGGATATTCTCCTCGTCTTCAAAATACCCGAAGGCGGTGAATGCCAGGATCACCCGATCGAAAGCCGCGGTGTAATTAAGCTGGCGCATATCGCCATGCAGGTAGGTAACCTTAATGTTGCGGTGCTGCGCCTCACGCCGGGCAATCTCCAGGAAACCAGGCGTCAAGTCAATGCCTGTGACCTGGTGTCCCAACGCTGCCAGACGGTTGGCATGCCGCCCAAAACCACAAGCCAGGTCAAGTATCTGGCACGGTGTGTCCAACTCAAGCAGCTTAACTATCGAGGCAGTCTCGACATCGGAGCGCTCATCGGTTAATTCGTCTGCATAGAAATAGAGATAATCGTCCACGTCGAAAACAGCATCAAAGTCAAATAAGGTAGTCTCCGGTTTATCGGTCATTACCTTTATCTCCTGAGGAGCCATCATAACGCTGAATCGTTTCCAGCCCCACCTCCACAATCTCAAGCGCTACTTCCACCCGCCGCGCCCAGTTCCGAGGGTCAGCATCGTAAGCCTGCGCCACCAGGCTTTGTCGCTCTGCATTCGCCGCGCTGGACTGGTACTGATCTGCGATTTCCCAGTCCAGTCCATCTACCTCCAGATATTCGAGGCGGAAACCCACTCGCTGGAGCACGATTAACCATTCCGCATCCGTACCCAACGCTCGACCAGGTCGGGTATGGCGCAAGATGCAATCAACAGCCTGGCGGCTGAACCCTTTCGAGCCGGCGCTGACATCCACCGGCATACCGATGAAGTAGGAGGTTACCAGATTGCTGATCCGCTCTGTTTGGACTAACGCCTGGGGATGAGTGCAGTACGCCGCTGCGGTACGACCGATAATCAGGCAATCACACTGCTGTACGCGGGTGATGGCCTGGTGCCATTCCTGGGGGCGAGTTTCCACCCAACGTAGCAAGCGATCGAAATCTACATAGTGAATATGCCCGCTAGAGAATCCATACGCGCTCTGTAAAGCCTGGTAGCGACCGACCGGCCATTCCTTTGTTACAGTGACGACAACCTGATCGCCGACGGATGCCAATGATTGCTGTAAATCGGCCGGCGTATCGGGCGGTAAAGCAATCGCCATACCGTTATATGCAGTCTGCAACTGTTCATAAAGCCGGCGAAACCGATCGAACTCACCGCGCGGCTGCCAGGTGCTGGCCAAGGAAATTGTCATGCTTTTACCTCACCCTTGTGTTACGATGTTCAAAACTTTACCTGGAACGAAATAAACCTGAGTAATAGACTTACCTTGCAGGTGTTGTTGGATTTTTTCCTGTGCCATGGCGTGCGCCTGTATTTCCGCCTGGGCTGTTCCCAATGGGAATTCCATGACCTGCCTGACCCGACCGTTCACCTGGATTGCGATGGTCAGCATCTCTTCGCGCGCCAGTTCTGGATCCCAACTGGGCCAGGTCTGTTGGTGTATGCTGCCCGTATGACCGGTCAATTGCCATAACTCTTCAGCGATGTGCGGTGCGGCTGGAGCTAAGAGGATCAAGAATATCTCCAGGGCGTGATGATAACTCGCCGTACGCCACTGCCCGGTGCGCTGGCGTTCAACCAAAATATTAATGAACTTCATCAGCGCAGAAACCATGGTGTTAAAGCGGAATGAGGCGATCCGTTCCTCAACCTGTCGAATCATTTTATGCTGCCAACGATCCAGGTCCAGATCAACATCTTTGGCTGACTGGCTGGCGAGATAAGTATCTCGATATAGATTCCAAACCCGGGTCAGGAAGCGCCGCGCCCCATTAATCCCTGCCGTACTCCAGGCAATATCCTGATCGAAAGGCGCCATGAACATCTCATAGATCCGCAACGCATCCGCCCCATGCGTCGCCACAACCGCATCCGGGGTGATCACATTGCCGCGTGACTTCGACATACGCACCTCATCCGGTCCTAGCAGTTGCCCCTGGTTCAACAGCTTAGTAAACGGCTCACGGAAGTGAACTAAACCAGCATCCGCCATCACTTTCACCCAAAAGCGGGAATACAGCAAATGCAACACGGCATGTTCAGCCCCGCCGACATATAGATCGACCGGCATCCAATAGCGCAGCGCTGCTGGATCGAATGGCCCTGGTGAGAAATGAGGGCTGGTGAAGCGTAAAAAATACCAGGACGAACACGCAAACCCACCCATCGTATCCGCCTCGCGTTGAGCCACAGCCCCACATTGAGGACAGGTGGTGTGAAAAAATTCGAGATTCCTGGCCAGCGGTGACCGTCCGCTGCCATCCGGCTGAAAGTTTTCCATACGCGGCAATAACACCGGTAATTGATCTTCAGGCAGCGGAATTTCACCGCAAGCCGCGCAGTAAATGATCGGGATCGGTGTGCCCCAATAGCGTTGGCGGCTAATCAACCAATCGCGCATCCGGTAATGGATATGCGGCGCACCACACTGATGTTCGACCAGCCAGGCGCTGATCTGACATTCCGCTTCTGTATCTGGTAAGCCATCGTACTGCCCGGAATGGATCATTGTGCCATGACCCTCGTAGGCCTGGAGCATCTCACCTTCCACATCCCCATAATCTTGCGGTGCGATCACCATCCGCACGGTCAACCCGAACTGGCGGGCAAACTCAAAATCGCGTTGGTCATGGGCAGGCACACCCATCACCGCTCCGGTACCATAGGCAGGCAGGACGTAATCAGCGATCCAGATCGGTATGCGCTCCTGGGTGAGTGGGTTGATCGCATACGCACCGCTGAAAACGCCAGTCTTCTGCTGTGTTTCCACCATCCGTTCAATCTCGCTTCGACCTGCTGCCGCTGTTACATAGGCTGCCACCGACACGCGCTGCTCGGGTGTTGCTACTCCTTGTGCCAAAGGGTGCTCCGGCGCCAGAACAATAAAGGTTGCTCCTGGCAATGTATCGGGGCGAGTGGTGAAGACAGTGAAAAGACTGGAAGCAACCGACTTCTCCTGACCTGCGACCGCAAAGGTTATTTCAACACCTGCGGAGCGACCAATCCAGTTGCGTTGCATCAATTTAATCGGTTCAGGCCAATCAATTGTATCCAAACCGGTCAGTAACTCATCCGCATAGGCAGTAATCCTAAAAAACCACGCCGGAGTTTCTTTCCGAGTTACACCACGATGACCACGCCAGCACTCCCCGCCCACCACTTCGTGACTGGAGAGTGTCGTCTGGCAGGTTGGGCACCACCACTGCCAGTTGATATCGCGATAAGCTAATCCACGCCGGTAGAGCAGCAAGAAAAACCACTGCGTCCAGCGATAATAAGCCGGATCGGACGAGTCAATTTCGCGCGCCCAATCGTAGCTGGCGCCGATGAGAGTCATCTGGCGCCGAAAATTGACGGTGTTGTGATCCGTCGTCAGACGAGGATGAACCCCATGTGAAACAGCATACTGTTCAGCTGGTTCACCAAATGCATCCCAGCCCATTGGATGCAAGACATTGAAACCTTGCATACGTTTGAAGCGCGAGATCACGTCTGTTGGGACATAGTTGCGACAATGACCGACATGCAGGCCTTCTCCCGAAGGATAGGGGAAGAAGTCCAAGCAATAGAACTTTGGACGTTGGCTGCCATCAAGCGCCCGATAAAGCCCTCGCTCTTCCCATATTTTCTGCCACCTGGCTTCTATCGCCCGCGGCTGGTAAACCGGCCACTGTTCTTTTGACTGAGACATTATTCGATCCTCCTTTCCTGAGGTGTTGCCTGTCGCTTTCCATTAAAACAAAAATCCTCCGCCTCACAGGGACGAAGGATTACTCCGCGGTACCACCCTGCTTGTGTCTGGTATAGAAGGCGACACCTTCTCTACGACGGACACCGCTCTGGCATGCTGTAACGGGCAGGACCCGCCGTCAGGCTAAAGCCAGGAAAGCTCTCACCGACAGAGTTGTAGAAATTGATGAATAATCAATCTCCCGGGCAGGCGAGTTCAGCCCTGTAGGTATTTACCACCTGTGTTCCTGAGACACCCCGCCAGGCTCACACCTCACTCTCCTGGCTCGCTGAGGGATGGCTTACTACTCCTGCCACGACTTCATATTTAATTGTGTGGACCCAGAGGGGTTCGAACCCTCGACCTCCTCAATGCCATTGAGGCGCGCTCCCAATCTGCGCTATGGGCCCATAGGAAAGTATTGTAATTATAATGCAGATTTTCGTCAATCAGACTGCTCTTCTGCAGTGGACCCAGAGGGGTTCGAACCCTCGACCTCCTCAGTGCGATTGAGGCGCGCTCCCAATCTGCGCTATGGGCCCTCTTTACGAGGCGAAAGTTATTGTATCTGAGGGCAAGCAGACTGTCAAGCACAAGGCAGTACAAAGGCAGAAATTATAAATGGATATTTTAAGCTTAAATAAAACTGTTCGCATCCTTCGGCATGCTATAATCCGATGGGCTATTACCTCCAACGATTGTTAGCTGTATACTACTAAAATATCAATTACCCTCTGACGTATGTCGTTCGTTCATCTTCACGTTCACTCCGAATATTCCTTGCTTGATGGATTCAGCAACATCGAGAAGCTGGTCGATCGCGCCCAGGAAATGGGGATGCCCGCTTTGGCGTTGACTGATCACGGTACGATGTTCGGGGTGATTGATTTTTTCAATGCCGCGCGCGCCAAGGGGATCAAGCCTATCATCGGATTGGAAGCTTATCTGGCGCCGCACGGCATGGACTCGCGCGATCCTCAAGCAGACAAAAAATCTACCCACCTGCTCCTGCTGGCAGAGAACCAGACTGGTTACCAAAACCTGCTGAGAATTGCTTCAGCAGCTCAACTGGAGGGTTTTTATTACTACCCACGCATTGATCATGATCGTCTGGCTCAACATGCCGAGGGTTTGATCTGCACTACTGGCTGTATGTCGGCTGAGGTGCCGCGCCTGATCTACCAGGGCGATCTCGCCGGGGCGCGCCGACAGTTGGATTGGTACTACAGCGTATTCGGTGCACAAAATTACTTCCTCGAACTCCAAGAACACGATATTCCTGAGCTTGACCAGATCAACCAGCATCTGCTTGAACTGGGTGCCCGTTACGATGCTCGTTTCGTCGCCACCAACGATGTTCATTACATCAATAAAGAAGATGCCCGTTTGCAGGATATTTTGCTGGCGATCCAGACCAGTTGCCTGCTGACGGATCCTAACCGGATGCGCATGACCGATAATACCTACTACCTGCGCAGCCCGGAGGAAATGACCCGACTTTTTGCTGATGTACCCCAAGCATTGAGCAATACCTTGCTGATCGCCGAGCGCTGCAACGTTGACCTGGGCTTCAAGGGTTATCACTTGCCCCATTTCGAAGTGCCTCCCGGCTATGTCACCGAGACATATCTACAAGAATTGTGCGAGGCTGGTTTACAGCGACGCTATGGAGCCCGGGCGATTGAACCCACCATCCGCCAGCGGTTGAATTATGAATTGGACATTATCCACCAAATGGGTTTCGACACCTATTTCCTGATCGTTTGGGATCTTTGTCGTTATGCCAGAAGCCAGGCAATCTGGTACAACGCGCGTGGTTCAGCTGCTGGCTCGATTGTCGCCTATACCCTGGATATTACTCTGGTCGATCCCCTCGAGCATGGTTTAATTTTCGAGCGCTTTCTAAATCCTGGTCGCATCTCCATGCCCGATATAGACCTGGACTTTCGGGATGACCGCCGGGTGGATATGCTGGAATATACTGTTCATAAGTATGGCAATGACAAAGTCGCTCAGATCATCACCTTCGGCACCCTGGGCGCCCGGGCCGCCATCCGGGATGTCGGCCGGGTGATGGATATTCCAATTACCGAAGTGGACAGAATCACCAAGCTCGTACCCAATATTCCCGGAAAGCCAGTCACTCTCCAACAAGCTTTGGAAGAAGTCCCTGAATTTAAAAAAGCTTATACTGAAGCGCCCTATTTACAGGAGCTCATTGTCACAGCCAGCCAGATGGAGGGGGTGGTGCGCAACGCCAGCACGCACGCTGCGGGCGTAATTATCACCGACAAACCGATCATCGAATATATCCCATTGCATCGCCCAACCAGCACCTCTGTTGAAGGTCCGATCAAGACAGTGACCCAATTTGAAATGGAAGTAATCGATTCGCTGGGCTTACTCAAGGTTGACTTCCTCGGACTGGATACATTAACGATCATGTCACGCGCCTGCGATCTGATCCGAATGCGCCATGGTCTCGAACTAAATCTGAATAACATACCCACAGATGATCCAGCCACCTATGAAATGATGGGCCGGGGTGAGACTGCCGGCGTTTTCCAGGTAGAAGGTTCGGGGATGCGTCGCTATCTGATGCAGATGAAGCCAAAGTCACTGGCCAACGTCATCGCTATGGTGGCGCTCTTCCGACCCGGTCCGATGGAGTTCATCCCAGTGTATATCCGCCGTATGCACGGTGAAGAACCGATCACATACCGCCACCCGTTACTTGAATCAATTCTCAAAGAAACATACGGAATCACTGTCTACCAGGAACAGATCATGTTTACCGCCATGAAACTGGCCGGATACAGCCCGTCTGAGGCCGATAACTTACGTAAAGGAGTCGCCAAGAAGAAGGCCGATGTATTGCTCAATCACCGCCAGACTTTCGTGGCCGGCGCAACCGAACATGGCGTACCTGAAGAAATCGCCAACCAAATTTTTGACGACTGGGAGGCCTTTGCCCGTTACGGATTCCCGAAAGGGCACGCGGCTGATTACGGCGTTATCGCAGTCCAAACCGGTTACCTGAAAGGTCATTACCCGGTCGAGTATATGACTGCTCTACTGTCGGTAAAAAAGAACGACACTGCCAAGGTTGCACTGTATGTCGCCGATTGCCGCCGGATGGGCATCCCAGTCGAACCGCCCGATATCAACACCAGTGAGTGGGATTTCTCCATCGAAGATCGGAGCGATCCACAGACCAATACGACCCGATCCGTGATTCGCTTTGGGCTGGGCGCGGTCAAGAACGTCGGTCAGGGTCCGGTGGACGCGATCCTGGAGGCGCGCGCCGCCACACCCTTCCCGAGTATCAATGACTTTGCCCACCGGGTGGATTTACGCCGGGTGGGGAAGCGCGCCCTGGAAAGCCTGATACGGGTTGGCGCGCTAGATCACTTCGGCTCACGCCCGGCCTTACTGGAAGCCCTCGATAGCATCGTAGCGGTATCGACCTCACACTTCCGGGCGGCTGAATCTGGCCAATTGAGCCTGTTCGGTATCTCCACCGGTGTCATGGAAGAGATAAGCCTGCCCAAGGTTAACACTGAGATCAACCGGCGTGAAATATTAAATTGGGAACGTGAATTAATCGGTCTGTACGTATCTGACCATCCGCTGAGTCCGGTCATGAAAGAGCTCACCCAGGCGGTCACTCATTTCTCCGGTCAGCTCTCAGAAGCAGAACCGAAAGAAAAAGTCCGTGTAGCCGGGCTGATCACGCGTATCCGCCACCATCAAAGCAAAGCTGGTAACCCGATGGCTTTCGTCACCATCGAAGATATCCAGGGTACGATCGAATTGGTAATTTTCCCAAAGACCTGGGAAAAAGTCGCTGAAATAATTGAATTCGACAAGATCATTTTGGTGGAAGGACGAGTTGATGCGGAGATTGGAGATCCTAAGGTTTTGGTTGATACGGTTACCACTGAGTTCTCCATGCCAACTAACACGCTAAGCTCTCCCGAGATCCAGCCTGGTAGATCTCCCCGCCAATCAAGCGCGCGTTCGCTGCCTGCGACGAACCAGTCACCAATACCTGAAGCTTCGCCAATGGACAAATCAATCCAGGAATCCGCACCGGAATCTTATGCTGATCATGGAATAGACCATGAGGTTCCCCCACCACCCGACTCCTTCCCCCCCGACTGGGAAGAGGTTCGCTACGACGCCCCGGTTTCAGGTAAACCTGCTGTGAACATCGAGGTCGAGTTGGCCACCCCTGTAGAAACCGAAATTACGCTCTCTGCTCCTCTCGCGCCTCCCCTGACTCAGCTACCCGCAGAACCACCCGAAATGCCCCTGCCAATCGAGATCCCCGTGCGAGACTCAGCGGAGCGTTCATCCGTGTTACCGCATTTCCTGATCTCGCCCACTCCAGCGCCTGAGGAAGGCGCGGTGCGCATGATTACCATTATCCTGCGTTCGACAGGCGATAAAACTCGCGATGTGCTCCGTTTGCGCCGCATCCATGGCATTGTTAATTCTTATCCCGGTCACGATCGCTTCGCCTTTCATTTGTTTGAACGCGGGCGCGGCTATTTGTTAGAATTTCCGAACTTCACAGCCGGCCTGACGCCAGAATTAATGGGCAGGCTCACCGCCCTGGTCGGACCGGAAAATGTGCGCATTGATACAATTACTTTTCAATAAAAAGAGCCGCTGGCGAGCGGCTCTTTTTATCAGCGCTGTAATCAACTTTATTCACTCGTCATGATGAAGAGTGGCTTCATCTCGAAGTTTTCGTAGATCGGGCGTAAGCGCTCCGTATTATAGAACTTCTTGACATTGACGGACTTCTTGCTGGCAGTCACGACTTCGATTGGCACATTGTCATAGCGGCCGTTTTTCAAAGTGACCAACCGACCATGGATGCCGCCCAGGAGCAGGTCAAGCGCCAGGTTGCCAAAGGCCATCGGGACAATCGAGTCGATGGCGTCCGGGTCGCCGCCGCGCACCATATAACCCAAATTCTGATTGACCACATTGATCGTGCGACCCTTATTGAACTTCGCTGACCGATCCTTCAATTCCACCGAAACCAGGTCCCCGATACCGCCCAGCTTGGCATGCCCGAAGGCGTCTGTCTGGTTACTCTGAAAGACCATCTCTCCGCCTTCGAACATCGCCCCTTCACTGACTATGACGATCGCATACTTGCTTGGGTTACGGTTGCGATCGTAAACCAACAACTCAGTCAACTGATCCATCTTGAACTTGTGCTCCGGAATCACACAGCGATGCGCCGCACCTGCCATGGTCGGCAATAACGCCGTGAAACCTGCGTACCGGCCGAAAACTTCCAACACCAGAAAACGTTCGTGCGAGCCGGCGATCGTGCGCAGGCTATTGGTGAGTTGGATTGTGCGGGTGACGCAGGTGCTGAAACCGATGCAGTAATCGGTGCCGGGTACATCGTTGTCCATCGTTTTGGGGATGGCGATCACCTTGAAGCCTTCTTTATAGAGGCGCACAGCAAAGCTGAGCGTGTCGTCACCGCCGATAGGAATCAGGTAATCTATGCCCAGGTAAGCCAGGTTATCAATCACCTCTTTGGTTAAGTCGTTCCTGTCCTGGTTATATTTCTCTTTGAGGTGATCAGGAACGGCGTCTTTCGTCACCTTCGTGGGATTTGTCCTGGAGGAGTGCAGGAAGGTACCACCTGTACGACCAGCCCGGCCGACCACTTCTTCGGTCAGAACCTGGTAACTATTTTGATTATCCGCCTTAGGATCCCTGAGCAATTCAGTAATCCCAGCCCAACCCCGCCTGAGACCAATGACCTCATAGCCTTCGCGCAAAGCCCGAATGGTTACGGCTCGGATCGCTGGATTGAGTCCGGGCACATCCCCGCCGCCGGTTAAGATGCCGATGCGCCCTCTGATTTTATTTACATTTGCCATATGAAAACCTCCAATATTTATATAAAATCCGCGCTCAATTTTACTCTCATTTAGGAAATAGAAAAGTGAAGAATGATCGGAACATGAAGAACCATATCTCTATATCCATTGACATGGTATTTATTTTAGATCCAATTCGGCTCTTCATACTTGCCAAAAACACTCCGCAGTACTCCAACGATTTCGCCCAGGGTGGCATAAGCGCGCACCGCCTCCAGGAGGTAGGGCATAGTATTTTCGGTGCCCTGGCAGGCCAGCCGCAGGCGGTCGAGTGCCTGGCCGACCCGGCCGTTATCGCGCGTGCCACGCACTTCTTTCAACCGGCTTACCTGGCGTTGGTAACCCTGCGGATCCATTTGCAGGATGGGAATTGTCACCGGTTTTTCGTCTTGATAAGCGTTCACGCCCACAATCCGGCGAGCGTTTTCATTGATCTCCCTGTGGTAGCGGTAAGCCGCATCGGAAATTTCAGATTGAAAGAAACCCTTCTCAATCGCCGGCAGCACACCTCCCAGGCTCTCGATCTGTCGAAAATATGCATATGCCTGGGCTTCGATGCAGTTCGTCTGCGCCTCAACGAAAAACGAGCCGCCCAGCGGATCAACCGTATTCACCACACCCGACTCTTCGGCAATAATCTGCTGTGTGCGCAGCGCAATTGTCACTGCATGCTCTGAAGGCAGCGCCAGGGCTTCGTCCATGCTGTTGGTATGCAACGACTGCGTCCCACCCAGCACAGCCGCCAAAGCCTGCAAAGCCACGCGCACAATGTTATTTTCAGGTTGGCTGGCAGTCAGCGAAACGCCCGCGGTCTGGGTGTGGAAGCGCATCAACCAGGAACGTGGATTGCGCGCACCGAATGTATCGCGCATCTCCCGCGCCCAAATTCGTCGGGCAGCACGGTATTTAGCGATCTCTTCAAAGAAATCGTTGTGGGCGTTGAAGAAGAATGACAGGCGCGGGGCGAATTCATCAATATCCAGGCCGCGCTGTAAACTCCAGCGTACATATTCCATTCCATCCGCCAAAGTAAAAGCCAGCTCTTGTGCAGCGGTCGAACCCGCCTCACGGACATGGTAGCCCGATATGCTGACCGTGTTCCATTGCGGCGCGGCGCGTGTGCCATACTCGATCGTATCCACCACCAGGCGCATGGACGGCTCGGGTGGGAAGATATACTCTTTCTGGGCAATATATTCTTTCAGGATATCGTTTTGTAATGTCCCACGCAGTTGGTCGGGATGGACGCCCTGCTTTTCGGCGGTCACAATATACATTGCCCAGATGATCGCCGCCGGGGAATTGATCGTCATGCTGGTCGAAACCTGGTGCAACGGAATGTTGTTTAACAGGATTTCCATATCGGCCAGCGAAGACAGCGCCACACCGCACTTGCCAAACTCTCCCACCGCCTCGGGGGCATCCGTATCATAACCCATCAAGGTTGCCAGATCAAAGGCGATCGAAAGCCCGGTCTGTCCCTGCTCAAGCAGGAACCTGAAACGCTGGTTGGTTTCCTCTGCTGTACCAAAGCCAGCAAACATGCGCATCGTCCATAAGCGGCTGCGGTACAGAGTCGGATGGACGCCGCGGGTGAAAGGATATTCCCCCGGCAGCCCCAAGTCGTTAACAAAATCCAGATCTGCCACATCAAGGGGTGTATACAGGCGCTCGATCGGTTCTGAGGAAACCGTCATGAACTGCGCCTGGCGTTCTGGTAGACGCTCCAGGCTTTGTTGTAGACCTGTTTCTTCCCATTTACTCACAGTCTGGCGTAGCTGTTCAAGTTTCTCACGGTCGTACATTTTTCCTCCTGAACTGGAAGGGCGCGATTTTATAGGTGTGGAACCAGGCACTGATAGATTGCTGGAGCGATATCCGTCAGGCTGTACAAATGGAGGGCAAACTGGCGCCGTAGAGCGACCGCACCGATCAACAAGACTGGCACAGGATTGATCGTGTGCCGGCGGGTGCTCAGATCCTCCATGTTGCCATGGTCAGAAGTCATTAAAATCAGTCCATTCTGATAATCCCAATTCGCCAACAAGCCGCCCAACACCTGGTCCAAGGTTTCCATCAGCTCACAGGCTTTAACCATATCTTGCTCATGGCCGGCATAATCACTTAACCAATACTCGAAGAACGAAAAATCGTAGCACAGGGCAAGCTGGGCCAGCTGCTTCCCTGCCTGGTAAGGGGACAACACATAGCTATCCGCCAGGTTCAAGCGTTCACGCCAGCCCTGGGCGGTAAAATCAGCGGAGAGCGCCTGCCCCGCCTGCAGGTCTGTCTCGGTGCGCAATGCCAGCCCGGCAGTTATCGCAGCCAAAGGGATCGCAGAATTTAAACGGTGTCCGGATTGCACCTCCGCAAAATAGCGCGGAGGATAAGCGTTAAGGAAAGCAACTTCCTTCCCCGCCTTCTTCAGCTTACTGAATACATTTCCATTTTTAAGAAATTCGGTTACAGCCTGGTTCGGCCAGGGTCCGAAATGGTAACCGACAGCCGCCGGGACATTTAAACCGGTCAACAGCACCGCCTGACCGGTGGCCGATTGGGGAACCCCATGCACTCCCAGGCAGGCATCCAATCCGAGCAAGGTGGCGCGTCCTGTCATCAACGGCGCGGCGCTGGCGACCAGACGCTTGCCACCCAGCAAATCCTGCAATACAGGCATGGCTGCCCGCGCCAGTGGATTGACGTCCGGGTTATTGACACCCAACCCGATGCCATCGACAAATAAAAATAATATCTTCATTTACAATTCAATCCTACAACAGGTTCGCCAGGGTAATCACATTTATACCGCTGCCGTAACCCAATACAACGCACGACAACTCGAAAAAAACGGCTCAAGATTGTTTGCAGCATATGCTATTACGATGATTTTACTCCAGGATAAGCTTTTCTCTTGATTGGATTCCAAACTTCGTGACAAATCACACTTTGACAAGCAAGGTGTTTTCCCTTACAATGATGGATTGCAACCATCAGGTGCAGGTATTATTTCACCGCCAAGCTGTTAATCAGTTTTAAGGAAAGGTTCTTCAAATGAAAGAATATCGTACGGATTGCATCCGCAACATCGCCCTGGTTTCGCATGGCAACGCCGGCAAGACGATGCTGGGCGAGGCTTTGTTGCACTTCACCGGCGCCACCACCCGCCTGGGGAAAATCGAGGATGGAACGACGGTTTCAGACTTCGAAGACGAGGAAATTCGTCGGGGTATATCCCTCTCGACTGCCATTATTCCCGTTGAATACCGTGATCACAAGCTGAACCTGCTGGATACCCCGGGCTATACCGATTTTGTTGGCGAAGAGATCTCAGCTCTGCGCGTATCTGATGCGGCAGTCATCCTGGTCGACTCAGTCGCGGGAGCAGAAGTTGGTACTGAGATCGCCTGGAATACCTGCGACGAATTCAACCTGCCACGTTTTGTCATCATCAATAAGATGAACCGCGACAACGCTAACTTTCGGAAAGCGCTCGACTCAGTACAGACAATAGCCAACAAACGCCTGATTCCTTTACAGCTACCCTGGGGTGAACGGGCTGGATTCAAAGGAGTGATTGACCTGTTGATTATGAAAGCCTACCCTGGTGATGGAAGAACGATCCAGGAGATACCAGCCGAATATCTGGAAGAGGCTGAGGCGGCGCATCAGGCGATCGTCGAGGCGGCGGCTGAAGGTGAAGATGCACTGTTGGAGAAATATCTCGAAGGAAGCGAACTATCACCCGAGGAAATCCTGATCGGTTTGCGCAAGGTCGTCCAATCAGTTCTGTATGTGCCTGTGCTGGTCGCGGCTGGCTCATCTGAAATCGGCCTGGCCCCCCTGCTGGATGCGATGATTGATCTGTTCCCCTCGCCAGCGCAGGTTCCGCCTGTCACGGCGCAGGGCAGAGATGGCATAGAAATACTGACCTGCAACGACGGCGGTCCCTTAGCGGCGTACGTCTGGAAAACCACCGCTGATCCTTTCGTCGGTAAAATCACCTACTTCCGCGTCTATTCCGGCATCCTGAACTCCGACACACGTGTCTGGAACCAGCCTAAATCCCAGGAGGAACGCTTTGGCACATTGCACGCCCTGCGCGGCAAAGAGCAGATCAACATCAAGATTGTGCATGCCGGCGATATCGCGACCGTCTCAAAGCTGAGCGTCACCTCCACCAGCGACACATTCTGCGACAAGGGCCATCCATTAACCCTGCCCATCCCCAAATATCCGCACGCGTTGTACCGTGTAGCAGTTTACCCAAAGACACAGGCTGACTCTGCCAAGATCAGCCCCACCCTCACCCGCCTGTGCGAAGAAGACATGACCCTGTCCTGGTTCCAGGAAATGGCTACCAACCAGACCATCCTGCAAGGTATGGGCGACCAGCACATTGATGTCGCCATCCGCAAGGCCGAGGCGAAGTTCCAGACCGGCCTGCTGACCGAGCAACCGCGGGTGCCCTACCAGGAAACGATCACCAAGAAAGGCGAAGCGCGTTACCGCCATAAGAAACAAACTGGCGGCGCCGGTCAATTTGGCGAAGTCGCCATGCGCATCGAACCCTCGCCCGACGAAGACTATGT